>NZ_JRKO01000030.1 GCF_000763885.1 Paracoccus versutus | reverse complement strand
CCAATCCAGCCGCTTGCCCTCGCGGCCCCAGAACCCGTCGGGGTCCGAGATCGATTCGGCATACATGCGGGCGTAATCGGCCGGCTGGACCAGGGCATCCTCGAAGCCGGGCGGAATGGGATGTTTCGCAACATTTTCAACGGACATGACGCGCCTCCTCTACTCGCGACAGGGTAGATCCGGGACGCCCGCACCCTCCTCAAGGTGCCGCAAACGGGCGCCGGAACACCGGTTGCGCTCATGTTAATATGAGTTTTCTTTTCCAGTAAACCATTTTTTTAAAAAGAGAATTTTGTAAATAAATTGACGCGCGCCTGCGGGTTTTTGTAAATTTTTCACAACCCCGTCAGGATGACGCCGCGTCGCGGCCGCCGCCGGACATGCAAAACCCGCCGCGCGGCCCTGGCGCGGCGGCCACCGGGTCCGATGGCGGAACGCTATGCCCCGCGCGGCGCCGCTTCAAGCCGGGCGCCGTCGAAACGGGCCAGCAGCGCCAGGATCTCCTGCCGGTCGCCGGCCAGGCAGGCGGCGGTGGACAGCGCATCGGCCAAGCCCGCGCCGGGGGCCGAGATGCTGATCGCGCGCCAGGCCGGACGCGCCGGCGCGCCGCTGCGCGGGTCGAGGATATGGCCGTCGCGCCCCGCCTGGTCGAAGCTGGTGCCCAGCGGCGCCGATGTCGCCAGCGCCCGGCCGCGCAGGCCCACCGCGCCGCCCTCGGCCAGCCGCACCGGCCAGTCGGTGCCGTCGGGCCGGCTGCCCAGGGCGCGCAATTCGCCGGTGTCGATCAGGATGTCGCCCAGCCCCTCGGCCTCGAGAAGCGCGGCGACGCGGTCGGCGACATAGCCCTGGCCGATGCCGTTCAGCGTCAGCGCCATCCCCGGCTCCAGCGTGATGCGCGCCGCGTCCAGCCGCACCCGCTCCCAGCCGGTGCGCGCCAGCGCCGCGCGACGCTCGTCCGCGGTGGGGCGGCGGCCGGCCAAGGCGGCCTCGGCCCAGAGCGACCAGAGCGGCTGCACGGTAGGGTCGAACAGCCCGCCGCTGGCGCGATGCACCGTGCCGGCCAGCGACAGGCATTCCAGCAGCTCGAAGGGCGGCGCCTCCAGCGCCGCGTCCCGGTTCAGCCGCGACAGGGCGCTGTCGGGACGATAGAGGCTGAGGATGCCTTCCAGCCGGTCGATCTCGGCCAGGCAGCGGGCGGTGATCGCCTCGGCCTCGGGGTGGTCGATGCGGATCGAGGCGCGGGCGCCAAGCGCCTGCCCGACCCAATGCCGGCCGGGCTGGGCACGCAGGGCCGCGGGCGCAAGCGCCACGGCGGCGGTGATGGTCAGAAAGCGACGGCGGGACAGGCTCATGTCGCGGGCTCCTTGGGTTGGCTCAGCGCGCGCAGGCGGTTGATGAAATCGGCTTCCGTGCTGGCGTCGGGCACGGTCTCCTCGGGCGCCAGCACCATCTCGTCGGGGATCGCGTCCAGCCGCATCACCTGCCCGCCCTGCGCGGCGACGAAGGCATCGGCGGCCTCGCGGCTGGAAAAGGGCACCGCCTCGGGCGCGCCCATGCCGCCGACCTGGACCGAGCCCATGACGAAGAAGGCGTCCTTCGCCTCGATCCAGTTGCCCTGCCCCGGCTCTTCCCAGGTCGCGCCGGGCGCACCCATGTCGTTCACCTGGATGGCCAGGATCGGGTGGCTTTGCTCGGGCATCCTGGCATAGGCGATGGCGTCGCGGACCTGGCTGAAGAACAGCGGCGTGCCCGGCATCCCCTCCAGATGCACCTGCGCCTTGGGGCCGGGATGCTCCAGCAGGTTCATCTGGCAGAAATGGCCCAGCGTCTGGGCGTTCATCTCGACCGGCGTGGTGTCCTGTGCGACCTCCTCGCGGCAGGCGGCAAGGCCCAGCAGCAGCACCAGCAGCAGCGCATGTCTCATGGCGTGACCTTTCGGAATGCGGCAATGGCAAGGCCAAGCGCGGCCAGCGGCCAGGCCAGGACCGACAGCGCCGATTGCCAAAGCGGGATGGTCGCGGCGGCCCCGCCGACGCCGGCAGCGGCGGCGGTGGCCTGGGCGGCCGAGAGGTTGAACAGGCGGAAGGCGTCGGCCGGGTTGGCAAGCAGCGCGACCGGCAGCACCTCGGTGGTGAAGCCGCCGCCGCCATCGGCGACGATCAGCGCCAGCAGGGCCAGGTCGTAAAGCACCACCAGCCCCAGCCACAGCCCGACCGCCAGCCCGGCCGCGCCCGAGGGCCGGCGCGCGATGCTGGACAGCGCATAGCCGGCGCCCAGGAAGGTCGCGCCCAGCAGGGTCGAGCTCCACATCAGCCGCCACAGCGCCGGAAGCCCCGCGGTCGAGGCCGGATCGCTCCAGACCGCCGCCAGGGCCGCCGCGCCGTAGCCCGCGCCCACCGCCAGCGCCAGAATCGCCATATGCGCGACCAGCTTGCCGGCCAGCACCTCGGCCCGCGCCACGGGATAGGTCAGCAGCAAGGGCAAGGTGCCGCGCTCGACCTCGCCGGCGACGGCATCGAAGCTCATCAGCAGCGCCAGCAGCGGCACCAGGTAGACGGCAAGCGAGGTCAGCGAGGCGACGACGACCGACAGCCGGTCGGCGCCGATGTCGCCGGTGGGCGCGGCACCCGCCGCCGCCAGCACCAGCGCAAAGACCACCATCAGCGCGGTGGCGATGGCGACCCAGCGGTTGCGCAGCGCGATGCGGAACTCCAGCGCCGCGGTGGAAAGGATGCGGCGGATCATTGCCCGTCCCTCCGGCTGAAATGGCTGTAGATGTCCTCGAGGCTGGGCGGGATCACGTCCAGGTCCGCGACCTGGCCGCCAAGCCCGGCGATGCGCGCCAGCAGGCCCAGCTTTTCGTCCTGCGCGCAGGCCAGGTGCAGCGTGCCGTCGCCCGCCAGCCGCGCCTGCGGCAACGCGGCGGCCAGCGCCTCGGCCGCGCCGGGCGCGGGGACCACGGTCAGCCCCACCGGCAGGGCGGCGCGGCGGCGCAACTCGGCCAGCGTGCCCTCGGCCACCAGCCGGCCCTGCGACAGGATCAGGATGCGGTCGGTGCGGGCCTCGACCTCGGTCAGCACATGCGAGGACAAGAGGATCGCCGCCCCCTCGGCCGCCAGCCCGTCGAGCAGCGCATAGAAGTCGCGCCGCGACACCGGGTCGAGCCCCGAGGTCGGCTCGTCCAGAACCAGAAGCCGCGGCCGCCCGATCAGCGTCTGGGCCAGGCCGACGCGCTGGCGCATGCCCTTGGAATAGGTGCCGATGCGGCGGCGCGCGGCCTTGGCCAGCCCCACCCGCTCCAGCAGTTCCATGGCCCGGCGCGGGCTTTCGCCGCGCAGGGAAAGGTAGTGGCGGATCTGCTCCTCTCCGGTCAGGGCCGGGTGGAAGGCGGCGTTTTCCGGCAGATAGGCCACCTGCATCCGCGCCTGGGCCGAGCCGGGCGCGGCGCCGCAGACCCGGACCTCGCCCGCGTCAAAGGGGATCAGGCCCAGGATGATCTTCATCATCGTGGACTTGCCCGCGCCGTTATGGCCCAAAAGCGCGACGCGCATCCCCGGCCCCAGGTCCAGCGAGACCTCGGCCAGCGCCTCGACGGTCTGGAAGCGCTTAGTGAGACGTGAGATCGTCAGGGTCGATGTCATCGTAGGTTCCTTTTGCCCAACGCCCCGCGACCTCGGCCTCGTAGGCCGCGATCTCGGGCGGGACGGGGATGGTCAGGGGTCGCATCAGGGGCGCGCTGTCCTGCACGCCGCCCGGCAGGGTGGCGGGAAAGCTCTGCTGGCTCCAGCGGATCAGCTGCACGGCGGGGGCGCCGGTCAGAAGCGCGGCGGCGGGCTGCGACCACAGGATATGGTCCATCAGGTCGTTGGGGCGATAGACGCCGTCGGCGATGCCGTCGCCGTTCAGGTCGAAGCCCGGATGGTCGGACCAGAAATTGCCGCGCCCCTCGTGGCTCCATTCGATATGGCGGGTGCCCACGTATTTCACCTGCTCGCGATTGCCGACAAAGGCGTTTGCGGTCAGCACGTTGCGCTCGGACCCGGCGGTGAAGTGGATGCCGATGCCGCAATCCTGGAAGCGGTTGTCCCAGATCAGGTTCTTGTGGGCGTTATAGATGAACAGGCATTTCTTGGTGCCGCCGCGGATCAGGTTGCCGGTCACGTCGGCATTGTTGGCATAGTTCAGCATCAGCCCATGCTCGCGGTCGCCCAGGCTGCGGTTGTCGCGGATCACCGCCCGGTCCGAGAACATGATGGCGAAGCCCAGGTGGTTGCCGATGCTGACATTGCCCGACACCTCGGTGTTGCGGGTATACATGAAATGCACGGCAAAGCGCAGGTCGCGAAACAGGTTGTCGCGATAGGCGCTGTCGCCGCTGGCGTTCGAAAAGATGCCGTCGCGGCCGTAGCGGACGGAATTGCCCTGCACCAGCGTGCCGGGGCTGTTCCAGACATAGATGCCGTTGCCGCGCTCGTTCATGCGCGGGTCGCGGGTGCCGATGATCTCGTTGCCGACGACCTGGGCGTCGCGGCCGCCATGCACGTCGATGCCGTGCATGTTCCCGGTCAGCCGCAACTGCCGCACCTGCGCCCGGTCGGCGCCCTTGAGGATCTTGACCCCGGCGTCCAGATCCTTGTTCGCCATGCCCGAGCCCGTGACGGAAAAGCCCTGCAAGGTGACGTCGGGCGCGGCGATGGTGACGACCGTGCCCCGTCCCTGCCCGTCCACCACCGCGGCACGGCTGCCGGTGACGGTCAAGGGACGGTCGATGGCGACGGGGCCGGCATGGACCCCGTCCTGCAGTCGCAGCACATCGCCGGGGGCGGCCCCGGCGATGGCTTGGGCAAGGCTGCCCTGGCCCGGCGCCACGACATGCTCGGCCGCGAGCGCGGGCCAGGCAAGCAGCAGGGCAAGGGCAAGGGTCAGCAGGCTGCGCATGGGATCAGGCCGCCTTCGGCTCGACCATCATGCGGCCGCGCATTTCCATGTGCAGCGCATGGCAGAACCACTGGCAATAATACCAGTACACCCCCGGATTGGCGGCGACGAAAGTCACCGACGAGGTCTGCTGGGGCGAGATCTCCATGGCGACACCGTGGTTGCCCATGGTGAAACCGTGGGTCAGGTCGTCGATCTCGTCAAGGTTGGTGACGATGACCGTGACCTCGTCGCCCTCGGTCACGGTGAAGCTTTCGACCGAGAAGCTGGGCGCGACGCTGGACATGTAGACCCGCACCTTGTTGCCGTCGCGGATGATCTGGTCGGTCCATTCGTCGATGTTGACGCCGTCGGCCTCGGCCTGCTTGCGGGTTTCGGCCCACATGGGATCGTTGCGGTCCCAGACCGACTTGATGACGCTCGACATGATCGAGGGATGCACGGCGATGGCGTCATGCGGCTCGGCAAAGGTCGGGCCGTCATGGACCAGCACCATCTTGTCGCCCGAGATGTCGATCAGCTGGTCGTTTTCCGGCTTCAGCGGCCCGACGTTCAGGAAGCGGTCCTTCGAGAACTTGGACAGGCAGACCATCCAGTCGTTGCTGGCGTCCAGCGTCTCGCCCATCACCGTCTTGAGGTGGCCGGGCTGGTAATGCACGTCGATCTTGTCCTTGATCGGATCGACCTGCTCGCCGGCATAGGCGCGGATCGCCTCCTCGATGTTCCACTTGACCACCTGGCTGTCGAGAAACAGCGAGGTATAGGCGTTGCCGCGCCCGTCGAAGGCGGTGTGCAGCGGGCCCAGGCCCAGTTCCGGCTCGGCCACCACGGCGCTGCGCGGATCGGCATTCTCGTTGAACACCGCGTCGAACCTGGTCACGTCCAGCACCGTCACCGTGGGCGACAGCTTGCCCGCGACGACCAGGTGCTTCTTGTCCGGGGCCATGTTGCAGCCATGCGGGTTGTTGGCGATCGGGATGTAGCGGGTGAACTGGCTGTTCGCCTCTTTCCGGCCGTCCAGCACCTTGCAGCCGTTGATCTCTTCAAAATTGCCGGCCTCGATGGCCTTTTCGATCTCGGCGATGTTGAAGACCACGACATGGTCCATCTCGGCTTCGGTCATCTCGGGCAGGGTCATGCCCATCTCCGAGTTATACGAGGTCGAGAAGGCCCATTTGCCCTCGTAATCGGCATCGCAGTTGTCGAGGTTGCCCGAGACCAGCACCTGCCAGGCGACTTCCCACTTGTCGGCATCGACGGCGGTGAAGACGTTCACATAGGTCGAGATGTCGTCCATCGTGGTGCCGTCGTTGATCAGCGGCGCCTCGTCCTCGCCGTTGCAGAACACATAGTTGCTGCGCGGCCATTTCTGCGGGCGCAGGCCGTGGATGGCCTTGGCGTTCGGCACCTCCAGGATGGCGTCGCATTTCATCACGTCGCAGCGCACCCGCGCCACGCGGGTATTGGCCTTGTCGTTCATGAACAGGAAGCGGCCGTCATACTTGCCCTCGGTAAAGGACATGTGGACGTGGTGCAGGTCGCCGTTGTCGTGGATGCGCTTGCCGTTGGCGGCAAGGTGCTTCCTCGTCCGCTCGCTCATGGTGCGTTCGTGGATGAGGATCGACTCGTTGGTGATGCCCCAGCCGGTGGCCGAGCAGCGGTTGAAGACCGGCACCCGCATCAGCTCGCGCATCGAGGGAACGCCCAGGATGCGCAGCTCGCCGGTCTGGCCCGAGGACCAGAAGCCGTAATAGTCGTCCAGCTGGCCCGGCGCGACCGCGCCGTCGCCGCTGGCGGCCAGCGCCGCGCCGCTGCCGGCGGCGGTGGCGACGCCCGCGGCGCCCGCACCGATCACGGCCGGTCCCAGCGCCAGGCGCCCCCCGAACGCGCCGGCCATGGCCGCACCGCCGGCGGTCGCGCCCAGAAGCGCGCGGCGGCTCAGGCCGTTTTGCTGTTTGGTTTCCATGGTCGAACTCCTTTTCGTGTGTTCAAGCTTCGATCTTGCGGGTGGCGTTGGGATGGCCGGCCGGGGGCTGGCCCAGCTTGGGCGTGCTGCCGGCGGCCACGGCCTCGCGCCGTTTCAACTTGCGGATCACCACCGGGCAGGTGGTCTTGGACTGGTAAAGCACCTGGCAATGCATGCAGTTGATGCATTCGTTGGGATTGATCTCGCCCGTCGGGTGGATCGACTGCACCGGGCATTGCTGGGCGCAGATCTGGCAGGGATTGCCGCATTCGTGATAGCGCTTGAGCCAGTCGAACATGCGCATCCGCGCCGGGATCGCCAGCGCCGCGCCAAGCGGGCACAGGTAGCGGCAATAGAAGCGCTCGACGAAGAGCCCGGCGATCAGCAGCGCCGCGGCATAGGCCACGAAGGGCCAGGCGCGGATGAATTTCAGGATGATCGCGGTCTTGAAGGGCTCGACCTCGGCCAGATGCTCGGCCTGCTCGACGCTCATCAGCGAGACGCCGAAAAGGCCCAGGAAGATCATGTATTTGACCGGCCACAGCCGCTCGTGCAGGCCCCAGGGCAGCGTCCATTGCGGGATGCGCAGCTTGCGCGCGATCTGGTTGGTCAGCTCTTGCAGCGCGCCGAAGGGGCAAAGCCAGCCGCAATAGGCGCCCCGGCCCCAGAACAGCAGCGCGGCGGCGACCGCGAACCACAGGATGAAGGTCAGCGGGTCCAGCAGGAAGGCCTGCCAGCTGAAGCCGTTCACCAGGCTGCCGAACAGCGCCATCAGGTTCACGACCGAAAGCTGCGCATTGGCATACCAGCCCAGGAAGATCAGCGTCACGGTCAGAAAGCCCATGCGGAAGATGTAGAAGGCGCGCTCGTTCCGGGTCGCGAAGCTCTGGAAGAAGAATGCCCCCGTCAGCACCAGCAGCATGGCGGCAAGCCCGGCGATCTTGGGCTTGGAATCCAGCCAGATCCGCTTCCACAGCTGCGCCTGGGCCTGGCTTTCGTCGGACTGGGCCACGGGTGCCGCCGCCTCGGGCGCGGGTGCGGGGGCGGCAACGCTGCGCAGGTATTTCTGCGGCAGCTGATAGCCCAGGTCGAAGGTGTGGAAGACCTTCTCGATCGGCCCGACCTCGCGATGCACCAGCAGCTGGATGCGGAAGGGCTTGGTCGGGTCGAAGCCCGAAGCCGCGGGGATCTTGAACAGGTCCATCTCGGTGAAATCCGGCGCGCCATCGGCAGCGACGGCGTTCAGCCGGCGATGGTCGCGGTCGCGGAAGCGCACCGAGACGTCGTCCTGGATCAGCACGATGCGGTCGAAGATGCCGCCGCGGACATAGCCCGAGCCCTTGAAGCTGTAGAGCCCGCGGCCCATCACCGCGATGGCCTGGTCGCCCGGCGCCAGCCAGGCCTGCAGGTTCGCGGCCTGCGCATCGCCCAGCAGCGCCTTGCCGATGGCCGGGACCGAGACCAGCCCGGCCTGCATCTCGATGAAGGTGGTGTCCGGCGCCTCGGACAGCGCGCGCTCGGCGGCGCGGCGGTCGGGATTGGCGGCAAAGGCCGCGTTCACCTGGCCCACGTCCAGCGACAGCCGGCGCAGGGTGCCGTCGCCCTCCATCTCGTGCCAGTCGGCCGAGGGGGCCGCGTCGGGGTCGATCTCGAACTTCGGGCCGGCGGCCACGGTTTCGGCGGCCAGCCCGCCAAGGCCGAGCGCGCGCGCGACCTTCAGCCCCGAGCGCACGATGGAATCGTCGATCACCATCACCGTGACCGTGGCGCCCGAGATGATCTCGACCTCATGCGCCGTGCCGCCCGATTGCGCCTCGGCCACGAGGTCAAGGCCCCGGTAGCCCTCGACCAGCGCCTTGACCTTGGCCTCGGGGATGCCGATCAGCACGATGGGTTCGGAATGCTTGACCAGCCGGACGCCGGCCACCTTCGCGTCCTTGTCCAGCGCGACGAGCGTATGGATGGGCTTGCCGGAATAGCCGGTGGTGCCGACGAAATCCGAGGTGACGAAGGCATGGGCGACGGTCTCGCCCCCCTTCAGCACCGGCGCCACGGCCAGATCGGCGCGGATCGGTCCGAAACCGTCGGCGCCGGGCACCAGCTCGCCCGCGTTCTGCTCCGGCAGCAGCTGCGCCAGCACGCTTTCGGCGGCGGCCGGCAGGGCCGGCAGCAACAGCGATGCGATCGTCAGGACAAGGCGGAGGATCTTCATGCTCGGGCATCCATGGCAATTGCCTGGACCCGGCGCATCGGCTGGCGCGGATCGCCCGCATCAGACCAGAGGCTGTCGCCCGCAGGCGACGGGACCGCATGGGTCCAGGCAGAGGGGAAAGACGGGGGGCCGCGCGTCAGCACCAGCACCGGACGGACCGCACCGCGCACCTGCGCCGCGCCCGGCGTCACGGCCGGGCGCACCCAGGGCATCGGCCGGGCCGGCAGGACGGGGTCGACCCCCGAGGCCAGCAGCGGCGGGTGGCAGACCGGGCAGTCGCGGCATTCCTGCGGCGCGGGATGTTCGTTGCCTTGGGCGTCCAGCCAGACGGTGCGGGCATGGCCCTCGGCGCAGATGACGACCTCTTGCAAGGGGCCCGACGCCGCCGCGGCCAGGTGGGCGGGCATCGCCGCACCCGTCCCCGCCCATCCCGCAACGAGAAGAAGGAGAATCGCGGCAAAGGCGAAAAGGCGCTGGGCCCGTTTATGGTTCGCGCGGCGGCACATGTTGCCGGTCTATGCCTTTGCCCGGCCGCAAGCGTTGATCTAGGTCAAGCCAAATACAATGACGCGAGGTCACAGGGGGCAGGTCGCGGACAGGGACGCCGCCCTGCGACATTCTGTCATGACGGAATCCGAGTTTTTCCCTCTGCTTTTGACTTATCTCAAGCCATGCGTCGCGCAACGGCCCTAGAACAAGACACGACGGGCGGGTTTGCCGCCCGGACCACCAAGGAGAACACGATGTTCCACAACTCCCTCGCCGCTGCTGCCGCCGCGCTGCTGGCCCTTGCCGCCCCCGCGTTCGCTGCGACCCACGAGGTGCATATGCTCAACAAGGGCGAATCGGGCGCCATGGTGTTCGAGCCGGCCTTTGTCCGCGCCGAGCCCGGCGACGTCATCAACTTCGTCCCCACCGACAAGAGCCACAACGTCGAAGCGATCAAGGAAATCCTGCCCGAAGGCGTGGAAACCTTCAAAAGCAAGATCAACGAATCCTATACGCTGACCGTGACCGAACCGGGGCTCTATGGCGTGAAATGCACGCCGCATTTCGGCATGGGCATGGTCGGGCTGGTGCAGGTGGGCGAGGCGCCCGATAACCTCGACGCCGCCAAGACCGCCAAGATGCCCAAGAAGGCGCGCGAGCGCATGGATGCCGAACTGGCCCAGGTCAACTGACCGGGGCCGGCGACCACCGCCCAAGGGGGGAAACAGGCGCGGCGCGAGACACTCGCCCGCGCCTTTCTTGATGAAAGTCGTGTCTTATCCGACCCTCGCCATGGCCAAACGCCCGGCGCATCCCCATATGCCGGACAGGACGACACCCCGGAGGGCAATGGCATGACCAGGATCGACTTGACCGAACAGGGTTTTATCGTCGAGGCGCAGGAACTGGCCGCGGCCTTCGGCGTCGAGCCGGGCCAGGTGCCCGAACTGATGCGCGCCAATCGCATCACCACCCGCTGCGAGACCGGCGAGGGCGAGGATGCCGGGCGCCATCGCCTGACCTTTTTCTTCCGGAACCAGGCGCTGCGCCTGACCGTCGACGCCGAGGGCACGATCCTGAAACGCGCGCGCTTCGACGTCCCGGCCCGCAACGCCGGGGCGCGCTGAACACGCAGGCGGGGCATCCGGCCAGCCGAAAGCCCCGCGCCCGGTCACGACGCAAGGACGCGCGGGAACAGGACTTCCTCTTCCAGATGGATATGGGCGACCACGTCGTCGCACAGCTTGCGCAAGCCGGTGTAAAGCGCCGTCCACGAACCGCAGGCGCCGGCCGGCAGGGTCAGGCCATGGGTCACATGCTCGATCCGGCGCAGCAGCTCGGCAGTATCCTCATGCTCGGCCCGCATGATGCGAATCGGCCCGGCCAGCATGGCGCCGCCGCCTTGCAGGATGGCGGGGAACAGCACGGTTTCCTCCTTGGCCATGTGCGATTCCAGGTCGTCGCGCAGCGCGATCAGCGCCTCGGTCAGGCCCAGGGGCGCCTCGTCATGGTCGCCATGCACCATCTCGACCCGGTCGGCCAGGCCGATCAGCCAGCCCAGCTCCTCGCGGTGGGTGTCGTGATAGCGGCTCAGGATATGGTCGATCAGCGCCGAGGTCTCGGTCGGGGCGTCGCGGCCGGCATTGTCGATCAGCGCCTGCAATTCGGCGGTCAGCGCCGGCAGGGCGACACCGGCCTTTTCGGCGGCTTCGGCCAGGCCGGCACTGGCACCGCAGCAAAAGCTGATGCCGGCGCGGCGGAACACCTCGGCGGCGCCGGGCAGCCGGGCGGCGATGTCGCCGACGGGGGTATCTGGGGCAAGGGTGATGTCAGTCATGATGGTCTCCTCCATGGGGGGCGGGTCGAGAGGGGGCCCAGGCTTGGGCCAGGGGCGGGCCGAGGCGCAGCAGATCGACCGCGCGGGCGGCGATCTGGGCGGTGACTTCGGCCAGGCTTTGCGGGCGCAGGTAGAAGGCCGGCACCGGCGGCAGGATCACCGCGCCCATCCGGGTCGCGGCCTGCATGTTTTCCAGATGCGCCAGGGTCAGCGGCGCCTCGCGCGCCAGCAGCACCAGCGGCCGGCGTTCCTTCAGCTGCACCCCGGCGGCGCGGGTCAGCAACCCGTCGTCGAAGCCATGCGCGATGGCCGCGAGGCTGCGCATGGAACAGGGCGCGACGATCATGCCCGCGACCGGGCACGACCCCGAGGCGATGGCCGCGCCCAGGTCGCGCTGCGCATGCACGCGCGCGGCCAGCGCCTGCAAGGCGGTCAGCGCGTCCAGCCCGACCTCTTCGGCCAGCGTGCGCCGCGCCATGTCCGAGACGACCAGGTCGATTTCCGCCCCGGCGCGGGCCAGCGCGCGGGCGCAATCCAGCGCCAGCATCGCGCCCGAGGCTCCCGAGACGCCCAGCACCACCCTCATGGCAGCACCGCGGCCAGCAGCGCCTCGGCCCGCGCCTCGTGCGTCGGGTCAAGCCGCATGACACGGCCCCATTCGCGGCTGGTCTCGGCGCCGATCTTGGTGGTGGCGTCCAGCCCCAGCTTGCCCGCCAGCCCCTCGACGGGCGAGGCGAAGTCCAGGTAGTCCATCGGCGTGCGGTCCAGCAGCATCACGTCGCGGCCGGGGTCCATCCGGGTCGAGATCGCCCAGGCGATGTCGTCCCAGCTGCGCACGTCGATGTCGCGGTCCACGACCACCACCAGCTTGGTATAGCTGAATTGCGGCAGCATCCCCCACAGCGCCATCATCACCCGCCGCGCCTGGCCGGGATAGCGCTTGTCGATCGCCACCACCGCCATGCGATAGGAACAGGCGGCGGGCGGCAGCCACAGGTCGGTGATCTCGGGGATCTGGGCGCGGATCACCGGCAGGGCGAGATCGTTGAACACCTCGCCGATGACCGAGGGCTCGTCGGGCGGCCGGCCGGTGACGGTCGACAGGTAAAGCGGATCGCCCCGGCAGGTGATGCGGCTGACGCGCATGACCGGAAAGGACTCGACGGCGTTGTAATAGCCGGTGTGGTCGCCGAAGGGGCCCTCGGGTGCGGTCTCGCCGGGATGCACCCAGCCCTCGATGACGATTTCGGCGCGGGCGGGGACCATCAGCGGCACGGTCTGCGCCGCAACCAGTTCGGTCCGCGCGCCGCGCAGCACGCCGGAAAAACCCAGTTCGGAAACCGTCTCGGGCAGCGGCAGCGCGGCGGCCAGCAGCAGCGCCGGATCGGCGCCAAGCGCGATGGCGACCGGCATCGGCTCGTCCGCCTGCGCCCAGCTGCGGTGATGCGCCGCACCGCCGCGATGCGCCAGCCAGCGCAGAATCAGCCGGTCGGGGCCCAGCACCTGCGCGCGATAGACGCCCAGGTTGTAGCGGGTCAGATCCTCGGCCCGGCTGTCCTGCGGCCGGGTCAGCACCACCGGCCAGGTGATCAGCGGCCCGCCATCCTCGGGCCAGGGCGTCTGCACCGGCAGCGAATCGAGGCCGGGCAGTTCGGCCTCTTGCACCGGGCCGTGGCGCAAGAGCTTCGGCCGCGTCGCCAGCGCCGCGCGCAGCATGGGCCAGCGCGACATGGCGTCGCGCATGCCCTCGACCGGGGCCGGGCTGCGCAGCGCGGCCAGGAATTCGCCAAAGCCCGCGACCTCGTCCGGCTGCAGGCCCAACCCGGCCGCGACCCGCGCCCTGGTGCCGAAAAGATTGGCGATGACGGGGATGCGCGCGCCCTCGGGCCGGTCGAAGCGCAGCGCCGGCCCGCCGCGGCGCAGGCAGGCCAACTCGACCGCCGTCATCTCGTGGCGCAGCGACACCGGCTCGGCGATGCGCGCGAACTCGCCCCGCGCCTCCAGCCAGGACAGAAAGGCCCGCAGGTCGGGAAATGAGGGAAGGCTGCGCATCAAGGGCTCCGGCAGGCCCGCGGCAAGGCGGGCGGATCATGGCGGAAAGGCTAGGCGGGAATTTCCGCGGCTGATTTGACGAATATCAATCACAGCGCCGATTGATCGGCCTAGACCCGGAACATGACCCAGCGCCCCACCCTGCCGCCGCTGCTGATGCGGCTTCCGCCCCCGCCGCTTTCCCGCCCGGCCCTTGGCCTGGCGCTGACCGCGTTCCTGCGCCGGATCGCCGCGAAGAACCCGGCGATCCTGGCGCGCCTTGGTCCCTATGGCCAGGCGCGCTTCCTGCTCGATGTCAGCGACGGGCCGTTCCTGCTGCTGATGCAGCCCCAGGCGCGGCGGCTGACCGCCCATCCGCGCCATGCCCCCGAGCCCGAGCATGACGCCGCGATCCGGGGCGGGCTGGCGGCCTTCCTTGCCATGCTGCATGGCGCCGAGGACGGGGACGCGCTGTTCTTTTCCGGCGAGTTGCAGATCGGCGGCGATACCTCGGCGGTTCTGGCGCTGCGCAATGCGCTGGACGATGCCGAGCTGGACCTGACCGAGGAACTGGCGGCGCTGACCGGCCGGCCGCTGGACCGCTGGCTGCGCCGCGGCTCGGCGCTGGTCGCGCGCAGAAGCGGGCTGGTCCTGTCCCGACAAGAGGTGATGCCATGATGGAGCTGGTCTGCCCGGCCGGAACCCCGGCGGCCTTGCGCGCCGCGGTCGATGCGGGGGCGCATACGGTCTATTGCGGCTTTGCCGACGAAACCAATGCCCGCAACTTCCCCGGCCTGAACTTCAGCCGCGAGGAACTGGCCGAGGGCATCGCCTATGCCCATGCCCGCGGCGCGCATGTGCTGGTGGCGATCAACACCTTCCCGCGCGCCGGCGACCAGGCGCTGTGGCACCGCGCCGTCGGCGACGCCGCCCGGCTGGGCGCGGATGCGGTGATCCTGGCCGACCTGGGCCTGATCGCGCATG
Source organism: Paracoccus versutus (assembly GCF_000763885.1). Taxonomy (GTDB): domain Bacteria; phylum Pseudomonadota; class Alphaproteobacteria; order Rhodobacterales; family Rhodobacteraceae; genus Paracoccus; species Paracoccus versutus. Next base: position 52,870 of record NZ_JRKO01000030.1, on the reverse strand, counting down.
CCGCCGAGGCCCATCCCGGCCTGCGGCTGCACCTGTCGGTGCAGGCCGCCGCCGCCAATCCCGACGCGATCAACTTCTATGCCGAAACCTTCGGCATCCGCCGGGTCGTGCTGCCCCGCGTGCTGTCGGTCGAGGAGATCACCGCCATCAACCGCGAGATCGAGGTGGAAACCGAGGTCTTCGTCTTTGGCGGGCTCTGCGTCATGGCCGAGGGGCGCTGTTCGCTGTCCTCCTATGCCACCGGGCTGTCGCCGAACATGAACGGCGTCTGCTCGCCCGCCAGCCACGTCGCCTACGCCGATGTCGCCGGCAATCACGAGGCGCGGCTGGGCGATTTCCTGATCCACCGCACGCCCAAGGGGATGCCGGTGCCCTATCCGACGCTGTGCAAGGGCTGCTTCAGCTCGCCCGACGGCAAGGGCGGCGGCCAGACCGGCCATATCTTCGAGGATCCGGTCAGCCTGGACGCGACCCGGCTGATCCCGGCGCTGCAAAAGGCCGGGGTCAGCGCATTGAAGATCGAGGGGCGGCAACGCTCTCGCGCCTATGTGGCGCAGGTGGTGCGCGCCTTCCGCGCCGCTGTCGAGGCTGCCGACCAGGGCGCGCCCATGCCCGAGGGACTGCTTGCGCGGCTGACCGAGGGCCAGGCCGCGACCACCGGCGCCTATGCCAAGACCTGGAGATGACCATGGACCTGACCGTCGGCCCCATCGCCTTTTTCTGGAGCGCGGAGCAGGTCCGCGCCTTTTACCGGACGCTGGCCGATACCCCCGTTCAGCGGGTTGTGATCGGCGAATGGGTCTGCTCGAAGCGCCTGCCCTTCTGGCAGCACGAGATCCCCGCCGCGGTCGAGGTGCTGCAGGCCGCAGGCAAGGAGGTGGCGCTTTCCACGCTGACGCTGATCACGCTCAAGCGCGAGCGGCGGCAGACGGCCGAGCTGTTCGCCTCGGGCCTGCCGGTCGAGATCGCCGACCTGACCGCGCTCCAGCACCTGCCCGAGGGCGCCCCCTTCTGGGTCGGCCCGACGGTCAACGTCTATAACGAGGGCACGCTGGAGTGGCTGGCCGCGAAAGGCGCGCAGCGCATCTGCCTGCCGCCCGAGCTGCCGCTGGAATCGGTGGCGCAGCTGGCCCGCGCCGGGCAGGACGCCGGCGTCGCGGTCGAGGTCTGGGGCCATGGCCGGGCGCCGCTGGCGATCTCGGGGCGCTGCTATCACGCGCGGCTGCACGACCGCGCCAAGGACAGCTGCCAGTTCGTCTGCGCCGAGGATCCCGACGGCCGCACGGTCGAGACGCTGGAGGGCCAGCCCTTCCTGACCGTGAACGGCGTGCAGACGCTGAGCTATACGCATATGAGCGTCGCGGGACAGGCCGATGCCCTGCGCGATGCCGGCGTCGCCGCGCTGCGGCTTTCGCCGCAGCCGGGCGATTTCGCCGCCGTGACCCGGCTTTACGCCCAACTGCTGGAAAGCGGGCTTTCGGCGCAGGACGCGCTGGCCGGCTTGCGCCGCATCCAGCCCGGCGCCATCTTTGCCCAAGGGTTCCTGGAGGCGCGCCCCGGCGCCGCCCCCTGCCCATGACCCCATCTTGACGGAGACGCGCGATGTCCACCTCGGAACGCATGCGCAACTATCGCGGGCCGGTGCTGCTGAGCCACGGCTTCCGCGCCTTCTTCCTGATCTCGGCGCTCTGGGCGGCGCTGGCCATGGCGATCTGGGTGGCCATGCTGGCGGGGGCCGAGATCCTGCCCCTGGCCTTCGACCCGTTCAGCTGGCACGCCCATGAATTCCTTTACGGCTATCTCGGCGGGGTCATCGCCGGCTTCCTGCTGACCGCGGTGCCGAACTGGACCGGGCGGCTGCCGGTGATGGGGGCGCCCCTGGCCGGGCTGGTCGGGCTGTGGCTTCTGGGCCGGGCCGCGGTCGGGGTCTCGGCGCTGCTCGACTGGCGCGTGGTCCTGCTGGCCGATCTGGCCTGCGGGCTCATGCTGCTGGCCTTCCTGGCGCGCGAGATCCTGCATGGCCGGAACTGGCGCAACCTGCCGGTTCTGGCGCTGCTGGGGCTGTTCGCCGCCGGCAACGCGCTGTTCCATGCCGAGGCCGCCCGCGGCGACGCGGCCTTCGAGGGCATGGGGATGCGGCTGGGCCTGGCCGCGGGCCTGATGCTGATCGCGCTGATCGGCGGGCGCATCATCCCCAGCTTCACCCGCAACTGGCTGGCGGCGCGGGGGGCGCAGCAACTGCCGGCGCCCTTCGACCGCGGCGACGGGCTGGTGCTGGGGCTGACCGGGGTGACGCTGGCGGGCTTCGTCGCCCTGCCCGACGGCCGGGCCATGCCCTGGCTGATGCTGGCCTGCGGCGCGGCGCATCTGTGGCGGCTGGCGCGCTGGCAGGGGGCGCGGACCGGGGCCGAGCCGCTGCTTTGGGTGCTGCACCTGGCCTATGGCTTCCTGGCGCTCGGCTTCTGGGCCGAGGCGGCGGCGGGCCTGGGCCTGATGGCGGCGGCACCGGCGCGGCATGTCTGGCTGGCCGGCGCCATCGGGCTGATGACGCTGGCGGTGATGAGCCGGGCGAGCCTGGGCCATAGCGGGCGGGCGCTGCATGCTGGGCGCGGCACCACGGCGCTTTACCTGGCGCTCGCCGCCTCGGTGGTGCTGCGGCTGCTGGCCGGGGTACTGCCGGCGCAGGTCTGGCTGCTGCACCTGTCGGGGACGCTGTGGGTTCTGGCCTTCGGCGGCTTCGCCCTGCTCTACCTGCCGGTGCTGGCGCGGCCGCGCGTGGCGAAAAAGCCGGTCTCGGGCGCAAGGCGGACAGCCTGAAGCGCACCACGAAAAGAAAGGCCCGGTCGCGACGACCGGGCCTTTTTCGTTGCATGAGCCTTGGGGGCTTTGGGGGCCTTGGCGGCCTTGCAGGTCAGGCGGGCTGCAGCCGGCAGGCCCGCTGGCACCAGCCCATGACCGCCGCCTGATCGGCGGGAAGCGGCATGGCGAGCCCGTCTGCAAAGGCCTGGAACGCCGGCAGGTTCAGCCCGTTCACCCCGGCCAGCACCGGGATGCCGCGCGACAGCGCCTCGGCGATCAGGGGCGCAAAGCCGCGGCCCTCGGATTCCTGCTTGCCGAACTTGTTGACCAGCAGCAGGTCGGCGCCGGGCAGCGCGGCGGCGACGCCCAGCACCGCCGCCTCCAGCACGCCGGCGTCCAGCCGGCAGCCGCGGGCGCCGTTGCCGCGATCCTCGCTGATGCGCAGCACCGGGCCGTCGGGCAGCACGCGCAGGTCCATGTCGCATTTGACGCGGCCCTCGCGCTCGGGGTTGGTCTGCACCGTCCCGGCCAGCCGCAGCCCCGCCGCCTGCGCCGCCCCGGCAAGGGCGGCAAGGAAGCGGTCGTTCGCGCCGCGGCCGGGCAGGCTGACATAGGCCAGTTGCATCACGCCCGCCTTTCCTGGTCGAAGGAAACGCCCGAGATCTCGGCCCCGGCGACCAGCCCGTCCAGGTAGTCGCGGCTGGCGCGCAGCCAGGCCGCCTTGTCATGCGCCTGGCGCAATTGCGGCAGCACGGCCTGGAACGGCAGCACCGCGCCCTGCGCGCGCGCATCCAGGCGGACGACATGCAGGCCATAGCGGGTTTCGGCCAGGGCCAGCGCGCCTTCCTCCATCGTGGCCAGCACGGCCTCGAACTCGGGGACGGTATCGCCCGAGGTCAGCTGCCCCAGAACCCCGCCGGCATTCTTGGAAGAACAGGCGCTCAACTCGGCCGCCAGTTCGGCAAAGCGGCGCGGCTGGGCGCGCAACTGGGCCAGCACCGCCTCGGCCTTGGCCTGCGCCTGGGCACGGGCCTCGGCATCGTCGGGGGCGGCGGCGAACAGGATATGCGCCGCCTCGAAAAGCGAGGGGGCGCGGAACTGTTCGGGATGGGCGGCGTAATGCGCGGCCAGCGCCGCCTCGTCGGCGGGCGCGGGCCGGATCTTCTGGTCCAGCAGGGCGCGGATCGCGGCCTCGTCCTCGGTCTCCCACTGGCCGGGGGCAAGCTCGGCCGGTTCGGCCGCGATGCCCTGGGCGCGGGCTTCCTGCAGCAGAAGCTCGCGCACCGCCAGCGCCCGCGCGGCGGCGCGCCAGGCATGGCCGGGCTTGCCCTTGGGCGCGGGGTGGTTCTGCGCCTCGGCCGCGATGCGGCCGGGGTCCAGGGTCACGCCGTTCACGACGACGGGCGGCAAGAGCGGTTTCACCTCCATCGCCGCTTACTCCGCCGGGTGGCGCTTGGCCGGGTAACGCTTGGTCCGCACGATCTGGTAGCCCGGCCGCCACAGGTAGCGCACGGGGGCCGAGATCATGTGGACCAGCCGGGTGAACGGGAACAGCAGGAAGATGGTCAGCCCCAGCAGGATATGCAGCTTGAAGAGCCAATGCACGCCCACCAGGTGATCCGCCGCGCCCGAGCGGAAATAGACGATGCCCTGCGCCCAGGACATCAGCCGCGTCATCTCGTGCCCGTCCAGGTGCTGCATCGAGACCAGGATGGTCGCAAGCCCCAGCACCAGCTGGGCGACCAGCAGGGCCAGGATGCCGGTATCGGCCAGCGTCGTATGGGCGCGCACCCGCGGGTCGGTCAGCCGGCGATGCAGCAGCATCCCGCCGCCCACCAGCGCCATGACCCCGGCGATGCCGCCGGCGGTCATCGCCAGCACCTGCTTGGCGCCATGGCTGATGCCGAAGGCGTCGAACACCGCGATCGGGGTCAGGAGCCCGACCAGATGGCCGAAGAAGATCACCAGCACGCCGACATGGAACAGGACCGAACCGATGACGAATTGCCGCCGCCGCAGGATCTGGCTGGACTTGGATTTCCAGCTGAACGGATCCTGGTCATAGCGGATGATCGAGCCGAGGATCATCACCGTGATGGCGATATAGGGATAGATCCCGAAAAGGAAATTGTTCATCTGCTCCTCCTCATTGCGCCGGGTTCGCGACGCGCGGGGCGTCCATGCGGGCAAGGATGTCGCGGCTGACCGGGCAGCCGGCATTGGGGTCGGGACCGAAAGTGACCTGCGCCTCTTCCCAGACGGCATCCAGCGCGGCCAGATCCTCGGGGTCGTCGTCGGGAACGGCGGCCAGCTCCTCGGGCAGTTCGGGCGGCTCGGTCACGACCAGCGTCACCAGCGCGCTCAGCACGCCGGCATAGGCGCTTTCGCGCCGCGTCAGCCGGTCGGCCAGCGCGACCAGGATATGGGCGGCATCGGCCAGCAGCGCCTCGGCCTCGGGCAAGGGCCGGGTGGACAGGTATTCCAGCAGCACCGGCAGGTGGTCGGGCAGTTCCGGCCCGACCAGGTCGAAGCCGCCGGCGCGATAGGTTTCCAAGAGATCGACCATGGCGCCGCCGCGGTCGCGGCTTTCGCCATGCACATGCTCGAACAGGTTCAGCGACAGGCTGCGCGAGCGGTCGAACAGCAGCACATAGCGTTCCTGCAGGTCGTAGAGGTCGCCCTGGCGCAGCTCTTGCAGCAGCCGGGCGATTTCCTCCATGCGCTTGGGGCCAAGCAGCCCCTCGGCATGCAGCACCGCGTCGATTTCGGGCAGCGCGGCGATCAACTCCTCGCTGGGATAGGAAAGCAGCGCGGAAAGGGCCTTGAAGCTTTTCATGCGATGAACTCCTGCGGGCTGCGGAACTTCTTGCCGCCGAAGAGCGAGGGGGTGTCGCCCGACGAACAGCCGTGCCCGTCGGTAAAGCCGCAGCCGCCGCGCAGGTCATAGGCGTCCTCGACGATCTCGCGATGCGTGGTCGGGATGACGAAGCGGTCCTCGTAATTGGCGATGGCGAGCAGCTGATACATCTCGTCGATCTGGTGCGGGGTCAGGCCGACGCGCTTGGCCACGCCCAGGTTCACCACCCCGTCCAGCGTCTTGGAACGCATGTAGCTGCGCATGGCCAGCATCCGCTCCAGCGCGGCGGCGACCGGGGCCTCGTCCCCCGCGGTCAGCATGTTGGCCAGGTAGCGCAGCGGGATGCGCAGGCTGCGCACGTCGGGCATGTCGTCCTGCGCTGCGATCTTGCCCGCCTCGGCCGCGTTCTGGATCGGCGACAGCGGCGGGACATACCAGACCATCGGCAGGGTGCGATATTCCGGGTGCAGCGGGAAGGCGATCTTCCATTCCATCGCCATCTTCCAGATCGGCGAGCGCTGCGCGCCGCGGATCCAGTCCTCGGGCACGCCCTCGGCGCGGGCGGCGGCGATCACCTCGGGGTCGTTCGGGTCCAGGAACACGCCCAGCTGCGCGTCGTAGAGGTCCATTTCCGATTCCGCCGCCGCGGCTTCGGCGATCCTGTCCGCGTCATAGAGCATCACCCCCAGGTAGCGGATGCGGCCGACGCAGGTTTCCGAACAGACCGTGGGCTGGCCCGATTCAAGCCGGGGATAGCACAGGATGCATTTTTCCGACTTCCCGGTGGACCAGTTGTAATAGATCTTCTTGTAGGGGCAGCCGGACACGCACATCCGCCAGCCCCGGCACTTGTCCTGGTCGATCAGCACCACCCCGTCCTCTTCGCGCTTGTAGATCGCGCCCGAGGGGCAAGAGGCGACGCAGGCCGGGTTGAGGCAATGCTCGCAAAGCCTCGGCAGATACATCATGAAGGTGTTTTCATATTCGCCGTAGATGTCCTTCTGGATGCCCTCGAAGTTGTAGTCCTTGCTGCGTTTCTCGAACTCGCCGCCCAGGATTTCCTCCCAGTTCGGGCCCCATTCGATCTTTTCCATCCGCTCGCCCGAGATCTTGGATCGCGGCCTTGCGGTCGGGAAGGCCTGCATCTCGGGCGCCGATTTCAGGTGGTCGTAGTCGAAATCGAAGGGCTCGTAGAAATCGTCGATCTCGGGCAGGTCGGGGTTGGCAAAGATATTGGCCAGGATGCGCCACTTGCCGCCCTGCTTGGGCCGCAGATGGCCCGAGCGGGTCCGCACCCAGCCGCCGTTCCAGCGCTTCTGGTTTTCCCAGTCCTTGGGATAGCCGATGCCGGGCTTGGTCTCGACGTTGTTGAACCAAGCGTATTCGACGCCTTCGCGCGAGGTCCAGACGTTCTTGCACGTCACCGAGCAGGTATGGCAGCCGATACACTTGTCCAGGTTCAGCACCATGCCGATTTGCGCACGCACTTTCATTCCGCTGCCTCCATCTTTTGGGTTGCGGGCTGGTCGAGCCAGTCGACCTTGTTCATCTTGCGGACGATGACGAATTCGTCGCGGTTGGCCCCCACGGTGCCGTAGTAGTTGAAGCCATAGGCCAGTTGCGCATAGCCGCCGATCATGTGGGTGGGCTTGGGCACGATGCGCGTCACCGAATTGTGGATGCCGCCGCGCAGGTTGGTGATCTGGCTGCCGGGCGTGTTCACGATCTTTTCCTGTGCGTGATACATGAACATGCTGCCTTCCTTCATGCGCTGGCTGACCACCGCGCGCGCGGTGATGACGCCATTGCTGTTGAAGACCTCGACCCAGTCGTTGTCGACCAGCCCGGCTTTCCTGGCGTCGATCTCGGATATCCACACCACCGGGCCGCCGCGGTTCAGCGTCAGCATCAGCAAGTTGTCGGTATAGGTCGAATGGATGCCCCATTTCTGGTGCGGGGTGATGAAGTTCAGCACTACGTGCTTTTCGCCCGCGGCCAGCGACTTCCTCGCATCCGCGCCGACGGTCTTCAGGTCCACCGGCGGGCGCCAGGTCACGAAGCTTTCGCCAAAGGCGCGCATCCATTCGTGGTCCTGGTAAAGCTGCTGGCGGCCCGAGACGGTACGCCACGGGATCAGCTCATGCACGTTGGTCCAGCCAGCGTTATAGCAGACCTCCTCGCTTTCGATGCCGGACCAGGTGGGGGACGAGATGATCTTGCGCGGCTGGGCGGCGATGTCGCGGAAGCGGATCTTCTCGTCCTCCTTGACCTCGGCCAGATGGGCGTGGTCGCGGCCCGTGGCGCGGCCGAGCGCGGCCCATGCCTTGACCGCCACCTCGCCATTGGTTTCGGGCGCCAGCATCAGCACCACCTCGGCGGCGTCGATCGCCGTCTCGATCCGCGCCATGCCCTTGGTCGCGCCCTCTTCGGTCACGCGGCCGTTCAGCGCCTGCAGGTGATGCACCTCGTCCTTGGTGTCCCAGCTGATGCCCTTGCCCCCGTTGCCCAGCTTTTCCATCAAGGGGCCCAGCGCGGTGAAGCGCTTGTAGAGGTTCGGATAGTCGCGCTCGATCTCGATATAGGCGGGCGCGGTCTTGCCGGGGATCAGCTCGCATTCGCCCAGCTTCCAGTCCTGCACGAAGGGCTGGGCGATCTCGCCGGCGCTGTCGTGCTGCAGGGGCAGCTGCACCACGTCGGTCTCGACCCCCAGCACCTCGGGCGCGATCTCCGAGAACTTGCGGGCGATGGACTTGAAGATCTCCCAGTCGGATTTCGACTCGTAGGCCGGGTCCACCGCCGCTTGCAGCGGGTGGATGAACGGATGCATGTCCGAGGTGTTCATGTCGTCCTTTTCATACCAGCTGGCGGTCGGCAGGACGATGTCGGCATAGACGGCGGTGGTGGACATGCGGAAGTCGATGGTGACCAGCAGGTCCAGCTTGCCCTCCGGCGCCTGCTCGTGCCAGGCGGCCTCGACCGGCTTCTGCCGGCCCTCCTGGCCCAGATCCTTGCCCTGCACGCCGTGATCGGTGCCCAAGAGGTGCTTGAGGAAATATTCATGCCCCTTGCCCGAGGAACCGAGCAGGTTCGAGCGCCAGACGAACAGGTTCCTCGGCCAGTTCTCGGGCGCGTCGGGGTCTTCGCAGGACATCTGCAGATCGCCTGACTTCAGCTCGCGCGCGACGTAATCCCTGGCGGGGATGCCTTCGGCCTTGGCGGCACGGCCGACCTCCAGCGGGTTGGTCCTCAACTGCGGGGCCGAGGGCAGCCAGCCCATCCGCTCGGCGCGGATGTTGTAGTCGATCAGGCTGAGCCGGTTCCAGTCGCCCGCCGGCGCGGTCGGCGACAGGATCTCCTGCGCGCTGACCGTCTCGTAGCGCCATTGGTCGGTATGGGCATACCAGGCCGAGGTCGCGTTCATGTGCCGCGGCGGGCGCGCCCAGTCCAGCGCGAATGCCAGCGCCGTCCAGCCGGTCTGCGGGCGCAGCTTTTCCTGGCCGACGTAATGCGCCCAGCCGCCGCCCGACTGGCCGACGCAGCCGCACATCACCAGCATGTTGATGACGGCGCGATAGTTCATGTCCATGTGGAACCAATGGTTCATCGCCGCGCCGATGATGATCATCGACCGCCCATTGGTCTTTTCGGCATTGGCGGCGAATTCGCGCGCGACCTGGATGATCTTGTCGCGGCGCACGCCGGTGATGCGCTCGGCCCAGGCGGGGGTAAAGGGCACGTCGGCGTCATAGTCGCGCGCGACGTTCTCGCCGCCCAGGCCCCGGTCCAGGCTGTAATTGGCGCAGAACAGGTCGAAGACGGTGGCGACCAGCGCCTGCTGGCCATCGGCCAGGGTCAGCCGCTTGACCGGCACGTTGCGGGTCAGCACCGCGCCGCGGTCGTCGACGGCGAAGCCATTGGTCGCGGCGCCGCCGAAATAGGGGAAGTCGACGCCGACCACGTCGTCGCGATCCTCGTCCAGGATCAGGCTCATCTTCAGCCGGACCTCGTCCCCGCCGGCCTTCTGCTCAAGGTTCCAGCGCCCCTGCTCGCCCCAGCGGAAGCCGACCGAGCCGTTCGGGACCACGATGCGGCCGGTCACGTCGTCGATGGCGACCGTCTTCCATTCCGGGTTGTTCGCCTGGTCCAGCGCGCCGTCGAAATCGCTGGCGCGCAGCTGGCGGCCGGGGATCAGGCGGCCGTCCTGTTCCTCCAGCCGCACCAGCATGGGCATGTCGGAATAGCGCCGGCAGTAATCCTCGAAATATTCGGCCTGCCGGTCCAGGTGGAACTCGCGCAGGATGACATGGCCGAAGGCCATGCCCAGCGCCGCGTCGGTGCCCTGCTTGGCGTTCAGCCAGATGTCGCCGAACTTCGCCGCCTCGGAATAGTCGGGGCAGATCACCGCCGACTTGGTGCCGCGATAGCGCGCCTCGGTATAGAAATGCGCGTCGGGCGTGCGGGTCTGCGGCACGTTCGAACCCCAGAGCAGCAGGTAGCCCACGTTATACCAATCCGCCGATTCCGGCACGTCGGTCTGTTCGCCCCAGGTCTGCGGGCTGGCCGGCGGCAGGTCGCAATACCAGTCATAGAAGGACATGCAGGTGCCGCCCAAGAGCGACAGATAGCGCGTGCCCGCCGCATAGGAGATCATCGACATGGCCGGGATCGGCGAGAAGCCGAAGACCCGGTCGGGGCCATAGGTTTTCGCCGTATAGGCATTGGCCGCGGCCACGATCTCGGTCGCCTCGTCCCAGGTCGCGCGCACGAAGCCGCCCTTGCCGCGGATGCGGGTATAGCTTTCGCGCGCCTGCGGGTCGGCCTGGATCGCGCTCCAGGCCTCGATGGGGGTCATGGTCCGGCGCTTTTCGCGCCAGAGCTTCATCAGCCGGCCGCGGATCAGCGGCGTCTTCACCCGGTTCGCGGAATAGAGATACCAGCTGTAGGAGGCGCCGCGCGCGCAACCGCGCGGCTCGTGGTTGGGCAGGTCCGGCCTGGTGCGGGGATAGTCGGTCTGCTGCGTTTCCCAGGTGACGATGCCGGATTTGACATAGATCTTCCAGGAACAGGAGCCGGTGCAGTTCACCCCATGGGTCGAGCGCACGATCTTGTCGTGCCGCCAGCGCCCGCGATAGGTGTCCTCCCAGTCGCGGTTCTCGGTCGTGGTCTGGCCATGCCCTTCCGAAAACACGTCCTTGCGCGTGGATTTCAGGAAGTTCAGGCGGTCCAGCAGATGGCTCATGGCTGTCTCCTATGTCAGGCAGGGGTGGCGGCGCCGGCAGGGGCGCGGCCGCGTTCGATGTCGTGCAAAAGCCCGCCCGGCCGGGTGTAGAACACCCAGGTCACGGCAAGGCACAGCACGTAGAAGCCCAGGAAGGCCCAGAGCGCGCCCAACGCCGATCCGGTCAGCGCGATCGAGCTGCCGTAGGCCTTGGGTATGAAGAAGCCGCCATAGGCGCCGATCGCGCTGGTGAAGGCGATGATCGCGGCGGATTCGCGGTCGGACTGCCGGCGGCGGTCCTCGGGGGAAAGCTGCGGCTCAAGCCGGGCGACTTCCTTGCGCATGATGACGGGGATCATCTGGAAGGTCGAGGAATTGCCGACCCCGGTAAAGAAGAACAGCGCCATGAAGCCCGCGAAGAAGCCCCAGAAGGACAGCGCCTGGAGCGAGACGATCACCAGCCCCACCGACACGATCATGCCGGCAAAGACCCAGAAGGTCACGCGCCCGCCGCCGACCCGGTCGGAAAGCCAGCCCGTCCCCGCCCGGCTGAGCGCGCCGACCAGCGGCCCCAGGAAGACGAATTGCAGCGCGTTCACATCGGGGAAGGCCAGCTTGATCAGCAGCGGGAAGCCCGCCGAATAGCCGATGAAGCTGCCGAAGGTGCCGATATAGAGCAGGCACATCACCCAGTTGTGCAGCCGGGTAAAGATCACCGCCTGCTCGCGGAAGCTGGCGCGGGCATCGGTGATGTCGTTCATGCCCAGCCATGCCGCGATGGTCGAGGCGATGATGAAGGGCACCCAGATGAAGCCCGCGTTCTGCATCCAAAGCCGGCTGCCGTCCGAAAGCTCCTGCGCCGCGCCGCCCATGGCGCCGAAGACGCCCATGGTGATGACGATGGGCACCAGGAACTGCATCAGCGACACGCCCAGGTTGCCCAGGCCCGCGTTCAGCCCCAGGGCGTTGCCCTTTTCCGATTTCGGGAAGAAGAAGCTGATATTGGCCATGGACGAGGCGAAGTTCGCGCCCCCCAGCCCGCAAAGCAGCGCCAGCGCCACGAAGATCACATAGGGCGTCGAGGGATCCTGCACCGCATAGCCGATGCCCATGGCCGGGATCAGCAGCGAGGCGGTGGACAGCGTGGTCCACAGCCGCCCGCCAAAGATCGGCACCATGAAGCTGTAGAAGATGCGCAGCGTGGCCCCCGACAGCGCCGGTAGCGCCGCCAGCCAGAACAGCTGGTCCTGCGTGAAGTCGAAGCCGATCAGCGGCAGCTTGGCCACGACCACCGACCACACCATCCAGACCGCGAAGGCCAGCGTCAGCGCCGGGATCGAGATCCACAGGTTGCGCCGGGCGATCCTGCGGCCCTGCTCGGCCCAGAAGGTCGGGTTCTCGGGGCGCCAGTCGTCCAGCACGCGCGGCATCACCGTGCGCTCGGGGTCATGCACCTCGGCCAGTTCGGGAAAGTTCGGCAGCCGGTCCAGGGCGCGGCCCTGGGCGCGGCGCTCCATGGCGCGGATCGACAGGTGCATCCAGGCCATCGAGACGACGACGATCAGCAAAAGCAGGGCAAAGCACGAGGTCCAGATCCCGGTCAGGTCCAGCGCCGCGCCGAAGATGATGGGCAGAACGAAGCCCCCCAGCCCGCCGATCATGCCGACAAGCCCGCCGACCGCGCCGACGTGGTTCGGGTAATAGACCGGGATGTGCTTGAAGATCGCGGCCTTGCCCAGGCTCATGAAGAAGCCCAGCGCAAAGAGCGTCACCACGAAGGGCCAGAGCCCCATCTCGGTCGAGAACGAGATCAGCCCGTCCTTGCCGCGGATGGTATAGTCGGTCGGCGGATAGGACAGCATGAACAGGAACAGCGCGCTGAAGCCGAAGGTCCAGTACATCACCGTGCGCGCGCCGAAACGGTCCGACAGGATGCCGCCATAGGCGCGGAAGATGCTGGCCGACAGGCTGAAGGCCGCCGCCGCCATGCCGGCCACCCGCAGGTCGACGCCATAGACCTGCGTCAGGTAATGCGGCAGCCACAGCGCCAGGGCGACGAAGCCGCCGAAGACGAAGAAGTAGTAAAGCGCAAACCGCCAGACCTGCAGATTCCTGAGCGGCGCGAACTGCTCGGCCAGGGTCGGCGCGGCGATGCCCTGGGCGCGGCGCGCCTCGAAATCGGGATCGTCGCGGGCGACCAGCAGGAAGACCACGCCCATCAGCGCGATGCCCACCGCCCAGATCTGCGCGACCGCCTGCCAGCCCCAGGCCACCAGGATGAAGGGCGCGATGAACTTGGTCACCGCGGCGCCGACATTGCCCATGCCGAAGATGCCAAGCGCGGTCCCCTGGCGCTGGGCCGGGAACCATTTCGAGACATAGGCGACGCCGATGATGAAGGAACCGCCCGCCATGCCCACGCCAAGCGCGGCCAGCAGGAAGGTGGCATAGCTGTCGGCCCAGGTCAGCGCCCAGGTGGCAAGGCCGGTGAACAGCATCTGCAACGAGAACACCAGGCGCCCGCCATAGCGTTCGGTCCAGACGCCCAGGATCAGCCGGATCAGCGACCCGGTCAGGATGGGCGTGGCGATCAGCACGCCATATTCGAACTCGGTCAGGCCGAGTTCCTGCTTGATGGTGATGCCGATGATGGAAAAGATCGTCCAGACGGCGAAGCACAGCGTGAAGGCGGTGGTGCTGAGCCACAGCGCCTTTTGCTGCTGCATCGGGGAATAGGAACTTGGGTCCGGCATGGCGGATGCTCCGATTGGGACGTTCGCGCGCTGTTTGTGGCGCTCACCCAACACGGACCCCGGCGGCAATGTTTGATCTGGATCAACCTGTCCCAGCCGCACCCCGAAAACCGACCGGATTTCGATTCTGCGCCGTCAGGATTGGAGGATACTCAATCCGGCACCCATCATTCTCCCTGTCATTTCATGACAAATATGCCATCATTGATTGACAAATATCAAGATTTTTGCTATGTCAGAGGCGATTCCAGACCCATCCGACAGGACAGCTTTATGCGCGAAGAGGACCGCAACGACATCCGCAACCTGCCGCTGTTTCGCAACATGACCAGCCCGTGCTTCGACGCGCTGATCCATGCGGCCTACGACCAGGTGTTTCCCGCCCAGCTGGAGCTGATCCGGCAGGGCGAGGTGGCGAATTTCCTGCATGTCGTGCTGGAGGGCGCGGTCGAGCTTTACGCCAACTGGCAGGACCGCGACACCACCATGGCCGTGGTCCAGCCGGTCGCCACCTTCATCCTGGCCGCCTGCATGCGCGACGCGCCCTATCTGATGTCGGCGCGCACCCTGCAACGCTCGCGCATCGTGCTGATCCCGGCGGTGGACGTGCGCGCGGCCTTTTCGCGCGACCACGGCTTTGCCCTGGCCACGGTGCAGGAACTGTCCGAGGGCTATCGCAACCTGGTGCGCCATGCCAAGAACCTCAAGCTGCGCAATGCCCGCGAAAGGCTGGGCGCCTATCTGTGGCAGCGGTCGCAGGACGCGGGCGGCGTGGCGGGATTCGTGCTGCCGCAGGAAAAGCGGCTGCTGGCCTCTTACCTGGGCATGACGCCGGAAAGCCTGTCGCGCGCCTTCAAGGCGCTGCGCGACCATGGCGTGCATATCGACGGCATGCGCGTCACCATCACCGACCCGGCCGCGCTGAAGGCGCTGGTCCAGCCCAACACCCTGCTGGACACGGCGCTGAACATTCCCTGACGGCAGGGATCCGAGCACAAGCGGCGGCCTCCGACCGCGCCCGGATATGCCGGCGGATAGGTTCCGCCGATCCTAACCGAAAGGCAGCGGGTGCTGGCGCGCGACACGACGGGCCGGCCCAGCGTGCCAGCCCGCCGGCGCGATCCATGATGCGGGTTTCGGCCCGAGCGCGCCCTGCCCGCCCGCAAGGGCGCGGCGCAGGCTGGGGCGGAACCGGGAAGGTCAGGCCAGCAGCCGCAGCCGCGGCAGCGAGGCCGCGGCCGCCGCCCAGGCAAGGGCCGCGCAAAGCGTGATCGCCGGCACCATGGTCGCCGCGGTATTGTCCAGGAGCGGCCCGGTCACGGCGATCATCAGCCCGCCCGTCAGCATCTGCAGCGTCCCGCCCAGCGACGAGGCGAGCCCGGCGATGTCGGGATGCGGGTCCAGCGACATGACCATGGCCGTCGGCATGACCAGCCCCAGGCAGGCATTGGCCACAAACAGCCCGGCGATGACCACCGCCAGCGCGTCGAACCCCGCCAGCACCACCAGGGATAGCGCCAGCGACAGCCCGGCAAAGCCGGTGATGGCCAGCGAGATCACCCGCTCCATCCCGAAGCGCTCGGCCAGCCGGCCGGCGAATTGCGAGGCGGTGAAGAAGCCCACCGCATTCACCGCGAAGGCCAGCGAGAACCCGGTCGGGCTGAGCCCGTATTGCCGGGTATAGACGAAGCTCGCCGAGGCCAGGAACACGAAGAAGCTGGCCATGCCGAAGCCGCCGATCATGGTCAGCCCCAGAAAGCGGCGGTCGGACAGCAGCCGCCGCGCCCCGGCCGTCATGGCCGCCAGCCGCACCGGCCGGCGCCGCTCGGCCGGCAGGGTCTCGGGCAGCACGAACAGGATCAGCCCCAGGCTCAGCAAGGCGGCCGCGGCCAGCACGGCGAAGATCTCGCGCCAGCCGCCCCAGGCCATCACCGCCGATCCGGTCAGCGGCGCCAGCATGGGCGAGACCGAGATCACGATCATGATCGCCGCCATCATCCTGGCCGCCGCGGGGCCGGTCGCCATGTCGCGGATCACCGCGCGCGGCACCGCCATCAGCGTGGCCGCGCCCAGCCCCTGCAAGGCGCGGGCGGCGATCAGCCAGCCGATGGTCGGCGCCAGGCTGGCCGCGACGGTGGCGGCCAGAAAGATCGCCACGCCGATCACCAGCGGCTTCTTGCGCCCGACCGCATCGGCCATGGGCCCATAGATCATCTGCGCAAAGCCGAAGACGATGAAATACGAGGTCAGGGTCAGCGCCGCCCCGGCCTCGGTGGTGCCAAGGTCGCTGGCCACCTGCGGCAGGGCGGGCAGATACATGTCGATCGCAAAGGGACCGACGGCGGAAAGCAGGCCAAGAAGCAGGGCCATGCGGAACAGGGGATCACGCATCGGAAAACCTGTAGCTGTTCGGATATGGGAAATGCGGGCGCAGAATCGCGCCAAGGGTCGTTCGCCGCCGCCGGCCCTGACTGCCATACCGCAGCGGCGGGCGCAACCCCGCACGGGCCAGGCGGGCAGAGTTGATAAATGTTCACCGCGCCCGGAATCCGACTTCCAAAAATCCGCGACCCCCGGCAGGATGAGAAACGATTTCCCCGGATTCTGGACGCGGAGCGACGCGGATGAGGATCTATCACCTGATTTTCATGGCGCAGATCGCCGGCCTGGCCGGGCTGCTCGGCGCCGCCATTCTGTACTGGTAGACGGTTCCCCCACAGCACGTCTTGACAGGTGCGCCTGACATGCAACATTGGCGCCATGAACAAGGTGGCTGATTGGTTGTCCCATAAGAGCCCGGTCAGTCGGAAAAACGCCGCCGAGACGGTGTTCGAGGATCTGCGAGGCGCGATACTGGCCGGCCGCTTGCCGGTCGGCATCCGGCTGCCCTCCGAGGCCAAGCTGGCCGAGCATTACGGCGTCAGCCGCCCGATCATCCGCGAGGCCATGCGCTCGCTGCAGACGCTGGGCCTGACACGCAGCCGCAGCGGCAGCGGCAGCTTCGTCATCTCGGACCGGCAGGCGCCGGAGCTTGCCTATGGCAATTATTCGGCGCGCGAGCTGATCGAGGCCCGCCCCTTCATCGAGATCCCCGCCGCCGGCTGGGCCGCCCTGCGCCGCAGCGACGAGGACATGGCCCGGCTCTTGCAGCTTTGCGACAGCATGGAGCGACAGGAGGACGCGCTGAAATGGGTGCGGCTGGATTCCGATTTCCACTGCCTGATCGCCGAGGCCGCCCGCAACCGGCTGTTCGCCCGCATCGTCACCGATTCCCGCGACGCGCTGATGCGGCAGTCCGAACTGGTGAACCTGATGGCGGATCGGCGCATCACCTCGAACCTGGAACATCGCCGCATCGCCGAGGCGATCGCCGCCGGCTCCGAGACCGAGGCGCGCACCGCCATGCGCGACCATCTCGACGAGGTCGAACAGGCGATGACCTGGATCATCAGCCAGCGCCCGGCCAATTCCTGATCTTGCGGTGGCAGGCCCGCTGCGGCAATGATCCGCCCGCTTTCGCCCCCGTCCGCGCAAGATTACGCAGGGTGCGGGCGACCGGCCGGGCTTGACCCCGGCGGCGGCTGTGTTTATCGCAAGCTGTCAGACAGATCGCGGCAGGCCGGGCCCGCCCAAGCCGGCCGCAGTTCTGCAAGGGAGGGATTGCGCAACCATGCAGTTCGTGTCGTGACCGGGACCGGACGGATTCCGCTGCTGGCGGTGCTTGCCACCGGCGGCACCATCGCCAGCAGCCGGGACACGAACGGCGCCGCCAGCCCCAGCCTGGGGGCGGCGGATCTTTTGGCGATGCTGCCGCCGATGGCGGCCGACCTGCGCCCGCAAGAGGTGCTGGCCAAGGATTCCGCCAGCCTGACGCTGGCCGACATGCAGCGCATCAGCGACGCGGTGGCGGCCCAGCTGGCCGACCCCGGCATCGCCGGCATCATCGCCCTGCACGGCACCGACGCGATGGAGGAAACCGCGCTTCTGGTGCAATTGCAGCATGCGCCGCGCAAGCCGGTGGTGTTCACGGGGGCGCAATTCGCCTCGGACCACCCGCGTTCGGACGGGGCGCGCAACCTGGCCGATGCCGTCCGCGCGGCCCTGCAGCCGCCTGGCCAGGGGGGCGTGGTCCTGGCCTTCGGCGGCCGGCTGCTGCCGGTCTGGGGGCTTTACAAATTCGCCTCGGACGCGCCGGACGCCTTTCGCCGCGTGGCCGAGGAAGGGCCCAGCGTCACCCAGCCCCTGCCCGTCCCGGTCGACGGCCTGCGCGTCGACATCGTCGCCACCCATCCCGGCAGCGACGGGCTGCATCTCGAGGCCAGCCTGGCCGCCGGGGCGCGGGGCATCGTGATCTCGGCGCTGGGATCGGGCAATGCCACGCCCGAACTGGTCGCCGCCATTGCGCGGGCACGGGCGCAGGGCGTGGTGGTGGTGGTCTCCAGCCGGGTGCCCGAGGGGCTGCTGTCGCCGATCTATGGCGGCGGCGGCGGCGGCCATGACATGCGTCGTGCGGGTGCCATCCATGCCCGGCTGCTGCGCCCCGGCCAGGCGCGCATCCTGCTGGCGGCGATGCTGGCCAATGGCTGCCCCGAGGCCGAGATCGCCCGCGCCTTCGAAACCGCGCCGGAAGCCGCAACGACCTGAGCCCGGCCGCGCAGCTCGTGGCTGACGCCACGCCGCTGATCTTGGCGGATGGAAGCCTCTGCCCACCCGCCAACGAATCGCGCCGCGGCGGGCCTTTCCCGCGCAGCCAATGCAGGGGAACCGTGGTGGTTGGCCAAGCCCGGCAGGAACATCCCAAGCGGCCGATGTCCGGTGGTGGTTCGGGGAAATGGCGCACCCGACAGGATTCGAACCTGTGACCTTCGCCTTCGGAGGGCGACACTCTATCCAGCTGAGCTACGGGTGCCTCAGGCCGGTCCATAGCCGATCGGACCGGCCCCCGCAATGGCAAATCGCCGGTCAGGGCTTCAGGCGCCGGGGTTCCTCGGCGGCCAGATAGGCTTCCTGCTCGGGCGTCAGGTCGACGGTCTCGAACCCGGTCAGCATCGGCTTCACATGCTCGCGAAAGCCGTGGCCGACGGTCAGCAGGTAGACATGCGCCACCACGAAGCTGCCGATCGCAAAGGCGGTCAGGATGTGGATATTGGCCACCGCCCAGATCGCCCAGCCCGACGGGTCGAGATCGTCCCACAAGCCATAGCCCAGATAGGCAATGCCGCTGAGAAACACCGCCGGGAACAGCAGCACCTTCAACGCCAGATAGGCCAGCGCCTGCAGGGGGTTGTGCCGGCGCCGCAGCACCTTGCGATAGGGGTGCTCCTCGCCGCGGAACACCCCCCAGGCATAGAAGCGCGCGACCTGCCACAGCCCCGCCCGGCGCGGCGCGAACTGCCGCCACGTCCCGGTCGTCAGCAGCCAGAAGGCGGTGAAGGCCCAGAGCAGCATCAGCGCCACCGCGACGACGGAATGGATCGTCACCGCCAGGCCGAAGGTCAGAACCCCGTGCAGCCCCATGATCCGCAGCCCGGTGAACAGCAGGACCAGGATCGAGGCCGCCTGGCTCCAGTGCCACAGCCGGTTGAAGCGGGTATAGACCAGAACCTTGCGCTCAGCCATGATGCGCCCCCTTTCCCTTCCTGCCAAGCAGGCGCAGAAGCCCGTGCCCGGCCACGCCCGCGACCGCCATCGCCAGCAGGGCCAGCCCGATGATCCCGCCCGGCGGCAGGCCGGTGCCGGGAATATAGACGCCGGTGATTCCGGCCATGCGGCCTTCCGGCCGGTGGCAGGCACCGCATTTCAGCGCATCCTCGGCCGGCGCGACCATATGGGTGATCGGCCAATACATCTGCGTGTCGACGAAATCGAACTTCCCGGAATAATCCGTGCCCATGTAATGCGCCGCCGCCTGCAGCGCCTTGGACCAGTCGAAATTCGTCCAGAAGGCGGTGTCGGTCTGCGGGCCATAGACCTGGCTGTGCAGAAGCACGTTGCGCTCGGTGTCGAAGGCCTGGCGGCCGACCATCTGCTTGAAGGGCCAGATCCGCGCATCCGGGTCGGCGGCCGACCCCTCGAGCCGGTTGATCTCGACCGGCAGCGACGGATCGAAGACCGTCTCGGCGGTGGTGTATTCGACCGTGCCGTTGAACCAGCCATAGAAGGGCACCACGTTCTCGGCCCATTCGAAATTGCCCTTGGTGGACAGATAGGTATGCAGGTGCTGGCCGTCGGACTGGGTGAACTCCTCCTCGGCGAAGGGCTTGCCGTCCTTGAACTTGCCGGCGGTCGACCAGTCCCACAGCGTCTTGGTCGCGACGCCGCCGCGGGCAAAGGACGGAATGTGGCAGGTCTGGCAGGCGACGCGGTCGGTATGGTCGTTCAGCTTCATCCCCGTCGGCGTCGCGGCATGGGGCCGGTTGCCGTGGCAGCTTTCGCAGGTCGCGGCATCGCGCGGCTGGCCCAGCAGATGCGCGTCGACGATGTCCTTGGCCTCGACGGCATAGCGCGAGCCGGCGACGCGGTGATCCTCGGTGACATGGCAGGTCTGGCAGGTGAAATTGCCGCCCTCGGGCGACATATGCACATCGGTCGCCAGGTCCGGCCGGATCAGCGCCGAGGACAGGTCGCCATGCTTCACGTTGTCGCCGCCGCCGCCGTAGAAATGGCAGTTGCCGCAATTGTCGCGTCCCGGCGCGCCCACCGATTGCGCCGCCCGCGCCAGATCGACCGGCTTGGCATCGGCGCCGGTGATGGTCTTGGCCCCGGCGGGCACCGGCTCGAGCGGCGGGTGGCCCGCCATGTTGTCGAGCTTGGTATATTGGCCGGAACGGTCATGGCAGGCCAGGCAATCAACCCGCGCCGGGTCAGAGGGGGGCGGCTGGCGCACGTCGGTCCAGCCATAGCCGGCGTGGCAGGATGTGCAGCGCGCCTCGTTCGAGCCGACATTGCCGCAAAACGAATTGATGACGCTGGATTTTCCCAGCTTCTGCCCAGTTTCGGCATGGGTATAGTCCCATGTCCAGTGCAGCGTGTGCATGACCTGGTCGCCCGCCTCGGTATGGCAGGACAGGCAGGCCTGGGTGACTTCCAGCCCCGATGAGAAGGGCCCCTTCAGCGCCGGAAATTTCGAATGGTCGGCGGTGCTGCCGCTGCCCGGAACGGCAGGCGCCTCCTGCGCCTGCGCCGGCGCGGCCATCGCGGCCGCGACCCAAAAGGCCCATGCGAGCAAACGCATGGCCCGGTTTGTCGGTGGCATTTGCCCTCTTCCTCCCAAGGGTCGGCCGGTTCGCTACGGCCGAAGAGAGCGCGCTTCCTGAATGCAGTCTAGCAATGCCGGCACAACGCCGCCAGAATCGGGCGCCGCCGCAAATTGACGCATGCCTACGAAGGAACGAATATTACGCCGGAGGGGTCAGGCGAACAGTTCCCGGCAGAAAGACAGCCCGTCCACCAGCGCATCGACCTCGGCGCGGGTGTTATACATGGCGAAGCTGGCGCGCGCGGTGGCGCTGAGGCCAAAGAAATCCAGCAGGGGCATGGCGCAATGCGTTCCCGCCCGCACCGCGATGCCGCGCTTGTCGAGGATGGTCGAGATGTCATGGGCATGCGCGCCCTGCATCGTCATCGAGAAGATCGCGCCCTTCTCGGCCGCGTCGCCCTGCACCGACAGCCAGTTCAGGCTGCGCAGCCGCTCGCGGGCATAGTCGCGCAGGTCGCGCTCATGCGCGGCGATGTTCTCCATGCCAAGCGCCATCAGGTATTCCAGCGCCGCGCCCAGGCCGATCTGGTTGGCGATGCCGGGGGTGCCCGCCTCGAAGCGCAGCGGCGGGTCGGCGTAATCCACGCCGTCGCGGGTGACGGTGCGGATCATGTCGCCGCCGCCCATGAAGGGGCGCATCTCGGCCTGGCGCTCGGCCCGGATCCAGATCGCGCCCGAACCCGAGGGGCCATAGAGCTTGTGCCCGGTGATGCAGTAGAAATCGACGCCCAGCGTGGACAGGTCCACCGGCATATGCACGGCGGCCTGCGACCCGTCGGCCAGCACCGGCACGTCGGTCGCCCGCGCGATGGCGCCGACATCGACCACGGTGCCGGTCACGTTCGACATATGGGTGACGGCGATCAGCCGGGTGCGCGGTCCCACCGCCGCCAGCACCTTTTCGGGCGGCAGCGAGCCGTCGGGCTCGGGCTCGACCCATTTCAGCGCCACGCCCTGGCGTTCGCGCAGGAAGTGCCAGGGCACGATATTGGCGTGATGCTCCAGCACCGACAGCACGATCTCGTCGCCCGGCCCCAGCCGCGGCGCGGCCCAGCCATAGGAGACCAGGTTGATCCCCTCGGTCGCGCCCGAGGTGAAGATCACCTCGTCCTCGCGCGGGGCGTTCAGGAAGCGGGCGATGATGGCGCGCACCCGCTCGTAATTCTCGGTCGCGAGGTTGGACAGGAAATGCAAGCCGCGATGGACATTGGCATATTCCGCCTCATAGGCGCGGGTGATGGCGTCGATCACCACGCGCGGCTTTTGCGCCGAGGCGCCATTGTCCAGGTAGACCAGCGGCCGGCCGTTCACCTGCCGCGACAGGATCGGGAAATCGGCACGGATCTTTTCGACGTCGAAGCTCATGGTGTCACCTCGGGGACGATGCCGAATGCCGCCGCGATCAGCGACAGCACGAAGCCAAGCAGGAAAATGCTGCCGATCAGGCCCACGACCACCTTGCCGGTGCTGGTGAACCCGTGCAGCGCCTTGGTCATGGTCACGGCAAGATAGAGGAAAAGGCCAAAGGCCAGCATGGACAGCAGCGTGGCGGTGGCCGGGAACAGCGCCATCATCACCACCTGCACCGCCTGCAGCCCGACCAGCATCAGCTCGACCCAGCCGACGATCAGCAGCGCATCGGCGAACGTGCCATGCCCGCCGAACAGCCGGCCGATCTGGGCCACGAACAGCGCCGACAGCGCCATGGCGCCCAGCTGGATGCCGGCCAGCGTCATCGGTTCGGAAAGCATGCGCGAGACGGGGTTGTCCACCTCGATCGGGAACAGCAGCAGCGACAGCGCGGCCAGCAGCGTGGACAGCGTCACCGCCAGCAGCAGCACCATCCAGCGCGTCGCCATCGGCAGGTCCAGCCCGCGCAGCACCGCGACCGCCGCATCGGGGTCGCGCAGGGTCAGGACCATCAGATCGCCAAGATCGCCCAGTTTCATCCGTTCCCCGCCAATGCGCGCAATCCCGCGCCCCATATCACGAGAAAGCCGAGCCCCGCCACCGCCCGCGTCACGCCAAGCGCCGCACCGGGGCCGACCAGCCCGGCGGTCAGCCCCGCCAGCAGCATCGCCGGCGCCACCGCCAGCAAGGCCCAGAACAGCGCCAGCCGCGAATCCTGCGGCGCGACCGGCCAGGGCGTCAGCCGCGACAGCGCCGAAACCAGCGCCGCCAGCCCATAGGCCAGCAGCGGCATCATGAACATCACCGCCAGCAGCGCCCCGCCCATGCGCGCGCCCAGGGGCACCTCGGGCATGAGCTGCGCATCCCGCGCATGGCCCGGCGCCTGCGCGATCAGAAAGATCAGCATCGCCGCCATCAGCACGACGATCAGCGCCCGGTCGGGCATGCCGCGCAGGGACCTAACTACCCTGCCCGGCGCCCACCAGCTTTCCAGGATGCGCGGGACGATGCCGGCCCGGCTCATGCCTTGCCCGGACTGGCCTTGCCCGGATTGCCCGCGCGCGCCGTCAGCCAGTCCTCCAGCCGGCCCAGGATGTCGTCGCGCAGCCGCTGGTCCTCGATCTCGTCCAGCGCATCGGCCAGGAAGGACAGCACCAGCAGCACGATGGCGCGCTCCTTGGGCACCCCGCGCGAGCGCAGGTAGAACAGCGCCGTCTCGTCCAGCGCGCCGGTGGTCGAGCCATGCGAGCATTTCACGTCGTCGGCATAGATCTCGAGTTCCGGCTTGGCGAGGAACTGGCTGCCCTCGTCCAGCAGAAGCCCCTGGCTGATCTGGTAACCGTCGGTCTTTTGCGCGCCGGGCTTGACCAGGATCTTGCCCTGGAAGATGCCCTCGGCCCCGTTCTTCAGCACCTTCTTGAACACCTGGCGGCTTTCGCAGCGCTCGGCGGCATGGGTGACGAAGACGGTGTCGTCATGGTGGAAGCGGCCGATGTCGCCGTCGCCCAGCACGGCGGCGGCGATATGGGCCACGGCATCGTCGCCGGCGATGTCGATCACCGCCTCGTTGCGCATCATCGAGCCGTTGACCGAAAGCGTGAAGGACTTGAACAGCGCTTCGGCAGCGACGCGGGCAAAGATATGGCCCAGCCCCAGCTTGGGATCGTTGGCGCGCTTGGCGCTGATGTGATGGAAGCGGGCGCCCCGGCCCAGGTCGGCCTCGATCACCACGTTCGAGCGCGCGCCGATCGAGCCGGTTTCCAGCAGCGTCAGCTCGGCCCCCTCCTCCAGCTGGACGAGGTGGTGCAGATGCACGTCGGCATCCGCCGCCGAGCGGCGATAGGTGATATGCACCGGACGCTCGACCTTGCCGGTGACGCGGATCAGCACGCCCTCGGCGGCGACCAGCGTGTTCAGCGCGGCGAAGGGTCGCTTGACCGGCACCTGGCCCGCGGTTTCCAGCCGGCCGTAAAGCCCGGCCGCCCAGTGATCCGCCCCGGCATCGGCGGCGGCCAGGCTTTCGACCTGCACCCCCTCGGCCGCAAGCGCATCCGAGGCCTCGGCGTCGAAGCGCCCGTCCACGAAGACCAGGTTCAGCCGGTCGATGCCGGTGAACAGGGTGGTTTCATCCACCGCCAGTTCGACCGGCTGCGGCCGGGCCGCGTTGAAGGGCGCGGGATCGGTATAGCGCCAGTATTCGTCGCGCGCGCCGGGCAGGCCCATGGCCTCCAGCCGCTGCGCCGCATCCTCGCGCGCGGCGCGGGTAAAGCCGCCGCGCGGCAGGTCCAGCGCGTCCAGGCGCGCCGCAAGCGCGGCATCGCCGGGACGGGCCTTGCCCTCGACCGTGGGCACCTGCGCGGCAAGAACAGCCGTGTCCGCCATCATCCGACCTCCGCCAGCAGATCGCCGTAGCCGTTCTGCTCGACCTCCAGCGCCAGTTCGGGGCCGCCGGTGCGCACGATGCGGCCGTCGGCCATGATATGCACCACGTCGGGCCGGATATGGTCCAGAAGCCGCTGGTAATGGGTGATGACCAGGAAGCTGCGGTCGGGCGAGCGCAGGGCGTTCACGCCCTCGGCCACCAGCCGCATCGCGTCCACGTCAAGGCCGGAATCGGTCTCGTCCAGGATGCACATGCGCGGCTCGAGCATGGCCATCTGCAGGATCTCGTTGCGCTTCTTCTCGCCGCCCGAGAAGCCGACGTTGACCGCGCGCTTCAGCATCTCGCTGTCGATCTTCAGCGTCGCCGCCTTCTGGCGGATCAGCTTGAGGAAATCGGCCGAGGACAGTTCTTCCTCGCCGCGCGCCTTGCGCTGCGCGTTCACCGCGGTGCGCAGGAAGGTCATATTGCCCACGCCGGGGATCTCGACCGGGTATTGGAAGGCCAGGAACAGGCCGGCGGCAGCGCGTTCCTCGGGCTCCATCTCCAGCAGGCTCTCGCCGTCCAGCGTGGCCTCGCCGCCGGTGACTTCATAGCCGTCGCGACCCGACAGCACATAGGACAGCGTGGACTTGCCCGAGCCGTTCGGCCCCATGATGGCATGGACCTCGCCAGCCGGGACGGTCAGATCGACGCCCTTGAGGATCTGCTTGTCCTCATCCTCGAGCTTGACGTGCAGGTTCTTGATTTCCAGCATGGTTCGTTCCTATTCGACGCTTACGGCGGTGCCCGAGGCGGACACCATCAGCATGTTGTTGATGACTTCATAGTCCAGATCGACGCCGACCACGGCATTGCCGCCCAGGGCGGCCGCGCGGTCCTGCATCTCGGACAGGGCGGTTTCGCGGGCCGAGGCCAGCGCGGATTCATAGGCGCCCGAACGGCCGCCCACGATGTCGCGAATCCCGGCGAAGATGTCGCGAAAGATATTGGCGCCGATGATGGTCTCGCCGGTCACCACGCCGTGATAGGCGCTGATGCGGCGGCCCTCGATGCCGGGGGTGGTGGTGACGATCATCCGACCGACCCCTCCAGGCTGATGGCGACCAGCGATTGCGCCTCCATGGCGAATTCCATCGGCAGGGCCTGCAAGACCTCGCGGCAGAAGCCGTTCACCACCAGGGCGACCGCCTCTTCCTCGTCCATGCCGCGCGAGCGGCAATAGAACAGCTGGTCGTCGTCCACCTTGCTGGTGGTCGCCTCATGCTCCACGCGGCTCGAGGTGTTCTTGACCTCGATATAGGGCACGGTATGGGCGCCGCATTTGTCGCCGATCAGCAGGCTGTCGCATTGCGTATAGTTGCGGCTGTTCTTGGCGCGCGGATGCATGGTCACGAGGCCGCGATAGGTATTCTGCGCCTGCCCGGCAGAAATCCCTTTGGAAACAATGCGCGAGCGAGTGTTCTTGCCAAGATGGATCATCTTGGTGCCGGTATCGGCCTGCTGGTGGTTGTTGGCAATGGCGATCGAATAGAACTCGCCCTGCGACTCGTCGCCGCGCAGGATGCAGGAGGGGTATTTCCAGGTGATCGCCGAGCCGGTCTCGACCTGGGTCCACATCACCTTGGCCCGCGCCTCGCGGCAATCGGCGCGCTTGGTGACGAAGTTGTAGATGCCGCCCTTGCCTTCCTCGTCGCCGGGGAACCAGTTCTGCACGGTCGAATACTTGACCTCGGCATCCTCCAGCACGACGATCTCGACCACCGCGGCGTGCAGCTGGGCCACGTCGCGCTTGGGCGCGGTGCAGCCTTCCAGGTAGCTGACGTAAGCGCCCTTGTCGGCGATGATCAGCGTGCGCTCGAACTGGCCGGTATTCTCGGCATTGATGCGGAAATAGGTGGACAGCTCCATCGGGCAGCGCACCCCCGGCGGCACATAGACGAAGCTGCCGTCCGAGAAGACCGCCGAGTTCAGCGTGGCGAAGAAATTGTCCGACTGCGGCACGACCGAGCCCAGGTATTTCCGCACCAGCTCGGGATGCTCGCGGATCGCCTCGCTGATCGAGCAGAAGATGACGCCGGCCTTGGCCAGTTCGTCCTTGAAGGTGGTGCCGACGCTGACGCTGTCGAAGACCGCATCGACCGCGACCTTGCGCCCTTCGGCGGGCGCGCCCTCGGCGCCCTCGATCCCGGCCAGGATCATCTGCTCCTTCAGCGGGATGCCCAGCTTTTCATAGGTGGCCAGCAGCTTGGGATCGACCTCGTCCAGCGACTTGGGCTTTTCGGCCATGCTTTTCGGGCGGGCGTAGTAATACTGGTCCTGATAGTCGATCTCGGGATAGTTGAGCATCGCCCATTTCGGCTCGGTCATGGTCTGCCAGCGGCGGAAGGCCTGCAGCCGCCACTCGGTCATCCATTCCGGTTCCTCGTTCTTCTTCGAGATCAGCCGGACGATGTCCTCGTTGATGCCCTTGGGGGCATATTCCATCTCGATCTCGGTATCCCAGCCGTATTTGTACGACCCCATGTTCTGGACGGTCTCGACGGTCTCGCGGTCTACGCCCTCGCGGATTTCGATTGCCTCGCCGATCTCTACAGTCATCTCAAACCCTTCCCGCGGTCGCCCGCCAATCATTCCTTTGCCGCCAGCGGCCATGCGCCGCAAGCCAGGCATCCGCAAAACGCATCACGTCCCGAGGCTCCGTCGCCGGGCCGATCGAGACGCGGATCGCATCGCCCGCCCATTCCGCCGCGATGCCCATGGCCGTCAGAACCGAACTTGGCCGGACCTTGCCCGATGAACAGGCCGAGCCTGCCGAGACGGCAAATCCGGCCAGGTCCATCTGCATCACCTGCGTCTCTCCGCGCCATCCCGGCGTCAGGATCGACAATGTATTGGGCAGGCGGCGGGCCTCGCGCCCCGGAAATGTAACCATTTCCGCCCCGGATTCCAGTGTGGCCATCAGGGAATCGCGCAGTTGCGACACTTTTTCCCCGATTCCTTGATCCAGATCATTCTGCGCCGCTTTTGCGGCCGCTGCAAAGCCCATGATGCCGATCAGATTCTCGGTCCCGGCGCGGCGGCCCTGTTCCTGGCCGCCGCCCTTGATGCGCGCCTCGACCTCGGTGCCGCGGCGGACCACCAGCGCGCCGATGCCGCGCGGCCCGCCCAGCTTGTGGGCGCTGACGATGCCGGCCTCGATCCCCAGCCAGTTGAAGGCAAGGGGGATCTTGCCGAAGGCCTGCGTCAGGTCGCTGACCGCCAGGCCCTGCGGCAGGTCCTGGATCACCCCGGTTTCGGAATTGGCCAGTTGCAGCGCGGTGCGGGCGGGATCGGCGACGGCGACCAGCCCCGCGCGGTCCGCGGGCAGCGATGCCTCGCACCAGGCCAGGACCGCCGGATGCTCGACCGCCGAGCAGACAAGGCCCCGGCCCTGAAGCGCCAGCGCCGCCGCCTCGGTCGCGCCCGAGGTGAAGATCACGTCCGCCCCCTCGGCGCCAAGCGCCACGGCGACGTCCTCGCGCGCGCGCTCCAGCGCGGATTTCGCCGCCCGCCCCTCGGCATGGACCGAGGAAGGGTTGCCGACGATTTCCATCGCCGCCAGCATCGCCTCGCGCGCCTCGGGGCGCAGCGGCGCGGTGGCGTTCCAGTCCAGGTAGACCCGGCCGCTGCTCATCCGTGGTCCTCCGGCAGGCCCTGGCCGGCGGGGCTCAGCGCCTCGGCGATGCGGCCGGCCAGGCGGCGCGCCACCTCGTCCTTGGTCAGGCGCGGCCAGCTTTCCGCCCCTTCCTCCGAAATCAGCGTGACCGCATTCTCGGTCCCGCCCATGATCCCGGTCTCGGGGTTCACGTCATTGGCGACGATCCAGTCGCAGCCCTTGCGCTTGCGCTTGCGGGTGGCATTGTCCAGCACGTCGTCGGTCTCGGCGGCAAAGCCCACCACCAGCGCCGGCCGGTCGCGGTCGAGCCGGCTGATCCAGGCCAGGATGTCGGGGTTCTCGGCGAATTTCAGTTCGGGCAGCTTGCCCGAGCCGTCCTTCTTGATCTTGCCCGGACGGGCATTGGCGACATGCCAGTCGGCGACCGCCGCCGCCATGACCGCGGCATCGGCAGGCAAGGCCGCCTCGACCGCCTCGCGCATCTCGCGCGCGGTCTGGACGGCGATCACCTCGACGCCCTGGGGCGGCGGCACCTCGGCCGGGCCGGTGACGAAGCTGACCCGCGCGCCCAGGTCGCGCAGCGCCGCGGCGATGGCCGCGCCCTGCGCCCCGCTGGAGCGGTTGGCGATATAGCGCACCGGGTCGATGGGCTCATGCGTGGGCCCCGAGGTCACGATGACATGCCGCCCCGCCAGCACGCGGGCGGGCAGCGAGACCACCGCCTCGGGCGGCAGGCGCAGCGGCCGGTCGCGCCCCAGCGCCGCGCGGATCGCCGCCAGGATCGTCTGCGGCTCGGCCATGCGGCCGGGGCCGTATTCGCCGCAGGCCATGTCGCCCTCGTCAGGGCCGACGAAGCGGATGCCGTCGTTCTCCAGCGTCTCCAGGTTACGTTGCGTCGCCGGATGCTGCCACATGCGCACGTTCATCGCCGGCGCCGCCAGCACCGGCTTGTCGGTCGCCAGCAGCAGGGTCGAGGCCAGGTCGTCCGCCATCCCCGCCGCCATCCGCGCCAGCAGATTCGCCGTGGCCGGGGCGACCACCACCAGGTCGGCGGCGCGCGACAGCTGGATATGGCCCATCTCCGATTCGCGCGTCAGGTCGAACAGCTCGGTATGGCAGGGCGCCTCGGCCAGGGCCGAGAGGGTCAGGGGTGTCACGAACTCGGCCCCCGCCTGGGTCAGCACCGGCACGACCGAGCCGCCCTCGCGCCGGATCATGCGGACCAACTCGGGTATCTTGAATGCGGCGATGCCCCCGCCGACGATCAGCAATATGCGGCTGCCTTGCATGGTCGTTTCCCTGTGCCCCGTATGTGCCCCGTGTCATCCGCCCTGCACATAGGCGCAAGCGCGGCCCGGAACAAGCAAGCCGAACCCGTTAACCATTCTTTAAACCCTGCGGGTTAAGCCTGCCCCGGTGCAGGGGAGAAGTGCCGATGGCGGCGATTGCCTATACCGTGGCCTTCGACGGGGTCGAGGCGCGGCTGGTCGAGGTGCAATGCTCGGTCTCGCCGGGCCTGCCGGGATTCGGCATCGTCGGCCTGCCCGACAAATCCGTCAGCGAGGCGCGGGAACGGGTGAAGGCCGCCTTCGGGGCGCTGTCCATCGCCATGCCCTCGCGCCGGGTGACGGTGAACCTGTCGCCCGCCGACCTGCCCAAGGAGGGCTCGCATTTCGACCTGCCCATCGCGCTTGCGGTGCTGGCCGCGCTGGAGATCGTCCCGGCCGAGGCGCTGGAGCGGGTGGTGGCGCTGGGGGAACTGGCGCTGGATGGGCGGCTGTCGCCGGTCGCAGGCGCCCTGCCCGCCGCCGTGGCCGCGGCCGAGGACGGCCGCGCGCTGTTGGTGCCGCGCGCCTGCGGGGCCGAGGCGGCGTGGGTCGGCACCGTGCCGGTCCTGGCGCCGCAGAGCCTGCGCGAGGTGGTCGATCACCTGACCGACCGCGCGCCCCTGGCCCGCGCCGCACCGGGCGAGCTGGCGGAAGCCGTGTTCGAGGCCGACCTTGCCGAGGTCAAGGGCCAGGAACGCGCCCGCCGGGCGCTGGAGATCGCCGCCGCCGGCCGCCACCACCTGCTGATGATCGGCCCGCCCGGCGCCAGCAAGTCGATGCTGGCAACCCGCCTGCCCGGCATCCTGCCGCCGCTGAGCCCGCAGGAGGCGCTGGAGACCTCGGTGATCCATTCCGTCGCCGGCCTGCTGGCCGAGGGCGGCATCTCGCGCACCGCCCCCTTTCGCCAGCCGCATCACACCGCCTCGATGGCGGCGATGGTGGGCGGCGGGCGCAACGCCCGGCCCGGCCAGGCGAGCCTTGCGCATAACGGCGTGCTGTTCCTGGACGAGCTGCCCGAGTTCGAGCGCCGGGTGATCGACGCCTTGCGCGAGCCGATCGAGACCGGCGAGATCCACGTCTCGCGCGCCAATGCCCATATCCGCTATCCGGCGCGTTTCCTGCTGGTCGCGGCCGCCAATCCCTGCCGCTGCGGCGAGATCGCGGATGCCAGCCGCGCCTGTTCCAAGGCACCGCGCTGCGGGGCGGATTACCTGGGCCGCATCTCGGGGCCGATGATGGACCGGTTCGACCTGCGCATCGAGGTGCCGCAGGTCGCGATCGAGGATCTGGGCCTGCCCGCCACCGGCGAAAGCTCGGCCAGCGTCGCCCTGCGCGTGGCCGCCGCCCGCGCGCTGCAAGCCGCCCGCTTTGCCGATCACCCGACAGCGCGGGTGAACGCCGACGCCTCGGGCCGGCTGCTGGAGGAGATCGCGCCGCTCGACGGCGAATGCCGGTCGCTGCTGGCGCTGGCGGCCGAGCGGCTGGGGCTGACCCCGCGCGGCTATCACCGCATCCTGCGCAGCGCACGCACCATCGCCGACCTGGACGCCTCGGCCGCGATCCGCCAGCCGCACCTGGCCGAGGCGCTGTCCTATCGCCTGCCCTTCGGCCGCCCGGATTGAGGGGCGGGGAAGGAGTCGCCATGGCGGCAGGTGGCAGGCGGCAGGTGGCAGGCGGCAGGCGGCAGGCGGCAGGTGGCAGGTGGCAGGTGGCAGGTGGCAGGTGGCAGAAAGGATGGTTGCCAGAACAGGCGGCGCCGCAAGGCCGGCGGCCAGGTTCGAGCCATGCGGCTGGGAGAAAGGGCAAGCCGCGGGGCTGGCTCCCTCTTGCCGAAAACCGGCTCGCCCGCCGCCAGGGCATGGCGGCGCGGCACCTTTCCACGCCGGGCCGGTCCACACCGGGCCGGCATCGCGACAGGCCAATCCGCCCCCGCGCCGACCCCGCGGCCGCGGGTCAGCCCCGCTCGGCCAGCCGCCGCTCGATGGCGTCCCAGATCAGCGCCGCGGCGTTGATGCCGTCGAAACGCTCAAGCTCCTGGATGCCGGTGGGCGAGGTCACGTTGATCTCGGTCAGCCAGCCGTCGATCACGTCGATGCCGGTGAAGATCAGCCCCTTTTCGCGCAGCACCGGGCCGATGCGGGCGCAGATCTCGTATTCGCGCTCGGTCAGGCCGATCTTTTCCGGCCGGCCGCCGACATGCATGTTGGAGCGCGCCTCGCCCGCGGCCGGGACGCGGTTGATCGCGCCGACCGGCTCGCCATCGACCAGGATGATGCGCTTGTCGCCGCGGACCACGGCGGGCAGGTATTTCTGCGCGATGATCGGCTCGCGGCTGTTCGACAGGAAGGTCTCGACCAGCGAGGACAGGTTCGGATCGTCGGGCCGCATGTGGAAGATGCCGACCCCGCCATTGCCGTAGAGCGGCTTGAGGATGAAATCGCCGTGCCGCTCGCGGAAGGCGCGGATCTGCGCCAGTTCGCGGGTGATCAGCGTGGGCGGCGTCAGTTCGGGGAAATCCAGCACCAGCAGCTTCTCGGGGCTGTTGCGCACCCAGAAGGGGTCGTTGACGACATAGGTCGAGGGGTGCACCCGGTCCAGCAGATGCGTGGTGGTGATATAGCCCATGTCGAAGGGCGGGTCCTGGCGCAGCCAGACCACGTCGAATTCCGACAGGTCCACGTCGGCCCAGTCGCCGAAGGTCACATGGTTGCCCTGTTCGCGGCGCAGGCTGATCGGGCGGCCGCGGGCCATGACCCGCCCCTCGCAATAGCTCAGCCGGTCGGCGGTATACTGGAACAGCCGGTGGCCGCGAGCCTCGGCCTCCAGCCCCAGCCGGAACGTGCTGTCACCGTCGATCGAGACATGCTCGACCGGGTCCATCTGAAGGGCCACGTAAAGACTCATGCTATCATTCCCAGCCAGTTTCGCCCGAAGTTCTGGCAAGCATGGGCGGGCTTTGCAAGCGGCAGCGCCGCGGCCCGCCCGCGGCAGGACCGGCGCGCCGGCACCGCCGCCCTGCGCGGTGGCCGGCCTGGGGGACGCCCAGGGGCGGCTCAGCCCTGGTCGGTTTCGTCCGCGTCCTGGCCGCGAAACCCCTGCGCCACCACGAATTTCTCGGAGGAATCCGAGCGGCTGGCCGGCGGCTTCACATTCGCCACCTTGCGGAAATTGCGCTTGAGCATGGCCTGCATCTCGGTCTCGGCCCCGCCGGCCAGAACCTTGGCGACGAAGGTGCCGCCCGGCTCCAGCACGTCGAAGGCCAGCTGCGCCGCCGCCTCGACCAGCGCCACGATGCGCAGGTGGTCGGTGCCCTTGTGCCCCGACGAGGCCGCCGCCATGTCCGACATCACCACATCGGCCCGCCCGCCCAGCCAGGCCTTGACCTGCGCGTCGGCGCCGTCGGACAGGAAGTCGAGCTGGTGGATCTCGGCCCCCGGAATCGGATCGACCTCTTGCAGGTCGACGCCCAGCACCCGGCCGACCTTCTTGCCGGGTTTGTCGCCAAGCGCGTTCACGCGCGCGACCGCCACCTGGCACCAGCCGCCGGGCGCGCAGCCCAGATCGACCACCCGCGCGCCGGGCACCAGGAAGCGATACTTGTCGTCCAGTTCCAGGATCTTGTAGGCGGCGCGGCCGCGATAGCCCTCGCGCTTGGCGCGCGCGACATAGGGGTCGTTCAGCTGCCGCTCCAGCCACAGCGTGCTGGAAAGCTTGCGCCCCTTGGCCGATTTCACCCGCACCCGCAGGTCGCGCTGGCCGCGGCCCGAGCTTTTGCGCCCCTCGCCCGGCTTCTTGCCTTCGCTCATCTTCAAGCCACCCCGTTCATTCCATCCGGGGCCAGCACCCCGTCCTTGACCATCTGCACATAAAGCAGCCCCTCGCGCAGGCCGCGGTCGGCGACCGAAAGCCGCGTCGTCGGCCAGACCCGCATCAGCGTCTGCAGGATCGCCGCGCCCGACATGATCAGCGCATGGCGTTCCCGCCCGATGCGCGGATCGGCGCGCCGCCCCTCGGGGCCAAGCGCCAGGTAGTCGCGGATCACCCGGTCGATCTGGGCCGTGGTCATGGTCAGCCCGTCCACCTTGGTCCGGTCATAGCGGCGCAGGCCCAGATGGCTGGCCGCAACCGTGGTCACGGTGCCCGAGGTGCCGATGATCTGGAACCCCTCCCGCATGGTCTGGGCCAGCGCATAGGGGGCGAAATCCGCCAGCATCTCCTCGAAATGCCAGGACATCAGGGCAAAGCGGCCCTGGTCGTCCTCGACATCCTCGAACTGGTCGCGCAGCGTGGCCACGCCCAGCGGCACGCTGATCCAGTCCACCACCCGCGCGCCGCCCGGCTGCGGGTCAGTGAAACCATTGCCCAGCCGCATGATCGCGCGCGAGCGTTCCTTGGGCTCGACATCCTCGAGGTCGATCCAGACCAGCTCGGTCGAGCCGCCGCCGATATCCACCACCAGCAATTGCTCGGTGCGCTGGCTGACCAGCGGCGCGCAAGAGATCACGGCCAGCCGCGCCTCTTCCTCGGCGTCGATGATCTCGACCGGCAGGCCGGTCTCGCGCCGGATCATGCGCAGGAAGTCGCGGCTGTTCCTGGCCCGCCGGCAGGCCTCGGTGGCGACAAGGCGCATGCGCACGACCTTGTGCGCCTCGAGCTTGCGCCGGCACACCTGCAAGGCATGCACCGTCCGCGCCATCGAGGGACGCGACAGCCTGCCTGATGCCTCGAGGCCGTGCCCAAGCTGGACCGGCTTCGAGAAACTGTCCACCACCTGGAACTGGCTGCCCGCGGGACGGGCAATCAGCATCCGGCAGCTGTTGGTGCCAAGATCCAAGGCCGCATAGAGCGGCCCGTCCTCGGCCGGGCGGGTGACGAAAGGCTCGACCGTTTTTCTCGGGAACGCGTCCGCACCCGCAGGACGCCTGGGCGCCATGGTCACGCCCTCCGATAACAAGTTGGACCGAAAGTAACCTGCGGCCGCCACGCCTTCAAGGGGGCGTGCGTGGGGCGTGCCTCTCGACAGGGGCGCGGGGGCGGGCTATGCCCTGCCCATGATCGTGATCGCCGCCTTCCTGATTGGCGCAGCGTTCGGCTGGATGCGCGCCGCGAAAGCCGGCGGCAGCCGCGCCGACAAGCTGCAATATGCCGCCGCCCATGCCCTGGCGCTGACCGTGCTGGGGCTGTTCCTGACCATATTGCTCAGCCGGATGGGCTGATGTTCCGGCCCTTCCTCGACAGTCTGCGCCGCCATGGGGTGCCGGCCAGCCTGCGGGAATACCTGGACCTGCTGGCGGGGCTGCAGGCCGGGCTGTCGGACTGGTCGCCCGAGGGCTTTTATCACCTCGCCCGCGCCACGCTGGTCAAGAACGAGGCGCATATCGACCGATTCGACCGCGCCTTTGCCGAAGCCTTCGCGGGCCTCGACGAGATCCCGGTCGAGGCGCTGGTGAACGAGGTCTCGATCCCGCGCGAATGGCTGGAAAAGCTGGCCGAGAAGCTGCTGACCCCCGAGGAACGCGCCGCCGTCGAGGGCGCCGGTTCCTTCGAGGAGCTGATGAAGCGCCTGCGCGAGCGGCTGGCCGAGCAGCAGGGCCGCCACCAGGGCGGCAACAAATGGATCGGCACCGCCGGCACCTCGCCCTTCGGCGCCTATGGCTACAACCCCGAGGGCGTGCGGATCGGCCAGCACGAAAGCCGCCACCGCCGCGCCGTCAAGGTCTGGGACAAGCGCGAGTTCCGCGATTTCGACGATTCGGTGGAACTCGGCACCCGCAACATCAAGGTGGCGCTGAAGCGGTTGCGGCAATGGGCCCGCCACGGCGCGCTCGAGGAGCTGGACCTGCCCGGCACCATCCGCGCCAGCGCCGAGCATGGCTATATCGACGTCCAGACCCGGCCCGAGCGCCACAATGCCGTCAAGGTGCTGCTGTTCCTGGATGCCGGCGGCAGCATGGACGACCATTCCCGGCTGGTGGACGAGCTGTTCTCGGCCGCCCGCGCCGAGTTCAAGCACCTGGAGCATTTCTATTTCCACAATTGCGTCTACGAGGCGCTGTGGAAGGACAACCGCCGCCGCTGGACCGAAACCACGCCGACGTGGGAGGTCATCAACCGCTTCGGCCGCGACTACAAGGCGATCTTCGTCGGCGACGCCGCGATGTCGCCCTATGAGATCGCCATCCCCGGCGGCGCCAACGAACACTGGAACCCCGAATCGGGCGAGACATGGCTGCGGCGCCTGCGCGAGACCTGGCCCGACCATGTCTGGCTGAACCCGGTGCCCCGCGCGCATTGGCCGCATACCCGCTCGATCGACATGATTCGCGAGATATTCGAGGATCGCATGCAGCCCCTGACGCTGGAGGGGCTGACCCAGGCCATGCGCATCCTTGGCTGAGCGCCGCGCCATGCCCATATTGCGCTTATGCTGAAATTCACGCCGATCCTGCTGATCCTGCTCTATGCCGCCGCGATGTGGTTCTTTTCCGCATGGCGGCTCAAGGCCGAGCTGAACCAGAAGTCCACGCCGCTGCAGCACCCCCGGCTGGTGCCGATGCTGGAACGGCTGGGCCGGGCCATGGACCTGCCGCGGGTGCAGGCGCATGTCTACGAGGTCGGCCATGTGAACGGGCTGGCCGCGCCGGATGGCCGCATCTTCCTGACCCGCGGTTTCCTCGACCGGCTGGACCGCGGCGAAGTGACCGAGGCCGAGCTGGCATCGGTCATCGCGCATGAGCTGGGCCATGTCGCCCATGGCCATACCCGGCGCCGCATGGTGGATTTCGCCGGCCAGAACGTGGTGCGCATGGTGCTGGCGGGCGTCCTGGGCCGTTTCCTGCCCGGCATCGGCGTCTGGATTGCCAATCTCGCCGCCAGCGCCATCGCCGCGCGCCTGTCGCGCCAGGACGAGTTCGAGGCCGACGCCTTCGCCAGCGCGCTGATGGTCAAGGCCGGGCTGGGCACCGAGCCGCAGAAAAGCCTGTTTCGCAAGCTCGACCGGCTGGCGGGCGCGGGACGCGCCGGGGCGCCGGCCTGGCTGATGTCGCATCCGCCCGCCGCGGCGCGCATCGCCGCCATCGAAAAGCTCGAGGCGCGCTGGGAATTAGCCTAACTTGTCTGCGCGCGCGGATCGCGTATGCTGCGCGGGCAAGCAGTTGATTTCCCATGACCCGCCCCTTTCGTCGCCGCGTCCTCTACATTCCGGGCTATGATCCGATCCCGCCCCGCCGCTATCGCGAGCTTTACCGGCGCGAGGGGGCGGAACAGGCGCGCATCTCGGGCTACGGCCTGGTCTTCGGCCCGCGCCGCGACCGCACGGGCTTCGGCTGGGGCGTGACCGGCGATTTCGCCGGCATCGCCGCCGAGGCCGAGTTCGAGGTGCTGGTCTGGGCCGACATCGTGCAGGGCTCGATGGGCCAGGGCATTCTTGCGACCTATGGCCAGCTTTTCCGCACCGCCTGGGCCTATGTCGGCTCGGGCGCGCTGTTCCGGCTGATGCGGCTGCGCCGCGGTCCCGTCATCGCGGCGCTCTACCCGGTGGCGGTGCTGCTGGCGCAACTGCTGGCCTCGGCGCTGGCCGGGGCGCTGCTCGGCTGGGCGCTGGGACGGCTGACCGGGTTCGGCTGGTGGCTGGGCGGACCCGTCGCGCTGGCGCTGACCTGGGCCGGGCTGCACCTGTGGCGGCGCATCGACGGCAAGATCTTCGCCTGGTATCTGATGCACGACTATGCCTTCACCGCCCAGGACCGCGGCGCCTATCCCCCGGCGCTCAAGGCGCGGCTGGCGCGTTTCGCCGACCGCATCGCCGAGGTGCTGGCGGGCGACTGGGACGAGGTGCTGGTCGTCGGCCACAGTTCCGGCGCCTATCTGGGCGTCTCGGTTCTGGCCGAGCTGATCCGCTCGGGCCGGGTTCCCGCGCAGGGGCCGCGGCTTTCCTACCTGTCGCTGGGCCATGTCGTGCCCATGGCGTCCTTCCTGCCGCGCGCGGACCGGCTGCGCGCCGACCTGCGCTTTCTCTCGGCGCGCGGGGAACTCGACTGGATCGACGTGACCGCGCCGGGCGACGCCTGCTGCTTCGGCCTGTGCGATCCGGTCGCGGTCTCGGGCGTCGAGCCGCCCGGCCGCCGCCACCCGCTGGTGCTGTCGGCGGCCTTCACCCAGACGCTTTCCCCGCAAAAGCGGCGCGCGCTGCGCGGGCGCTGGTTCCGGCTGCATTTCCAATATCTCTGCGCCTTCGACCGGCCCGGCGACTACGATTACTTCGCCATCACCGCCGGGCCGCTGACGCTGGGACAGCGCTTCGCCGGGCGCAGCCATTCGCCGGGCCGTATCGCGCGCGCCGTCAACCGCTGGTGCGCGCCATGATCCCGCCCAAACCGCCGGCCCGACCGGGAAAAGCCTCGGTCTGGCGTTTCATCCGCGATTTCCGCCGCGACATCCTGTCGGCGCAATCCGACCGGCTCTATCGCGCCTGGATGGCCGAGTTCCGCGGCCCCTTCGTCCACAGCTTCACCTGCAACGACCCGGCGCTGGTCGATCTGATCCTGAAGAAGCGGCCGATGGATTTCCCGAAATCGCCGCGCATGGCCGCGGGCTTGCAGCCGCTGCTGGGCAATTCCAGCTTCATCTCGAATGGCGAGACCTGGCTCCACCAACGCCGCATCATCGACCCCGCCTTCGAGGGCGGCCGCCTGCGCGAGGCTTTCCCGGCGATGTGGGACGCGGCCCAGGCCGGCGTCTCGCGCCTGCAGCCACTGGCCGACGGCGCCGAGATCGACATCGAGCCGCAGACCAGCCATATCGCCGCCGACGTGATCTTCCGCACGCTGTTCTCGATCCCGATCGAGGATGCGACCGCCGCCCAGGTCTTCCAGGCCTTCCGCGAGCATCAGGAGGCGCAGCCGATGGTGAACCTCGGCGGGCTGATGGCGTTGCCCCGCTGGGCGCGGCTGCACGGCCGCCGGGTGCGCCGGACCGCAAGCCGCATCCGCACCCTGATCCGCCAGCTGGTCGCGGCCCGCGCCACCGAGATCGCCGCGGGCACCGCGCCGCCGGACCTTGCGACCAAGATCATGACCACCCCCGACCCGCAGACCGGCCGCACCTTCACCGAGGCCGAGATGATCGACGAGGTCGCGACCTTCTTCCTGGCAGGGCACGAGACCGGCGCCTCTGCCCTGGCCTGGGCGCTCTACCTGCTCGCCGAAAGCCCCGACTGGCAGGACCGGCTGGCCGAAGAGGCGCGGCAGAACCTCGCCCCCGATTTCGCCGCCA
The DNA here is from genome assembly GCF_000763885.1 of Paracoccus versutus. Classification (GTDB taxonomy): domain Bacteria; phylum Pseudomonadota; class Alphaproteobacteria; order Rhodobacterales; family Rhodobacteraceae; genus Paracoccus; species Paracoccus versutus. Next base: position 13,936 of record NZ_JRKO01000030.1, on the reverse strand, counting down.
TGCGCCACCTGCCGCTGGCCCGCGCCGTCTTCCGCGAGGCGCTGCGGCTCTACCCGCCCGTGGCGATGACCGTGCGGCAATGCCGCCGGCCCGAGGCCCTGCGCGACCGCAAGGCACCGAAAGGGGCGCAACTGGTGCTGTCGCCCTGGCACCTGCACCGGCACCAGCGGCTCTGGGACGACCCCGACCGCTTCGACCCCGCGCGCTGGGAAACCGAAAACGGCAAGACCTGCCAGCGCGAGGCCTTCATCCCCTTCTCGGCCGGCCCCCGCGCCTGCCCCGGCGCCGGCTTCGCCATGATCGAGGGGCCGCTGATCCTCGCGGCGCTGCTGCGCGCCTATCGCCTGGAACCGGCCCGCGAACGCCCGGTGCCGGTGATGCGGCTGACGCTGCGCGGCAAGGACGGCATCCGCCTGCGCCTTTCCCCAAGGCAAGGGGGATGACCCGCGCCCGCCGCAGCTACCAAGGCACCGACGCCAAGGCATTTCTTCGTTCCACAAATACCCATGCGACGCCGCCAACCAGCGCAAACCGCCGCGCCCCGCGCCGGCATTTCCACCGCCCGCCCCGGCAATTCGCCCGTCCCGCCGCCCGCCATCCGTCACTTGGCCGCGGCCCCCATTGAACCGCCCCCGGCGCCCGGCTAGCCTTCCGCCAAAGCAGATGGAGGCTGACGTCATGAACCAACCGCAAAGCTGGGAAGCCAGGGCCGAGACCTATTCGCTCTACGGCTTCACCGACATGCCCTCGGTCCATCAGCGGGGCACGGTCGTCGTGACCCATGGCGAGGGGCCCTATATCGTCGACGTGCATGGCCGCCGCTACCTCGACGCCAATTCCGGCTTGTGGAACATGGTCGCCGGCTTCGACCACAAGGGCCTGATCGAGGCCGCCAAGGCGCAATACGACCGCTTTCCCGGCTATCACGCCTTTTTCGGCCGCATGTCCGACCAGACGGTGATGCTGTCGGAAAAGCTGGTCGAGGTCTCGCCCTTCGACAGCGGCCGGGTCTTCTATACCAACTCCGGCTCCGAGGCGAACGACACCATGGTCAAGATGCTGTGGTTCCTGCATGCCGCCGAGGGCAAGCCGCAAAAGCGCAAGATCCTGACACGCTGGAACGCCTATCACGGCGTGACCGCGGTTTCCGCCTCGATGACCGGCAAGCCCTACAACTCGGTCTTCGGCCTGCCGCTGCCCGGCTTCATCCACCTGACCTGCCCGCATTACTGGCGCTATGGCGAGGAGGGCGAGACCGAGGAACAGTTCGTCGCCCGCCTGGCCCGCGAACTCGAGGACACCATCGAGCGCGAGGGCGCCGACACCATCGCCGGCTTCTTCGCCGAGCCGGTGATGGGCGCGGGCGGCGTGATCCCGCCGGCAAGCGGCTATTTCCAGGCCATCCTGCCGATCCTGAAAAAGCACGACATCCCGATGATCTCGGACGAGGTGATCTGCGGCTTCGGGCGCACCGGCAATACCTGGGGCTGCCTGACCTATGACTTCATGCCCGATGCGATCATCTCGTCCAAGAACCTGACGGCGGGCTTCTTCCCGATGGGCGCGGTCATCCTCGGCCCCGACCTCGGCAAGCGCCTGGAAGCCGCCGTCGAGGCGATCGAGGAATTTCCGCACGGCTTCACCGCCTCGGGCCACCCGGTCGGCTGCGCCATCGCGCTGAAGGCCATCGACGTGGTGATGAACGAGGGGCTGGCCGAGAACGTGCGCCGCCTCGCCCCCCGCTTCGAGGCCGGGCTGAAGCGCATCGCCGACCGCCCGAACATCGGCGAATACCGCGGCATCGGCTTCATGTGGGCGCTGGAGGCGGTCAGGGACAAGCCGACCAAGACCCCCTTCGACGCCAATCTCTCGGTCAGCGAGCGCATCGCCAACACCTGCACCGACCTGGGTCTGATCTGCCGGCCGCTGGGCCAGTCCATCGTGCTGTGCCCGCCCTTCATCCTGACCGAGCCGCAGATGGACGAGATGTTCGAGAAGCTGGAAAAGGCGCTCGACAAGGTCTTCGCCGAGGTCGCCTGAGCCCTCGGGCGGCCCCTACCAGGGGTCGCCCCCGCCCAGCACGGCGCGCGCCAGCTGCACCCGCTGCGGCGCGATCTGCGCCGCCTGCGCGAAATCCAGCACGCGCTGGTCGTGTTCCAGCAGGAAATCCAGCACGAAGACGGAAAACTCCGGCCGCGCCGCCATCGCGCGCAACCCCGTCACGTCGCTGCCCGATTGCGCCAGCAGCGCCCCCACCAGTTCCGCATCCCCGGCGATATGGGCAAAGCCCGCATCGGCAATGTCGCGCGCCTCGTTTCGTGTCATTCCGCTCTCGCTTTCGTGAAGCCCGGCGCGAATTTCTTCGCGGCCGGAAAGGATTTGTTAACCATTGCCGCGCAAGATGCGGCTCTGGGCTCGGGGTGTAAAGCAGGCGTAACCATGGCAGGGCGCATTCTTGTCGTTGACGGCGTGCCGACGAATCGCATCACCATGAAGGTGCGGTTGTCCTCGGCCTGCTACGAGGTCACGACCGCCACCTCGGGGGCCGAGGCCCTGCGCATCGCGCGGCTGATCCATCCGCAGATCGTGCTGGTCGGCGCCAGCCTGCCCGACATGGACGGGGCCGCGCTGTGCAGCGCGCTGCGCGCCCAGCCCTGGGCCGCCGACCTGCCGGTCCTGGTCCAGGCCAGCGGCACGGATCGGGTGGCGGCGCTGCGGGCAGGCGCGGCGGCGCTGATCGACGCAAGCAGCGACGAGTTGACGCTGCTTGCGCGCATTCGCGGGCTGATGCGGCATGAATACGGCGGGCTCGATCATCCCGCCCCCGGCATGGCCGAGGCGGCGGCGGGCTTTGCCGCGGACAACCGCCCGCGCGCGGTCTTCGTCGCCGACCGGACCGCCACGGCGCTGGGCTGGCGACACGCCCTGCGCGACCGGGTGGATTTCGCCATCGCGGTCCACGAACCCGAACATGCGCTGGCCGAGGCGGCATCCAGCCGGGTCGCCGATCTCTACCTGATCGCCGCCGACATCCAGCAACCCGGCGACGGGCTGCGGCTGCTGTCGGAACTGCGCTCGCGCCCACGCTCGCGCGAGGCGGCGGTGGTGGTGGCGCTGCGCCCCGAACGGGCCGAGATGATGCCGGTGGCGCTGGATCTTGGCGCCGGCGACGTGCTGCCCTGGTATCTGGCCCGCCCCGATGCGGCGCCCGAGACGGCGATGCGCCTGCAGGCCCAGCTGGCCCGCAAGCACGAGGCCGACCGCCGCCGGCACGAGACCCAGCGCAACATGCGCTGGGCGATGACCGATCCGCTGACCGGGCTGCACAACCGCCGCTTTGCCCTGCCTCGCCTAGGCGAACTGGCGGCCGAGATGCAGGAGCGCCAGGGTGACCTGGCGGTGATGCTGCTGGACCTGGACCGTTTCAAGCAGGTGAACGACGTCCACGGCCATCCGGCCGGCGACGCCGTGCTGGCCGAGATCGCCGCCCGCCTGGCCGCCACCCTGCCCGAGGGCGCGCTGCTCGCCCGTTTCGGCGGCGAGGAGTTTCTGGCCGTCCTGCCCGATTGCCCGGCCCGCGCCGCCCGCCGCGTGGCCGAGGATCTGCGCCGCGCGGTGATGGCCGCGCCGGTCGCCCTGCCGCAGGGTTGCCAGAACGCCGAGCTGGGCGTCACCATCTCGGTCGGCGTGGCCACCGGCCAGGGCGCCCCGCATCTGCTGCCGCTGGACCCCGAGGCGCTGCTGGCCAGCGCCGACCGCGCGCTGCTCAATGCCAAGTCCGCGGGGCGCAATCGAATCGTCATGGCCGCGCCCGGAATTGCGGCCTGATTGCCACTGCGTCCCTTTGTCGCGGCAATTCCCGACTTACGGCGCGCTTTTCTTTATGGGCCGCATCCCCTAGATAAAGGCGGAACAGGAAAGGAACGCGCCCATGCCTCATGCCTATTCCGACACCGCCCTGCCCGAACGTCCCGTCAAGCCGGCCATGCTGCGCGGCGCGCTTGGGCGCTGCCCCTCTTGCGGGCAGGGCCGGCTGTTTCGGGGCTATCTGTCGGTCAGCCCCACCTGCCCGCATTGCCACGAGGAACTGCACCACCAGCGCGCCGACGACGGCCCGGCCTATCTGACCATCCTGCTGGTCTCGCATCTGGGTGCGCCGCTGCTGCTGGCGATCTTCATGATGTATCGCCCCTCGGCCATGGCCATGCTGATCGGCTTCGGCCTGGGCGCGGTGGTGCTGTCGCTGCTGCTGCTGCCGCGGATCAAGGGCGGGATGATCGGCTTCCAATGGGCGCGCCGGATGCATGGCTTCGGCGCCGAGCCCGCCTCGATCGAGCCTGCCGCGATCGAGGCCGCCGCGTCGTGAGCACCATGGCCGGAACCCCCGCCCCGACGCGCGACGCCGCCGAGCAGCCGATCCGCGATGCCGCCACCGTCATCGTGCTGGACCGCAACGCCCAGGGCGGGCCTTCGGTGCTGATGGGGCAGCGCGGGGCTTCGGCCGTGTTCATGCCTTCGAAATACGTCTTTCCCGGCGGCGCGGTGGATGCGGGCGATGCGCAGGTGCGCCTGGCCGGCGAACTGCCGCCCCGGACCTCGGCGCTGCTGGCGGCCGAGCCGCGCAACGGATCGCAGGTCACGCCCCTGGCGCTGGCCGCCGCCGCCCTGCGCGAACTGGCCGAGGAAACCGGCTTGCTGACCGGCCCCCCCGGCCCCGCACCCGAGGGCTGGGACCATTACGCCGGCGCCGGGCTGGCGCCGGATGCCTCGGCGCTGATCTACATGTTCCGCGCCATCACCCCGCCCGGCCGGCCCCGCCGCTTCGACGCGCGCTTCCTGCTGCTGGACGCCGAGCGGCTGCACGGCGACCGCCACGATTTCAGCGCCGCCTGCGACGAGCTTTCGCACCTGCATTGGGTGCCCCTGCCCGAGGCGCGGGCGCTGGACCTGCCCTTCATCACCGAGGTGGTTCTGGCCGAGGTGGCAAGCCTGCTGGCCGGGGCCGGCGACGGGCCGCTGGCCCCGCCGCCGACGGTGCCCTTCTTCGACAACCGCCTGGCGGTGCCGCGCTTCAAGCGCATCGGCTAGGCGGGCTCAGCCCCCCGATTCAGCGCCCGTTGAAGCGGGGCGCGCGCTTTTCCAGGAAGGCCGCGACGCCCTCGGCGAAATCCGCGGTGCGGGCCATGTCGCCTTGCAGCCTGGCCTCCAGCCGCAACTGCCCGGCCATGTCGTTGCCGCCCGAGGCGCGCAGGGCCTGCCGGATCGCCAGGAAGGCCGCGGTCGGCCCCTGGGCCAGGGCTTGGGCCCGCGCGGCCACCACGGTTTCGAACTCGGCATCCGGCACCGCTTCCCAGATCAGCCCCCATTCCGCCGCCTTCGCCGCCGGGATGCGGTCGGCGAACAGCATCATCCCCATGGCGCGCGGCACCCCGACCGAGCGCGGCACGATGAACGTCCCGCCCGCATCCGGGATCAGGCCGATCCGGCTGAACGCCTGCACGAAACTGGCGCTTTCCGCGGCGATGACCACATCGGCGGCCAGCGCCAGGTTGGCCCCCGCCCCCGCCGCGATGCCGTTCACCGCGGCGATCACCGGCACCGGCGCGTCCGAGATGGCGGCCAGCATCGGCTCGTATTCCTCGCGCAGGATGGTTTCCACGTCGAACCCGCCGGTGGCATCGGTCAGATCCTGGCCCGAGCAGAAGCCGCGCCCGTTCCCGGTCAGCACCACGCAGCGCGTGCCCGGCGGCAGGTCCGTCAGCGCCGCGACGATCTCGGCCCGCATGGCGCGGTTGAGCGCGTTGACCACGTCGGGCCGGTTCAGCGCCAGCCTTGCGATGCCGTCTCGATGCGTGAATTCGATGGTCTGAAAGCTCATCCTGCCCCTCCCCCGGTTTCGGCCATCCTGCCGGGGCGGGGCGCGGCGGGAAAGCCCCGACCCTGCGTCAGTCGCGCAGGATCCGCTCCAGCCGGGCCTTTTCCTCGTCGCTGAGCTTGGCCGGCCCTTCCTCGGCCAGGCCGCGCGAGCGGATGAAGCGCCAGCCCACCAGCAGCGCCAGCAGCGCCATGACCGGCCCGGCCAGGTAAAGCAGCCAGTTCGCCCCACGCGCCGGCGGCTCGAACAGGACATATTCGCCGAAACGGTCGGCGATGGCCTGCACCGCCTCGCTGTCGCTGTCGCCGGCGACCAGGCGCTCGCGCAGGTAAAGCCGCAGGTCGCGGCTGATGGCGGCATTCGATTCGTCGATGGTCTCGCCCTGGCAGACCGGGCAGCGCAGGGTCTTGGAGATCTCGCGCGCCCGCGCCTCCAGCGCCGGGTCGGACAGCACCTCGTCCGGCTGGACGGCCAGGGCGGGCAGCGCAAGCAGCAGCGACAGGCACAGGATCAGGGCGCGCATGGGCTACTCCGCCGGCTGGGGCGCGACGCGGGCATGGCGGGCGCCGGCAGCGACGCGATAGCGCCGGTCCGACAGGCTGATGAAGCCGCCAAGCGCCATCAGCGCCGAGCCCAGCCAGATCCAGCTGGCGAAGGGCTTGATATAGACCCGCACCGCCCAGCCGCCGTCCTGCTGCTCGTCGCCGATGACCAGGTAGAGGTCACGGAACAGCCCGTTCTGGATCGCCGCCTCGGTCGTGGGCATGGATTGCACCGGATAGACCCGCTTTTCGGGATGCAGCAGTGCGACCTGTCGCCCGTCGCGATCGACGCTCATCGCGGCGATGATCGAGTTGTAGTTGGGGCCCGGACGCTCTTCGACGCTGTCCAGGGTGATGTCGTAGCCGGCGACGGTGAAGGTCTCGCCGATCCGGGCCACGCGGATGTCCTCGACCTGCCAGGCCATCAGCAGGCTGATGCCGATGAAGGTGACGCCCAGCCCGGAATGGGCCACGGCCTTGCCCCAATCGGCGCGCGGCAGCCGGCGCAGGCGCGCAAGGCCGGAATTGCCGGTGCGCAGCCACAGGTCGGCGGCCGCGCCCGCGACCAGCCAGGCGCCCAGGCCCGCGCCGATCACCGCCAGCGCCGAATGGCCGGTCGAGACGGCAAAGACCAGCGCCATCACCGCCCCGGCAAAGACCAGCGCGCCGCGCAGCGGGTAAAGCGCGCGCTTCAGCCTGCCGCGCTTCCACGGCAGGATGGCGCCGACCGGCAGGATGATCGCCAGCGCCACCATGAAGGGCGTGAAGGCCTGTTCGAAGAAGGGCGCGCCGACCGACAGCCTGCGGTCCCACAGCATCTCGGCCACCAGCGGCCAGACCGTGCCGATGAAGACCACGAAGGTCGAGACCGCCAGCAGGATGTTGTTCAGGACCAGCGCCCCCTCGCGCGAGACCGGGGCGAAGGCGCCCCGCGCCTGCATCGAGGCGGCGCGGAAGGTGTAAAGCAGCAGCGCACCGCCGACGAAGAAGGCCAGGATCGCCAGGATGAACACGCCGCGCTGCGGATCGCTGGCGAAGCTGTGGACCGAGGTGATGACGCCCGAGCGCACGATGAAGGTGCCGATCAGCGAAAAGCCGAAGGCCATGATCGCCAGCAGGATGGTCCAGCTTTTCAGCACCTCGCGCTTTTCCACCACGATGGCGGAATGCAGCAGCGCGGCGGCGATCAGCCAGGGCATGAAGCTGGCGTTTTCCACCGGATCCCAGAACCAGAAGCCGCCCCAGCCCAGCTCGTAATAGGCCCACCAGGATCCCAGCGCGATGCCGATGGTCAGGAACACCCAGGCCGCCAGCGTCCAGGGCCTGACCCAGCGCGCCCAGGCGGCATCGACCCGCCCCTCGATCAGCGCGGCGACGGCGAAGCTGAAGGCCATGCTGAGCCCGACATAGCCGAGGTAAAGGAAGGGCGGATGGAAGGCGAGGCCCGGATCCTGCAGCAGCGGGTTCAGGTCGCGCCCGTCGAAGGGCGGGCTTTCCATGCGCAGGAAGGGGTTCGAGGTGAACAGGGTGAAGGCCAGGAAGGCCGCGCCGATCGAGGCCTGCACCGACAGCACCCGCGCCCGCAGCTTGGGCGGCAGGTTGGCGTCGAAGACGGCCGCCATGGCGCCGAACAGCGCCACGATCAGCACCCACAGCAGCATCGAGCCCTCGTGGTTGCCCCAGACGCCGCTGATCTTGTAGATCATCGGCTTGGCGGTGTGCGAGTTCTGGTAGACCAGCGCGACCGAGAAATCCGAGGTCACGAAGGCCATGGTCAGCGCCGCGAAGGAAATGCCGACCAGCCCGAACTGCGCCAGCGCGGCAGGGCGGGCGGAGTCGATCCAGCCGCTCCAGCCCTTGCTGGCACCGATCATCGGCACGACCATCTGGAACAGGGCCACGACAAAGGCCAGGATCAGTGCAAAATGGCCAAGTTCAGCGATCATGGGCTTCCTCCGGGGGTGGCTGCGCCGCAGGATAGCCGCGGTGCGGGCGGCAAACCAGCCCCCCGCACCTGCCAGATTGTCACAGCATCGCTAGCGCGCCGCGCCGGCCGCGGCCCAATCCCGCAGGGCCGGGTTGTCCTCGAAGGGCTCGGCCGTCATCAGCGGCGCCTGGGATGCGGCCGGCGCGTCCTCGGCGCCTGCCTTGCGCGGCGGGACGGGCAGCATGGGCCGGCTGCGAAAGTAATGCGCCTCTCGCGCGCCGAAATAGAAGCTGATGATGGCGCCCAGCAGCCACCAGAGCGGCTCGGGCACCAGGTTCAGGCTCTCCATCCGCAGGCCGAAACCCTCGGGATCGGCCATGGCATAGGTGAACAGCCCCACCGTCCCCAGCGTCATCAGCGGCCGCGGCAGCCGGTTCAGCCCGTTCATCATCGCGTCGAACCAACCACACGGCTGGGCGGCGAACTCGCCGGAAAGCTGGGCGATGGCGCGGGCATAGGCCTCTTCGTCCAGTTCCATGCGCCGCGTCGCGTTCTCGCGGAACACCTCGGCCACGCCGGTCGCGGCATTGGCGACGGTGGTGACGGCGCCGCTGGCGCCCAGGAAACGGTCCATCAGCCCCATTTCGCCACCCTCGCCCGATGCTCGGCCGCCGTCAGGTGATACTTGGCCGAGATGAACTCCTCGGCCCGCAGGATCCAGCCGCCCTTGCCCCCCGTTCTGGTGCGGGCGTATTTGCGGCTGGCCGGGCGCGCATCGCCCAATGCGTAGTAATAGTTGCGCCGCGCGATCCCGTAGGCATCGGCGAAATAGCCCGGCGCCGCCGCATCGGCCTGCTGCGCAGCCTGGATGGTGCGCGGCCCGACCACGCCGTCGTCCGTGGCCGCAAAGCCCATGCGCGTGGCCAGCCGTTGCAGGATCTTCACCGCATTGGCGCCGGCATTGACATACATGTCGAAGACCGAGGCCTGCACCGAGACCGGCAGTTCCGCCAGGCGCGGGCGGCGGAAATAATGCTCGACGAAGATGCGCTCGGCATCGGCGCGGGTCAGCGCCCTGACATCCGCCACGTCGACCCGCCCGTCGCCGGTCCTGTCGATCCCCAGCCGCTGCAGGGTCGCCAGCGTGACGCCGAATTTCGTCGCCCCGCCCGGATCGTCGGGGTCGTTGACGTAGCCCCCCTCACGCGCGACGATCTCGGCCGCGATCTGCGTTACTGTCTTCATGTCCAGCCCCCAATCCTGAAGCGGACCAAGGCTGGAGAAATCCGGTTAACCGGCCGTTAACCGGGCGCGCGTTGCGTCAGGAGTTCGGCTCCTGGTAGACGCCCTGCTCCTTCAGCGAATCCATGACTTCGCGCGGCATGTAGTTCTCGTCGTGCTTGGCCAGGATTTCCGAGGCGACGAAGGTCTCGCCCTCCATCCGCCCGGTGCCGATCATGCCCTGGCCTTCCGAGAACAGGTCGGGCAGCACGCCGGTAAAGCGCACCGGGATGGTGGCGCCGCCGTCGGTCACGCGGAAGGTCACCGTCTCGCTGGCGCCGCGCACCAGGCTGCCGTCCTCGACCAGGCCGCCCAGGCGGAACACCTCGCCCACCTCGGGCGGGTTCTCGGTCATCTGGCTGGGCGAGCGGTAAAGGTTGATGCCGTCGCGAAACCCGTAGCCGATCAGCCCGACGGCCAGCACAAGGGCCACGGCGGCGGCTATCAGGATCTGGATCCGGCGTCTTTTCTTCAATGACTTCATGTTGCAAGCTTTCCTTGTTCAGGCGCTTTCGAACCTGATCGGATGGCGGAGGAATTGCGTGGCCTTGCCCGAGACGCGCTCGGGATCGCCCGTGGTCAGGAAGCGCGAACGGGTGCCCGCGCCCAGCATTTCAGGATGGCGCTCAAGATAGTCATCAAGGCTTTCGGCGACCAGGTCGGGCTGGGAATAGACCTTGACCCCCGGCCCCAGCGCCTTCTGGAAGGCGGCCTGCACCAGCGGGTAATGCGTGCAGCCCAGGATCGCCGCCTCGGGATGCGGCATCCGGCGCAACAGCGCCTCGACATGGGATGTCACCAGCGCCTCGGCCAGGATCTCGTCGCCCATCTCGATGGCGTCGACGACGCCGCCGCAGGGCTGGGCCTCGACATCGACGCCGATGGCGCGAAAGGCCAGCTCGCGCTGGAAGGCGCGGCTTGCCACGGTGGCGGGCGTGGCGAACAGCGCCACATGCTTCACCGCCACCTCGCGCGGGGGCGAATTGTCGCCCCAGCCGCGCTCGGTCAGTGCCTCGATCATCGGCACGAAGACCCCCAGCACGCGCTTGTCCGCGGGCAGCCAGGTTTCCTGCATGCGCTTGAGCGCGGCGGCCGAGGCGGTGTTGCAGGCCAGGATCACCAGATCGCAGCCCTCGGCCCAAAGCCGCTCGACCCCGGCGCAGGTCAGGCCGAAGATGTCCTCGGCGTCCCGCACGCCATAGGGGGTATGGGCATTGTCGCCCAGATAGACCAGCGGCAGGTCGGGCATCCGGGCGGCGATGGCGGCCAGAACAGTCAGCCCGCCCAGACCCGAATCGAATACGCCCACCGCCATGACTAGCCTCCTGCTCGCGAATGGCCTTTTTTAGGATGCGCCGCGCCGGAATGCCATGATTTATGTCACCCCGCCGCCGGGCCGGGGAGTGCGGCGAGGCAAGGCCTTTGGGGCCGCCCCAGCACGGGTTTTCCCGGCCGATTCCCCTGCCGGCGGGGCGCAGGGGCGGCAGCGGCGGGCCGCCCTTGCGGCAGAAGGTCGCGCGGCCCGGTCCCGCGCCCGGTCGGGGGCACCCGCCCGACCACCCGGTGCAGTTCAAAAGCGCGTGACGTTTCGCCGGCCCGAATCGGCACCCCGGACGGGATTTGCACAGGCCTGGCCTGCCCCTGCTCGCCGGGTGGCCATTCGCTGCGCATTGTGGGTAAGCAACACTGTCCGAGAAAGGGTTTTCTTGGCGTTTTGCAGGCTTGTTCCGCTAACCTTCTGTGATAAGGGTTGCACGGATTGCATGGCTGATGCCGCAAGAAAGCACTGTTATGGACTGGGATAAGTTAAGAATATTTCACGCCGTCGCCGACGCGGGCAGCCTGACCCACGCGGGCGATGTTTTGCACCTGTCCCAGTCCGCCGTCAGCCGCCAGATCCGCGCGCTGGAGGATTCGCTGGGCACCACCCTTTTTCACCGCCATGCCCGCGGGCTGATCCTGACCGAACAGGGGGAACTGCTGTTCGAGGCGACCTCTTCCATGGTCCGCAAGCTCGACACCACCGCCGCCCGCATCCGCGACAGCGAGGAAAGCGTCTTCGGCGAACTCAAGGTCACGACCACCACCGGCTTCGGCACCATGTGGCTGGTGCCGCGGCTGGCCAAGCTTTACGACCGCTATCCCGATCTCAAGATCGACCTGATGCTGGAAGAACGCGTGCTGGACCTGCCCATGCGCGAGGCCGACGTGGCCATCCGCATGAAGGAGCCGAACCAGCAGGATCTGATCCGCCGCCGGCTGCTGAACATTCGCATGCGGCTTTATGCCACGCCGGAATATCTGGCCAAGGCCGGCACCCCCGAGACGCTGGAGGATCTGGGGCCGCACCGGCTGATCTGCCAGAACCCGCAGACGCCGCAGGTCAGCTCGGGCGCGGTGCTGTCGCAAATGCTGCTGGCGCGCAACATCAGCTCGACCTTGATGGTGAACAATTACTTCGGCGTGCTGCAAGGCGTGCTGAACCATGTCGGCATCGGCGTCCTGCCGGATTACCTGTCGTCGGATTTCCCCAGCCTGACCCGCGTGTTGCCCGACATCCAGTCGGGCGAGGTGCCGGTCTTCCTGGCCTTCCCCGAGGAATTGCGCGCCTCGCGCCGCGTCGCCGCCTTCCGCGATTTCGTGCTGGAGGAGATCCAGTCCCTGCGCCGCCAGCAGACCGAGGAACAGGCCGCCGACCCGTCCGCAGGATGAGCGCGAAACGGGCAGATGCCGCACGGCTTTGCCCGAGGCATTCGCAGAATGCATATCGGGCATGTGCTGCAATGCGGAAATGATCCTTGAACCGTTCGCCGACTGCACATATTTCCGATCTCGAAGGCGATGGTTTGAGGAAACTCTCATCACCTTCAACCTCCCTGTTGGACTTGAGCCGGGCTTCATGCCCGGCTTTTTTTTGCCCCGCCGGCCGCGGTTTTTCCCGGCCCCGCGCGCGGGCCCCTTTCCTAACCCTTCGCCGCCGCTTAAAAGGCCGCAAAACCGGGGGAAAGGCGCCAGGACATGAACGAACCGCAGATCACCGAGGAACTGATCGCCGCGCACGGGCTCAAGCCCGACGAATACCAGCGCATCCTCGAGATCATCGGTCGCGAGCCGAGCTTCACCGAACTGGGCATCTTCTCGGCGATGTGGAACGAGCATTGCTCCTACAAGTCGTCCAAGAAATGGCTGCGCACCCTGCCGACCACCGGCCCGCAGGTGATCTGCGGTCCGGGCGAGAACGCGGGCGTCGTGGACATCGGCGACGGCCAGGCCGTGGTCTTCAAGATGGAGAGCCACAACCACCCCAGCTATATCGAACCGCACCAGGGCGCCGCGACCGGCGTCGGCGGCATCCTGCGCGACGTCTTCACCATGGGCGCCCGCCCCATCGCCGCCATGGACGCGTTGTCCTTCGGCCGGCCCGAGCATCCCAAGACCGCGCATCTGGTCAAGGGCGTGGTCGAGGGGATCGGCGCCTATGGCAATGCCTTCGGCGTGCCGAACGTGGGCGGCGAGGTGCGCTTTCACCGCAGCTATGACGGCAACTGCCTGGTGAACGCCTTTGCCGCGGGCCTGGCCGACAGCGACAAGATCTTCTATTCCGCCGCCTCGGGCGTGGGCATGCCGGTGGTCTACCTGGGCGCCAAGACCGGGCGCGACGGCGTCGGCGGTGCCACCATGGCCTCAGCCGAGTTCGACGACACCATCGAGGAAAAGCGCCCGACCGTGCAGGTCGGCGACCCCTTTACCGAGAAATGCCTGCTGGAAGCCTGCCTGGAGCTGATGCAGACCGACAGCGTGATCTCGATCCAGGACATGGGCGCGGCCGGGCTGACCTGCTCGGCGGTCGAGATGGGCGACAAGGGGGGCCTGGGCATCAAGCTGGTGCTCGACGCCGTGCCGCAGCGCGAAACCGCCATGACCGCCTATGAGATGATGCTGTCCGAGTCGCAGGAACGCATGCTCATGGTGCTGAAGCCCGAGAAGGAGGCCGAGGCGCGGGCGATCTTCGAGAAATGGGACCTGGACTTCGCCATCGTCGGCGAGACCATCGCCGAGGACCGTTTCCTGATCGTCCACGGCAACGAGGTCAAGGCCGACCTGCCGCTGTCCAAGCTTTCCTCCAGCGCGCCGGAATACGACCGCCCCTGGGTGGAAACGCCCGCCGCGGCCGAGATGCCCGCCCTGCCCGCCATCGGCCCGATCGCGGCGCTGAAGGCGCTGATCGGCAGCCCCAACCACGCCCACAAGGGTTGGGTCTGGGAACAATACGACACCCAGGTCGGCGCCGACACCATCCGCCGCCCCGGC
>NZ_JRKO01000029.1 GCF_000763885.1 Paracoccus versutus | reverse complement strand
CGCATGCACCCAGAAGCGGTCGGCATGGCCCCCAGCCTCCAGCAGCAGAACCTGGTTGCGACCATCCTCCGACAGGCGGCTCGCAACCACGCTCCCAGACGAACCAGAGCCAATCACGATGTAGTCGTAGCTGCTCATCCGGCCTCCCCCTTCTCCCTCGAAGGGCAGTCTAGGGCCTGGGCGCGGCCGGGCCAGCGGTGCCCGGCCTATGGCGCGCAAAGGGCCGTCCTGTAGCACGGAAACGGCCTATGCCATCCATAGGCTTTCCCTATCCATTGGCATGCCGTGTTGAGCGGCCGCGCTTGCGGCGCTTTGCTGGCGCAACAGCAGCCGACACGGAAAGGAGAGGGGAATGGACAGGGTAAAGGGCAAGACGGTCCTGATCACCGGCGCCGGCAGCGGCATGGGCGCGGCCTCGGCCCGGCTTCTGGCCGACGAGGGGGCGAATGTCCTTGTCACCGACATTCGCGGCGATGCCGCCGAAACGGTGGCCGCCGGCATCCGCGACCGGGGCGGCGAGGCGCAGGGCCAGGTGCTGGACGTGACCCGGCCCGATCAATGGCAGGCGGCGGTCGAAAAGGCGCTGGCGCTGTGGGGCGGCATCGACGTCCTGGTGAACAATGCCGGCCTGCCGGGCGAGCCGATCAGCTGGGAAGAGGCCACGCTGGAGGGGCTGAACCGGATGATGGCGCTGAACATGGACAGCCAGTTCCTGGGCATCAAGGCGGTGACGCCGCATATGAAGCCGGGCAGTTCCATCGTCAATTTCTCATCCATCGCCGGGCTGGTCTGCTTTCCGAACCTGCATCCCGGCTATGGCGCCTCGAAGGGCGCCAACCGGCTGCTGTCGAAATGTGCCGCGGTGGATTTCGCGGCGCGCGGCATCCGGGTGAACTCGGTCCATCCCGGCCTGATCCGCACGCCGCAATCCGAGTATCTTTTCGACGATCCCGCCGTGGTCGAGGCGGTCCTGGCCAGGATTCCCCTTGGCCGCCCCGGCGCGCCCGAGGACGTGGCCAAGGTCGTCCTGTTCCTGGCCAGCGACGATTCCGCCTATATGACCGGCGCGGAACTGGTGGTCGATGGCGGCTATACCGCCATCTGACCGCCATCTGACCCCAGCGGCGGCGGCGGGCCGGCCGCATTCAGCCCTCGGCCGAGGAACGGGAATTGCGGTGCAGCATCAGCCCGCCATCGACCGGCCGCACCACGCCGCGGACAAAGTCCGACAGACCGGAGGCCAGGACCAGCGCCGTATCGGCGATGCAGCGCGGATGGCCGCTCAGCCGCAGCGGCTGCATCCTGGCAAATTGCCGGCCTGCAGCATGCCCTGCCCCAGCTGGTGCTTTTCCCGCAGCGCCGGCTTGACGGCGCCCGGCACGATCACGTTGACCCGCGTGCCCTGGCCTCCCGGCCATCCGCGCCGCATGGCGGCCGATCTGGCAGACCGAGGCCTTGGCGATGGTATAGGCGCACCCCCACAGCCGCCGAGGTCAGGATGATCGCGCCCTTGCGCGCCTTCAGCGCCGGGGCGGCCACCTTGATCGCCAGCATGATCGCGGTTTGCAGCATCTCCATCGCCGCGTTCCATGCCTCGACGGAGGTCTCGTCCACGCCCTTGGCGCTGCCGATGGTGCCGGGGTTGTGATACATCACGTCGGGCCCGCCGAGCTCCGCCACAGCCAGATCGACGACGGCCTGCATGCCGGCCTTGCGCCGCATGCCGCAGCGGATGAAGCGGACCTTGCCGCGCAGTTCAGCCTTGATGGCGCGGCCGGCCTCGTCCTGGATGTCGGCCACGACCACGCGGGCGCCGTTCCCGACGAATTTCCGTGTCGCTTCCAGCCCGAAGCCCGCCGCGCCGCTGCCCGCGGAGATCGCAGCGTGCCGGCGTTCAGCCACAGCGAATTGTCCAGCGTGTAAAGCACATGGGTCAGCCCGGCCATGACCAGCGGATGCCGTTCCCGCCCGCCGTTCGGCATGTTCAGCGACGAGCCCAGCTGCGGGTCCGAGCCGGTATAGTCCAGCTCGACCCCATCCCCGCGGATGCGCAGGGTCAGGGCGATCCGGGCCGGCAGGCCGTCGGGCGCGTCCTCGTCGGCTCAATCGGCAAAGAAATAGTCGCCATCGGGGATAGTCGCCAGGATGCGGCGGACCTGCGCCTCGCGCCTGGTCCAGGATCTGCCCGACCCCGTCCAGGAAGGTCTTGAACCGAAGCGGCGGAAGATCTCGGCCTTCATGTCCAACTCGCGCGCGAGATAGCAGGCCAGCATCGCCCCCGCGCCGCCAAGGGTGAAGAGGTGGAACTCGCGCAGGTCGATGCCGAAGCGCGAGACCTCGGCATACATGGACGACGCGGAAATATCGACGATATGGCCGGCGACCTCCTCGACCGGGGCACCCAGCCGCGCGGCCAGCGGCTGGATCGCCGCGCGGGCGGCCGCGTCATCCACCGTCACCGCGCCATAGCCCAGGTCGCCATGGCCGATCAGGTTCTGCGCCGCCATCGTGTGGGTGATGGTGGGCCGCGTCCCGCCGCGCCCATAGCAGGCCGGGCCGGGGGTCGAGCCGGCGCTTTCCAGCCCGCAACACGCCCAGCGCATCAACCGAGTTGACCGCGACCGAGGGGATATGGAGCTGGAAGTCGCCGATCAGCTCGCCCGTGCCATATTGCGGCTGGCCGTCCCAGATCACCGCCACATCCGCCGAGGTGCCGCCGATGTCGAGGCTGGGGACGCGCGGAAAGTCGCATTCCCCAGCCAGCCCGCGCCGATCACCCCCGAGGCGGTGCCCGACAGGATCATCTGCACGGGCTCGACCCGCGCCTGGCCGATGCCCCTGACGCCGCGGTTCGACTTGGTGATATGGGCGGGAACGGCAACGCCCTTGCCGGCCAGCGCCGCCTCGAAGCGGTCGAGGCAATGCGCCACGCGCGGCTCCACATAGCCCGAGATCACCGCCGTTATCGTGCGCTCATACCCGCGGACCACCGGCCAGGTGCCCGATGAGGGGGCGACGGGCATCTCGGGCGCCGTCTCGGCAAGCATGCGGCGACGGCGCTCTCGTTTTCGGGGTTGCGGCAGGCATGCAGGAAGGCCAGGACGATGCCCGCCGCCCGCGCCGCCGCCGACATCCACCACGATGCGATAGCCCATTGCCCGCTTCCTTTTGCCGTTTCGCGGCAGCCTGCCACGGCAAAGGCAGGCCGGGTCAATTCGATCTGGCATGGCATGCATGGCGATGGGTTATGGTTTCGGCACCGACATGTAGCTTCGGGATGCGGCACCGGGCGGAATCCGGCGCTTTCATGGACCGCATGGGCGTCGCGCGTGGCCAGCATCCAGGTCTGGACCCCGGCAAGCCCGGGGTGGGTGCGGATCGCCCGCGCCAGCCAGCCGGCCAGCCCGCGGCCGCGGTGGTCGGGCAGCACGAAGACGTCGCGCAGATAGGAGAAGACGGTGTAATCCGTCACCAGCCGCGCAAAGCCCGTCGTCGTCCCCTCCGGCGCGATCACCGCCATCGGCAGCGACCCGGCCAGGGCGCGTTCAAGCCGGTGCCGCTCTGCCGAGCTTTCCAGCTATCCCGCCCTGCCGCCGCCCCAAGGCGACGACCCGTCCCGCCTGCTGGCGCGGCTGACCGGGCAGGAGCCGCTGGGCTCGGTCAGCTACGGGACCGAGGCGGGGCTGTTCCACGCGGCCGGCATCCCTGCGATCATCTGCGGGCCTGGCAGCATCGCCCGCGCGCACCGCGCGGACGCGTTCATCCCGGTCGCAGAGCTTGACGCCTGCCGCCGGATGCTGCGGGGCCTGGCAGAGGAAACGTCCCGCCCAGCCGTCGCCATGGCCGGGATCCGCACGGGCCGCGGCGCAGGGGTGGGACCGGCGGCCCCTTGCCGGGCCCGGATATTGACAAAGCCGCGGACAGCAGGCAACGCAGGACGGCGCCGGGTGCAACGCCTGCAGCCGGCGGCACGATCCAGACGCGGACGGGCGGTCGTCCGGCGGATGCCCTGGCGGCCCTTGCAAGGTCGCGGCCCGGATCCAAGACGGGCCGGCCGGCACATGGCCCGATGCGGGCGATGCCGGGGGCGCCCCTCCCCCAAAGCCCGAGGCCCCATGCCCTTCACCATCGCCATCGACGGACCCGCCGCATCGGGCAAGGGCACCATCGCGCGGGCGCTTGCCCGGCATTTCGGCTTTGCCCATCTCGACACCGGCCTGCTTTATCGCGCCGTGGGCGCCAAGGGCGGCGATCCGATCGCCGCGGCCCGCGCGCTGGCCCCCGAGGATCTGGCCCGCCCCGACCTGCGCAGCGCCGAGGCCGGGCAGGCCGCCAGCCGCGTCGCCGCGATCCCCGAGGTGCGCGCCGCGCTGGTCGAGTTCCAGCGCCGCTTCGCCCGCAGCCAGCCCGGCGCGGTGCTGGACGGGCGCGACATCGGCACGGTGATCTGCCCCGAGGCCGAGCTGAAGCTCTACGTCACCGCCAGCGACGAAATCCGCGCCCGCCGCCGTGCGCTGGAACTGGGCGCCGACGAGGCCCGGATCCTGGCCGAGCTGCGCGAGCGCGACGCCCGCGACGCCGCCCGCGCCGTGGCGCCGATGCGGCCGGCCGATGACGCGCTGCTGCTGGATACCAGCGAAATGACCATCGACGAGGCCGTGGCCCGCGCCATCGCCTGCGCCAGGGAGGCCGGCGCATGACCCCGCGTTTCCAGCTGACCGACCTGCGCGTGCCGGTGATCCAGGCGCCGATGGCCGGCACCGCCACGCCGCATCTTGCCGCCGAGGTCAGCCTGGCCGGGGGGCTCGGCTCGCTGGGGCTGGGCGCCGCCAATGCCGCGCAGGCCGCCGCGATGATGGCCGAGACGCGGGCGCGGCTGGGCTCGGACCGCTATGGCGTCAACCTGTTCTGCCACCGTCCCGCCCAGGCCGATGCCGCGCGCGAAAAGGCCTGGCTCGACTATCTGGCGCCCGAGTTCCGCCGCGCCGGGGCCGAGCCTCCGGCCCGCATCGAAGAGGTCTATCGCAGCTTCGTCGCCGATGACGACATGCTGCGCGCGGTGCTGGCGGCGCGGCCGGCGCTGGTCAGCTTTCACTTCGGCCTGCCGCACGCCGGACACATCGCCGCGCTGCGCGACATGGGCGCGGCCCTGGCGGCGACCGCGACCTCGCGGGACGAGGCGCTGGCCATCCGCGACGCGGGGCTGGACCTGATCGTGGCCCAGGGCCACGAGGCCGGCGGCCATCGCGGCATCTTCGACCCCGACGGCCCCGACGAATGCCTGCCGACCGCGGCGCTGCTGGCCGAGTTGCTGGACCTGGGCCTGCCGGTGATCGCGGCCGGGGGCATCATGGACGGCGCCGATGCGGCGCGCCACCTTGCCGCCGGGGCGGCGGCGGTGCAGATGGGCACCGCCTTCGTCGCCTGCCCGGAATCGGCGGCCAATGAGGCCTATCGCAGCCGGCTGGCCGCGGCGCAGCCGGGCGATGCGGTGATGACCCGCGCCATCTCGGGCCGTCCGGCGCGCGGGCTTGCCAACCGGCTGACCGCGCTTGGCGAGGCACCCGAGGCCCCGCCGCTGCCGGATTACCCCATCACCTACGACGCGGCCAAGCGGCTTCATGCGGCGGCGGGCGGCTCGGACTACGCGGCGCAATGGGCGGGAACCCAGGCGCCGCGCGCCCGGCCCATGCCCGCCGCAGACCTGCTGGCGCTGCTCGGGCGCGAGATTTGCTTGCATCTGCCGGGCCTCGGCGCTTGCCAGGACCGCCGATGAGCGCTATATCCCGCCCGTCAAGGTAAGCGATGGGGCCAGAACAGGCCGCTTCAACAGGGTCGGGCACATGCCGCGACCCTTTGCGCTTATCCCGGCATCTACAAAGAGACCGGCGGAGCCAACCGCATGGCCAGCAATGATCGAAAAGGAAACTGGATCTATATGTGCGCTAAAGCGACCATGGAGGAATTCGAGGCCCTCCTGAACGAAAGCCTCGCCATCGACACGCCCGAAGAGGGCTCGGTCGTCAAGGGCAAGGTCATCGCCATCGAGGCGGGCCAGGCCATCATCGACGTCGGCTACAAGATGGAAGGCCGCGTCGATCTGAAAGAATTCGCCAACCCCGGCGAAGCCCCCGCCATCGCGGTCGGCGATGAGGTCGAGGTCTATCTCGACCGCGTCGAGAACGCCCGCGGCGAAGCCTCGATCTCGCGCGAGAAAGCCCGCCGCGAAGAGGCCTGGGACCGCCTGGAGAAAGCCTATGCCGCGGAAGAGCGCGTCGAAGGCGCCATCTTCGGCCGCGTCAAGGGCGGCTTCACCGTCGACCTGGGCGGCGCCGTGGCCTTCCTGCCCGGTTCGCAGGTCGATGTGCGCCCCGTGCGCGACGCCGGCCCGCTGATGGGCCTGAAGCAGCCCTTCCAGATCCTCAAGATGGATCGCCGCCGCGGCAATATCGTCGTGTCGCGCCGCGCCATCCTGGAAGAGAGCCGCGCCGAGCAGCGCGCCGAGGTCATCGCCAACCTGTCGGAAGGCCAGACCGTCGAGGGCGTGGTCAAGAACATCACCGAATACGGCGCCTTCGTCGATCTGGGCGGTGTTGACGGCCTGCTGCACGTCACCGACATGGCCTGGCGCCGCGTCAACCACCCGTCCGAGATCCTGTCGATCGGCGAGACCGTCAAGGTCCAGGTCGTCAAGATCAACAAGGACACCCACCGCATCAGCCTGGGCATGAAGCAGCTTCAGGCCGACCCGTGGGATACCGTGGCCGACAAGTTCCCGATCGGCTCGGTCCATACCGGCCGCGTGACCAACATCACCGACTACGGCGCCTTCGTGGAGCTGGAAGCCGGCGTCGAGGGCCTGGTCCACGTCTCGGAAATGAGCTGGACCAAGAAGAACGTCCACCCCGGCAAGATCGTCTCGACCTCGCAGGAAGTCGACGTCATGGTGCTGGAGATCGACGAGGCCAAGCGCCGCGTGTCGCTGGGTCTGAAACAGACCATGCGCAACCCGTGGGAAGTCTTTGCCGAGACCCATCCCGTCGGCACCGTCATCGAGGGCGAAGTCAAGAACATCACCGAATTCGGTCTGTTCGTCGGCCTGGAAGGCGACATCGACGGCATGGTCCACCTGTCGGACATCAGCTGGGATACCCGCGGCGAGGAAGCCATCCAGGACTTCCGCAAGGGCGATGTGGTGAAAGCCGTCGTCCAGGAAGTCGACATCGACAAGGAGCGCATCTCGCTGTCGATCAAGGCGCTTGAAAACGACGCGATGGCCGAGGCCGTCGAGGGCGTCAAGCGCGGCTCGGTCATCACCGTCACCGTGACGGCGATCGAGGATGGCGGCATCGAGGTCGAATACAACGGCATGAAGAGCTTCATCCGCCGTTCCGACCTGGCCCGCGACCGCCAGGACCAGCGCCCCGAGCGCTTCCAGGTCGGCGACCATGTCGACGTCCGCGTGACCAACATCGACACCAAGACCCGCCGCCTGGGCCTGTCGATCAAGGCGCGCGAGATCGCCGAGGAAAAGGAAGCCGTGGAACAGTATGGCAGCTCGGATTCGGGCGCCTCGCTGGGCGACATCCTGGGCGCCGCGCTCAAGGGCCGCGGCTGAGCCAGCGATCGGCTGAACTTCGCGCCCCCGGTTCCGGCCGGGGGCGCTTTTCGTTGCGCAGTTCCGCCGATTGAACCATAAAGGCTTGAAAAGCGCGGCAACCAAACCGCCGGCCATGCGTTCTGTCGTTGAATGCCGCGCCGCCAGCCCTATGATCGCGCGACAGGAATTGTTGGAACACCAGATTCAGGAACCGCAATGATCCGATCCGAACTGATCCAGAAAATCTCCGAGGAAAACCCGCATCTGTTCCAGCGCGATGTCGAGCGGATCGTGAACACCGTTTTCGAAGAGATCATCGACGCCATGGCGCGCGGCGACCGGGTGGAACTGCGCGGCTTCGGCGCCTTCTCGGTGAAAAAGCGCGACGCGCGCCAGGGCCGCAACCCCCGCACCGGCGAGACCGTCAGCGTGGACGAAAAGCATGTGCCCTTCTTCAAGACCGGCAAGCTGTTGCGCGAACGGTTGAACGGCCTCGACGAATAGGCCAGATTGCCGGCGTCAATCTTTGCGGGGTTCAGGCGATGCGCACGATCCGGGTCTTCTTCCTTGTCATTCTGGCCATCGTGCTGATGCTGCTGGCGGCGGCGAATCGCCAGCTCGTCACCGTCAGCCTGGTGCCCGAGGCGCTGGCGCAATTCGCCGGCGGGCGCTGGTCGCTGACCATGCCAGCCTTTGTGGCGCTGTTCCTGGCCATGGTCTCCGGCGTGCTGGTCGGCCTGGTCTGGGAATGGCTGCGCGAATCGCATCTGCGCGCCGAATCCAGCCGCCGCGCGCATGACCTGGCGCAGCTGCAGCGCGAGGTCGGCGACCTGCGCCGCACCCATGCCGCGCCGCGCGACGACGTGCTGGCGATCCTGGACGAATCGGGGCGCAAGCCGGCCGCGCCGGCGGGCTCCGGATCGACCCTGCCGGCACCGCGCTGATCCCATGGCCATCTCCGTCAAGATCTGCGGCCTGACCGAGGCCGCCGGCCTTGCCGCGGCCGTCGAGGCCGGCGCCCGCTATGTCGGCTTCGTCTTCTTCCCGAAATCCCCCCGCCATGTGACGCCCGAGGCGGCGGCCGAGCTTGCCGCGCAGGTGCCGCTGGGCGTGGCCAAGGTCGGGCTCTTCGTCGATCCCGACGACGCGGCGCTGGAGGCGGTCCTCGCCCGCGTGCCCCTGGACCTGATCCAGCTGCACGGCGCCGAGACGCCCGCCCGCGTGGCCGAGGTCAAGGCACGCAGCGGCCTGCCGGTGATGAAGGCGGTGGGCATTGCCGATCCGCAGGATCTCGATCAGCTCTGGGACTACGGCCTGGTGGCCGATATGCTGCTGATCGACGCAAAACCGCCCAAGGACGCGCCCCTGCCCGGCGGCAACGGCCTGGCCTTCGACTGGCGGCTGCTGGCCGGGCGGCAGATCCTCAAGCCCTGGCTGCTGGCCGGCGGCCTGACGCCCGAAAACGTGGCCGAGGCGATCCGCCTGACCCGCGCCCCCGGCATCGACGTCTCCTCCGGGGTCGAAAGCGCGCCGGGCATCAAGGATCCGCAGCGCATCCGCAACTTCATCGCCCGCGCCACGGCCCCGATCCTGTGACCGCCGTCGCCTTCCGCGAGGCCCGGCGCGACGAGGTCGCCGCCGTCCTGGCCCTCCTGCGCGACGACATGCTGGGCCAGGCGCGGGAGGCAGGCGACCTCGCCCCCTATCTCGCCGCCTGGGACGCCATGCAGGCCGAGGCTGCGAACCACCTGGTCGTGGGCCTGCTGGGCGGCGAGGTGATCGCCTGCTACCAGATCACCGTCATCTCGGGCCTGTCGCTCCGCGCCGCCCGCCGCGCCCAGATCGAGGGCGTGCGCGTCCGCCCCGACTTGCGCGGCCGGGGCATCGGCGCGGCGCTGATCCGCGACGCCGAATCCCGCGCCCGCGCGGCCGGCTGCACGCTCCTGCAATTCACCACCAACCGCAGCCGCACAGAGGCTCATCGCTTCTACGACAGGCTCGGCTTTACCCCTTCCCATATCGGATATAAGAAATCCCTCTGACGGGGCTTCTCTGTTGCCCAAATACCCACCCGACCGCGCGCGAGGAAAGCCATGGCCGAAGACCTCATCAACAGCTTCATGACCGGCCCGGACGAACAGGGCCGCTTCGGCATCTTCGGCGGCCGCTTCGTCAGCGAGACGCTGATGCCGCTGATCCTCGACCTCCAGGCGGAATACGACCGCGCCAAGGACGACCCCGCCTTCTGGGCCGAGATGGACGATCTCTGGAAACATTACGTCGGCCGCCCCAGCCCGCTCTATTTCGCCCCGCGCCTGACCGAGGAACTGGGCGGCGCGAAGATCTATCTCAAGCGCGAAGAGCTGAACCATACCGGCAGCCACAAGATCAACAACGTGCTGGGCCAGATCCTGCTGGCGCGCCGCATGGGCAAGACCCGCATCATCGCCGAGACCGGCGCCGGCCAGCATGGCGTGGCGACGGCCACGGTCTGCGCCCGCTTCGGGCTGAAATGCATCGTCTACATGGGGGCGCATGACGTCGAGCGCCAGGCGCCGAACGTCTTCCGCATGCGGCTGCTGGGCGCCGAGGTGGTGCCCGTCACCTCGGGCCGCGGCACGCTCAAGGACGCGATGAACGACGCGCTGCGCGACTGGGTGACGAACGTCCGCGACACCTTCTACTGCATCGGCACGGTGGCCGGCCCGCATCCCTATCCCGCGATGGTGCGCGACTTCCAATGCATCATCGGCCGCGAGACCCGCCGCCAACTGGCCGAGCAGGAGGGCGAGGGGCGGCTGCCCGACAGCGTGGTCGCGGCCATCGGCGGCGGCTCGAACGCCATGGGGCTGTTCCACCCCTTCCTCGACGATCCTTCGGTCCGCATCATCGGCGTCGAGGCCGGCGGCAAGGGCGTGGACGAGCGCATGCAGCATTGCGCCAGCCTGACCGGCGGCCGCCCCGGCGTGCTGCACGGCAACCGCACCTATCTGCTGCAGGACGACGAGGGCCAGATCCTGGAAGGGCATTCGATCAGCGCCGGGCTCGACTATCCCGGCATCGGCCCGGAACATGCCTGGCTCAAGGAACAGGGCCGCGCCGAATATGTCAGCGTGACCGATGACGAGGCGCTGGCGGCCTTCCAGACCCTCTGCCGGCTCGAAGGCATCATCCCGGCGCTGGAACCCAGCCACGCGCTGGCCCATGTCATCAAGATCGCGCCGGACTTGCCGCGCGACCACATCATGGTGGTGAACCTGTCGGGCCGCGGCGACAAGGACATCTTCACCGTCGCCAAGCACCTGGGCGTCGACATCCGCACCTGATGCCGGACCGGCGCGCGCTATTTCGCGGCGCGCGCCTCGGCCACCAGCTCGGCCAGGTCGTCCTTGGCCAGATAGCCGAAGATCGCCCGCTCGCCGGCGACGAAGCTGGGCGTGCCGACCAGCCCGATCTCGTCGGCCAGCGCCAGCGATTCCTCGATCCGCCGGGTGATCTCGGGCGCCTGCATGTCGCGCTGCAGCCGCGCCACGTCCAGCCCGACCTCGCGGGCGACGCGCAGCACCGACGCCTTCTCGGCCTTGCCGCGCATCGCCATCAGCGCGCGGTGGAACTCGGGATACTTGCCCTGCGCCTGGGCGGCCAGCGCTGCCTCGGCGGCAAAGCGCGAGCCCTCGCCGAAGATCGGGATCTCATGCACCACCAGCCTCACGCCGGGATCCGATTGCAGCAGCGCCGCCACCTCCGGCGCGCTCTTGCGGCAAAAGCCGCAATTGTAGTCCGAGAACTCGACCAGCACCGCATCGCCCCCGGCATTGCCCATCACCGGCAGGCCGGGACCGTCGAACACCGCCCGCTTGATCGCCGCGACCTCGGCCGGGCTGCGGTCCTGCGCCGCGGCCGGCGCCAGGGGCAGGACGCAAAGCAGCGTCAGGGCGATTGCGGCAAGGGGGCGGCGCATGGCAAGAATCCTTTCCTGTGGCCCGACCTGAAAGCCATCGCCATGGCCACAGGTCAAGCCGCAGCACATGACAATCCCGTGGGAGGGCTGCATGGAACCAGACCTGTTCGGAACCCGCCGCGACGAACCCCTCGGCCCCGGCGCCATGATCCTGCGCGGCTTCGCGCCCGACCCCGCCATGGTCGAAGAGGTCGCGCACATCGCCGGCATTTCGCCCTTCCGGCAGATGCAGACGCCCGGCGGGCGCACGATCGGCGTCGAGATGACGAATTGCGGCGCGCTCGGCTGGGTCAGCGACCGGCGCGGCTATCGCTACGAGCCGCTGGACCCGCTGACCGGCCGGCCCTGGCCCGAAATGCCGCAGCGCTTCCGGCAGTTGGCACAAGAGGCCGCGGCGCGCGCGGGCTTCCCCGATTTCCGGCCCGATGCCTGCCTGGTCAACCGCTACGTGCCGGGGGTCAAGATGGGCCTGCACCAGGACCGCGACGAGGCAGATCTCGACGCGCCCATCGTCTCGGTCTCGCTGGGCCTGCCCGCGACCTTCCAGTTCGGCGGTCCCCGGCGCGGCGACCCGGTGGCGAAACATGCGCTGACCCACGGCGACTTGGTGGTCTGGGGCGGGCCGGCGCGGCTGAACTGGCACGGCATCCTGACGCTCAAGCCGGGCGAGCATCCGCTGACCGGCGCCGCCCGCATCAACCTGACCTTCCGCCGCGCCCGCTGACCGGCTTTCTCCGTTTTCCAAATACCCCGGGGGAAGCCGCGCAGCGGCTGGGGGCAGAGCCCCCCTCCTACTTCCAGATCGGCGCGTGCCGGTTCACGTCCTTGTAGAGCAGATAGCGGAAATTCCCCGGCCCGCCGGCATAGCAGCATTGCGGGCAAAAGGCGCGCAGCCACATGAAATCGCCGGGGCCCACCTCGACCCAGTCGCGGTTCAGCCGGTAGACCGCCTTGCCCTCGATGACGAACAGCCCATGCTCCATCACATGCGTCTCGGCAAAGGGGATCGAGCCGCCCGGCTTGAAGGTCACGATGGTGATATGCATGTCGTGGCGCATGTCCGCCGGGTCCATGAAGCGGGTGGTGGCCCAGCTGTCATTAGTCTCGGGCATCGGGATCGGGGCGATGTCGCGCTCGTTGGCGACGATCACCTCGGGCTTTTCCAGCCCCTCGACCGCCTGCCAGCGCTTGCGCCACCAGTGGAAGCGCGAGGTCTCGGCACCATTGCGCACCGACCAGGCCATGCCGGCGGGGATATAGGCAAAGCCGCCGGGCACCAGTTCATGCGCCTTGCCGTCGATGGTCAGCGTGACCGCGCCCTCGGTGACGAAGATCGCGGCCTGCACGCCCGCGTCGTCCTCGGGCCGGTCCGAGCCGCCCTGCGGCGCCAGCTCGACGATATACTGGCTGAAGGTCTCGGCAAAACCCGAGAGCGGCCGGGCGATCATCCACATCCGCATCCCCGTCCAGCCCGGCAGGAAGCTGGTGACGATGTCGCGCATCGTGCTGGCGGGGATGACGGCATAGGCCTCGGTGAAGGTGGCGGTGTCGGTGGACAGGTCGGTCTGCGGTGGCAGGCCGGCGAAAGGCCCGGCATAGGTCGGGGTCTTGGCGGTCATGTCAGGTCTCCGTTGCGCCGGGGTCTCTCTGGCCCGGATCGTGGCTGGCAAACCCCGCCCGCGACCAACGGCGGGCGGGGCCGGGGCTCAGGCATCGCCCAGCATCTGCTGCAGGCGCAGCGCGCCGATGCGGCTCACCTGGCGCTCGGCCTCGGCGCGCTCGGTCGCGCTGTCGTTGTCGAGGCGCCGGCGCATGGCGGCCATGATCCCCGGCTTGTCGTGGTCGCGCACGGCGATGATGAAGGGGAAGCCGTGCTTTTCCACATAGGCCGTGTTCAGGCGGTCGAACTCGGCGCGCTCGGCATCGGTCAGGCTGTCGAGCCCGGCGCTGGCCTGTTCGGCGGTGCTGTCGGCGGTCAGGCGCTTGGCCGCGGCCAGCTTGCCGGCCAGGTCCGGGTGCGCCAGCAGCACGCCCAGCCGCTCTTCGTCGCTGGCCGCACGGAAGACCTGCGCCATGCGCGCGGCAAGCCCGGCGGCGGTGTCGTGGATCGCGCCCATCTCGCCCTCCCAGACGCGCTCGGCGATCCAGGGCGAATGCTCGTAGATGCCGCCGAATTTCTCGACGAACGCCTCGCGGTCCATCTGCGAGGGGCGCTGCCTGGGCTGCCAGGGATGCGCCCGCGCCCAGTGCCGCGCGATGTCGAGCCGGGTGGCGAACCAGACCCCCTCGTGGCTGCGGGCATGGTCGAGGAAGCGCTTGATCGCCATGGCCCGGCCCGGCCGGCCGGCCAGGCGGCAATGCAGGCCGATGGACATCATCTTGGGCGCGCCGGCCTTTCCCTCGGCATAAAGCACGTCGAAGCTGTCGCGCAGGTAGTCGAAGAACTCGACCCCGGTGCCGAAGCCCTGCCCCGAGGAAAAGCGCATGTCGTTGGCGTCCATCGTATAGGGCACCATCAGCTGCGGCTTGCCGTCGTGGACATGCCAATAGGGCAGGTCGTCGGCGATGGTGTCGGCCAGGTATTCGAATCCGCCCTCCTCGCAGCCCAGAGCCACCGTGTTCATCGAGGTGCGGCCCTGGTAGAAGCCGCGCGGCCGCTCGCCGGTGACGCGGGTGTGCAGCTCGACCGCGCGGGCGATATGCTCGGCCTCGACCTCGCGCGGGATGTCGCGGTAGTCGATCCATTTCAGGCCGTGGGTGGCGATCTCCCAGCCGGCGGCCTGCATGGCGGCGACCTGTTCGGGCGCGCGCTCCAGCGCGGTCGCGACGCCGTAGACGGTCACGGGCACGTCGCTGAGCAGCCGGTGGAGCCGCCAGAACCCCGCCCGCGCGCCATAGTCATAGATCGATTCCATGTTCCAGTGGCGCTGGCCAGGCCAGGGCTGGCAGCCGATGATCTCGGACAGGAAGGCTTCCGAGGCGGCGTCGCCATGCTCGATGCTGTTTTCGCCGCCTTCCTCGTAGTTGATGACGATCTGCACCGCGATCCGGGCATCGCCGGGCCATTTGGGATCGGGCGTATGCTCGCCATAACCGATCATGTCGCGGCTGTATCGCATCGCTTGCTTCCTTTCCTGATTTCTGGCTGACTAGCACTCATCACCCTGCCGGCCCCGCAGGCAACCCGAGAATTTCTATAAACAGAACCAAGTTTTTCTTGAAAATGGCTGTTTATTAACGTCCCGTTGAAACTCTGTCGCCAGACCCTGCATTCTCGTTGAAGATGCCTGGGCATAATCTGGCCAGCATGGCGGGCAAACCGCCAATGGGAGGAATCATGCCAGACAAGCAATCCGGCCTGACGGCCAGCGGCGCCAGCATCAGTCCAGGGGAAGGAACCGTGCTCGACAAGCGCTTCGGCCTGACGGCCCATGGCACCAGCGCCAGAACCGAGGTGATCGCGGGGATAACCACCTTCCTGACGATGGCCTACATCATCTTCGTGAACCCCGAGATCCTGTCCTCGACCGGCATGGATCGCAACGCGGTCTTCGTCGCGACCTGCCTGGCCGCGGCGCTGGGATCGGCGATCATGGCGCTTTGGGCCAACTGGCCCATCGGCATGGCGCCCGGCATGGGGCTGAATGCCTTTTTCGCCTTCACCGTGGTCGGCGCGCTGGGGTTCACCTGGCAACAGGCGCTGGGAGCGGTGTTCATCTCGGGCCTGGTGTTCCTGTTCCTGTCGGTGACGGGCATCCGGCGCTGGCTGATCGCGGGCATCCCCACATCCATGCGCAGCGCCATCGCGGCCGGCATCGGCATGTTCCTAGGGCTGATCGCGCTGAAGAACTCGGGCATCGTGGTGGACAATCCGGCGACGCTGGTCGGCCTGGGCGACCTGACCCAGACCGGCACGCTGCTGGCCATCGTCGGCTTCTTCATCATCGCGGCGCTGGATGCGCTGAAGGTGCGCGGCTCGATCCTGATCGGCATCCTGGTCATCACCGTCGTCTCGATCGCCATCGGCGCCAGCCCCTTTGCCGGGGTGATCTCGATGCCGCCCTCGATCATGCCGACCTTCATGCAGCTCGACATCGCCGGGGCGCTGACCGTCGGCATCTTCCACGTCATCCTGGTCATGGTGCTGGTCGAGGTCTTCGACGCCACCGGCACGCTGATCGGCGTGGCCAAGCGCGCCGGCCTGCTGACCGAGGGGCCGGCCCATACCAACAAGAACCTGGGCCGGGCGCTGATGGCGGATTCGACGGCGATCCTGGCCGGCTCGATGCTGGGCACCAGCTCGACCACCGCCTATGTCGAAAGCGCCTCGGGCGTGCAGGCGGGCGGGCGCACCGGGCTGACCGCGCTGGTCGTGGCGGGTCTGTTCCTGCTGGCGGTGTTCTTTGCGCCGCTGGCGGGCTCGGTCCCGGCCTATGCCACCGGGCCGGCGCTGCTTTACGTCGCCTGCCTGATGGTGCGCGAGTTCGAGGAGATCCAGTGGAGCGACGTCACCGAAAGCGCGCCCGCCGTGCTGACGGCGCTGATGATGCCCTTCACCTATTCCATCGCCAATGGCCTGGCCTTCGGTTTCGTGAGCTATGCCGCGATCAAGCTGGCGACCGGCCGCGCGCGCGAGGTGCATGCCGCGACCTGGATCGTCGCCGCGCTGTTCGTGATCCGGTTTGCCTTCTTCATGGAGTGATCTGCGCCAAGGCCGGGGGGCTGTCTGCCCCCCGGACCCCCCGAGGATATTTGGACAAGGAAGAATGGAACTTGCCGGGTCGGCCGGGATTCCGGCCGGAGACCATTGCCTGGGCCGCGTGATCGCGCATCGCAAGCCGGGCCATCGCAAGCCGGGGCGCGGGATGCGCATCCGGCCGTTGCGTTTCTTGCCGGGTTTCCACGGGATCCCCGGCAGGCCGGCTGCGGCGGCCCGGCATGGCTTGGTCGCATCGGGTGAACGGGGCGAGGAAAGCGGTGAGGGAGCGGTGAGGGAGCGGTGAGGGAGCGGTGAGGGAGCGGTGAGGGAGCGGTGAGGGAGCGGTGAGGGAATTTTCCCGTCCGGCGCGGCTTGGTTTTCGTCGCCGTCGGCTACGCGTGCCCCCTGTCCGATTCGAACGGACGACCTACCGCTTACAAGGCGGTTGCTCTGGCCAGCTGAGCTAAGAGGGCGACGCCCGGACTGTTTAAACGACCAGCGCCTTTCGGGCAAGTGAGTCCGCCGCGCCGGGAAGACGATGGGCCGCAGCACAGCCAGGGGTGCAGATGCAGCCGACCGTCTGTCGCCCGGTGCCTGCCCGCCGATTCGACGAAGGCCAGACGGCACGGAGGGAGGCCAATGCCTGGGACGCAGATACGATGCCGCAGGGCACAGGGCACAGGGCACAGAGCACAGGGCACAGGGCACAGAGCACAGGGCACAGGGCACAGGGCACAGGGCACAGGGCACAGGGCACAGGGCACAGGGCACAGGGCACAGGGCACAGGGCACAGGGCACAGGGCACAGGGCACAGCCTGCGATAGGCAGCTACTGAACGCAAGGCGACCCTCGCCTGGCCGGGCAAGCATCCATTCTACTGCGGGACAGGTCTTGGGAAGGATGGTCCCGAGGCGTCGCTGACTTGCCATTCGCCCTTGGGGAATCACCACCATCGTAGCCGAGGGCGGGGCAGTTCACGCTGCCGCATGGCGAGGGCCGATGCTGCCCCGCCTGCCCGCGCGCCCTTGCCGCGGTCACGGGGGACGGCCATCGGGGGTGGCGACCATGCGCACCGTCTCGACCAGCCGCACCGGGTCGAGCGGATAGGGCAGCCAACCCGCCGCCCCGGCATTGCGGGCGCGGGCCTTCAGCTGCGGCGTGGCCGAAACGGCCATGACCAGGATCGGGATGTCGCGCAGCCGGGCCTGGCGCCGCACCGCCTCGATGAAGCCGAAACCGCAGACCCGCCGCATGTTGATCCCCGTCAGGATCACGTCGACGGAAGCGGTCCTGAGCAGCGCCAGCCCCTCGGCGCCGTCGCAGGATCGCTGCACCGCCATCCCCGCCGCCTCCAACGCAGCGACGGCGGCTTCGCGCAATTCGCCGCGGGGATGCTGGACCAGCACCGTCAGCGCCATCGCCGGCCCCCGGCGACCGGGCCAGGCCGTCCTTTTCCTTCCGCAGCGATCATCCGCCCCCTCCGATTCAGCCGGTTTCGCGCAGGATCGCGCAGAAAGATTGAATTTCGGTTGACGCGGGCGGGGCGGAAGGCCATCTGTCCCGAATTGCCGCGAAACCGACCCATTTCCTGTCGCCGGGGCTTGCATTCCGGGCGGAAAAGGACTATTTCGCGCGCACTTCACAGGCGGGGTCGGGCCCCGGAGGGAGACATCCTTCGACGGTCCACCGGTTGGGGCAAGCCCCTGAAAGCCCCGCCAAGGCGCAAACCGGAAAGGACATGGACATGGCGCTTCCCGAATTCTCCATGCGTCAGCTGCTTGAAGCTGGCGTTCATTACGGCCACCAGACCCAGCGCTGGAACCCCCGCATGGCCGAGTTCATCTATGGTGAACGCAACGGCATCCACATCGTCGACCTGACCCAGACCGTGCCGATGCTGGACGCGGCGCTGCAGGTGGTGCGCGACACCGTCGCCAAGGGCGGCCGCGTGCTGTTCGTCGGCACCAAGCGCCAGGCGCAGAAAGCCGTCGCCGACGCGGCCGAGCGTTCGGCGCAGTTCTACATGAACCACCGCTGGCTGGGCGGCACGCTGACCAACTGGAAGACCGTCTCGCAGTCGATCCAGCGCCTGAAGGCGCTTGACGAGACGCTGGGTTCGGGCGCCGAGGGCCTGACCAAGAAGGAACGGCTGCAGATGGAGCGCGAGCAGGCCAAGCTGCAAGCCTCGCTGGGCGGCATCCGCGAGATGGGCGGCCTGCCCGACCTGCTGTTCGTCATCGACGTGAACAAGGAAGACCTGGCCATCGCCGAGGCGAAGAAGCTGGGCATCCCGGTGGTCGCCGTGGTCGACACCAACTGCTCGCCCAAGGGCGTGGACTATGTCATCCCCGGCAACGACGACGCCGCCCGCGCCATCGCGCTTTACTGCGACCTGGTCAGCCGCGCCGCGCTGGACGGCATGACCGCGCAGATGGGCGCTGCCGGCGTGGACCTGGGCGCGCTGGAAGCCAGCGTCGAGGAAGAGCTGGCCGGCGAGACCGCTGAGGAAGCCGCCGAAGCCTGATCGGCGCCGGTCCCAAGCGGGCCGCGGCAGGTTTACGGAACATTCATCAGGCGGGGATAAACCCCGCCTGACGCATTGAAAAGCAAGGAGACTCTCGATGGCTATCACCGCTGCTATGGTGAAAGACCTGCGCGAAACCACCGGCGCGGGCATGATGGACGCCAAGAAGGCGCTGACCGAAACCAATGGCGACATGGAAGCCGCCGTCGACTGGCTGCGCACCAAGGGTCTGGCCAAGGCCGCCAAGAAATCGGGCCGCGTCGCCGCCGAGGGCCTGGTGGGCGTCGCCGTCCGCGCCGG
Source organism: Paracoccus versutus (assembly GCF_000763885.1). Taxonomy (GTDB): domain Bacteria; phylum Pseudomonadota; class Alphaproteobacteria; order Rhodobacterales; family Rhodobacteraceae; genus Paracoccus; species Paracoccus versutus. The sequence continues at coordinate 50,189 of NZ_JRKO01000029.1, read as the reverse complement.
CCGCGGGGTCGCCGTCGAACTGAACTCGGAAACCGATTTCGTCGCCAAGAACGCCGATTTCCAGCAGCTCGTGCGCGAGATCACCAATGTCGCGCTGGACGCCGCCACCGATGTCGAGGTGCTGAAGGCCACGCATCTGAACGGCCGCCCGGTCGAGGACGTGCTGACCGACGCCATCGCCCGCATCGGCGAGAACATGACCCTGCGCCGGATGCACGCGCTGGAAGGCGACACCATCGTCTCTTACGTGCATAACGCCGCTGCCGAGGGCATGGGCAAGATCGGCGTGCTGGTCGCGCTGAAGGGCGATGCCGCCAAGGCGCAGGAGATCGGCAAGCAGATCGCCATGCATATCGCGGCGACCAACCCGGCCTCGCTGTCAGAAGCCGACCTGGACCCCTCGCTGGTCGAGCGCGAGAAGTCGGTGCTGACCGAGCAGGCCCGCGAATCGGGCAAGCCCGAGGCGGTGATCGAGAAGATGATCGAAGGCCGGATGAAGAAATTCTTCGAGGAAGTGACCCTGCTGGGCCAGAAATTCGTCATCAACCCCGACGTGACCGTGGCCCAGGCCGCGCAAGAGGCCGGCGTCGAAGTGACCGGCTATGCCCGCGTCGTGGTCGGCGAAGGCATCGAGAAGAAGGAAGAGGATTTCGCCGCCGAGGTCGCCAAGACCCGCGCCGGCGCCTGATTCTCACCAGACCCGGATTACGGACGCCGGCCCCCTTTTGGGCCGGCGTTTCGCATTCCGCGACGGCATCGGGCCGAGGCTGCGTGAAAACTCCAATTCTGAAAATTTACGAAGAACAGTTTCCTTAGAAATACATTCACGGCGGCCCGCTTTAGAACAAAGTCTCTCCGCAAGGCCAGCAGGCGAACATTGTTCCGTGCCCGACCATGCTCGACTGAGTTTCCACACAGCCTCGGCCGCAATGCGTCTAGCCGGCGCAGATCTGGTCGCGCGCCGGCAGCCCCGGCGCGCCGTCTCGGGCGGGCGAGGGATGCCCGCCCTGTCCGGGGCCATGCGGCTCGGCAGTGGAGTTGAAGATCTGCCTGCGGCTGGCGGCCAGCAGGATCGCCTGCGCCGTAGTCTTGGCCCCCAGCGCCTTGCGCGCCAGCCGCAGATGCTTTTCCACCGTGGCCGGCGTGACGTCCAGGATCTCGGCGATTTCCTGGGTGGTGCGGCCGACCGAGATGCATTCCAGCACCTCGCGCTGGCGCAGGGTCAGCACGCATTCCTGCTCGGCATGGGGCAGGGTCGAGATGCGCAGATGCGCCAGCCGGCTCAGCGCCTCGACAAGCCGGCCGTGCTGCGCCCAAAGCGCGTCCAGCCGGTCCTGCCGCATGCCGATCGCGCCGCCGAGGATCACGCCAGCGCGCACCCGCTCCACATCGTCGCCCATGCCGACCGCATAGCCCGCGACATGGCCGTAGCGGGCGAAAGCATCGGCCGCGCGCTCTTCCTGCGGCGTCAGCCGCCCGGCCAGGCGGAGCCGCCGCATCCAGTCCCAGCTTTCGCTGCCCCGGTTATGGGTCAGCCAGCGGTGCATCGGCAGGCTTTCAAGCAGGTCCAGCGCGGCAAGCTCCTGCATCAGGCGCGGCGGATAGCTAGACAGCAGGACGCGGTCCTCCAGCATCCGGTCGCATGAGGCCTCCAGGATCCGCACCGCATGATAGGAAATGTTGGGAAAACCCAGTTCGGTCAGGCGCGCAACGTAATGCTGCCAGACCTCTTGCGCCGAACAGGCCCCCAGGATGACTTCGATGTCATTCAGCATTTCCATATTATACCAAGCTCTTTCGAAAATATTTAAGAATAAATTTGCACCATAACAGATAGCTTTGAAACATTATTACCAAGAACCGCAAAGGATCAATGCATCACGCGCAAACCGAACGGTTACGTAAGGTCAACATGATTAACCCTGGCCGTGAAACCCGTTGTTCACCATAGAAAATCTTCCGTCCGCCGATGAAATGGCCACGCCATCACCACGATTTTTGCCGCAGGATTCGCCATATCGCACCATTTTCGCGACACGTCATGATTGCATGACTTAATAAATTTCCACCTTTGCATGAAAATCGCCCGGCCCGGCGTCAGGCCAGGCACGAATCCGGGCCACTCGCCGACGCGGTGTCGTTGGAAGCCCGCGCCGGGACATTCATGAAAACCCGCCGCTGCCGCAGAATCAGCCATGCCCTGCCGCGGTTCCGGTTCCCCGGCCGGCGATTGCAGCCGATCTTGCGCTTTCGCACCGGCCCGCCGCATTCCGCAAGCCGGGAAACCGGCCGCCTGGCCGGCCCTTCTGGATCGCCCGGTCAGGGGGTAAGGAATTCGATTCCGGGCAGGGCGGCGATCTCGGCCATGTCGGCGTCATAGGCGGCGGTGATGCGATCGACCATCTGCTGGGTCCAGCCGGGCAGGTTCAGCTCGACCTCGATCTGCTCGGGCTGGCCATATGCCTCCAGGGCGGCGGCAAAGATGCGGCGGCGGCTTGCGACGGTCAGCCGTTCTTCCTGCGCCAGCGCGTCGCGGATCATGCGGATGCCGTCGGGGTGCAGGATGTCGCCCAGGATCTGCAATCCGGCCTTGAGCGGCACGTCGGCGGGCATGGTCGCGATGCGGCGCACCACCTCGGGCCAGATCAGCGAGGTGTCCTCGTGGCACCAGACCACCAGGCGCCGGCCGGGCAGCGCGGCCTGGATGCGCCGCAGCGCCGGCCCCCAGCGCAGCGCCTCGGGATCGACGCCGTCCATCAGCTCGGCATAGCTGCCGCTGCCCTCCTGCGACAGGACGAACGGGACCAGCGTGGCCGGGTTCTTCAGCGCGATGAAGAACTCGACCTCGGCGCTGGGAAACAGGTTGGCCAGCGCCGCCATCTTCTCGCCGGCGGTGACGTAAAGCCCCTCGGGCGAGATGGCCCGCGTCGCCCGGCCAAGAAAGCTGGGCGTGCTGCAAATGATACGGCGCGGATCGTCCGAATCCAGGATCGCATCCAGCATCACCTGCTCCATCGCCTTGGTGGCGGGGCCACCGCGCAGCGCGCTCAGCGCCTCGTTGAAGATCTCGCCATGCCGGTTCGGGGTGACGGGCTCGATCCCGTTGCGCAGCAGCCAGTCGCGGTTCTGCAACAGCGTCTTGACCATGCGATAGAGGTCCGTTCCGTGAACCCCGCAATGAAAGACCACCTGCATACCCGCAACCCCCCGACTCGTTTGGGCGCACAGTAACCAGCAATGCGCGCGCAGAAAACCTCATGGTTGAGCGACGCCTGTGCCGATCCCGCGCCCCGCGCCCACCGTCCATGCCCGGCCATCCTGCGGACGCGCCGCCGCGGCGCGGAACAGCAGGACCGGATCGCAGCTGAGGCGCGGCATGCGGCATGGCCGGAGCGCGATCATCCGCCCCGATCATCCAGGCGCGGATCAGCCGCCGGGATCGGTCCACAGTACCACCCTGCCCTTGCCGGCCAACTTCGCCTGGTAAAGCGCCGCATCCGCCATCTCGAACAGCTGGTGCTGGTGGGTGATGCGCCTGTTGCCGGACACCGCGACGCCCATGCTGGCCGTGATCCGGCACGGATAGGTTTTCGCGGCCATGATCTGGTGGATCATCCGGGTGCAGACGTTCATCGCATCCTCCTCCGGCCTGTCGGAGAAGATCAGGATCAGGAACTCGTCCCCGCCGATGCGGCAGACCCGGTCGCCGGAACGCACCCCCGAGGCCAGGACCGATGCCACCGTGACCAGGACGCGGTCGCCGGCGGCATGGCCGAATCGGTCGTTGACCTCCTTGAAATGGTCGAGATCCAGGTGGACCAGCGCAAAGGGATTGCGGTTGCGCGCCTCGAATGCCTTGGAAAACACGACGTCGAAGCCACGCCTGTTCAGCAGCCCGGTCAGCGGATCGGTGATCGACAGGATCTGCGCGCTTTCGCGGGCGCCCTCCAGGCTGGTGTTGACGCGCGACAGTTCCAGCAGCGCCGCGCGGTTCGCCTCGTGCAGGAACAGGAATTCCATGGCCAGGTCGGACGGCGGAAAATCGGAATCGTTCAATTCAAATTTCTGCACTGCCGAGGAAAGATATATGCCGAAGCCCAGGTTGAGCATGGCCATGTCCGGCGACAGATGCACGCCATGCCCGCGCAGGGAAACGCCGCCATGGTCGCGCAGCTGCAAAAAGACCCGCCTGCCGCAGCCAAGCTGGGGAAACAGCTCCTCGAAACGGATGCGGTGGCCCAGGTTGTTGGCGGGAATGAAGGCGTCCTCCAGGCGGGACGCGCTGCCCAATACCTTGGCAAGCGTCTTGCCGCGCGACACCATCACGCCGGCGCGATCCACCATGAGATGCATCGGCATCAGCTCCGACAGGGTGCGAATGTCTATCACGGCGTCTTTCAAATCTGCGCTCGCTTGGGGGAAAGCTCGAAGCCCCGCTTGCTGGAGTAATCAGGCAGGACGACATCTATGTCGATGCGGTCCCGGACGACCGAAATGACGGCAAGCGAGCCATAGTCGTCCGCCATCACCCGCAGCATGCCGGCCAGGACGCGCATCAGGCCCGGCTGGTGCGGCTCGGCGATGATCCGGTAGCGTCCCGGCGCGTCGGACAGGACCGTGAATCCGGGAAACTCCAGGTCGGGGATCACCAGGTGGATGCGGCCCGGCAATTCACGCAGCGATTCGACGAATTCCTGGAAATTCGCGCCGCCGAACCGCAACAGCCGGCGGATCTGCTCCTGCCGGCTCAGCCATGCCCCGACATCCTCGAGCAGCTCGCCCACCGATTTGTCGAGCCGCCGGGCCGAGGCGAGGACGATGGCATGGGTGATGCTGTCCGGGCTGCTTTCCCAGGTCAGGAACCCGTCGGGGTGGACATCGGCTTCGGCGGCGACCTGCTGCCAGGTCGCGCTGCCATAGGTGTTGCGCAGGAACGCCTCGATACAGCGATTGACCAGACCATGCATTTGCTTCGACCCCATGCGGATTGCGTCAGTGCCAGAGTCGGCGGATGCCCGGCCGGTCGACGGAAACGTATCTGGGGCCGGAAGGCTCCAGGAATATCGCCACCGCGCCGTGTTTCCGCAGATAGGGCGGATCGAGAACCAGGCATTCGCCCAGGGCGGCGGGGCTGGGGGAAAGGGCGGCGTTCGCGACCAGGATGCCGCCTTCGCGGCATTGGCCGCGGGCATCCTCGCGCGTGGCCCTGCCGGTCAGGTGGCGGATGCGAAGCCGGATCCCGCCTCGGTCGAGTTCCGCCCAGCGATTCGCGGGCGGGCCCTGCCACAGCGGGCGCGCCGCGGCACCGGCCTGATCGGCGGCGTCGCCATCGGCCTTGAGCCAGCTCTCTACCGCGAAGCTGCCGCCGCCGGGCTTCGAAGGCACCCTGCCCGCGGGGGTCAGCACCGCCACCGCGTCGCCCTGGGCCGAAACCAGGATGTCAGGGCGTGTCGCACCCAGCCACAGCACCCCCGCCGCCGCCAACAGGGCGATGCCCGTGCCCCGGCGCAAAAGCGGCAGGGGACCGCGCGCGCCCGCGGGCTGCGCACCGGGCAAAAGCAGCATGGCGCCCACGGCCATCAGCGGCAGGACGGCGCGCGGCGCGACGGGAAACAGCGTGACCGCCCCGCCCAGGTCCGAGATCCATTGCGCGACCGCCAGCATCCAGCCGGTTCCCAGCCCCATCAGCCACAGGGCCGGTTGCGCCAAGCCCAGCGGAGCCAGCAGCGCGGCGAAGACCCCGCCCGGCATCACCAGCGCGCCGACGACGGGCACGACCAGCATGTTGGCCAGCAGGCCGTATTGCGTCATCCGCCCGAAATGCGCCGCGGCGATGGGGGCCGTCACCATGCCGGCCACGAAGGAGGACAGAAACAGCATCAGGACCGGCCGAGCCCACCAGGGCAGCCGCGGCGACAGCCTTGCCCATGGCTCCTGCATCAGGATCAGCGCGACCGTGGCGGCAAAGCTCATCTGGAAGCCAGCCTCGGTCAGCGCCTCGGGGTTCAGCACCAGCACGAGGCCGGCGGCGACGGCGACGGTGCGCAGCGACACCGCGCGCCGGTCGGCGATGATCGCAAGCAGCATCACCGCCACCATGATGAAGGCGCGCTCGGTCGCGACGCCGCCGCCCGAAAGCCACAGATACAGCGCCGAGGCGCCAAGCGCCCCCGCCGCCGCCAGCTTGTGGACCGGCACCGACCGCCCCCAGCCCAGCCCCTGCGCCGCCACGCCGCCCAGCCGCAACGCGGCATAGACGAAGCCGGCCAGCATGCTCATGTGCAGCCCCGAGATCGACACGATGTGGTAAAGATTCGAATCGCGCATGATCTGGTTGGTCTGCTCGGCGATGCCGGAACGGTCGCCGGTCATCAGCGCGGCCGAGACCGCCCCCGCCTGGCCGCCGATCCGCTCCTGCATGGCCTGGGACAGCGACATGCGGATGCGGTGCAGCGCCAGCACCCCGCCATCGGCCGGCGGCTCGACCGTCATCACCGGCGCGCGGGCATAGCCCACCGCGCCCAGGCGTTCGAACCAGGCCAGGCGGCGGAAGTCGAAGCCGCCCGGCTCGGACGGGCCGGCGGGCGGACCCAGATGCGCGGTCAGCATCACGCGCTGGCCGGGCACCGGCAGTTCCTGCGGCTCCATCAGCGAGATCCGCACCCGCGCCGGCGTGCGGCCGGGCGCGACCTCGTGCAGCCCGACCTGATCGAGCAGCAGCCGCATCCGGTCGCGCGACGAGCGGTCGATGCCCACGACCCGCCCCTCGACCGGGCCGTAATAGCGGAAATCCAGCACCGGGGCGGCGACCAAATGCGCCCGGACCCCGGCGAGCCCCGCCCCCAGCACCACCAGCAAGGCTGCGAAGGCGGCCAGCCGCAGCCGGTCCGCCCAGGCCCAGCCCAGCCTGCCGGACCCGGCCAGCCGCATCGCCCCGCCGGGCAGCAGCAGGCAGGCGACCCCGGCCAGGACCAGCCCGGCATGGAAGCCCGGCCCCGGTTCCCGCGGCAGCAGGAACCAGCCGCCGATGCCCAGCGCAAGCCAGAAGGGCATCCAGGGCAGCAGCCCGGCGCGAATGCCGACCGACGGCCGCAGCCCGGCCGCCGCCTGCCGCCCGCCGCGCGGCGCCAGGGCCGGCAGCCGCGTTTGCAAAGCATTCACCGATTCCGTCACCAAAACTTGTCCTTGCCGTGGCACTTGCTTATCTGTGGCGCCAAGATTGGCATGCCGACCTTTCGAAAGGATTAACGGGCATGGCCGATGGCCCCGTTTTCTGAAACTGACCGGACCGCTGATGACTGATTCCCGCCCCGTCGTGACCCGCTTCGCGCCCTCGCCCACCGGCTACCTGCATATCGGGGGCGCGCGGACGGCCCTGTTCAACTGGCTCTATGCCCGCGGGCGGGGCGGAAAATTCCTGCTGCGGATCGAGGATACCGACCGCGCCCGCTCGACCCCCGAGGCGACCGAGGCGATCCTGCAGGGCCTGCGCTGGCTGGGCCTGGACTGGGACGGCGAGCCGGTCAGCCAGTTCGCCGGCGTCGCCCGCCATGCCGAGGTCGCCCGCGCCATGCTGGAAAACGGCACCGCCTACAAATGCTTCTCGACCGCCGAGGAGATCGAGGCCTTTCGCGAAAAGGCCAAGGCCGAGGGGCGCTCGACCCTGTTCCTGTCGCCCTGGCGCGACGCCGATCCGGCCAGCCTGCCCGACGGCCCCCATGCGATCCGGCTGAAGGCGCCGCGCGACGGCGAAACCGTGGTGCGCGATGCGGTGCAGGGCGACGTGACCTTCGGCAATGCGCAGCTGGACGACATGGTGCTGCTGCGCTCGGACGGGACGCCCACCTATATGCTGGCGGTGGTGGTGGACGACCACGACATGGGCGTGACCCATGTGATCCGGGGCGACGACCACCTGACCAATGCCGCGCGGCAGATCCAGATCTATCAGGCGATGGGCTGGGACATCCCGGTCTTTGCCCATATCCCGCTGATCCACGGGCCGGACGGCAAGAAGCTGTCCAAGCGCCATGGCGCCGTGGGCCTGCACGAATATGCCGCCATGGGCTATCCGGCGGCGGCGATGCGCAACTACCTGGCGCGGCTGGGCTGGAGCCATGGCGACGACGAGCTGTTCGACGATGCCCAGGCCAGGGCCTGGTTCGACCTGGACGGCATCGGCAAGGCCCCGGCCCGGCTGGACTTCAAGAAGCTGGAACATGTCAGCGGCTGGCATATCGCCCGGATGGGAGATGCCGAATTGCTGGAGGAAATCGCGCGTTTCCGCGCCGCGACCGGCGCACCGCCGCTGTCCGGACGCCAGATCGCCCGGCTGCTTCCCGCGCTGGAGGCGCTGAAGGCCAAGGCCAAGACCCTGCCCGCGCTGCTCGACCAGGCGCATTTCGCGCTGATCGACCGGCCGGTCGCGGTCGAGGAAAAGGCGGCAGCGGCGCTGGATACTGTATCCCGTGGTATACTGACTGAATTGACTGCCGCGGTGCAGAATGCTAGCTGGGACCGCAACGAACTCGAAGCGGCAGCCAAGCGGATTGGCGAGTCGCACGGGCTGGGGCTGGGCAAGGTCGCAGCGCCGCTTCGCGCGGCACTGGCCGGGCGCAGTTCCACCCCCAGCGTGTTCGACATGATGTTGGCGCTTGGCCGCGACGAAACGGTGGCCCGGCTGCAGGATCAAGCGGGCTGAGACCCGCCCCCATCACCCGGCCTGCGGGCCGGAGACAGGTGAAAGGAACTGGGAATGGCAGAAGAAAAAGCCGCAAGACTGCATCTGGCGGGCAAGGACTACGACCTCGCGGTCCTGTCCCCGACCGCGGGGCCGGATGTGGTCGACATCCGCAAGCTCTACGGCGAGGCGGGCGTTTTCACCTATGACCCCGGCTTTACCTCGACCGCGTCCTGTGATTCGACGATCACCTATATCGACGGGGACAAGGGCGAGCTGTGGTATCGCGGCTATCCGATCGAGCAATTGGCCGCGCAGTCGCATTACCTGGAAGTCTGCTACCTGCTGCTTTACGGCGAATTGCCGACCCCCGACCAGCTGGTCGATTTCGAGACCCGGATCACCCGCCACACCATGGTGCATGAGCAGATGCACTATTTCTTCCGCGGCTTCCGCCGCGACAGCCACCCGATGGCGACCATGGTGGGCGTCGTGGGCGCGATGTCCGCCTTCTACCACGATTCGATCGACATCAACGACCCGGTGCAGCGCGAGATCGCCTCGATCCGGCTGATCGCCAAGGTGCCGACCATCGCCGCCATGGCCTACAAGTATTCGCTGGGCCAGCCCTTCGTCTATCCCCGGAACGAGCTGGATTATGCCAGCAACTTCCTGCACATGTGCTTCTCGGTCCCGGCCGAGCCCTATAATGTCGATCCGGCCCTGGCCCGCGCCATGGACCGCATCTTCACGCTGCACGCCGATCACGAGCAGAACGCCTCGACCTCGACCGTGCGCCTGGCCGGCTCTTCGGGGGCCAACCCCTTTGCCTGCATCGCGGCCGGCATCGCCTGCCTCTGGGGCCCGGCGCATGGCGGCGCCAACCAGGCCTGCCTGGAGATGCTGCGCGAGATCGGCTCGGTCGAGCGCATCCCCGAATTCATCGCCCGCGCCAAGGACAAGAACGACCCGTTCCGGCTGATGGGCTTTGGCCACCGCGTCTACAAGAACTTCGACCCGCGCGCCAAGGTGATGAAGGAATCGGCCGACGAGGTGCTGGACCTGCTGGGCGTCCACAACAACCCGACGCTGCAAGTCGCCAAGGAGCTCGAGAAGATCGCGCTGGAGGACGAGTATTTCGTCTCGAAGAAGCTCTATCCCAACGTCGATTTCTACTCGGGCATCATCCTGGAAGCCATGGGCTTCCCGACCTCGATGTTCACCCCGATCTTCGCGCTGTCGCGGACCGTCGGCTGGATCTCGCAGTGGAAGGAGATGATCGCCGACCCGCAGAACAAGATCGGCCGCCCGCGCCAGCTTTACGTCGGCTCGCCGCGGCGCGATTACAAGCCGCTGGACGCCCGCTGAGCGCGACCGTCCAGGACCAGCATCGGCCCCGGACCAGTTCCGGGGCCGTTCTGCTGCGCCCCCATCACGTGCTTTGCTCGATCGGCTGGCAGGGGCGCGGCTATTCGCCCGAGTTCACCCGGAACATGAACGCCGTCGTCCTGGGCCGGCTGCGCGCCGATCCGCAGGTGCCGGTGGTCTTTACCGTCATGGCCGATTCGATCTGCGCCCCCTGCCCGTCGCGGCGCGGCATGGGCTGCGCCGCGGACGACCGGATCAGCCGGCTGGACCGGCGCCATGCCGCGGCGCTGGACATCCGCCCAGGCCAGCGCATGACCTGGGCCGAGGCCCAGGCCCGCGCCGCGGCGCGGCTGCAGCCCAGGGACCTGGAGCGGATCTGCAACGGCTGCCGCTGGCTGGGCCTGGGCATGTGCCAGTCCGCGCTGGCCAAGCTGCAGCAGCCCGACTGAAAGCCCCCGATCAGCGCCGCGGGCGGCGGCAAGGTCAATGTGACGCAGTTGCCGGCAGCCCCGCTGCAAGGGGCTTGCGCGCCGCCGCGGCCGGTGCGAAATCGGCACCATGACCGAGCATGACAAAATCGCGCTGATCACCGGCGCCTCGCGCGGCCTTGGCGCCGCTTTGGCCGAAACCCTTGCCGCGCGCGGCTGGCATATCCTGGCCGTCGCCCGCACCACCGGCGCGCTTGAGGAACTGGACGACCGCATCCGCAAGGCCGGCGGCTCGGCCACGCTGGCGCCGATGGACGTGGGCGAGCCGCAGGCCATGGTGCAGATGGTCCGGGCGGCGATGGAGCGCTGGGGCGGGCTCGATCTCTGGGCCCATACGGCGATCCATGCCGCGCCGCTGTCGCCGGCCGGGCATATCGACGCCAAGGATTTCCAGAAATCGGTCGACCTGAACATCGTCGCCACGCGCGGGCTGCTCAACCTGATCGAGCCGCTGTTGCGCGCCCGCCAGGGCACGGCGCTGTTCTTCGACGACAAGCGCGCCGGGCAGAAGTTCTTCGGCAGCTATGGCGCGACCAAGGCCGGGCAGATCGCCCTGGCCCAAAGCTGGCAGGCCGAGAACGCATCCCTGGGCCCGCGCGTCGTCATCGCCGAGCCGGCGCCCATGCCCACCGCGGTGCGCGCCCGCTTCTTCCCCGGCGAGGACCGCGCCCGCCTGACCCCCTGCCTGGCCGAGGCCGAGCGCATCCTGGCGGAAACCCTCTAGCCGCGCCGGCGCAAAGGGCCGGCCCCTCGCGCGCCAGTGCGAAAATCCGGTCCCTAGCGCGCCAGCGCGAAAATCTGGTCGATGTCCAGATGCGCCTCGAGATGCGCGGCCAGCCGGTCCAGCACCGTCTCGACCCCCGCGCCGTAATCCAGCGCCGAAGCTGCGCCGAACTGCCCAAGCCAGGCGGCACGGAAAGCGTCGCCCGAGAACAGCCCGTGCAGATAGGTGCCGGCGACGCGCCCGTCGGGGCTGGTGGCGCCGTCCGGGCCGGGGACATGGGCGAAGGGGCGGGCGCAGTCCGGCCCCTCGGTCCGGCCCATGTGGATCTCGTAGCCCTCGACGGGCTGGCCAAGCGCGGTGCCTTGGGCCCGCGTCAGGCGCTTGTCGGGCGCCATGCGGGTCTCGACGTCCAGCAGGCCCAGGCCGGGGGTGCTGCCGGAGTCGCCGTCATGCCCCTCGGGGTCGTGGACCCAGCGGCCCAGCATCTGGTAGCCGCCGCAGATGCCCAGGCACCGCCCGCCGCGCCGCAGATGCGCGGCCAGGTCCACGTCCCAGCCCTGCTGGCGCAGAAAGGCCAGGTCGCCCCGCGTCGATTTCGTGCCCGGCAGGACCACCAGGTCGGCATCGCCCGGCAGCGCCTGTCCGGGCGGCACCATGGTCAGCCGCACCCCCGGCTCGGCCGCCAAGGGGTCGAGATCGTCGAAATTCGCGATCCGCGACAGCATCGGGCAGGCGATGTGCAGCCCGCCCGTGCCGCGGGTGCGGCGCAGGTCCACCGCATCCTCGGCCGGCAAAAGCGCGGCATCGGCGAACCACGGCACGAGGCCCAGGTCCGGCCAGCCGGTGCGCTGCGCGATAAAGACCCGGCCGGCATCGAAAAGCGAGGGATCGCCGCGAAAGCGGTTGATGACGAAGCCGCGGATCATCGCCGCATCCGCCGGGTCGATCACCGCCTGGGTGCCGACGATCTGCGCGATCACCCCGCCGCGGTCGATGTCGCCGGCCAGCACCACCGGAACATCGGCGGCGCGGGCGAATCCCATGTTGGCGATGTCGCGGGCGCGCAGGTTGACCTCGGCCGGGCTGCCCGCGCCCTCGACCAGCACCAGGTCATGCGCGGCGCGCAGCCGGGCAAAACTGTCCAGCACCGCGCCCATCAGCTGCGCCTTGAGCGCGCCGTAATCCGCCGCCGCGGCCCGCGCCACGGCGCGGCCCTGCACCACCACCTGCGCGGCGCGGTCGGTTTCGGGCTTCAGCAGCACCGGGTTCATGTGGACCGAGGGCGCCAGCCCCGCCGCCCGCGCCTGCAGCGCCTGCGCCCGGCCGATCTCGCCCCCGTCCGGGGTCACGGCGGCATTGTTCGACATGTTCTGCGGCTTGAAGGGCGCCACGCTGATCCCGCGCAGCCTGGCGGCCCGGCACAGCCCCGCCACCAGCAGCGATTTCCCGACATTCGACCCGGTTCCCTGGATCATCAACGCGCCCATGCCAGCCCCCGCTTGCCAATCCGCGCCTTGGTGACTAGATAGGCGCGTCGCTGAATGAAAGGCCCCGTGGTGGAAAACGTCGTTCTTACCGTGCATCTGATCCTCGCCGTGCTGCTGATCGGGGTGGTGCTGCTGCAGCGGTCCGAAGGCGGCGGCCTTGGCATGGGCGGTGGCGGAGGCGGCGTCATGACCGGCCGCCAGGCAGCCAATGCGCTGTCGCGCCTGACCTGGATCTTTGCCATCGGCTTCATCATCACCTCGATGACGCTGACGCTGATCGCCGCGCAGAATGCCTCCAGCGGCTCGATCGTGGACCAGCTGAACCTGGGCGGCACCCAGCAGGCCCCGGCGACCGGCCTGCCCGGCATCGGCGACTACGTCCCGCCGCCCGGCGCGGGCCAGCCCGTGGTTCCGGGCGCCGGCCAGCCGGTCGCACCGCCTGCGACCGCACCTGCACCCGCCGCCGAGACCCCGGCCGAAACCCCGGCCCCGACGCCCGCTGCGCCGACCGAGGGCAATGCCCCCGCGACCGCGCCGGTGACGCCGCCGGCCGCTGCACCGGCGCAGGAAAGCCCGGCACCGGCCAACAACTGACACCACACTTGGGGGCGCGACCGGCGCCCCTTACAACAACTTGCGGTCCGTTGCGGCCACGGGGCAAATCGGATATGAGTCGAGTCCCGTGATGCCGCCCAGATTCGGGCCGCGATCTTTTATTGGATTACTCACGGGGGCCCCTCGATGGCGCGTTACATCTTCATCACCGGCGGCGTGGTTTCCTCGCTCGGCAAGGGGCTGGCATCGGCGGCGCTGGGGGCGCTGTTGCAGGCGCGCGGCTTTACCGTCCGGCTGCGCAAGCTCGACCCCTATCTGAACGTCGATCCCGGCACGATGAGCCCCTTCGAGCATGGCGAGGTCTTCGTCACCGACGACGGCGCCGAGACCGACCTGGACCTGGGCCATTACGAACGCTTCACCGGCGTCTCGGCGCGCAAGACCGACTCGGTCTCGTCGGGGCGGATCTATTCCAACGTGCTGGAAAAGGAACGCCGCGGCGCCTATCTGGGCAAGACCATCCAGGTCATCCCCCACGTCACCAACGAGATCAAGGACTTCCTGGCCGTGGGCGAGGACGAGGTCGATTTCATGCTCTGCGAGATCGGCGGCACCGTGGGCGACATCGAGGGCCTGCCCTTCTTCGAGGCGATCCGGCAATTCGCCCAGGAACGCGCGCGCGGGCAATGCATCTTCGTGCATCTGACGCTGCTGCCCTGGCTGGCGGCAAGCGGCGAGCTGAAGACCAAGCCGACCCAGCATTCCGTCAAGGAGCTGCGCTCGATCGGCATCGCCCCCGACGTGCTGGTCTGCCGCAGCGAGCAGCCGATCCCGGAAAAGGAACGCGCCAAGATCGCGCTGTTCTGCAATGTCCGCCCCGATGCGGTGATCCCGGCCTATGACCTGAAGTCGATCTACGAGGCGCCGCTGGCCTATCACCGCGCGGGCCTGGACCAGGCGGTGCTGGACGCCTTCCAGATCAGCCCGGCGCCGCGCCCCGACCTGACCCGGTGGGAGGACGTGATGGACCGGCTGACCAATGCCGAGGGCCAGGTCCGCATCGCCATCGTCGGCAAATACACCCAGCTCGAGGATGCCTATAAATCCATCGCCGAGGCGCTGACCCATGGCGGCATGGCCAATCGCGTCCGCGTCAAGGCCGATTGGGTGGACAGCGAAAAGCTGGAGGGCGAGGGCGCGCATCTCTTGGACGGCTATAACGGCATCATCGTGCCCGGCGGCTTCGGCGAACGCGGCACCGAGGGCATGATCGCCGCGGCGAAATATGCGCGCGAGAAGAAGGTGCCCTACTTGGGCATCTGCCTGGGCATGCAGATGGCGGTGATCGAGGCGGCGCGGAACCTGGCCGACATGCCCGACGCGGGTTCCGAGGAGTTCGACCACGAGGCCGGCAAGACCCGCTTCACCCCCGTCGTCTATCACCTCAAGGAATGGGTGCAGGGCAATTACACCGTGCAGCGCAAGCTGAGCGACGACAAGGGCGGCACCATGCGGCTGGGCGCCTATACCGCCGTGCTGGCGCCGGGCTCGAAGATCTCGGAAGTCTATGACGGCGCGCTGGAGATCGAGGACCGCCACCGCCACCGCTACGAGGTAGACGCCAAATACCGCAACCAGCTGGAGGCGGCGGGGCTCAGCTTCTCGGGCATGTCGCCGGACGGGCGGCTGCCGGAGGTGGTGGAATACCGCGACCATCCCTGGTTCATCGGCGTGCAATCGCACCCCGAGCTGAAATCCAAGCCGTTCCAGCCCGCGCCGCTGTTCGCCGGCTTCGTCCGCGCCGCGATGGAGAACGAGCGGCTGGTCTGAACCGCCGCGCCGCGCCATAGTGTCGGGATCCAATGGACGGTCCCGACATGCGCCTTGCCCGGATTCCGGTCCTGATGCTATGCGCCCTGCCCGCGCTGGCGGATGCGCCGCTGTTCGTGCTGGACCAGACGCGCCTGCCCTTCGACCTTGGGCCGGGCGCGCCGCAGAACCAGCCCTCGCGGCAGGCGAACTCGCCGCATGCGGCCGCCAATTCGGCGGCAAGCCCGGCCAACAGCGCCTCGCGCTATGCCAATTCGCCGCGCAACCCGGCCAATGAGAAGCGGGTGATCTTCACCGCGGACGGCTCGGTCGTCGGCTATTACGCCCCGAACGGCGCGGGCACGCTGAACCTGTTCGACCTGGGCGGCAAGCGCGTCGCCTATCGCCCCAAGGGCAGCAAGAGCCTGTTTTCCAGCGACGGGCGCTGGTGCGGCACGGTGGCCGATGCCAGCGGCGGCGGCTTCGCCTTCGGCGTCACCCGCGACTGCGCCGGGCTGTTCTGAGGGGCGACACAGGATTGTCACATTGCAAGGCTAGATCGCAGGCAAGCGCAGCAGGAGATCCCCATGCAGGACCAGACACCCAAGGACTGGCTTGAAGCCGAACTTCAGGACACGCTCGACGAGGATTTCGAGATCGAGATGGAGGATGCGGTCCTGTCCCAGGAAATCGCCCGCATCTATCGCGACACCCATCCCGACCAGATGCCGCGCGCCGACTATTTCCGCGAGCTGCTGCGGCTTCAGGCGGAGCTCATCAAGCTGCAGGACTGGGTGGCCCATCACAAGGAAAAGGTGGTGGTGATCTTCGAAGGCCGCGACAGCGCCGGCAAGGGCGGCGCCATCAAGCGCATCACCCAGCGCCTGAACCCGCGCGTCGCCCGCGTGGTGGCCCTGCCCGCCCCTTCGGACCGCGAAAAGACGCAATGGTATTTCCAGCGCTACGTCCCGCACCTGCCGGCCGGGGGCGAGATCGTGCTGTTCGACCGCAGCTGGTACAACCGCGCCGGGGTCGAGCGGGTCATGGGCTTCGCCTCCGAGGACGAAGTGCAGCAATTCTTCGACGACGTCCCGGAATTCGAGCGGATGCTGGTGCGTTCCGGCATCCGTCTGGTGAAATACTGGTTCTCGATCACCGACGAGGAACAGCAGATGCGCTTCCTGATGCGCATCCACGACCCGCTGAAACAGTGGAAGCTGTCGCCGATGGACCTGCAATCCCGCATCCGCTGGGAGGATTACACCAAGGCCAAGGAGGACATGTTCGAGCGCACCAATATCCCCGAGGCGCCCTGGTATATCGTGCCCGGCAACGACAAGAAGCGGGCGCGCCTGAACTGCATGGCGCATCTTTTGACCATGGTGCCCTACGGCCCGGTCCCGCATGAGGAGATCACCCTGCCCGACCGGGTCTTCAACCCCGATTACGAGCGCGAGGTGCTGCCGCCCGAGCTTTACGTGCCGCAACGTTACTAGGGCGGGATCGGGCTTGCGGCGGCGGCCCCGCGCGGCATGATCGGCACGGATCAGCCGCAAGGAGCCCGCCATGCCCAAAGCCTATTGGATCGGCCATGTCACGGTCGACGACCCCGCCGCATACGAAGCCTATCGCCAGGCCAATGCCGCCGCCTTTGACCGCTATGGCGCGCGTTTCCTGGTGCGCGGCGGCGCGCTCGAGGTGGTCGAGGGCCAGATGCGCCCGCGCACGGTGGTGATCGAGTTTCCCGACCTGGAAACCGCCCGCGCCTGCTATCGCAGCCCGGAATACCAGGCGGCGCTCGCCTTGCGGCAGCCCTGCTCGATCGCCGACCTGGCCATCGTCGAGGGCTGGGAATCTGCCTGACAAATTTCGCGCGGGATATTGTTGCGCCGCCAAAATACCCTAATATCCGGTCATGTTTCGCAATCTTCTGAGCCGGCTTTTCGCCGACCGCCCCGATTCCGCCCACCTGAGCGGCCAGGATGCCGAGGTCGCCATCGCCTCGCTGCTGGTGCGGCTGGCGCGCGCCGACGACCATTACGGCGCGGCCGAGCAGCAGCGCATCGACCAGGTGCTGGCCCGGCGCCGCGGCCTTGGCGCCGCCGAGGCGGCCGAACGACGCGCCGCGGCCGAGATGATCGAGGCCGAGGCGCCCGATACCGTCCGCTTCACCCGCACCATCAAGGAGCGCGTCGACCTGCATGACCGCCAGGAGATCGTCGCCGCCCTGTGGGAGATCGCCTATGCCGACGGCGCCCGCAGCGCCCACGAGGAATCGCTGGTGCGGCTGGTGGCCGGCCTTCTGGGCGTGAACGACCGCGATTCGGCCTTGGCGCGGCAAAGGGCGCTGGACGATCTGGGGCTGTCGGGCAAGTGAACGCGCAACCCCGCCCCAACCCGCCGTCTCAGCCCCTTGCCGGGGCGATCCACGCCCCTGCCCTGCCGGCAAGGCCCGCGACGAAAGCGTTGCAATCGCGCGGCAAATATCGCCTCATATTCCCATGAGCCAGACAGAACCGACCATGGCCGCCCCCGTCACGGCCGCCGATCCCGCCGCCGATCCTGCGCGGGTGCCGGTGATAGAAATCAGGGATCTGCACAAGGCCTATGGCCCGCTTCAGGTCATCCGCGGCGTCAGCCTGGCGGCGCCGCGCGGCCATGTCATCAGCCTGATCGGCTCGTCCGGCTCGGGCAAGTCCACGCTGCTGCGCTGCTGCAACCTGCTCGAGGACAGCCAGCAGGGCGAGATCCTGTTCGAGGGCGAGGCGGTGAAATGGCGCGGCACCGGGTTGGCCCGCGTGCCCGCCGACCGGGCGCAGGTGACGCGGCTGCGCACCAACCTGTCCATGGTGTTCCAGCAGTTCAACCTGTGGTCGCACATGACCATCCTGCAAAACGTCATGGAGGCGCCGGTCCATGTGCTGAAGCGCGATGCGCGGCAGGTCGAGGCACGGGCGCGCGAATTGCTGGCCAAGGTCGGCATCGGCGACAAGGCCGACGCCTGGCCGGCGCAGCTTTCGGGCGGCCAGCAGCAGCGCGCCGCCATCGCCCGCGCGCTGTGCATGGAGCCCAGGGCGCTGCTTCTGGACGAACCGACCAGCGCGCTCGACCCCGAATTGCAGCAGGAAGTGGTGCGGGTCATCAAGGATCTGGCGGCCGAGCATCGCACCATGCTGCTTGTCACCCATGACATGCGGCTGGCGGCCGATGTCAGCGATCACGTCGTCTTCCTGCATCAGGGCCGGATCGAGGAAGAGGGACCGCCAGCGCAGCTTTTCGGCGCGCCGCGGTCCGAGCGGCTGCGCCAGTTCCTGAGCGCCACCATGGCCGAATGAAAGAACCGACAGGAGAGCAAGGACATGAAGAAACTGACGCTTGCCGCCGCAGCCTTCGCGCTGACCGCGGGCATGGGCATGGCCCAGACGGTGCGCATCGCCACCGAGGGCGCCTATCCTCCCTACAACCTCATCAACGACCAGGGCCAGGTCGCCGGTTTCGAGGTCGATCTGGGCAACGAGTTGTGCAAGCGGGCCGAACTGCAATGCACCTGGGTCAAGAACGACTGGGATTCGATCATCCCCAACCTGGTATCCTCGAACTATGACGCCATCATGGCGGCGATGAGCATCAACGAGGAACGCAAGCAGGTCATCGCCTTTACCGAGGATTACCTGCCGCCGGCGCCCTCCTCCTATGTAGCGCTGGACGAGGGGGCGAACCTGGAAACCGGCATTGTCGCGGTGCAGACCGGCACGGTCCAGGCGTCCCATATCGCCGACACCCAGGCCACGATGCTGGAATACCCCAACATCGACCAGGTCTTCGCCGCCGTCCGCAATGGCGAGGCCGATGCGGCCTTCGGCGACCACGAGGTCATGCGCCCCTTCGTCGAGGACAGCGACGACCTGATCTTCGTGGGCGAGCAGGTCCGGCTGGACGAGGGCATCGGCATCGGCGTGCGCCAGTCCGACAACGAGCTGCGCGAAAAGCTGAACGGGGCGATCGCCGCGATGAAGCAGGACGGCAGCCTGAACGCGCTGATCAAGACGCATTTCGGCGAGGATGCGCAGACCTACGAATGACATCACTGATGCCGCCGCGGTCCCTGCCGCGGCGGCCAAACCGGCGGCATGATGCTTTCCCATTGCACCGACCCCTCTGCCCTGCAAGGGCTTGCCTGGTTGTCATGCTATCTGACGACCGGCAACCACATGCTGTTCTATGCCAGCTTCGGCACGGTGCTGTTGCTGCTGGCGATCACCGCGCCGGTGGCGCTGCTTTTCGGCTTCGGCGGCGCCATGGCCTCGCGCTCGCGCATCGCCGGTGTGCGCTGGTTCGGCCGCATCTATACCTCGATGGTGCGCGGCGTGCCCGACATCATCTTCTTTCTCTTCGTGCCCATCGCGCTGGACCAGGGCTTCGAATGGCTGCGCTCGCGCGTCTATTGCGACCCCTCGGTGCCGGTGCGGCAGGGCAATGAGTTCATCGTCTGCGCCGCGGCCAAGCTGCCGCTTTCGACCAGCCCGGAATGGGTGCATCAGGCCTATGGCATCTTCCTGGCGGTGATCGCCTTTGCCGTGGTCTTCGGCGCCTTCGCGGCCAATGTGCTGCATGGCGCGATGAACGCGGTGCCGCGCGCACAGCTGGAAACCGCCGAGGCCTACGGCATGACCCCGCGCCAGGTGAACCGGCGCATCCTGGTGCCGCAGATGTGGACCTATGCCCTGCCGGGCCTGGCGAACCTGTGGATGATCCTGATCAAGGCCACGCCGCTGCTGTTCGTGCTGGGGGTCGAGGACATCGTCTATTGGGCGCGCGAACTGGGCGGCGCCAAGACCCGCGCCTATGCCTATCCGCATCCCGACTGGCGGCTTTACTATTTCCTGGCCATCCTGGTCTTCTACCTGCTGATGACCTGGGGATCGGAGCGGATCTTCGACCGCATCCGGGCCAGGCTGTCGCGGGGCCAGGCCACCGCCGCCGGCGAGGCGATGCGAAAGGCCGCGACATGAACCAATGCCTGCAAACCATCCAGGATTATGGGCTGCGGTCGCTTGGCCTGGGTGAAAGGCTGCTGCCGCGCAGCGGATTTACCCTGTGCGAGCAGGTCACGCTGATCGGCTCGGGCCTGATCTGGAACGTCTATTTCGCCGCGCTGGCGCTGCTTTTCGGCTTTTTCCTGGCCAATGCGCTGGCCGTGGCCAAGGCCAGCCGCAACCCCTGGGCCAGGAAGCCGGCCGAGTGGTTCATCTTCCTGTTCCGCGGCAGCCCCCTCTTCATCCAGTTCTTCCTGGCCTATGAGCTGCTGGTGCAGCTGCCGCGCGCCGGCATCGACGTGCTGGGCATTACCGTGCAGACCAGCTGGATGACCCGCGCCTGGGCCGGGGCGCTGCTGGTGCTGATGCTGAACACCGCCGCCTATTCGGCCGAGATCTTCTACGGCGCGCTGCGCAACCTGCCCAAGGGCGAGTTGGAGGCCGCCGACGCCTATGGCATGGCCGGCTGGACCCGCTGGCGCCGCGTGGTCTGGCCCACCGCGATGCGGCTCGCCTGGCCCGCCTATACCAACGAGGCGATCTTCCTGTTCCACGCCACGACGCTGGTGTTCTTTTCCGGCTTCCCCGCCTTCCAGCAGCGGGGCGACGCGCTTTATTACGCCAATTATTTCGCCGACAAGACCTTCAACCCCTTCATCGCCTATCCGATCGTGGCGGGCTATTTCGTGCTGCTGACCCTGGGACTGATCGCGCTGTTCGGCCTGGTGAACCGGCGGCTGAACCGCCACCTTCCCGGCGCGGCGAAGAAGATCCGTTACAGGCCCAATCTCATCAGGTGACCCATGGACTGGCTGCGCGAGCATCCCGACGTCAAGACCATCCGCATCGCCGCCGCCGACCTCAACGGCGTGGCGCGCGGCAAGCGCGTCCCGGCACGCTTTGCCGACAAGATCCTGACCGAGGGCACCAAATTCCCCTTCTCGGTCCTGAACATGGACATCTGGGGCGAGGACATCGAGGACAGCCCGCTGGTCTTCCAGGCCGGCGACCCCGACGGGCTACTGCTGCCGACCGAGCGCGGCTTCATGCCCATGCCCTGGCTCGAGGCGCCGACCGGCCTGCTGCCGATCTGGATGTTCCATCTGGACGGCCGCCCCTATGAGGGCGATCCCCGCCAGGCGCTGGCCCGCGTGGTCGAACGCTACAAGGCCGCCGGCCTGACCCCGGTGGTCGCGACCGAGCTGGAGTTCTTCCTGATCGACGATTCGGGCGGCCAGCTGCGGGTGCCGCCCAGCCCGCGCTCGGGCAAGCGCCGCACCGGGGCGGAAACGCTGTCCCTGCGCGCGCTCGACGCCTTCGACCGTTTCTTTACCGCGCTCTACGACGCCTGCGAGGCGATGGACATCCCCGCGGATACCGCGATTTCGGAAGCCGCGCCAGGCCAGTTCGAAATCAACCTGATGCACCAGCCCGACCCGCTGAAGGCCGCCGACGACGCCTGGCTCTTCAAGCTGCTGGTCAAGGGGCTGGCCCGGCGCTACGGCTTTGCCGGCTCCTTCATGGCCAAGCCCTACGAGGCATGGAACGGCTCGGGGATGCACATGCATTTCTCGGTGCTGGACGCGCAGGGCCGCAACGTCTTCGACAATGGCGGCGACGAGGGCTCGGACGTGCTGCGCCATGCCGTCGCCGGCTGCCTTGCCGCCATGCCCGGCTCGACCCTGCTGTTCGCCCCGCACGAGAACAGCTACGACCGGCTGGTGCCGAACGCCCATGCGCCGACCGGCATCGGCTGGGCCTATGAAAACCGCACCTCGGCCATCCGCATCCCCTCCTCCGGGCCCAAGGCGCGGCGGATCGAGCATCGGGTGGCGGGCGGCGACGTGAACCCCTACCTGACCGTCGCGGCGGTGCTGGGCGCGGCGCTGAACGGCATCGAGGACGGGGCCGAGCCGCCGCCGCCGATCCAGGGCAATGCCTATGAGCAGGGGCTGGAGCAGCTTCCCGGCAGCTGGGGCGCGGCCATCGACGCCTTCGAAACCTCGCCCGAGATCCGGCGCATCTTCCCCGCGCATCTGATCGAGAATTTCGTCATGACCAAGCGGCAGGAACTGCACTACATGGCCGAGCTTTCCGACGACGAAACCGTCGAGCTTTACCTCGACACGGTCTGACCCGGCGGCTCCCGTCCCAACCGGCTGCCCGGCCTTCAGGCCGCCAGCACCCCGGCCAGCGAGTTCGGCGCGCTATGGGTGATGCGCACCCGCACCAGGTCGCCGACCTTCGCCGCCGGCGCCTCGACAAAGACCGCGTGCAGATAGTCCGACTTGCCGACCATCTGGCCGGGATTGCGGCCGGGCTTTTCGAACAGCACGCCCAGCTCGCGCCCGACCATGCCTTCCTGCGCCGCCTTCTGCTGGCTCGACAGCAGCGCCTGCAATTCCTGCAGGCGCGCATCGGCCACGGCGCCCTCGACCTCGGGCCGCTCATAGGCCGGGGTGCCGGGGCGGGGCGAATACTTGAAGCTGAAGGCGGTGCCGAAATTCACCGCCCGCACCAGATCCAGCGTGTCCTGGTGGTCCCGGTCGGTCTCGCCGGGGAAGCCGACGATGAAATCGCTGGTCAGCATGATGTCGGGCCGCGCCTCGCGGATACGCTCGATCAGCCGCAGATACTGGTCCACCGTGTGGCGGCGGTTCATCGCCTTCAGGATGCGATCCGAACCCGACTGCACCGGCAGGTGCAGATAGGGCATCAGCTTCGGCTCGTCGCGATGCGCCGCGATCAGGTCGTCGGCCATGTCGTTCGGGTGGCTGGTGGTATAGCGGATGCGGTCCAGCCCGTCGATCTCCGCGATCGCCCGGATCAGCCGGCCAAAGCCCCATTCGGCCCCCTCCGGCCCCTCGCCATGCCAGCCGTTGACGTTCTGGCCCAGAAGCGTGATCTCGCGCACGCCGCGCCCGACCAGGTCGCGCGCCTCCGAAAGGATGCGCGAGACTGGGCGCGAAACCTCGGCCCCGCGGGTATAGGGCACCACGCAAAAGGCGCAGAACTTGTCGCAGCCCTCCTGCACGGTCAGGAAGGCGGCGGGCGCGCGCCGGGTGGCGGCGGGCTTCGGCAGATGCTCGAACTTGTCCTCGGCCGGGAACTCGGTATCGACCCCGCCGCCCGCCCGCACCATGGCCGGCAGCCGGTGATAGGCCTGCGGCCCCACCACCAGGTCGACGATGGGCATGCGGCGCTGGATCTCGCCGCCCTCGGCCTGGGCGACGCAGCCGGCGACGCCGATCTTCAGGTCGGGCTTCTCCGCCTTCAGCGGCTTCAGCCGGCCCAGGTCGGAATACAGCTTCTCGGCCGCCTTTTCCCGGATATGGCAGGTGTTCAGCAGCACCATGTCGGCGTCCGCCTGGTTCTCGGTCAGGACATAGCCCTCGGCGCCCATGGCTTCGGCCATGCGCTGGCTGTCATAGACGTTCATCTGGCAGCCATAGGTCTTGATGAAAAGCTTCTTCACCGCCGGGGCGGGCTTGCTGGCTGGGTCACTCATGCCGTGCTGTCCTTGGGATCGACGCCTGATACAGGAAAACGCCTGGCTTGGAAAGACCGGCCGCCCCATGCCCGGCGCCCGGCTTCTTCGTTGCCCAAATACCCGAATCCGGCCTCAAAGCCGGTAGATGGCCGAGAATTTCTCTTCCAGGTAGTCGAGCAGCGGCCCTTCGCCGACATCGGCCCCGGTCGCCTGCCCGATCAGCTCGCGCACCGGGTAAAGCCCGCCATGGCGCTGGACGTTCTCGCGCAGCCATTCGACGGCCGGGTCGGCCTCGCCGCGCGCCAGCGCCTCGTCCAGGTCCGGCACCGCGGCACGCAGCGCGGCATGCAGGCAGCCGGCATAGACGTTCCCCAGCGCATAGGTCGGGAAATAGCCGAACAGCCCCACCGCCCAATGCACGTCCTGCAAGACGCCATTGGCCGGCCGGTCCACCGCCACCCCGAAATCCCGCAGGAAGCGGGCGTTCCAGGCCTCGACCAGATCCTCGACATCCAGCCGCCCGGCGATCAGGTCGCGCTCCAGGTCAAAGCGCAGCATGATGTGCAGGTTGTATTGCACCTCGTCGGCCTCGGTGCGGATGAAGCCGGGGGTGACGCGGTTCACGGTGGCATAGAAGGCATCGGCATCGGGCACCGAAAGCCCGCCGAAGGCGTCCGACATGCGCTGGTAAAGCCAGCCGGCAAAGGCGCGGCTGCGGCCCAGCTGGTTCTCGTAGATCCGGCTCTGGCTTTCATGCGCCCCCATCGAGACGCCGCGGCCGAGCGGCGTAAAGGCATAGTCGCTGTCGATGCCCAGCTCATAGCTGGAATGCCCGACCTCGTGGATGGTCGAATAGAGGCAGTTGAAGGGATCGGCCTCGACCACCCGCGTGGTGATGCGGCTGTCCTGCCAGCGCCCCGAGCTGAACGGGTGGACGGCGATGTCCATCCGCCCGCGCGTCCAGTCATAGCCGAAGGCGGTGGCGCAGGTGCGCGCCAGGCGCAACTGGGTCTCCTGCGGGAAATGCCCGGCCAGCGGCTCGGGCTGGAAGGCGGCGCCCAGCACGTCCTCGCGCAGCGCCACCAGCCGCGGCCGCATGGCGTCGAACAGCTGCGCGATCTCGGCCTGGGTGGTGCCCGGCTCGTAATCGTCCAGCAGCGCGTCGTAAAGATCGCCGCCGTCGGCCAGCGCCGAGGCTTCCTCGCGCTTCAGCATCAGGATGTCGTTCAGCGCCGGCAGGAAATCCTCGGGCGCGTCCTTGGCGCGGGCATCAGCCCAGATGCCCTGCGCCAGCGAGGTCTGCCGCGCCAGCTCCGTCGCCAGCCGCGACGGGATGCGCGAGGCGCGGCGATGGTCGCGCGCGATCAGCTCGATGACGCGGGCATCCTCGTCGTCCTCGGGCTCGGCCTGGTCCAGCCATTCGCCGATGCGCGGATCGGTGCGCCGCTCGTGCAGCACCGCTTCCATCGCCGCCATCTCCTCGGCGCGCTGCTCGACGGCGCCCCGCGGCATCACGGTTTCCTGGTCCCAGGCCAGCCGCTCGGCGACCGAGGACAGCGCCTCGGTCTGGCGCTGGAAGGCGAGAAGATCGTCGAAAGCGCTCATCGGACAGTCCCCCGGACCGAAGTTTCGATTGGATAGCGCGCATGGTGGCGCGCGCGCAGGATCAGCGTAAACAGTGCCACGGCTCCGATCTGATGCGCCAGTGCCAAAGCCAGCGGCGAGGCATGCAGCACGTTCATGATGCCCAGCGCCACCTGCACGGCGACCGCCGCGATCATCGCGGCATAGGCGCCGCGCGTCACCGGATGCGGCGAGCGGCGGGCGCGCAGGAACACCACCACGGCAAAGATTGCCAGCAGATAGGCCACCATGCGGTGGATGAACTGCACCAGCGCCGGGTTCTCGAAGAAGTTGCGCCAGCCCAGCGTCGCGTCCCAGATCTCGGCCGGGATCCATTCGCCGCCCATGGTGGGCCAGCCGGTATACATGCGCCCGGCGTCGATCCCCGCCACCAGCGCGCCCAGCAGGATCTGGACGAAGGCCAGGTGCATCAGCCCGGTGGTCATCGAGAAAAGCTTGCCCTCGCCCGCGCGGCGCGCGCGCAGCAGCGCCGCCTCGGATCGCGACAGCGCCAGCACCTGCCAGGCGATCATGCCCAGGATGGCGAAGGCCAGCCCCAGATGCGTGGCCAGCCGATAGGAGGCCACGCGCACCATCTCGCCCGACAGGCCCGAATGGACCATCCACCAGCCAATGGCGCCCTGCGCGCCGCCCAGCACGCCCAGGCCCAGCAGCCGCGGCACCCAGCCCGCGGGGATGCGCCTGGTCGCCAGGAAAAAGACGAAGCCCGCCGCCCAGACCAGTCCCACCAGCCGCCCCAGCAGCCGGTGCGACCATTCCCACCAATAGATCCGCTTGAAGCTCGCCAGGTCCATGTCGGAATTGACCAGCTGGAACTGCGGGATCTGCCGGTACTTGTCGAACTCGGCCTGCCAGGTCGCGGCATCCATCGGCGGGATCGCCCCGGTCACCGGCTTCCATTCGGTGATCGACAGGCCCGAGCCGGTCAGCCGCGTCGCGCCGCCCAGCGCGATCATCGCCGCGACCATGACGAACAGCACGATCAGCCAGATGCGGATCGCGCCACGCGCGCCCTTGGGTCCGGCGTCGATCATGCCGCCGGTGGGCGGCGTGCTGCGGGGGGTCGTCTCGGTGACTTCCTGAAAGACGGGACGTCTTGCCATGTCAGCTTCCTTCTCGATCGGGCGCGACCTTGGCCCGCCCGCGCCCGGAAATCAATCAGCCGCGGCGGATCAACTGCCGCAGCATGCCGTGGAAGATGCGCGTGTCGGCGCGGG
The DNA here is from genome assembly GCF_000763885.1 of Paracoccus versutus. Classification (GTDB taxonomy): domain Bacteria; phylum Pseudomonadota; class Alphaproteobacteria; order Rhodobacterales; family Rhodobacteraceae; genus Paracoccus; species Paracoccus versutus. Next base: position 23,691 of record NZ_JRKO01000029.1, on the reverse strand, counting down.
TCAGGGGCAGCCGCGACCAGAGGTTGCGCAATGTCAGCTTCATCGCCGGCGCCTTCTCGGGCGGGAAAAAGAAGCCGGCCTCGTCCAGCCGCTCTTCCCAGTGATCGGCCAGTCGCTCGATCTCCAGCCGCGTCGCCTGGACCTCGCCATCGGGGCGGCGGCCATGCGGGGCGGGCTCGGGCGGCAGGCTGTCCTGCGCCCATTCATAGCCGGCCAGCAGCACCGCCTGCGCCAGGTTCAGCGAGGGGAAGTCGGGATTGACCGGCACGGTGATGATGGCATTGGCGCGCGCCACGTCCTCGTTCTCCAGCCCCGCGCGCTCGGGGCCGAAGATCACCGCGACCCGGCCGCCCTGCGCGACCCGGCCGCGGGCATCCGCCATGGCCGTGGCCGGGGTCAGTACCGGCTTGGTCAATTCGCGCCCGCGGGCGGTGGTGGCATAGGCGTGATCGACATCGGCCATCGCCTCGGCCAGGGTCGCGAAAACCCGCGCCCGGTCCAGCACCCGGCCGGCCGCGCCCGAGGCCATGGCCACGGCGCGCGGGTTCGGCCAGCCGTCGCGCGGCGCCACCAGGCGCATGTCGCTCAGGCCGAAATTCAGCATGGCGCGCGCGGCCGCGCCGATGTTTTCGCCCATCTGCGGGCGGACAAGGATGATCGCCGGTTCCATGGCCGCGGCCATATCCTTCCGCAGACCCACTGGCAAGGCGCGCGGCGCTGCGCTATCTGCTGGCGGAACTCCAGGGGATGACAGCGCCATGACAGACCAGCCCAATTCGCCGCAACTCTACCTGATCGCCCCGGTCGGCGCGGCCGCCTCGACGCTGGGCCCGATGCTGGCCGAGGTCATGGACCGCTTTCCCGTCGCCTGCCTGCGCATCCCCGGCGCCGGCACCGAGGAGGAGCTGGGCCGCATCGCCGATCTGGCGCGCGAGATCGCCCATGCCCGCGACGTGGCGGTGGTGATCGAGGACCATGTCCAGCTGGCGCAGCGCCACGGGCTGGACGGCGTGCATCTGACCAATGGCGCGCGCGGCGTGCGCCATGCCCGCAAGGAACTGGGGCAGGACGCCATCGTCGGCACCTTCTGCGGCGCCTCGCGCCACGACGGCATGAACGCGGCCGAGGCGGGGGCGGATTACGTCAGCTTCGGCCCCTGCGGCGCCACCGCGCTCGGCCATGGCGAGACCGCGCCGCTGGACCTGTTCCAATGGTGGTCCGAGATGATCGAGATCCCTGTGGTCGCCGAGGGCGCCCTGACCCCCGCGCTGATCGGCCAGCTGGCCCCCGTCGCCGATTTCATCGCGCTGGGGGCAGAGATCTGGTCCGAACCGGACCCGGCCGAAGCCCTGGGGATTCTCTGGCGCTGACGGCCCTTGCCGCGGCGTTGCATGGGTATTTGAACAACAGAGAAGGCCAGCCGTCGCGCCTCTGCCGGCAGCGCGGCTCGATCGGGGTCCGTCGCCTTCTCTGTTGTTCAAATACCCATGCGGCGGTGCAGCCGGCGATGCGTCAGCCCCCTTGCGAAGCGCCATGCCGCAGCCTAAAGCCTTGCCATGACCCAGCATCAGCGCCTTCTCATCATCGATTTCGGCTCCCAGGTCACGCAGCTGATTGCGCGCCGCCTGCGCGAGCTGAACGTCTATTGCGAAATCCACCCGTTCAACGCGGTGGACGACGCCTTCCTGAAAGCCTTTGCCCCGCAGGCCGTGATCCTGTCGGGCGGGCCGGCCTCGGTCACGCAGGCGGATTCGCCGCGCGCGCCGCAGGGGCTTTTCGATCTGGGGGTGCCGGTCTTCGGCATCTGCTATGGCCAGCAGGTGATGATGGAGCAGCTGGGCGGCCGCGTCGAATCGGGCCATCACGCCGAATACGGCCGCGCCTTCATCGCACCCGCCGAGGGCCACAAGGGCGACGGCATCTTCTCGGGCCTGTTCGAGACCGGCCGCGAGGAGGTCTGGATGAGCCATGGCGACCGGGTGACGCAGCTCGCGCCCGGCTTCGAGGTCATCGGCACCTCGCCCAATGCCCCCTTCGCCATGATCGCGGACGAGGCGCGCCGCTTCTTCGCCGTGCAGTTCCACCCCGAGGTGCATCACACTCCGAACGGCCGGATCATGCTGGAGAACTTCGTCCGCATGGCCGGCTTCACCGGCGACTGGACCATGGCCTCCTATCGCCAGGAGGCGATCCGCAAGATCCGCGAGCAGGTCGGGGACAAGCGGGTGATCTGCGGGCTTTCGGGCGGCGTCGACAGTTCGGTCGCCGCGGTGCTGATCCACGAGGCGATTGGCGACCAGCTGACCTGCGTCTTCGTCGATCACGGGCTTTTGCGGCTGAACGAGGCCGAGGAAGTCGTGACCATGTTCCGCGACAACTACAACATCCCGCTGATCCATGCCGACGAGAGCGAGCTGTTCCTGTCGGCTCTGGAAGGCGTCAGCGACCCCGAGGTCAAGCGCAAGACCATCGGCAAGCTGTTCATCGACGTGTTCCAGAAATACGCGAGCGGGATCGAAGGCGCGGAATTCCTGGCCCAGGGCACGCTTTACCCCGACGTGATCGAATCGGTCAGCTTCTCGGGCGGGCCCTCGGTCACGATCAAGAGCCACCACAACGTCGGCGGCTTGCCCGAGAAGATGGGGCTGAAGCTGGTCGAGCCGCTGCGCGAACTCTTCAAGGACGAGGTCCGCGCGCTTGGCCGCGAACTCAGCCTGCCCGAGAAATTCATCGGCCGCCATCCCTTTCCCGGTCCCGGCCTTGCCATCCGCTGTCCGGGCGAGATCGCCCGCGACAAGCTGGAGATCCTGCGCAAGGCGGATGCGGTCTTCATCGACCAGATCCGCAAGCACGGGCTTTACGACGAGATCTGGCAGGCCTTCGTCGCCATCCTTCCCGTCCGCACCGTCGGCGTCATGGGCGACGGGCGCACCTACGACTATGCCTGCGCCTTGCGCGCGGTGACCTCGGTCGATGGCATGACGGCGGATTACTATCCCTTCAGCCACCAGTTCCTGGGCGAGACCGCGACGCGGATCATCAACGAGGTCAAGGGCATCAACCGCTGCACCTATGACATCACCTCGAAGCCACCGGGCACGATCGAGTGGGAATGACCCCGAGGGGCGGCCGCTGCGCCGCCCTTTTCGTTTCAGGGGCCGCATTCGGGGCAAGGCGCGGCTTTGCAAATTGACAAGGACGGCGCAATGCCGCCCGATAAGGTTATCGCTGCTAACGGTTCCGGCCGCGGGAAGCCGCCGTCGTCCATCGTTGCGGCCTGTTCACGACGAGGATCTTGCCATGAGTTGCGCCTGCGGACAGAACCACAACCACGCCCCCCCGCCCATCCTGGGCGGCGAGGAGATCCCCCTGGAAAAACCGCTGGTCTCGCTGACCGGCCGGCTGATCTGCAAGGATGCGGCCCAGATGATGCTGGCCATGGACCTGCTGACCGAGCATGTCGCGCTGAGCCGGGCCGAACCCGGCAACCTGCGCTTCGACCTGTGGCAGTCCGAGGATCCGCTGGTCTGGGAACTGAACGAGCTTTACGCCGGCGACGAGGCTTTCGAAGCGCATCGTGCCCGGCTGGAACATAGCCGCTGGGGCCGCGAGAGCCACGGCATCGGGCGCGATTTCACCCGCAGCGATCCCCTGCCGCGTATCCGGGCCGAGTTGGCGCATGATCGCGCCGCGGTGTCCGACCTGCTGGCGCGCGCCTTCGACGGCCCGGCCGAGGCGCGGCTGGTCGAGGCCCTGCGCGGGGCGGGCGACCTTGCGCTGTCGCTGGTGGCCGAGGCCGAGGGCACGGTGATCGGCCATATCGCCCTGTCGCCGCTGGCGGCCGAGGGGCCGGCCCTGGCGCTGGCGCCGCTGGCAGTGCATCCCGCCGTGCAGTCGCGCGGCATCGGCACGGCGCTGGTCCGCGCCGCCCTGGCGGCATTCGACGACCATACCATCGTGGTGCTGGGCGATCCGGCCTATTACCGCCGCTTCGGCTTTGTCCCGGCCGACCTGGAATCGCCCTATGCCGGGCCGCATCTGATGGCGCTGGGGCCGCGGCTGCCCGCAGGCAGCCGCATCGTCCATGCGCCGGCCTTCGCCGGGCTCTGAGCCGGCTCAGCCTTCGGCCGGGGGTGGCGGCTCGGGTTGCGGCAACCGCAGCCGCACCCGCTTGACCCGGCGCGGATCGGCGTCGATGATCTCGAACTCGGCGCCGCTTTCATGCGGGATCACCTCGCCGCGCACCGGCACGCGGCCGGTCAGCATGAAGATCAGCCCGCCCAGCGTGTCGATCTCTTCCTCTTCCTCGTCGGTCGCCAGGCGCAGGCCGGTCTGGGCCTCGACATCCTCCAGCGCGGCGCGGGCCTGGATCAGCCATTGGCCGGGCTGTTCCTGGATCACCAGGCCGCCTTCGATCTCGTCATGCTCGTCCTCGATCTCGCCGATGACCTGTTCGATCAGGTCCTCGATGGTGACGAGCCCGTCCACCCCGCCATATTCGTCGATCACCAGCGCCATGTGGATGCGCTTCTGCTGCATCTGCTGCAGGAGAACGCCGATGGGCATCGAGGGCGGCACGTAAAGCAGCGGCCGCAGCATCGGGCGCAGCGCGAACTTGACCGGAGCCTTGGCGCCGAAGCCGTATTTCAGCGCCAGATCCTTCAGGTGGATCAGCCCCAGCGGGCTGTCCAGCGTGCCGCGAAACACCGGGATGCGGGAAAAGCCGTGTTCGCGGAACATCTCGACCAGTTCGGGCAGGGTGGCCGTGACCGGCGCGGCGACGATCTCGGCCTTGGGCACGGCCACGTCGTCGACGCGCATCCGCCGCAGGTTGACCATCCCCGGAACGCCCGCCGGCGGGGCGGCAGGGCCCCTGTCGCGGGCCTCGGCGCCGGCCGGCTCGGCCTCGCCGCCGCCGAATGCGCCCAGGATGCGCCCCAGAAAGCCGCGCGATTGCGGCAGGTCACGCCCGTCCCCGCCTGTGCCATCCGCCCATGAGGCGGGTTCGGCGGAAACGGGCGTGTCGGGACTTCGGTCGTTGGTCATGTCTCATGTTCCAGGTAAGGGTCGGGGATGCCCAGCTTGCCCAGGATCGAGCGTTCGGCATCCTCCATGGTTTCGGCATCCTCGTCGTCGATATGGTCATAGCCTGCAAGATGCAGCATGGCATGGACCAGCAGATGCATGGCGTGATCGGCGAAGGGCTTGCCCTGCGCCTCGGCCTCGCGCAGGCAGGTGTCGTAGGCGATGGCGATGTCGCCCAGTTCCTCGACCTCGGGCGGTTCGGGATGGGCGCCGGGCAGGCGCGCATCGAACTCGACCGCGGGCCAGCTCAGCACGTTGGTCGGCTTGGGCTTGCCGCGGAACTCGGCGTTCAGCGCGGCGATGCGGGCGTCGTCGCAGCCCATGACGACGATCTGGAACGCGCCCAGATCCAGCCATTCGCCGACCGCGCGCGCCGCGCGCTCGGCCATGGCGGGCAGGCCGGCGTCCTCCCAGCGGTCGTCCTCCAGCACGATGTCGACGATCTCCAGCGCCTCGTTGGGCGCATCGGCGCTGTCAGGCATCGCCCTGCCCCCCCGAGGCCAGCCGCGGCTCGCGCCGCGGGATGCGCTGGCCGCGCTCGTCGAAGATCTCGCCGCGGGCCAGCGCCGCCTCGGCCTCGGCGTCATAGGCCTCGATGATGCGGGCGACCAGCGTATGGCGCACCACGTCCTTGGCGGTGAAATAGCTGAAGCTGATGCCCTTGATGTCCTTGAGGATCTTTTCGGCCTCGACCAGGCCGGAATGCACGCCGCGCGGCAGGTCGATCTGGGTGCGGTCGCCGGTGACGACCATGCGCGAGCCCTCGCCAAGCCGGGTCAGGAACATCTTCATCTGCATGGTGGTGGCGTTCTGCGCCTCGTCCAGCACCACGAAGCTGTTCGACAGCGTGCGGCCGCGCATGAAGGCCAGGGGCGCGATCTCGATGCGCTTTTCCTCCATCAGCTTCTGCACCTGCTTGGCCGGCAGGAAGTCGTTCAGCGCGTCATAGAGCGGCTGCATGTAGGGATCGACCTTTTCCTTCATGTCGCCGGGCAGGAAGCCCAGCCGCTCGCCCGCCTCGACGGCGGGGCGCGACAGGATGATGCGATCCACATGGCCGCCGATCAGCATGGTCACGCCCACGGCCACCGCCAGATAGGTCTTGCCGGTGCCGGCCGGGCCGATGCCGAAGGCCAGCTCGTTGGCGAACAGCGCGCGGACATAGTCCTTTTGCGCATCGGTGCGCGGCTCGACGGTCTTCTTGCGGGTGCGCAGCTCGATCGGGCCGGTCTGGAACATCTCCAGCTGCTCGGCCGGGCTGGGGCCGTCGACCACCGTCTCGGCCCCCATGCGCAGCGCCGCCTCGACCTCGGCCATCTCGACCGGGCGGCCCTGCTCCAGCCGGGCGTAAAGCGCGCGCAGCACCTGCGCCGCCTCGGCCTGGGCCTCGACCGGACCCACGACGGACAGAAGGTTGCCGCGTCGCAGGATATGCACCTTCAGCGCCTCCTCGATCCGCGCGAGATAGCGGTCATGCGGGCCGCAGAGGTCGATCAGCAGCCGGTTGTCGTGAAATTCCAGCAGGGTTTCGCCGGGGGTCGCGGTCGCGGGATGCGTAGGGGTCAGACCCAAATTCGTCTCCGAGGTGGGGTTCTCAGTAACTCATGGTTGCAACTGAGCGGGATTCGCACAAGGGGTGCGGGCCCGCAGTTTCGGATTTGCCGTCGATTCGGCGAAAAAACGGACATCACGCCTGCGGCCCGCGCGCCATGGGCCGGGCGCGCCCTGCGACGAAATCACGCAGGTAATCGTCCTCGGCCGCGTCCATTTCCGCCACCCCTCCCTGCCAGCGGACCCGTCCGCGATCCAACAGCGCCACCCGGTCGGCGATGGCGCGCACCGAGCTCATGTCATGGGTGATGGTGATGGCGGTGGCGCCGGTCTCGTCGACGATGCCGCGGATCAGCGCATTGATCGCCGCGGCCCGGATCGGGTCCAGCCCGGTCGTCGGCTCGTCGAAGAAGATCACCTTCGGGTCGGCGGCGATGGCGCGGGCCAGCCCGGCGCGCTTGCGCATCCCGCCCGAGAGTTCCGCCGGGTAAAGATCCGCCACCTCGGGGCCCAGGCCGACGCGGGCCAGCTTTTCGATGGCAATGGCGCGGGCGCGCGCCTTGGGCATGGTCCGCAGCAGGCGAAAGGCGACGTTGCGCCAGACCGGCAGGCTGTCGAACAGCGCCGCGTTCTGGAACAGCATGCCGAAGCCCTCCATGAAGGCGGCGCGCCGGCCGGCCAGCGGCTGGCCCTGCCACAAGACCGCGCCGGCATCGGGCGTCTCCAGCCCCAGGATGCAGCGCAAAAGCACCGATTTCCCGGTGCCCGAGCCGCCGATGACCACCAGGCTTTCGCCCTGGGCCAGGTCCAGCTCGACCCCGTCCAGCACCCGCTTGGCGCCATAGGCTTTGCAAATCCCGCGCACCGCCAGCATCAGAAGAACAGCCCCGTCAGCGCGAAATTCGCGGCCAGGATGCCGACCGAGGCGGCGACCACGGCATTGGTCGTGGCCCGTCCGACGCCCGCGGCACCGCCCGCCGCCGTCATGCCGAACCAGCAGCCCGACAGCGCCACGATCAGCCCGAACACGGCGCCCTTCAGCAGGCCCGAGACCACGTCCCAGCTTTCCAGATAGGCCCAGGAATTGGACAGGTAGATCGCCGAGTTGAACCCCAGCGCATTCACCCCGATCAGCCAGCCGCCCATGATGCCGATCACGTCGCCCACGCCGACCAGCACCGGCACGCACAGCAGCGCCGCCCACAGCCGGGGCGAGACCAGCCAGCCCATGGGATCGGTGGACAGCGTCACCAGCGCATCGATCTGTTCGGTGACGCGCATGGTGCCCAGTTCGGCGGCGATGGCGCTGGCGACGCGGGCCGCGACCATCAGCCCGCCCAGGACCGGGCCAAGCTCGCGCGCCATGCCGATGGCGACGATGGCCGGCACCACGTCGCCGGCCTGGAACCGCTCGCCCCCGGAATGGATCTGCAAGGCCAGCGCCGCGCCGGTGAACAGCGCCGTCAGCCCGACCACCGGCAGCGACAGCCAGCCGATCTGCATGACCTGCCGCGCCAGTTCCGCCGGATGCTGCCCGATGCCGGCCAGGCCGCGCAGGGCAAAGATCGTCACCCGCCCGGTCAGCCGGGTCAGACCGATCACCGCCCTGCCGGTCAGCCGGGCCGGGTTCACAGCCAGCGACGCTCGTAGCGCCGGCCCAGCGAGGTCAGGATCTCGTATCCGATGGTGCCCGACAGCGCCGCCAGGGCGTCCACGCCCTGCCGCGCGTTCAGGATCTCCAGCGCCGGGGGCACGTCGGGCAGGTCGGTCACGTCGACGGTGATCAGGTCCATCGAGATGCGGCCGATCACCGGGCAGGCGCGCTCGCCCGACCAGAGCGTCAGCTTGCCGTCCCGCGCCAGGGCCCGCGCCAGCCCGTCGGCATAGCCCGCCGCCACCGTCGCCACCCGCGACGGCCGCGCGGCCGTCCAGGCATAGCCGTAGCCCACGGATTCGCCGGGGCGCACCTCGCGCGTCTGGATCACCGGCAAGGCCAGCGTGACCACGGGCTGCGCATCGCCGAACGGCTCGCCGCCGTAAAGCCCGATGCCCGGCCGCACCAGGTCGAAATGATAGTCCGGCCCCAGCAGGATGCCCCCCGTCGCGGCCAGCGAGCGCGGCACGGCCACGCCCTCGGTCATGGCGCGGAAGGTGGCGAGTTGCTGGGCATTGGCCGCATGGTCCGGCTCGTCGGCGCAGGCCAGGTGCGACATGATCAGCGCCGGGCCGGCCGCCAGGGCCTCGGTGCGGATGGCGGCCCATTCGCCGGGCTCGATCCCCAGCCGGTTCATGCCGCTGTCCAGCTGGATGCCGAAAGGCCCGCGCGGCCGCAGCGCCCGGTCGCGGAAGAACTGCTCGGGACTGTTCAGCAGCGGGATCAGCCCGGCCAGGTCCGCACCCTCCATATGGCCCGACAGCACGAAGATGCGCGCATCCTCGGGCAGAAGCGGCCGGATCGCCCGCCCCTCGCCGGCCAGCGCCACGAAGAAATCCCGCGCCCCCGCCGCGTAAAGCGCCGGGGCCACGCGATCCGCGCCCAGACCATAGGCGTCGGCCTTGACCACCGCCGCCGCCCGCGCGCCCTGGGCCTTGGCCGCGAGCGCTTTCCAATTGGCCACGACGGCCGCAAGATCAATGACGAGTCCCATGGCAGCGGCATGGCTCTTGCCCTTGCCCGCGTCAAGGGTTTTAGCAATTTTGCTGTTTGCAGCGAAATTATCTAGCATATTTTGCAAATATTCGCCTTTCCGCTTCCCGCACCCGCGCCAAGCCGGTAGTTTGCGCCAAACCGGAAAGGGAGACGGCTCATGAAGGACATCCTGGGCGAACTGGAATCGCGCCGCCGCGATGCGCGGCTGGGCGGCGGGCAGCGGCGCATCGACGCCCAGCACGCCCGCGGCAAGCTGACCGCGCGCGAGCGGCTCGAGCTGTTGCTGGACGAGGGGTCGTTCGAGGAATTCGACATGTTCGTCCGCCACCGCTCGACCGATTTCGGCATGGAGGAGGACCGCCCCTATGGCGACGGCGTCGTCACCGGCTGGGGCACGATCAACGGCCGCATGGTCTATGTGTTCTCGCAGGACTTCACCGTCTTCGGCGGCTCGCTGTCGGAAACCCATGCGCAGAAGATCTGCAAGATCATGGACATGGCGGTGCAGAACGGCGCGCCGGTGATCGGGCTGAACGATTCCGGCGGCGCGCGGATCCAGGAGGGCGTGGCCAGCCTTGCCGGCTATGCCGACGTGTTCCAGCGCAACATCATGGCCTCGGGCGTGGTGCCGCAGATCAGCGTCATCATGGGCCCCTGCGCCGGCGGCGCGGTCTATTCGCCGGCGATGACCGACTTCATCTTCATGGTCAAGGACACCAGCTACATGTTCGTGACCGGCCCGGACGTGGTCAAGACGGTGACGAACGAGGTGGTGACGGCCGAACAGCTGGGCGGCGCCTCGACCCATACCAAGAAAAGCTCGGTCGCCGACGGCGCCTTCGAAAACGACGTCGAGGCCATGTCGGAAATCCGCCGTCTGGTCGACTTCCTGCCGCTCAACAACCGCGAAAAGGCGCCGAGCCGGCCGTTCTTCGACGACCCGGCCCGCGTCGAATCCAGCCTCGACACGCTGATCCCCGACAACCCGAACCAGCCCTACGACATGAAGGAGCTGATCCTGAAGGTCGCGGACGAGGGCGATTTCTACGAGATCCAGAAGGATTTCGCCGGCAATATCATCACCGGCTTCATCCGCATCGAGGGCCAGACCGTCGGCGTCGTCGCCAACCAGCCGATGGTGCTGGCCGGCTGCCTCGACATCGACTCGAGCCGCAAGGCCGCGCGCTTCGTGCGCTTCTGCGACGCCTTCGAGATCCCGATCCTGACTTTCGTGGACGTGCCGGGCTTCCTGCCGGGCACCGGGCAGGAATATGGCGGCGTCATCAAGCATGGCGCCAAGCTGCTCTTTGCCTATGGCGAGGCGACGGTGCCGAAAGTGACCGTCATCACCCGCAAGGCCTATGGCGGGGCCTATGACGTCATGGCCTCCAAGCACCTGCGCGGCGATTTCAACTATGCCTGGCCCACGGCGGAAATCGCGGTGATGGGCGCCAAGGGCGCGGTCGAGATCCTGTATCGCAGCGAGCTGGGCGATACCGACAAGATCGCCAACCGCACCAAGGATTACGAGGACCGCTTTGCCAATCCCTTCGTCGCCGCCGAGAAAGGCTTCATCGACGAGGTGATCCAGCCGCATTCGACCCGCCGCCGCGTCGCGCGCGCCTTTGCCAGCCTGCGCGGCAAGAAGCTGTCGAACCCCTGGAAGAAGCACGACAACATCCCGCTGTAACGGCGGGAGACCGAGGGAGGAAACATGTCGGGAGTTGCGGTGATCGGCCTTGCGCTGGTGCCCTCGGCCGTTCTGGCCGGGTTGGCCGGCGCCGCCCTCGCGCAAGAGCCGGGGGCGGACATCACCCTGCCCTCGGGCGCGGTGGTGCGCTGGCTGGAGACCCGCCACGACAATTCCGGCGGCATGGGCCTGACCTATCGCTTTCGCTTCGTCATGCCCGACCTGGCGCAGCGCGTGCCCGCGACCGTCGGTCCCGCCTCGGACTTTGCGCCGGACGAGGCGCGCGCGCCGATCGAGATCGACACCGAAAGCGACGAGGCCTGGGAGGACGAGGCCGATGACGGGCTGATCGACCCGGCCACGCTGGAGGATCTGGCCCAGGCGGACCTTCCCGACCCGGCCGACGAAGAGGCCGCCGACGCCCTGGTCGGCGCCCCGGTCCTGCCCGCCGCGCCCGATGTGCTGGCCCAGGATCCGGTGCATGAGGACATCGTCTGGCTGTGCGAGAACTGGGCCTTGCCCCGCATCGCCGCCCCCGCGCCGCGGCCCAGCCAGATCGTCATCAGCCTGGCCGACCGCGAGATTCCTTTTGGCGCCTTCGACCCCGAGGCGGTGCAGGTCTTCGAGGCGTTCGGCCTGCCGCCCGACCGCGACGCCTGCGAATGGGAGCCATGGTGATGTCTGCGGTGATGCCCGCCCTTTGCCACCCTGATGCAAGCCTGCCACAGCGCCAGGCACCCGCACGACTGCGGCCTCAACGCGCCTGTCGGCGCTTCGCGGCGCTGGCTATCATGCCGCCGCGGTCGCATGAGGCGGCCGAATCTCAACCGAGCAGTCGGGACTTGTCGGTCCCGCATCACAGGAGCACGACGACATGTCGAAAAAGCTTGCACTCGCCCTCGTCCTGGTCGGCCTCGCCGCAGCCTGCGCCAAGAAAGAGCCGGAAGTCGCCCCGATTCCGGTCCAGCCCGAGCCTGTTTTCCAGGGCAAATACGGCGCCAACTAAGCCATTGGCCGCGCGCGGGCTGCCTGGCGGCCCGCGCCATCTGCGTTCCGCCCGGCCCCCGCGCGACAACGCAATCCTGCAAGGGGGCAAGACATGCTGAAGCATCGCGGCTTTCCGGGCCGCCTTCCCGGCACCGATTTCCAGTTCATCATCCGCCGCGCCAACAAGAAGGGCGCGACACCCCTGGTCCGGCGCGAGCGCTATCGCGACCGCAAGCCGGCCGACCGCCGCGCCGATACCGCCTTCCTGGCGGCCTTGATCCAGCATTTCGGCGAGGAACCCTTTGCCCGCGGCAACCTGGATGCCGGGCGGCTGTCCTGGCTGATCGGCCGCGAGGTGATCGCGGTCGGCAAGCTTGATCCCACCGATTACGACCAGCTGCTGCGCGTCGACATGAAGCGCGCCGAGGCAAGCTTTCCCGAGCTTTTCGCCCAGGACGCCCCGGAGTTCGACTGGGACGATGCCGGCTGGGACGAGGGCGACTGGGACGACGAGGACGAAGACTGATGGCCGGCCGAAGGATGGGCGGATTGCCGCGTAGTCTTGTCTTTTCACACCGTTGTCAGTTTCTTCCGGGGTTGGCGCGTGCAATATTGTGCGCACCTCTATCACCAACGGCCCGGAAGCGGGTCCATAATACAGGCAAAACGCTATGCAAAAATCCGTCATCCTTCGTCTTTCCGGCGCGGTCCTGCTGGTCGCCGGCCTTGCCGCCTGCGAACAGGGCTATGGCGGCGGCTCGACCCTTTCGCCCGACGCGCAGCGCGCGGCCGGCGGCGCGCTGGCCGGTGCGGCCGTGGCAAAGATCATCGACGGTGACGTGGCCACCGGCGCGCTCATCGGCGCCGCGGGCGGTGCGCTCTGCGACGACGCCGGCGTCTGCCAGCGCCGCTACTGATTTCAACAGGGCGGCAGGCGCTGCACCGACGGCTCGCGCCACCGCCCGCATCCCGGAGCAAACGAGATGTCCAAGAAACTCGTCCTCGTGCTTGGTCTCGGTCTGTTCGGCCTGGCCGGCTGCACCCAAGGCATCAATCCGACCGACATGGACCGCGGCATCATCGGTGCCGGTGTCGGCGCAACCGCTGCCCATGTGGGCGGCCATGATGTCGCCAAGGGCGCGGCGATCGGCGCCGTCGCCGGTGCGCTTTGCGACGACGTGCGGCTTTGCCAATAACGCCTTCGCCACGCTGACGGCGCGCCCGCGCGCGCCGGCCCAGCCTTTTTCCAGCCGTCCCGGCAGCCTGCCGGGGCGGCTTTTTCACGTTCGGGATCTGCCCCAAGGGAAAGAAGCATGTTCAAGAAAATCCTGATCGCCAACCGGGGCGAGATCGCCTGCCGGGTCATCAAGACCGCCAAGAAGATGGGCATCCAGACCGTCGCCGTCTATTCCGACGCCGACCGCAATGCGCTGCATGTCAAGATGGCCGACGAGGCGATCCACATCGGCCCGCCGCCCGCGAACCAGTCCTATATCGTGATCGACAAGATCATGGAGGCGATCCGCCGGACCGGCGCCGAGGCGGTGCATCCCGGCTATGGCTTCCTGTCCGAGAACATGAAATTCGCCGAGGCGCTGGAGAAGGAAGGCGTCACCTTCATCGGCCCGCCCTCGCCCGCCATCGAGGCGATGGGTGACAAGATCACCTCGAAGAAACTGGCGCAGGAGGCCGGGGTCAGCACGGTTCCGGGCTACATGGGCCTGATCGCCGATGCCGACGAGGCGGTGAAGATCTCGGGCCAGATCGGCTATCCGGTGATGATCAAGGCCAGCGCCGGCGGCGGCGGCAAGGGCATGCGCATCGCCTGGAACGACCAGGAGGCGCGCGAGGGCTTCGAATCCTCGAAGAACGAGGCGGCGAACAGCTTTGGCGACGACCGCATCTTCATCGAGAAATTCGTCACCCAGCCCCGGCATATCGAGATCCAGGTGCTGGCCGACAAGCACGGCAATTGCGTCTATCTGCATGAGCGCGAATGCTCGATCCAGCGCCGCAACCAGAAGGTGATCGAGGAGGCGCCCTCGCCCTTCCTGGACGAGGCGACGCGCAAGGCCATGGGCGAGCAGGCCTGCGCGCTGGCCAAGGCGGTGGGCTACACCTCGGCCGGCACGGTCGAATTCATCGTCGATGCGCAGAAGAACTTCTACTTCCTGGAAATGAACACCCGCCTGCAGGTCGAGCACCCGGTGACGGAACTGATCACCGGCATCGACCTGGTCGAGCAGATGATCCGCGTCGCCGCGGGCGAGCCGCTGCCCTTTGCCCAGGCGGACCTGAAGATCAACGGCTGGGCCATCGAAAGCCGGCTTTACGCCGAGGATCCCTATCGCAACTTCCTGCCCTCGATCGGGCGGCTGACCCGCTATCGCCCGCCGGCCGAGACCGCGGCCGGCCCGATGCAGGCCGCCGACACCTGGGTGCCCGCCCATCCCGGCGACCACCCGCCGGCGGCCGCGACCGGGGTGCGCAACGATACCGGCGTCTACGAGGGCGGCGAGATCAGCATGTATTACGACCCGATGATCGCCAAGCTCTGCACCTGGGCACCCAGCCGGGCCGAGGCCATCGAGCAGATGCGCCTGGCGCTGGACGAGTTCGAGGTCGAGGGCATCGGCCACAACCTGCCCTTCCTGTCGGCGGTGATGGACCATCCGAAATTCGTCTCGGGCGAGATTTCCACGGCCTTCATCGCCGAGGAATATCCCGACGGCTTCCTGGGCGCGACCCTGCCCGAGGCCGAGATCACCCGCGTCGCCGCCTCGGCCGCGGCCATGCACCGGGTCGCGGAGATCCGCCGCACCCGCATCTCGGGGCGGCTCGACAACCATGAACGCCATGTGGGCGAGCATTGGGTCGTCTTCGTCGCCGGCAAGGAGATCCCGGTGCGCATCACCGCCGACCGCCAGGGCTCGACGGTCGAGATCGACGGGCGCAAGCTGCGGGTCGAAAGCGACTGGCTGCCCGGCCAGTCGCTGGCGCGGCTGTCGGTCGATGGCGCCCCCCTGGTGATGAAGGTGGACCGGCTGCCCTCGGGCTTCCGGCTGCGGGTGCGCGGCGCGGACCTCAAGACCTATGTCCGCCGTCCGCGCGCCGCCGAGCTGGCGCGGCTGATGCCCGAGAAGCTGCCGCCCGACACCTCGAAATTCCTGCTTTGCCCGATGCCGGGCCTGGTGGTCAGGATCAATGTCGAGGCCGGGGACGAGGTGCAGGAGGGCCAGGCGCTGGCCACGGTCGAGGCGATGAAGATGGAAAACATCCTGCGCGCCGAAAAGAAGGCCGTGGTGAAATCCGTGAACGCCAAGCCGGGCGAAAGCCTCAAGGTCGATGACGTGATCATCGAGTTCGAGTGACGGGAAACCGCCGGGCGCCCGCCAGCGCCCGGCACGAGGATCGGGAACCATGCCGCTTCTGGACGACTATCTCAGCCCCCATGCGCAGCAGGCGTTGATCGCCGGGCTGTTCATCGCCGCGGGCTGGTGGGTCGTCGCCTTCCAGAACCGCCGGCGCGACGCCAAGCTGCGCGCCGAGCGGGTCGGCGACGTGCAGCGCGCGCTGCTGGCCGAGATCCGCGCCCATGTCGTGGCGCTGGAAGCGCAGCGGCTGGACGAGGACGAGGCGCAGCGGCTGCTGGACAGCCTGCGCGACAGCGGCCGGGTGCCGGTGATCCCGACCCAGGCCAACGACCGGATCTTTGCCGCCATCCTCGACGAGGTGCATGTCCTTCCGGCCTCGGTCATCGACCCGGTCGTGACCTATTACCGGCAGCTTTCGGTCATGGCCGCCTTTGCCGAGGCGATCCGCAGCCAGGCCAGGAAGGACGCGGCCCGCGCGGTCGAGATGTTCGGGGATTACCTGGGACTGACCGAAGCGGCGCGCGAGACCGGGCACGAGGCGATGCGGCTGCTCATGGCCAGCATCTTCGGCGGCGAGCGGGCGGTTCAGGAATTGCTGCAACAGGAGGAACGGACGAGCGCCGGGCGCATCGCCGCCGCCCTGCCCGGCGAATTGGCGGAACTGCGCGACCGCCTCAGTAGGCGATCTTCGGACCGGAGCGGCCTTTGATGGGTTTCAGACCGACGATGATGGCCATCTCATTGGCGGTGCGGGCACGGGCCAGCCGCTCGGCCAGCGAGGCCGCGACCGGGCCCGGTTTGGGCTGGCCGGACACCGTCGCCGGGGCGGGTTCTTCCGTCGCGCGCAGCAAGGGCGTTTTGGCCATCGAGCTTCTCCTTGTCACCGGGCATCCGTGCGGCCCTGTCCCCAAGATAATGCCTGGGCGGCCGTCCCGCAACGGAATCGCTGCGATTTTCGCCATGCCGCGTCACGGCAGGCCGGCGCGGCCGATTTCCTGCAGGCGCAGCGGGAACTTGTCGATGGCCCGCGTGATCTCGCGCACCGACCAGGGCACGGGCTTGCGCTGCTTGACCTGGCCGTCCTTGTCCATCAGCACCAGCGAAAACCCCTCGGGGCGCAATTGCCGGCGCCAGATGCTTGCCGCCGCCGGCTCGGTATCGGTGACGACCACCACGTCGCGGGCGATCAGCGGCGCCGGGTCGCGCTGCAAGGCGGCCAGCTGCTCGATGAAGGCCGGATCGGCGGCGGTATCGGCAAAGATCACCACCGGCCGGGCCTGCCACCTGAACTCGGCCGGATCGGCCTCGGCGGCGGGCAGCACCGTCAATTCGCCCGCAGGCGTTTCGGGACGCGCGGGCGTCCCCGTCTCGCTGCGCGCGGCGGGCACTTCGCCGCGGACATATGGGCGATGGCCGTCGGCCTCGCCTTCGGGCCTTGGACCCATCGCCGCCACCAGCGGCACCACGACCAGCAAAATCAACCGTTTCAGTTTCATCGCCCCCTCTTCTCCTCATTCATATAAGAGCCGAGGGGCCATGGGAAAGGATGCAAGATGACCGAAAGCACGAAAGCCGCCCTCGATGAATGGCGCCGGCTCGCCAGCAAGGAGCTGAAAGGCGCCGATCCCGACAGCCTGACCTGGCACACGCTGGAGGGGATCGAGGTCAAGCCGCTTTACACCGAGGCGGACGTGAAGAGCCTGGATCACCTGGACAGCCTGCCCGGCATCGAGCCCTTCACCCGCGGCCCGCGCGCCACCATGTATGCCGGCCGGCCCTGGACCATCCGGCAATATGCCGGCTTCTCGACGGCCGAGGAATCGAACGCCTTCTATCGCAAGGCGCTGGCCGCCGGGCAGCAGGGCGTCTCGGTCGCCTTCGACCTGGCGACGCATCGCGGCTATGACAGCGACCACCCCCGCGTCGAGGGCGACGTGGGCAAGGCCGGCGTCGCCATCGACAGCGTCGAGGACATGAAGATCCTGTTCGACGGCATCCCGCTGGACAAGGTGTCGGTCTCGATGACCATGAACGGCGCGGTGATCCCGATCCTGGCGAATTTCATCGTCACCGGCGAGGAACAGGGCCATTCCCGCGCCGTGCTGTCGGGCACGATCCAGAACGACATCCTCAAGGAGTTCATGGTCCGCAACACCTATATCTATCCGCCCGAGCCCTCGATGCGGATCATCGCGGACATCATCGAATACACCTCGAACGAGATGCCCAAGTTCAACTCGATCTCGATCTCGGGCTATCACATGCAGGAGGCGGGGGCGAACCTGGTGCAGGAGCTGGCCTATACGCTGGCCGACGGGCGCGAATACGTCCGCGCCGCGCTGAAGGCCGGCATGGACGTGGACCAGTTCGCCGGGCGGCTGTCCTTCTTCTTCGCCATCGGCATGAACTTCTTCATGGAGGCGGCCAAGCTGCGCGCCGCCCGCCTGCTGTGGACGCGGATCATGAAGGAATTCGACCCCAAGAAGCCGGGCAGCCTGATGCTGCGCACGCATTGCCAGACCTCGGGCGTCAGCCTGCAGGAACAGGATCCCTACAACAACGTGGTCCGCACCGCCTATGAGGCGATGGCGGCGGCGCTGGGGGGCACGCAGTCGCTGCACACCAACGCGCTGGACGAGGCCATCGCGCTGCCGACCGAGTTCAGCGCCCGCATCGCCCGCAACACCCAGCTGATCCTGCAGGAGGAAACCGGCATCACCCATGTCGTCGATCCGCTGGCGGGCAGCTATTACGTCGAGAGCCTGACCGCGCAGCTGGCCGAGAAGGCCTGGGCGCTGATCGAGGAGGTCGAGGCCATGGGCGGCATGACCAAGGCCGTCGCCTCGGGGATGCCCAAGCTGCGCATCGAGGAGACGGCGGCCCGCCGCCAGGCCCAGATCGACCGCGGCGAGGAGGTGATCGTCGGCGTGAACAAGTATCGCCTGGCCAAGGAGGATCCGATCGACATCCTCGACATCGACAACATGAAGGTGCGCGACGCCCAGATCGCGCGGCTGCACAAGATGCGCGAGACGCGGGACGAGGCGAAATGCCAGGCGGCGCTGGCCGAGCTGTCGCGCCGGGCGAAGGAAGGCGGCAACCTGCTGGAAGCCGCGGTCGAAGCCGCGCGGGCGCGCGCTTCTGTGGGAGAGATCAGCATGGCGATGGAAAAGGAATTCGGCCGCCACCGCGCCGAGGTCAAGACCCTGGCCGGCGTCTATGGCGCCGCCTATGAGGGCGACGACGGTTTCGCGCAGATCCAGCGCGACGTCGAGGCCTTCGCCGAGGAGGAAGGTCGCCGCCCGCGCATGCTGGTGGTCAAGATGGGCCAGGACGGCCACGACCGCGGCGCCAAGGTGATCGCCACCGCCTTCGCCGACATCGGCTTCGACGTCGACGTGGGGCCGCTGTTCCAGACCCCCGAGGAAGCGGCGCAGGACGCCATCGACAACGACGTGCATGTGGTGGGGATTTCCTCGCAGGCGGCGGGCCACAAGACCCTGGCGCCCAAGCTGATCGCGGCGCTGAAGGAGCAGGGCGCGGGCGACATCATCGTGATCTGCGGCGGCGTGATCCCGCAGCAGGACTACGATTTCCTGAAGAAGGCCGGCGTGAAGGCGATCTTCGGGCCGGGGACCAACATCCCCGCGGCGGCGCGCGACATCCTCGGCCTGATCCGCGCGGCACGGGCGGCATGACAAGCCTGCGGCCGGGGCGCCCGGCGTCGCGGCCGCATGGGTATTTGGGGAACGAAGAAGCGCGCGGCCCTTGCCCGACGGGCGGCGCCGTGAGGGAGGCCCGGCAATGATGCTGCGTCCTGTTGCCGAGGGGGACATTCCGGCGATCCTGGCGTTCTGGAACCCGCTGATCCGCGAGACCACGATCACCTTTTCCAGCGAGGAGAGGACGGCAGAGGGGCTGGCGCGGATGATCGCCGGCCGCCGGGCCGCCGGGCGGGCGTTCCTGGTCGCCGAAGAGGCGGGCGCGGTCCTGGGGCTGGCGAGCTATGACCAGTTTCGCGCCGGCAACGGCTATGCCCATTGCATGGAGCATACCGTGATCCTGTCCCCCGCCGCGCGCGGGCGCGGGATCGGCCGGGCGCTGATGGCGGCACTGGAGGATCACGCCCGCGCCGGGGGCGCGCATGGCATGATCGCCGCCGTCTCGGCCGAGAACGGCACCGGTCTCGCCTTTCACCGCGCCATCGGCTATCGCCAGGTCGGGCTGGTGCCGCAGGCGGGGCGCAAGTTCGGCCGCTGGCTGGACCTGGTGCTGCTGCAAAAGATCCTCTGACCCGGCTTGCCTGCCGCCGGGCGCTATGGAAAACTCGTGCCCGGCAGCGCGGGGACAGGATGGACGACGGCAGGGGCAGGCAGATCACCGGCATCGCAGGCAACGGAAAAATCGGCCGCAAAGACATTTTCTTGAGACGCGGGGCGCCCCGAGGGGCCGTGGCCTGCTTGCCGCCCGATGCGGTCCCGCTGCGCGCTCGCGCGCCGCTTGAACCCCGGCGGGCGGCATTCGGCGGGCCGCGGCCTGTGGGCCTGGGCCATGGCCTGCTTCCCCTCGCCCCTATCGGTGCATCATGGCCAGGATAGGCGCGCCGCCCGAGACGCATTACACCCTGCCGCCGGATTTCGCCGCAGCCCTGGGGCAATGCGTGGCGAATTTCGGCTGGCTCGAGGAGATCATCAAGCGCACCATCTATGCGCTGGACCGCGCGCGGCTGGCCGACGACCTGACCGAGGAAGAGCTGCAAAGCTGGCTGACCCGCATGGTCTCGATCGCCGACGATTCCATGGGCACGCTGATCGAGCAGCTCGACGCCGCCATGCGCCGCTATCCCGGCCTGCGCGACCGCAACCGCATCACCGACCGGCTGGCCGAGATCCGCCTGCAGCGCAACCTGCTGTGCCATGCCTCGTGGCGGCCGACCGAGGACAAGGCGCGCTGGCACCCCGCCTTCGTCAACACCAAGGGCGAGGTGCAGCGCCAGCCCCTGGGCATCGCCGACCTGGAGGTCATCCGCGCCGACACGGTCGAGATCGGCACCCGCGTGCTGCGGGTGATGCGGGCGACCGGCGTGCGGGGCTATTGGGCGGGCGACGACGAGGCCTGAGCCGCGGCCGGCAGCCATGCGCGTTGCAACGTGCCGCGCCATCCGCTAACACCGCATCGTCCATAGATAAGAGTTTCATATGTCCGCCCAGAACCAGGGGCAAAACGCCTCTCCGCTTCGTCTCGGCATCGCTGGCCTCGGGACGGTCGGCACCGGCACCGTCAAGATCATCCAGAAACACGCCGCCCTGCTGGCCCTGCGCGCCGGCCGGCCGATCACCGTCACCGCCGTCTGCGCCCGCGACCGGCGCAAGAACCGCGACCTGGACCTGTCCGGCTATGGCTGGGAAGAGGACGCCCGTGCGCTCGCGCTGCGCGAGGACGTGGATGTCTTCGTCGAGCTGATCGGCGGCGACGAGGGCATCGCCCGCGAGGCGGTGACGGCCGCGCTGCGCGCCGGCAAGGACGTGGTGACGGCCAACAAGGCGCTGCTGGCGATCCACGGCCAGGAGCTGGCGGAACTGGCCGAGGCCAATGGCCGGGTGATCCGTTTCGAGGCCGCGGTGGCGGGCGGCATCCCGGTGATCAAGGCGATGACCGAATCGCTTTCCGGCAACGAGATCCGCCGCGTCATGGGCGTCATGAACGGCACCTGCAACTATATCCTGACCCGGATGGAAAGCGCCGGCCTGCCCTATGAGGAGGTCTTCGAGGAGGCGCGGCAGCTGGGCTATCTGGAGGCCGATCCGACGCTGGACGTCGGCGGCATCGACGCCAGCCACAAGCTGGCGATCCTGTCGGCCATCGCCTTCGGCACCCGGCCCAGCTTCGACGCGGTCGAGATCGAGGGCATCGAGCGGGTCAGCATCGACGACATCCGCCGCGCCGCCGACATGGGCTATCGCATCAAGCTTCTGGGCGTGGCGCAGATGACCGGGCGCGGGCTGGAACAGCGCATGTCGCCCTGCCTGGTGCCCGCCGACAGCCCGCTGGGGCAGTTGCAGGGCGGCACCAACATGGTGGTGATCGAGGGCGATGCAGTCGGCCAGATCGTGCTGCGCGGCGCCGGGGCCGGCGAGGGCCCGACCGCCAGCGCGGTGATGTCCGACGTGGTCGAGATCGCGCGCGGCGTGCGGATGCCAAGCTTCGGCCAGCCGGCGGCGACGCTGGCCCGCCCGCAGCCGGCGCGCACGGCGGTGCCGGCGGCCTATTACATCCGCCTGCAACTGACCGACAAGCCGGGGGCGCTGGCCAAGGTGGCGACGGTCCTGGGCGATGCGGGCATCTCGATCGACCGCATGCGGCAATACGGCCATTCCCGCACCGAAGGGGTGGCGCCGGTGCTGATCGTCACCCACAAGACCACGCCCGAGGCCATCGACCATGCCATCGAGGCCCTGCCCCGCACCGGCGTCATCGCCGGCGAGCCGGTCGAGCTGCGGATCGAAGAGGTCTAAGGCGGCCACCGGCCGGCTGCATGGCGACAGGAGCGGTGGAAGCATCGAAGCCGGAGCGCGGTGGCCTTTGCGGCCGGGATTTCCCCTGCCGCCCGCGACAGGCCGGTGATCGCAGGACCACCGCCCCGACGCGCAAGAGGTGAAGACGGCGAAAGGTTCGCCACCGGCGGCCGTCCCCTGGCGATCAATCCCCTCGGGGGCGAGGCTTGCCCTGCGCGTGGCTGCGAAATGCAGTCAGTCGTCGGAACCCCGCCAAAGACGCATCAAGCACCGTCCCCCGCCGGGATCGAAAACCTCGGCCAGGGCGGCGCCGGATCGGATCGCCGGTCCATCCCGGCCCATCGGATCGGTCGAGCCGGGGCGGGATCAGGCCCGCCCCGCCACGATAAATCCGGGCCGGCCGCTTCGCCGGGAGGACCGGTGGTCGGAACCATCCCAAGCCCTGGCGAAGCGGCCAGCGGGCCGAGGCTTATTCGCCCCCTTCGCCCAGCCTTTCCAGGTCGATGCGCAGCAGCGAATCCAGCGCGCCCTCGCGATAGTCCGGGTGGTCCTTGTCATGCGGGGCCTTCACCGTCACGAACAGGGTCCGGCCGTCCTCGCTGACCTCCAGGCTGTTGGGATGGCTGGGCAGTGGGATGCGCTGCTTGACCGCATAATCCTGCGCGTCGATCACCGCCAGGCCGCCGGTGCCGGCCTTGTTCTCGCGCTCGACCCCGCGCCAGGTGGCGTAGATCTCGGACCGCGCCGGGTTATAGGCCACGTCCAGCATGCCGGAGCCGACCGGAACCTGCTTGGCCACCTTGGCCCCGGCGATGTCGAAGACGTAAAGCGCGCCCTTGTTGGCATCGGCCGCAAACAGGCGCTGGCCCTCGGCGTCGATCGCCAGGTTCACGAGGAAATGCTGCGAGGCCTCGGCCCCTTCCTCGGTGGTGGCGCCGGTCGAGATCGCGCCGACCCGCGCACCGGCCGCGTCGATCACCGCGATCTCCTCGATGCCGCCGCCGCTGGCGTAGAAGCGCCCGGCAGCCGCGTCATAGGCGGCGCCGGCGGTCCAGAGCCCGCCCTCGATCCGGTGCAAGAGTTCCCCCGCCTTGGTGTCCACGATCCAGGTCACGCCCTTCTGGCCGGGACTGGTGACGAAGGCGAGGCCCTTTTCCTCATCCAGCGCGATCATGCGGGTATGCTCGAAGCCCTCGCCCTCGGGCTGGCCAAGCTGGATGGTGTCGAGGATCTGCCCGCCCTTCGCGTCGATCACGGTCAGCGAGCCGTCCAGCGTATTGCCGGCGTAAAGCCGCCCGGTGCTGCGGTCCAAGGCCAGCGCGAAGGGCCGGCGCGGCAGCTGGATCTGCCGGATCGGGTGCAGGTCCGCGGCGTCCAGCACATGGATGAAGCCCGGCGTGCCCTTGTCGAAGCTGGGCACCGAGGCGACGAAGACCAGCCCGGCCTCGGCCCAATGCACGGCCTCGTAGGCGCCGGGGATGGAATCGGTGCGGATCACGGCGGGGGCGAACTGGGCCATGCTCATGGCTTCGGGCTCGGCGGGCGCGTCCTGCGCGGCGGCAGGCATGGCCAGCGCCAGCGCCATCAGCGCAGGCAGCGCCATGCGCCATGCGGTCCGGGTCTTCGGTTTCATCGTCATTCTCCTGTTCGGGGCCGCAGGGGCGGCGGTTCGGGGAAAGGCTGGCGGTCCGGCAGGACGGCTGGCGGGAAGATCATTGGCTTGCCAGCGCCTCGACGGGGCTTAGCCTGGCGGCGCGGATGGCGGGGACCAGGCCGAAGGCGGCGCCCATGGCGGTGGCGCCGGCCAGCGCGCCAAGCGCCACGGTGACGGAAAACACC
>NZ_JRKO01000028.1 GCF_000763885.1 Paracoccus versutus | reverse complement strand
GCCCCCTGGCCGAGACCCGGCGCAGCCAGGGCGGCGGCAAGGGCTCGGGGGGGCGGGTGACGCAGGTCGGCTATCGCGCCAGCCTGGCCCCGGCGCTGTGCGAGGGGCCGATCCTGGGGGTCGGGCGCATCTGGGCCGATGGCGAGGAGGTCTCGGCCGAGGCGCTGAACATGCGGGTCTACCTGGGGGACGAGGAACAGTTGCCCGACCCGGCCATCGCCGCCCATGAGGGCGAGGCGGCCCCGGCCTATCGCGGCCTGGCCTATGTCGTGCTGGAGGATCTGGCGCTGGAGCCATGGGGCAACCGGGTGCCGCAACTGTCCTTTGAGGTCACGCGGGCGGCCCGGCAGGGGCGGGGCCTGACGCGCGAGGTGCAGGCGGTCGCCATGATCCCCGGCACCGGGGAATATGCGCTGGCGACCACGCCGGTCAGCTATGACATCGGGCTGGGCGAGATGCGGGTCGCCAACCGCAACACGGCGGCGGCCACGGATTTCCTGGCCTCGATGGGCGCGCTGGGGCGGGAATTGCCGCGGGTCGGCTCGGTCTCGCTGGTGGTGTCCTGGTTCGGGGACGATCTGCGGGCCGGCGAATGCGCGGTGCGGCCCAAGGTCGAGGATCTGTCGCGCGACGGGCAGGGGATGGCCTGGCGCGCGGGCGGCATCGGGCGCGAGGCGGCGCAGGCGGTGGCGCGGGTGGACGGGCGGTCGATCTATGGCGGCACGCCCGCCGACGGCTCGGTGATCGAGGCGCTGCGGGCGATCGCCGAAAGCGGGCGCAAGGCGGTGTTCTATCCCTTTATCCTGATGGAGCAGCTGGCGGGGAACGGCCGGCCCGACCCGTGGAGCGGGGCCCTGGACCAGCCGGTGATGCCCTGGCGCGGGCGCATCACCACCAGCATCGCGCCGGGGCGCGCGGGCAGTCCCGCGGGCACGGCGGCGGCGGCCGAGGAGGTGGCGCGGTTCTTTGGCACGGCCGCGGCCGGGGATTTCAGCCGCGAGGGGACGGTAATCCGCTATAGCGGGCCGGACGAGTGGTCCTATCGCCGCTTCATCCTGCATTATGCGCATTTGTGTGCGGCCGCGGGCGGGATCGACGCCTTTCTGATCGGGTCCGAGATGGTCGGGCTGACGACGATCATGGCGGCCGGGCATTCCTTTCCGGCCGTGCAGGAGTTGCGGCGGCTGGCGGCGGATGTGCGCGGGATCCTGGGCGAGGGGGTCAAGCTTGGCTATGCCGCCGACTGGTCGGAATATTTCGGCCATCATCCCGGCAATGGCGACGTGCATTTCCACCTGGACCCGCTTTGGGCCGACGAGAACATCGACTTTGTCGGCATCGACAATTACATGCCGCTGTCGGACTGGCGCGAGGGCGAGGATCACCTGGACGCGCATTGGCGGCGGATCGACGACCCCGCCTATCTGCTGGGCAATGTCATGGGCGGCGAGGGCTATGACTGGTATTACGCCAGCGATGCCGACCGGCAGGCGCAGCGGCGCACGCCCATCCATGACGGCGCGCATCACGAGCATTGGATCTGGCGCTACAAGGACATCCGCGGCTGGTGGCAGAACGCGCATCACGACCGCATCGGCGGGGTGCGGCGGGCGCAGCCCTCGGCCTGGGTGCCGGGCAGCAAGCCGGTGTGGTTTACCGAGATGGGCTGCGCCGCGCTGGACAAGGGCACGAACCAGCCCAACAAGTTCCTGGACGCGATGAGCTCGGAATCGATGCTGCCGTATTTCTCGGACGGGCGGCGGGACGATCTGGTGCAGGCGGCCTATGTGCGGGCGATGACCGGGTTCTGGGGCGATCCGGCGAACAATCCGGCGCGGGCAGCCCATGGCCGGACCGGGGCGGGACGGATGGTGGACATGGCGCGCGCGCATGTCTGGTGCTGGGACGCGCGGCCCTATCCGGCGTTCCCGGCGCGCCTGGACCTGTGGTCGGACGGCCCGGCATGGGAGCGCGGGCACTGGCTCAACGGTCGCGCTGGCGCGGTGCCGCTGGCCGATGTGGTGGCCGAGATCTGCCGCGAGGCGGGGGTGCGGGCATTCGACGCCGAGGCGCTGCGCGGGCTGGTGCGCGGCTATGCGCTGTCGGGGGCCGAGACGGGGCGGGCGGCGCTGCAACCGCTGATGCTGGCGCATGGGTTCGACGCGGTCGAGCGCGACGGCGTCCTGCGCTTTGTCATGCGCGGCGCGCGGGTCGATGCCGAGCTGGGGCCAGACGACATGGCGCTGGCCGAGGAGATCGAGGCGGTGGAAATTTCGCGCGCCGCCGATGCCGAGATGGTGGGCCGCATCCGGCTGACCCATGTCGAGGCGGGCGGCGATTATGCCGCGCGCACGGCCGAGACGGTGATGCCGGGGGCCGAGTTCCTGGCGGTCTCGGACAGCGAGCTGGCGATGGCGCTGACCCGCGGCGAGGGGCGGGCGCTGGCGGAACGCTGGCTGTCGGAGGCGGCGGTGGCGCGGGACGCGGTGCGGTTCGCCCTGCCGCCCTCGCTGGGGCATCTGGGGCCGGGGGATGTGGTGCGGCTGGCCGAGGGGGCGGCCGAGGCCAAGCGCTGGCGCATCGACCGCATCGAGCGCGCGGGCGCGATCACGGTGGACGCGGTGCGGGTCGAGCTGGGGGTCTATCGCCCGGCCCGCGTGGTCGAGGGCGAGGCGGCGCTGCGCCCCTTCGTGCCGCCGATCCCGGTCTGGCCGGTGTTCCTGGACTTGCCGCTGCTGCGCGGCGACGAGGTCGCGCATGCGCCGCATCTGGCGGTGACGGCGACGCCCTGGCCGGGGGCGGCGGCGGCCTGGGTCTCGACCGAGGAGGCGGGGGGCTATGCGCTGAACGCGACGCTGGCCGAGCCTTCGGTCATGGGGGTGACGGAAGGGCCGCTTTCGGCGGCGCGGCCGGGGGTCTGGGACCGCGGGCCGGCGCTGCGGCTGCGGGTCAAGGGCGGCAACCTGCGCTCGGCCGGGGTCGAGGCGCTGCTGGCGGGCGCGAACCTGCTGGCGATTGGCGACGGCTCGGCCGAGGGCTGGGAGCTTTTGCAATTCGCCGAGGCGCGGCTGGTTTCGGCCGGGCTATGGGAGATCTCGATGCGGCTGCGCGGGCAGGCGGGGACGGATGCCTTCATGCCGGCGGTCTGGCCGGCGGGCAGCGTGGCGGTGCTGCTGGACGGGGCGGCGGCGCAGGTGGAGCTGGCGCCCTCGGCCCGCAACCAGCTGCGGCATTGGCGCATCGGGCCGGCCACGCGCAGCCCGGACGACCCCAGCTATCGCCACGTCGCCGCGGCGTTCCGCGGCGCCGGGCTGCGGCCGCTGTCGCCCTGCCACCTGGAGGTCCGCGGCCGGGTCGTGACCTGGGTGCGGCGCACGCGGATACAGGGCGACGGCTGGGACGGGCCGGACGTGCCGCTGGGCGAGGCGCAGGAACGTTACGCCGCCCGGCTGGTCCGGGACGGGCAGGTGCTGGCCGAGGCCGTGCTGGCCGAGCCGCGCTGGGCGGTGCCCGGGGGCGTCTGGGCCCAAGCCGCGGCGGGCGGCGGCTTTGCCGTCGAGGTCGCCCAGCTTTCCGACACGTTCGGGGCCGGGCCCCATGCAAGGAGGATGATCCATGTCTGAGAACACGACCGCGAATTGCGCCCTGCCGCTGCTGATGCCGGCGCAGGCGCAGAAACATGTCACGGTGAACGAGGCGCTGATGCGGCTGGACGGGCAGGTGGACCTGGTGCTGCAAAGCCTGACCCGCATCACCCCGCCCGAGACGGTGGTGGACGGGCTGTGCTGGGGCGTGCCGCAGGGCGGGGTCAACGCCTGGGAGGGGCAGGGCGGCAAGATCGCCATCGGCGCGAACGGCGGCTGGGTCTTTGTCGAGCCGGGTTTCGGCCGGCGGGCGCTGGTCGCCGACCAGGGGGTGGTGGCGATCCATGGCGGGGCGGCCTGGGTGCCCGGCGCCATCACCCTGGGCCAGCACGGCTCGGGCCTGCTGGCGCGGCAGCTTGACGAGGATGTGACGCTGGGCGCGGGCGCCTGGTTCGAGACGGCGATGGCCGTGCCGTCCGGCGCGCTGGTCATCGGCGCCACGGCGCGGGTGCTGGAGGCGATCACCGGCAGCGCGACATCCTGGTCGCTGGGCACGGCGGGCAGTTCGGACAGCCTGACGCGATTCGGTCACGGGCTGGGCAAGGCGCAGGGCTCCTGGGCGCGCGGGCTTGCCTCGCCGCCCGTGGTGTTCTGGGAGCCTGCGCCCCTGCGGCTGACGGCCGCGGGCGGGCAGTTCGCCGGCGGCAAGGTGCGCATCGTGCTGCATTGGTGGGAATTGCGGCTGCCGGATTGAGCGGACTTTTCGCGCCCGCCGGTTTCCGCTAGACTCGGCGGGTGAAACTGACGGGCGCCCGTATGAACTTGCAGAAAGACATGATCGAGCCGCTGTCCGACGCGCGCGATGCCCCGCGCGATTCGGTCTGGGGCCGCATCCAGCGCGAGGCGCGCATCGCCGTGCGCGACGAGCCCCTGCTGGGCGCGCTGATCCATGCCGGGCTGCTGCATCATGCCACATTCGAGGCGGCGCTGGCCTATCGCTTTTCGCTGAAGCTCGCCTCGCGCGAGATGAGCGAGCAGATCCTGCGCGAGATCGCCGACGATGCCTTTGCCCGCGCGCCGGAACTGTCGGCGGCGGCGCAGGCCGACCTGCTGGCGGTCTATGACCGCGACCCGGCGACGCACCGGCTGATGCAGCCGATCCTGTTCTTCAAGGGCTACCAGGCGCTGCAAGCCTATCGCATCGGGCATTGGCTGTGGCAGCAGGGCCGGCGCGACATGGCCTATTTCGTGCAGATGCGCTGTTCCGAGGCGTTCGGCGTGGACATCCACCCGGCGGCGAAGATCGGCACCGGGGTGATGATCGACCATGCCCATTCCATCGTCATCGGCGAGACGGCGGTGGTCGGCGACGACGTGTCGATGCTGCATTCGGTGACGCTGGGCGGCACCGGCAAGGAGGATGGCGACCGCCATCCCAAGATCGGCAACGGCGTGATGATCGGCGCCGGCGCCAAGGTGCTGGGCAATATCCGCGTCGGCCATCATTCGCGCATCGCCGCCGGCTCGGTCGTCTTGGCCGAGGTGCCGCCCTGCAAGACCGTGGCCGGGGTGCCGGCGCGGATCGTGGGCGATGCGGGCTGCGCCGACCCGTCGAACACGATGAACCAGCTTCTGGGCCACGAAGACCTGTTCTAGAGCCAGTCGGCGTTGCCGCTGCCGGTCAGCTCGGCCAGCGTGAGGTTTTCGCGTGCGAGCCGTTGGTCGAGGTCGCGCGCGATCCGGGCGGCCAGCGAGAAGCCCTGGTAGACCAGCGCGGAATAGATCTGGACGGCCGAGGCGCCGGCCCGCAGCTTTTGCCATGCCTGCTCGGCCGAGCCGATGCCGCCGACGCCGATCAGCGGCACGCGGCCCTGCGTCTCGCGATAGAGCCGGGCGAGGATGCGGGTGGCGCGGTCGAAGAGCGGCGCGCCGGAGAGGCCGCCGGTTTCCCCGGCCTGCGGCGAGGCGAGGCCGTCGCGCAAAAGCGTGGTGTTGGTGGCGATGATCGCATCGACCGGGGCGGCCAGCGCCACGGCGGCGATGTCGGCCAGCGCGGCATCGTCGAGGTCGGGGGCGATCTTGATGAACACCGGCGGGCGGTTCGGCAGCGCGTCGCGCGCCGCCAGCACGCCTTGCAGCAGGGCCGACAACGCCTGGGGGCCCTGGAGGTCGCGCAGCTTCTCGGTATTGGGCGAGGAGACGTTGACGGTCAGGAAATCGGCATGGGCGCCGGCAATGCGCACCACCTGCGCGAAATCGGCGCTGCGGTCGGCGCTGTCCTTGTTCGCACCGATGTTCAGCCCGACGGGGATGCCCGGCGGGCGCTGCGCGAGCCGGTCGGCGATGGCCTGCGCGCCCTCGTTGTTGAAGCCGAAGCGGTTGATGATCGCGCGGTCCGGGGTCAGGCGGAACAGGCGCGGCCTGGGGTTGCCGGGCTGCGGGCGCGGGGTGGCGGCGCCGACCTCGACGAAGCCGAAGCCCGCGCGCATCAGCGCGGGCAGGGCGCGGGCGTTCTTGTCGTAGCCGGCCGCCAGACCCACCGGGTTCGGCAGGTCGAGGCCGGCGAGCTGCATGCGCAGCCGGTCGGAGGTGACGGGCCGGCCCGGCAGCGGCACCAGCCCGAGCCGCAGGGCGAGGATCGAGAGGTCATGCGCGCGTTCGGGGTCCAGGCGATGCAGCGCGGCAAGGCCCAGCCGCTCGATGGGGGTCATGCGAGATCTCCGATGTCGTGGCCGGCGGGGCCGAGGGACAGGGGGCGGCTCCAGATCACGTCGCCCATGCGCAATTCGCGGTAGAGATGCGGAAAGAGATCGCCGCCGCGCGAGGGTTCCCAGCGCAGCTCGGGCAGGGCGTCGCCGTCCAGCGCCAGCAGGTGCAGCCCGTCCTCGGCCGCGAAATGGCGCGACAGGGTGCCGGGCAGCTGCGCGGCGGTGGAGAGGTGGACATAGCCGTCCGCCAGGTCCACCGGCGCGCCGGCGCTGCGGCCCTGCCGTTGGAATGCCTGGAACTCGGCGGCGCGGAAGATCTTGTAAACCAGCATGGCGGGTTCATGCGTCGCGTGATGCGGGCCGTCAAGCGGCATCGCGTCGCCCCAACGGCTTCGTCAATTGACGCCGGGGCCGGCATCCCGCAATCTGCCGCCCATCCAGACATTCGGGGTGAGAGGGATCGAGATGAAACGCGGGCTCATGGTTTCGGCGGCGATCGTCGCGCTGTCTTCGGGCGCGGCGCAGGCGGATTACACGCTGCATGTCCTGCATATCAACGATTTCCACAGCCGGATCGAGCCGATCAACGCCTATGACAGCACCTGCGACGCCGAGACCGAGGCGCAGGACGGGTGCTTCGGCGGCGTGGCGCGGCTGGCGACCAAGATCCGCGAGCTGCGCGACGGGCTGAAGGCCGAGGGCCAGAACGTGATCGTGCTGGACGCGGGCGACCAGTACCAGGGCAGCCTGTTCTATACGACCTACAAGGGCAAGGACACGGTCGAGTTCATGAACGCCATCGGCTTCGACGCCATGGCGGTCGGCAATCACGAATTCGACGACGGGCCGCAGGGGCTGCAGATCCTGGCGGAGGGCGCGAAGTTTCCGGTCGTCTCGGGCAACCTGGACCTGTCGCAATCGCCCGAGTTGAAGGACAAGGTCGGCGACGTGCTGGTGCTGGATGTCGGCGGCGAGCAGGTGGGCATCGTCTCGGCCCTGGCGATGGACACGCCCGAGACCGCCTCGCCGGGCGACAAGGTCATCTTCATGGACGACATGGACAGCCTGAAGGCCGACGTCCAGGAACTGACCGAGCAGGGCGTGAACAAGATCATCGCGCTGACCCATTCCGGCTACAGGCGCGACCAGGAATTCGCGGCCGAGGTGGCCGGGATCGACGCGGTCGTCGGCGGGCACAGCCATGCGCTGCTGGGCCAGCTCGAAGGTGCCGCCGGTCCCTATCCGACCATGGTCAAGGGCGCGGACGGCACCGAGGTTCCGGTGGCGACCGCCTATGCCTATGGCAAATACCTGGGCCATCTGGTCCTGACCTGGGACGACGAGGGCAAGCTGGTCAAGGCCGAGGGGCAGCCGATCCTGCTGGACGGCTCGGTCGCGCCGGACGAGAAGCTGGCCGCGCGGGTCAAGGAGATGGCCGCGCCGATCGAGCAGCTCAAGCAGAAGCGCGTGGCCGAGATCGCGGCGCCGATCGACGGCAGCCGGGAAACCTGCCGGGCGCGGGAATGCGAGATGGGCAGCCTGGTCGCCGACGCCATGCTGGCGCGCGTCAAGGACCAGGGCATCACCATCGCGATCCAGAACGGCGGGGGCTTGCGCGCCTCGATCGCCGCGGGGGTGGTGACGATGGGAGACGTGCTGTCGGTCCTGCCCTTCCAGAACACGCTGTCCACGTTCCAGCTGAAGGGTGCGGACGTGGTCGCGGGGCTGGAAAACGGCGCGAGCCAGATCGAGGAGGGCGCCGGGCGCTTTGCCCAGGTCGCCGGGCTGAAATACACGCTGGATCCCTCGGCCCCGGCGGGCAGCCGGATCAGCGACGTGCAGGTGCGCGACGGCTCGGACTGGGTGCCGATCGATCCCGAGGCGGTCTATGGCGTGGTCTCGCAGAACTACATGCGCGCGGGCGGCGACGGCTACAGGGTCTTTGCCGAGAACGCGATGAACGCCTATGACTTCGGGCCGGATCTGGCGGATGTGCTGGCCGAATACCTGGCCAAGCAGGGGCCGGGCTTCGTGGCGCGGGTGGATGGCCGCATCACCGTGAAATGACAGGAACGCAAAGGGGCCGGGCATAAGCCCGGCCCTTTTTTGCGTTCGGGGGTCATCAGGACTTGGCTTCGTCGCCATCCGCCAGCGGCAGGGCTTCGCGCAGGAAGCGTTCGAAATCGTCCAGGTCCACCGGCTCGAACTGGCCGAAGCCCTGCATCCAGACCGAGGCGTTGCGCAGCCCGTCGGGTTCCAGCTTGCACCAGATGATGCGCCCGCGCCTTTCCTGCCGGATCAGTCCCGCGGCCGCCAGCACGGCGAGATGCTTGGAGATCGCCGCCAGGCTGACCTGGAAGGGCGCCGCCACATCCGTCACCGCCATGTCGTCTTCCAGCAGCATGCCAAGGATCGCCCGCCGGGTCGGATCGGCGAGGGCGGAGAAAATGGCGTCGAGGCTGGGTTGCTGTGCGGGCATCGGCTTTGCTTAACTTGCCGGTTGAATATGGAGCGGATGGCCACCGGACCGCAAGGCCGGGTTTCCGCGATGGGCGGCTTTCGCGGAAGCTTTGTTTTTCAACAGGTTGCAATTTCCGGGGCCTTGCTTGACTCGGGGGGCGCGAGTCCCTATCACCGCGCCAACCGATAACGGGGGTGTGAGCCGTGGCCGAGGACGACCATGACGCCGCGCGATCCCGAGACGCGGAGCGGCTGCGCGCGCTGGAGGCCCGGCTGGGCAAGAAGGCGGCGGACAAGCCGGCCTCGCGCGGGGAAGAGCATTTCAGCCAGGCCAACATGGCCTGGCGCATGGTGACCGAGCTGGTGGCGGGATTGGCCCTGGGCTTCGGGATCGGATACGGGCTGGACTATCTGACCGGCCTGCAGCCGGTCTTCATGGTGGTCTTCGTGCTGCTGGGACTGGCGGCCGGCATCAGGACCATGATGCGGACCGCGAACGAGATAGGCAAGACACCGGGACGTCCCGGCGACGACAAGGGTGAATGACGATGGCAGAAGAAGAAGCAGGTGGTCTGGTTTTCCATCCGATGGACCAGTTCGTCGTCAAACCGCTGTTTGGCGAAGGGCCGGTGAACTGGTACACGCCGACCAATGCGACGCTGTGGATGGCGCTGGCCGCGCTGGCGATCACCGCGCTTCTGGTCTTTGGCACCCGCGGCCGGGCCATCGTGCCGAACCGCGTCCAGTCCATCGCCGAGCTGCTTTACGGCATGGTCCACAAGATGGTCGAGGACGTGACCGGCAAGGACGGGCTGAAATACTTTCCCTATGTGATGACGCTGTTCTGCTTCATCCTGTTCGCGAACTTCCTGGGCCTGCTGCCGAAAAGCTTTTCGCCGACCTCGCATATCGCCGTGACGGCGGTGCTGGCGGTGCTGGTCTTTGTCGGCGTGACCGTGCTGGGCTTCGTCAAGAACGGCGCGCATTTCCTGGGCCTGTTCTGGGTCAGCTCGGCGCCCCTGGCGCTGCGCCCGGTGCTGGCTGTGATCGAGCTGATCTCGTATTTCGTGCGGCCGGTCAGCCATTCCATCCGACTTGCCGGCAACATCATGGCCGGCCACGCGGTGATCAAGGTCTTTGCCGCCTTCGCCGCCATTGCCGCCATCGCGCCGGTTTCGGTCGTCGCCATCACCGCCATGTATGGGCTCGAGGTGCTGGTGGCGCTGATCCAGGCCTATGTCTTCACCATCCTGACCTGCGTCTACCTGAAGGACGCGCTGCATCCGGCGCACTGAGCCGGGCAGCCAAGGTCTGAAACGAAAACCCTTTCCAAAAGCCTCAAGGAGCATGAACATGGAAAATCTGGGTCAACTGGGACAGTATCTCGGCGCCGGTCTGGCTTGCGTCGGCATGGCGGGCGCCGCCATGGGGGTGGGCAATGTCGCCGGCAACTACTTGGCGGGCGCGCTGCGCAACCCGTCGGCCGCTGCCTCGCAGACCGCCACGCTGTTCATCGGCATGGCCTTTGCGGAAGCCCTGGGCATCTTCTCGTTCCTGGTCGCGCTGCTGCTGCTGTTCGCAGTCTGATCCTTTTGCCATCCTTGCGGTTGGGTGGGGGCGTCATGCGCCCACCCGATTGTGAAACGACCGGCATGGGGTAGGATATGTTCAGCCTGTTGCAACAGACCGCGCCCGTCGTGGTCGAAGAATCTGAAACGGTGATCATCACCGAATCCGCCGAAGCGGCGGGTCATGGCGCCGATGCGGCCCATGCCGTGGCCGCGGCGGATGCAGCCCATGGCGCGGCTGGCCATGCCGCCAGCGCCCCCGGCATGCCGCAACTGGATTTCACCACCTTCGGCAACCAGATCTTCTGGCTGCTGGTCATCCTGGCGGTGATCCACTGGGTTCTGTCGCGGATCGCGCTGCCGCGCATCGGCGGCGTCATCTCGGACCGCCAGGGCGCCATCACCGGCGACCTGATGGCTGCCGAGGAATTCAAGCAGAAGGCCAAGGAGGCCGAGGCCGCCTATGACAAGGCGCTGGCCGACGCCCGCGCCGAGGCCGGCAAGATCGTGGCCGCCAACAAGGCCGAGATCCAGAAGGAACTGGACGCCGCCATCGCCCATGCCGATGCGGAAATCGCCGCGCGCGCGGCGGAATCCGAGAAGCGCATCGGCGAGATCCGCGCCTCGGCCATCGAGGACGCGCGCAATGTCGCCCGCGAGGTGACGGCAGCGCTGGTGGAGAATTTCGGCGGCAAGGCCGACCAGGGTCTGGTCGATGCGGCGGTCGACCAGCGACTGAAGGGGGCGCTGCAATGAAACGTCTGAGCGTTCTCTTTGCCCTGATGGCAAGCCCGGCGCTTGCGGCTTCGGGCCCGTTCTTCTCGCTGCGCAATACCGACTTCATCGTCACGCTGGCTTTCCTGCTGTTTGTCGGCATCCTGGTCTGGTTCCGCGTGCCGCAGATCGTCGGCGGCTTGCTGGACAAGCGGGCCGAGGGCATCCGCAACGACCTGGCCGAAGCCCGCCGCCTGCGCGAGGAAGCGCAGGAGATCTATGCGAGCTACGAGCGCCGCCAGCGCGAGGTCAAGGGCCAGGCGGACGAGATCGTCGCCAATGCCAAGCGCGAGGCGGTTTCGGAAGCCGAAAAGGCCAAGAAGGCGCTGCAACTGTCGATCGAGCGCCGGCTGAAGGCCGCCGAGGAACAGATCGCCAGCGCCGAGGCCGATGCCGTGCGCGCCGTGCGCGACCGGGCTATCCAGACGGCGATCGGTGCCGCGACCGAGATCCTGGGCAAGCAGGCCAGCCCGGCCGAGCGCAGCGCCGGCATCGACCAGGCCATCGAGGAAGTGGGCCGGCGGCTGAACTGAGGCTGCGAAATCGAACGAGAGGGATGCGGCCAAGCATCCCCATGGGACAGTGACCGGACCCCCGAGGCGGAGACGCTTCGGGGGTTTTTCCTTTTCCGCCCATCGAGGGCGCAAAAGCAAAGGGCCGGCAGCCTTTCGGCTGCCGGCCCGCGCCTGGCGTCCCTGCCGCGATCAGCGGGTCGGGGTGATCAGGATCTCCACGCGGCGGTTCTGCGCCCGGCCCGCGGCGGTATCGTTCGAGGCGACCGGCTGGGTCGCGCCGCGGCCCATGGTGGTGAGGCGCGATTGCGACACGCCGCCGGCGCCCAGGATGCCCGCGACCGAACGCGCCCGGCGCTCGGACAGATCCTGGTTGTAGGCGGCCGAGCCGGTGCTGTCGGTATGGCCGACGATCTGGATGCGGCTGTTGGGATATTGGTTGAGGTTGCGGGCGATGGTGTAGAGATCGTTCTGCCCCTGCGCCCCCACCGCCGCGGAATCGGTCGCAAACAGCGTGGTTTCCGGCATCACCACCGACAGGTGGGTGCCGTGGTTCACGATCTGGATGTTCGGGTTGTTCAGCGATTGCTGCAGTGCGCGCTGCTGCTGGTCCAGGATCGAGCCGCCGACGGCGCCCGCCGTCGCGCCGATGATCGCGCCCTTCACGGCGTTCGAGCGGCTTTCGCCGGCACCGATCAGGCCGCCCACCACCGCGCCGGCGATGGCGCCCTGCTGGGTGCGGCTGGTCTGTTGGGGCTGGCCGTAGGGATCGGTCGGCGCGCAGGCGCTGATGGCGATCACGCCCGCCGAGGCGAGAAGCAGCGAAATACGGGTCTTCATTCCTTCACCTTTCTTTTCAGGGCGATCCTACGCCGCCTGTCCTTGCGACGCGGCCGGCCTTCCCGTCTCCGGGGGCCGGCGGCTGATGCCCAAACGCGGTCACATTGGCATGGGTTCCGGGCCAACTCCACAGGAATAGACGGGAAATCGCGGTGCGCGGCTCACAAAGCGGCGATGGCGCGGGGCGCGATGCTCGCGCCTTCGCGCGCAAGCAGGGCGCGCTTTACCGCCTCGCCCCAATGATAGCCGCCGATGCGGCCGTCGGTGCGGGTCACGCGATGGCAGGGGATCGCCCAGGAGACCGGGTTCTGCCCGACCGCCGTGCCGACCGCGCGCAGGGCGTTCGGACGGCCGATGCGCTCGGCCAGCATGGCATAGCTGATGACCTGTCCCGGTGGCACCGCGGCCAGGGCACGCCAGACCTGCAACTGGAACGCGGTGCCGCCAAGGCGGACGGCGATCTCGCCCTCGCCGGCCAGCAGGGCCTGGATGGCGGGGGCCAGCGCCTCGGGCGCCTCGACCAGCCGGGCGTCGGGGAAGCGGGCGATCAGGTCGGCCTCGACCCGGTCCTCGGGCATGGGGCCGGCAAAGCCCAGGGCCCAGAGCGCGCCGCCCGCCCCCAGCGCCACCACGGTGCCGAGCGGCGTCGGAAAGCGCCCGCGACAAAGCACCGCGCCGGCATGCTGGGCCGGCTGCGTGGTGATCGAGACCCGCAGCCCCGGCTGGGGCTGGGCAAGGGAGAAAAGCGTTCGTGTCATGCCTGACTCGCAATTGTCGCCCTGGCAGCCTAGCGCAACCGCGGGCCAAATCCATACGGGAATGCTTGCGCATGGCGGCGGGGCAGGGCATCTGGGGGCGCATGGCACGCAGCACCCTTTCCCGCCTTCCCCCCGCCTTGCCCTATGCGGCCCAGGTCGCGATCTTTTCGCGCCTGCACGAGGCCAATCCGCATCCCGTGACCGAGCTGCAATATGTGAACGCCTTCACCCTGCTGGTGGCGGTGGCGCTGTCGGCGCAGGCGACCGATGTCGGGGTGAACAAGGCGACCAAATCGCTGTTCCAGCGCGTGACCACGCCGCAACAGATGCTGGAGCTGGGCGTCGAGGCGCTGACCGAGGAGATCAAGACCATCGGGCTCTACCGCCAGAAGGCGAAGAACGTCATCGCCCTGTCGCGCCGGCTGGTCGAGGAATATGGCGGCGAGGTGCCGCAATCGCGCGCGGCGCTGATGACCCTGCCCGGCGTCGGGCGCAAGACGGCGAATGTCGTGCTGAACAGCGTGTTCAACTTTCCGGCGCAGGCGGTGGACACGCATATCTTCCGCGTCGGCAACCGCACCCGCATCGCGCCGGGCCGCGACGTCGAGGAGGTCGAGCGCGCCATCGAGGACAACGTCCCCGTCCCCTTCCAGCAGAACGCGCATCACTGGCTGATCCTGCACGGCCGCTATATCTGCCAGGCGCGGCGCCCGCGTTGCCGGATCTGCCCCATCGAAGATCTCTGCCCCTATGAGGAGAAGACCGAATGACCACCCCCTACGTGATCGGGATCGGCAATGCCGTGATGGATGTGATCGCGCCGACCTCGGATGCGACGCTGGCGCGGCTGGGGGTGGAAAAGGGCATCATGCAGCTGGTCGACCGCGCGCGATCCGAGTTCCTGATGGCGGCGCAATCGGCCGATCCGCAGGCGGGCAAGGCGCGGCTGGTGCCGGGCGGCTCGGTCGCGAACACCCTGGCGGGGCTGGGAATGCTGGGGCTGCGCACGGCCTTCATCGGCAAGGTGGCGGGCGATCCCCTGGGGCTGAGCTATGCCGAGCAGACCGAGGCGCAGGGCACGGTCTTCGTCAACCCGCCTGTGGCGGGGGACGTGGCCCCGACCTCGCGCTCGATCATCTTCGTGACGCCGGATGGCGAGCGGTCGATGAACACCTACCTGGGGATTTCCGGCGAACTGGGGCCCGACGACGTGAACCCCGCAACCTTCAGCGGCGCGGACTGGCTGTTCCTGGAAGGCTATCTCTTTGACAAGGATGCCGGCAAGGCGGCCTTCCTGAAGGCGGCCGATGCCTGCCACGCGGCGGGCGGGCAGGCGGGGATCGCGCTGTCCGATCCGTTCTGCGTCGACCGGCACCGCGCCGATTTCCGCCGGCTGGTGGCGGGGCCGATGGATTACGTCATCGGCAATGTCCACGAATGGCAGTCGCTCTATCAGGTCGAGGATCTGGAGGAGGCGCTGCGCCTGGCCTCGGCCGATTGCGGGACGGTGATCTGCACCCGCTCGGGCGAGGATGCGATCCTGATCCGCGGGGCCGAGCGGGTAACGGCGCCGGTGCATCGCGTGGTGCCGGTGGATGCGACCGGCGCGGGCGACCAGTTCGCGGCCGGGCTGATCTATGGGCTGGCCATCGGCGCCGACCTGGCGGCGGCGGGGCGGATGGGCTGCATCGCGGCGGCAGAGGTCATCGGCCATGTCGGCGCCCGGCCCGAAAGCGACCTGCGCGCGGCCTTCCGGGCCGAGGAACTGGCCTGATCGCGCCTTGAGGCGCGGTCCTTGGGGTATTTGGGCAACAGAGAAGCGCCGGAGGGGGGAACCCTTCGGCGCTTTTTCTTTGAGTATTCGGGAAACGGTGAAATGCCCTGGTCGGGGGCTTCCTGCCGAGGGGTGCGGAATTGGCCCGGCGCCGGTTTTTCTCCGTTCTTCAAATACCCCGGCAACCGGGCGGACAAGGCTTAACCGGCCCTGCCCGCCGCGAGAGTTCAGGCAGCCTTGTTGCCGGCGCCGATCCGGCCGTAGAAGCTTTCGCCTTTCGTGGCCATGTCCTTGAGCAGTTGCGGTGCGGCGAAGCGGGGGCCGAATTTCGCCGCCAGATCCTCGGCAATCTCGACCGCACGCGGGGCGCCCAGCATGTCGAGCCAGCCGAACGGGCCGCCCGACCAGGGCGCGAAGCCCCAGCCGAGGATGGCGCCCACGTCGCCCTCGCGGATGTCCTCGAGCACGCCTTCCTGCAGCGCACGGACGGCTTCCAGCGATTGCGCGAACATCAGCCGGTGCTGGATTTCGGTCAGCTCGGGCTGGGTGTCGGCTTCGGGCCATTCGGCGGCGAGGCCCGACCAGAAGCCCTGGCGCTTGCCGGCCTCGTCATAATCGTAGAAGCCGGCCTTGGTCTTGCGGCCCAGCCGGCCCTGGTCGGCGAGCCGGAAGATCACATGGTCCACCGCCCCGTCCGGGTAGGCATCGCCCATGGCCGCGCGCGTCGCCTTGGCGATCTTGACGCCCAGGTCGATCGAGGTTTCGTCCACCAGTTGCAGCGGTCCCAGCGGCATGCCCATCATCTTGGCCGCGTTCTCGATCAGCGTGGGGCTGACCCCTTCGGCCACCATGCGGATGCCCTCGTTGATATAGGGGATGATGCAGCGGTTGGCGTAGAAGAAGCGCGCGTCGTTGACCACGATGGGCGTCTTGCGGATCTGGCGCACGAAGTCCAGCGCCTTGGCCACCGCGCGCGACCCGGTTTCGCGGCCCTTGATGATCTCGACCAGCAGCATCTTGTCCACCGGGCTGAAGAAATGGATGCCGATGAACTGGTCGGGCCGGGCGCTGGCCTTGGCCAGCTCGCTGATCGGCAGGGTCGAGGTGTTGGTGGCGAAAATCGCGTCTTGCGGGATCACCGCCTCGGCGCGCTTGGTGACTTCGGCCTTGACGGCGGGGTCTTCGAACACCGCCTCGACCACCAGGTCGCAGCCTTGCAGGGCGGCGTAATCGGTGGTGGGCGTGATGCGGGCAAGCACCTCGGCCTTCTTCTCTTCGGTGGATTTGCGGCGGCTGATCGCCTTGTCCAGCAGGCCGGTGGAATAGGACTTGCCGCGCTCGGCCGCCTCTTGCGTCGAATCGATCAGCACCACCTCGATCCCGGCCATGGCCGAGACATGGGCGATGCCGGCGCCCATCATGCCGGCGCCGAGGATGCCGAGCTTCCTGACCGTCTGGTCCGGCGCCTCGGGGCGGTTCGCGCCCTTCTCCAGCGCCTCCTTGTTGATGAAGAGGCTGCGGATCATCGCCGTGCTGGAGGGGTTCATCAGCACGTTGGTAAACCAGCGCGCCTCGATCTTCAGCGCCGTGTCGAAGGGCACCATGGCGCCTTCATAGACGGCGCTCAGCAGGGCCTTGGCCGCCGGATAGACGCCCAGGGTCTTGCCATGCACCATGGCGCTGGCGCCGACGAAGGTCATGAAGCCGGAAGGGCTATAGGGCTCGCCGCCCGGCATCTTGTAGCCCTTGGCGTCCCAGGGCTTGACCAGGTCGGCATCGCCCGCCTTCAGCACCCATTCGCGGGCGGCTTGCAGGGGGTCGGCAACGACCTCGTCGATCAGGCCGGCGGATTTCGCCTTGGCGGGGTCCGAGAGCTTGCCTTCCAGCAGGAAGGGCGCGGCGCCCATGGCGCCCAGCTTGCGCACCAGCCGGGTGGTGCCGCCGGCGCCGGGGAAGATGCCGACCATGATCTCGGGCAGGCCGATCCTGGCCTTCGGGTTCTCGGCGGCAAAGATGCGATGCGTGGCCAGCGGCAGCTCCAGCCCGATTCCCAGCGCCGTGCCGGGCAGGGCGGCTGCGATGGGCTTGCCGCCCTTTTTCGTCTTGGGGTCCATGCCGGCCAGCTCGATCTTGCGCAGCAGGTGGTGCAGCGTCATCACCCCGTCGAAGACCGCCTGCGCGCCGCCCTGCTTCATGCCGGCGATGACGTTCAGGTCCATGCCGGCGGCGAAGTCCTTCTTGCCGCTGGTGATGACGATGCCCTTCACGGCCGCGTCGGCCAGGGCCTCGTCGATCAGCGCGTTCAATTCGGCCGCGCCGTCCAGCGACAGCACGTTCATCGACTTGCCGGGCACGTCCCAGGTGATGATGGCGACGTCGTCGGCGCCTTTATCCATGGTGAAATCGGTCATCTTCCCCTCCGCTCAGACGCGCTCGATGATGGTGGCCGCGCCCATGCCGGACGCGATGCAGAGCGTGGCGAGGCCCACGGTCTTGTCCTGCCGTTCCAGCTCGTCGAGCAGCGTGCCGATGATGATGGCGCCGGTGGCGCCCAGCGGGTGGCCCAGGGCGATGGCGCCGCCATTGACGTTGACCACGGCGGGATCGACCTGGAAGGCCTGCATGAAGCGCAGCACGACCGAGGCGAAGGCCTCGTTCACCTCAAAGAGGTCGATGTCGCTGATCGCCATGCCTGCGTCGCGCAGGATCTTTTCCGTCACCGGCACCGGGCCGGTCAGCATGATGGTCGGGTCGGTGCCGATCTTGGCGGTGGCGCGGATGCGGGCGCGGGGTTTGAGCCCATGCGCCTTGCCGAATTCTGCATTGCCGATCAGCACCGCGGCGGCGCCGTCCACGATGCCCGAGCTGTTGCCGGCGTGGTGGATATGCTCGATGCGGTCCAGATGCGGGTATTTCAGCATCGCCACCTTGTCGAAGCCGGGCATGGACTCGCCCATCTCCTTGAAGCTGGCCTTCAGCTTGGCCAGATCCTCCAGCGTGGTGCCGGGGCGCATGTATTCGTCGCGGTCGAGGATGCTCAGGCCGTTCTGGTCCCTGACCGGCACGATGGACTTGGCGAAGCGGTTCTCTTGCCAGGCCAGGGCGGCGCGGCGCTGGCTCTCGACGGCAAGGGCATCGGCCTCTTCGCGGGTAAAGCCGTATTCGGTGGCGATGATGTCGGCGCTGATGCCCTGCGGGACGAAATAGGTCTTGAAGGTCAGGCTGGGGTCCACGGCGATGGCGGCGCCGTCGCTGCCCATGGCGACGCGGCCCATCATCTCGACGCCGCCGGCGATATAGGCGTCGCCTGCGCCGCCCCTGACCTGGTTCGCGGCCAGGTTCACCGCCTCCATGCCCGAGGCGCAGAAGCGGTTGATGGCGAGGCCGGGGATCGATTCGTCCAGGTCGGATTCCAGCACCGCCGAGCGGGCGAGGCAGCCGCCCTGTTCCTTGACCTGGGTGACATTGCCCCAGATCACGTCCTCGACGGCATGGCCCTCGAGCCCGTTGCGCTCCTTGACGGCATTCAGCAGCCGGGCGGAAAGCGCGACCGAGGTGACTTCGTGCAGGCTGCCGTCCGGGCGGCCCTTGCCGCGCGGGGTGCGGGCGGCGTCGTAGATATAGGCTTCGGTCATGCGTCCTCCTTCGCGGCCCGGTCCGCGGGATTGCCGGGCATCAGGTCATAGGGATGTTTCCAGCCGGGCAGGGCCTGGATGCGGTCCAGCCAGGCGTCGATCCGGGGCCATTCGCCGCGGTCGAAGCCGAAAGGCTCGGGGTAATAGAGATAGCTGCAACAGGACAGGTCGGCGATGGTGGGCCGGTCGCCCGCCAGCCAGTCGCGCCCGGCCAGATGCCCGTCGAGCGTCTTCAGCGCCGCCTTGCAGCGCCCCTGCAGCCAGGCGATGACCTCGGCGGGGCGTTTCTCGGGCGGCAGGAAGTTCATCAGGAAGCGCAGCGTGCCGAATTGCGACGAGCCCTTGTGGTTGTCCCAGAACAGCCAGCGCAGGATCTCGCTCCGGTCGCCGTCCATGAAGCGCCCGGTCCTTTCGGCCAGGTGCAGCAGGATCACGCCCGACTGGGCCAGGGTCAGGCCGTCCTCGACGTAGACCGGCGCCTCGCCCATCTCGTTCAAGGCGCGATAGTCGGCGCCGCGCATGGCGCCGCTGAAGAAATCCACGAAGACCGGCTGCCAGGGATGACCGGTCAGCTGCATCATCAGCGCCACCTTGTAGGAATGGCCGGATTCTCCGAAGCAGTGAAGCTGGGCGGTCATGCTGTTTCCTTTCCTTCGACTTGGCGCCCGGCTTCCCGGTGCATGGGTATTTTTACAACGAAGAAGACGCGCCTTAACCTTGTCTTAACCGCTCCCTGCGAAACTCGGCGGTGCGGTACAGGCTGGGGAGCCGATGACCGCCAACGGAGAAGTCGCCCCGGTCATTTGGCCAAAACCTGTCCCGCCTGAACCGCGGGGGTGGCCGGGGCGCAACCTGCCGATTTCTTCGTTGCCCAAATACCCATGCGACCTTGCTGCCAGGCGCCCCCCTTGCCCGTTTCAGAACCGCCCTGCATCCAGCGCCATCACCGGCTCGGCGCCCGAGCGGATGCGGGCCAGATGCGCCGCGGTCATCGGCAGCTGTCGCGCCATGTAATAGCGGCCGGTCGCCAGCTTGGTCTCGTGGAAGGCCGGATCCTCGGTGCCGCCATCCAGCGCCGCCTTGGCCGCAGCCGCCATCCGCGTCCACATCAGCCCCAGCGCCACATGGCCGAAGAGGTGCATGAAGTCGTAGGAGCCCGCCAGCGCCGCGTTCGGGTTCTTCATGCCCTGTTCCATGAAGAACATCGCCGCCGATTGCAGATCCTTCGAGGCCGCCTTCAGCGGCTCGCAGAAGCCGGCCTTCAGCGCCGCGTCGCCCTCATGCGCCTTGATCTCGGCCTTGACCAGCTCGAAGAAGGCCATGACCGGCTTGCCGCCCTCGGCCGCGAGCTTGCGGCCGACGAGGTCCAGCGCCTGTACCCCGTTCGCGCCCTCGTAGATCATGGCGAT
This sequence comes from Paracoccus versutus, assembly GCF_000763885.1. Classification (GTDB taxonomy): domain Bacteria; phylum Pseudomonadota; class Alphaproteobacteria; order Rhodobacterales; family Rhodobacteraceae; genus Paracoccus; species Paracoccus versutus. The sequence continues at coordinate 51,587 of NZ_JRKO01000028.1, read as the reverse complement.
GCGGGCGTCGCGGACGAATTGCGACATGCCCTGTTCCTCGATATAGCCGTGGCCGCCGAAGACCTGCTGGGCCTGCACCGCCGTCTCGAAGCCCTTGTCGGTCAGGAAGCCCTTGATCACCGGCGTCAGCAGCGAGACGAGGTCATGGGCCTCCTTGTCCTCGGCCAGAACGGCGCGGTCGATCAGATGCGCGCCCCAGAAGGCCAGCGCGCGGGCGCCCTCGAGGAAGCTTTTCTGGTCCATCAGGTTGCGGCGGATGTCGGGATGCACGATCAGCGGATCGGCCGGACCCGCAGGGTTGGCATCGCCCGTCACCGCGCGGCCCTGCAGCCGGTCGCGGGCATAGGCGACGGCGTTCTGATAGGCGGCCTCGGCCACGGAATAGCCTTGCAGGCCGACGCCGATCCGGGCCTCGTTCATCATGGTGAACATGGCGCGCATGCCCTTGTGCAGCTCGCCCAGGAGCCAGCCTTTCGCGCCGTCATAGTTCATCACGCAGGTGGCATTGCCGTGGATGCCCATCTTTTCTTCCAGGTTGCCGACCGAGACGGCGTTCCTGTCGCCCAGGGAGCCGTCCTCGTCGACCAGGAATTTCGGCACGATGAAAAGCGAGATGCCCTTGGTGCCCTCGCCCCCGCCCGGCGCCTTGGCCAGGACCAGGTGGATCACGTTTTGCGACATGTCGTGGTCGCCGGCCGAGATGAAGATCTTCTGCCCGGTGATCAGGTAGCTGCCGTCCTGCTGCGGCTCGGCCCTGGTGCGCAGCAGGCCCAGGTCGGTGCCGGCATGGGGCTCGGTCAGGTTCATGGTGCCGGTCCATTCGCAGCTGACCATCTTCGGCAGGTAGGTGGCCTTCTGCTGTTCGGTGCCATGGGCGTGGATGGCGGAATAGGCGCCATGCGTCAGGCCCTGATACATGGTGAAGGCCATGTTCGAGGCCGAGAACATCTCGCCTGCCGCCAGGCCGATCACATAGGGCATGCCCTGGCCGCCGTATTCCGGGTCGCAGTCGAGCGCGGTCCAGCCGCCCTCGCGCATCTGTTCGAAGGCTTCCAGGAAGCCCCTGGGGGTATGGACCACGCCGTTTTCCAGCGTGCAGCCCTCGCGGTCGCCGACGGCGTTCAGCGGCGCCAGCACCTCGGAGGCGAGCTTGCCGGCCGCCTCCAGCACGGCCTGGGTGAAGTCGCGGTCAAGATCGCCGTAACCCGGCAGATCCTGGTTCGAGATGTCCAGCACGTCATGCAGCACGAATTGCATGTCGCGGATGGGCGCGGAATAGGTGGTCATCGGTCCTCCCGAAAGTTCGCCCTCAGGCGTCGGATTTCAGTCTTTGCAGCGCGGCCTCGCCCTCGGCGATCTGCTGGCGCAGCTCGGCGATGGCCTCGCCCAGTTCGCGGTGCTGCCGCTCCATGTCGGCAAGCCGGTCGCGGGCGGTGGCGAGCGTGGCTTCGGTCTGGGTGATGTTGCGTTCGGCCGGGTCGTAAAGCTCCAGCAATTGCCGGATCTGCTCCAGCGAGAAGCCGAAGCGCTTGCCGCGCAGGATCAGGGTCAGCCGGGCGCGGTCCGAGCGGCCGTAAAGCCGATGCTGGCCGCGGCGCTGCGGAAACAGCAATTCGCGGGATTCGTAGAATCGCAGCGTGCGCGGCGTGACGTCGAAGGCGTCGCACATCTGGCGGATGGTCAACAGCTCGTCGCCCATGGCCGATCCTCTCCCCTTGGCACATTCACTTGCCGGGGAATATAGGTCGAGTTGACGTGCGCGTAAGGGGGGACGTGGCGTCAGCGCCCGGCTCAGCCCCTTTTCGCCGTCCCGGCACCGTTCTGGCCCGCCCCGTCCTGGCCCGCGCCATCCTGGCCCATGCCGTCCAGGATCGCGACGGTGTCGTTGCGCAGGGCCAGCAATTCGGTCATCGAGGCTTCGAGCTCGTCGCGCTGCTGGCGCAGCACCTCGAGCTGGCGGTCGGCCAGCTCGATCCAGACGCGATACTGCTCCTGCGTGCCCTTTTCGCCATAGATCAGCAGCCATTGCCGGATGTCCTCGAGCGAGAAGCCGAAGCGGCGGCCGCGCAGGATCAGCTTCATCCGGGCGATCTCGCGCGGGCCGTAGAAGCGCGAGCGGCCTTCCTTGCGGGGGCTGAGCAGCTCGATGTATTCATAATAGCGCAGCGTCCGGGGCGTCACGTCGAACCGTGCGCACATTTCCTTGAAGCCAATGTATTCGCTATCGGACATCGGATGAACTCTATGCTGCGGTTGCGGCGCAGCCTAGCGCGGGGGCGGATCAAACTCAACCATTGGTCGGGCGGGCTTGCCTGCGGGTCGCGGGCTGCTACCATTGCCGCCTGCAAGCCAAGCAAGAGGCCAGGGGCATGAGCGAACCGTCGCCAGAGGACGAGCTTGAACAACGCCGGCGCATCGCGCGCCAGTTCATCGAGGTGATCCCCCATGCGCGGGCGCTTGGCATGCGGCTGGACCAGCTTTCCGCCGAGGGGGCCGAGATCTCGTTGCCCTGGCGCGAGGATCTGGTCGGCGATCCGCGCAGCGGGGTGATCCATGGCGGGGTGATCTCGGCCCTGATGGACACGTGCAGCGGCGCGGCGGTGATGGCGCATCCGACCGGGGCGCGCTCGACCGCGACCATCGACCTGCGCATCGACTACATGCGCGCGGCGACGCCCGGCCAGACCATCCGCGCCAAGGCAAGCTGCTATCACATCACCCGGTCGGTCGCCTTCGTGCGCGCCTGGGCGATGGATGACGACGAATCCCGGCCCGTGGCCTCGGCCACCGGCGCCTTTACCGTCGAGAGGTGACATGGCCCCGCGCAACGAATCCCTCGACGCCATCAAGTCGCGGCGCAACAACACGCTGAACGCGCTGGTTTCCAGCGTGCCCTATATCCGCTGGCTGGGCATCGGCTTCGACCGCCGCGGCGACGAACTGACCGCCGTGCTGCCCTTTGACGAGAAGCTGATCGGCAACCCGATGCTGCCGGCGATCCATGGCGGGGTGACGGCCGCCTTCCTGGAGGTCACGGCCATCGTCGAGCTGACCTGGACCGCGATCTGGGAGGACATGGAGCAGGGCCGCATCGCCCCCGACGCCGCCGTGCCCGAAAGCCTGCCGCGCCTGCCCAAGACCATCGACTTCACCGTGGACTACCTGCGTTCCGGCCTGCCGCGCGACGCCTATGCGCGGGCGCGGGTGGTGCGGTCCGGGCGGCGCTATGCCAGCGTGCATGTCGAGGCCTGGCAGGACCAGCGCCAGAAGCTGCTGGCCCAGGCGACCGGGCATTTCCTGATGCCGCAGGATGGCTGAGGAGCATGGCTGAGACGCTGGCCGGCCGGTCGGGGAACCGGGGGGCCGAGGCCGATCTCTCGCACCGCCGGGTGCTGGCCATCGCCCTGCCGGTGGTGCTGTCGAACGCGACCATCCCGATCCTGGGCGCGGTGGATACCGGCGTCATCGGCCAGCTGGGCGAGGCCGCGCCCATCGGTGCGGTGGGGCTGGGCGCGGTGATCCTGACCTCGGTCTACTGGATCTTCGGCTTCCTGCGCATGGGCACCTCGGGGCTGGTGGCGCAGGCGCATGGCGCGGGCGACGATGGCGAATCCGGCGCACATCTGCTGCGGGCGCTGGGGATCGGGCTGGCGGCGGGGCTGGTCTTCATCCTGGCGCAGGGGTTGCTGTTTGCCGGCGCCTTCCGGCTGGCGCCGGCCTCGGCCGAGGTCGAGGCGCTGGCCCGGCAATACCTGGCGCTGCGCATCTGGGGGGCGCCGGCGACCATCTCGCTTTACGCCGTCACCGGCTGGCTGATCGCCACCGAGCGGACGCGCCGGATCCTGGCGCTGCAATTGCTGATGAATGGGCTGAACATCGTCCTGGACCTGTGGTTCGTGCTGGATCTGGGCTGGGGCGTGCGCGGCGTCGCGGGCGCGACGCTGATCGCGGAATGGTCCGGCCTGGCGCTGGGGCTGTGGTTTGCGCGCCATGCCCTGCGCGCTGCGATCCGGCGCGCCGGGCTGCTGGCGCGCGAACGGATCGAGGAACTGGCGCGGGTGAACGGCGACATCCTGATCCGGTCGGTGCTGCTGCAAGGCTCGTTCACCACCTTCATGTTCCTGGCCGCGGGGCAGGGCGACGTGACGCTGGCCGCCAACCAGGTGCTGCTGCAATTCCTGTCCATCGTCGCCTATGGGCTGGACGGTTTCGCCTTTGCCGCCGAATCGCTGGTCGGGCAGGCGGTGGGCGCGCGCCGGCCCGACCGGCTGCGGCAGGCGGCGCGGCTGACCTCGGCCTGGGGCGTTCTGGGCGCGGGGCTTTTGTCGGCGGTGTTCCTGCTGGGCGGGCCGGCGATCATCGACCTGCTGACCACCGCGCCCGAGGTGCGGGCCCAGGCGCGTGCGTTCCTGCCCTGGCTGGTCGCGGCGCCGCTGGTCGGCATCGCCTCGTGGATGCTGGACGGCATCTTCATCGGCGCCACCCGCACGCGCGAGATGCGCGACGCCATGCTGGTCGCGGTCGGGATCTATGCGGTGCTGGTGGCGGTGCTGCCGCCGATCTGGGGCAACCACGGGCTTTGGGCGGCGCTGATGGCGCTGAACGCGCTGCGCGGCCTGACCATGTGGCGGCTTTATCCCAGGGTCGTGGCGGCGGCGGGCTGAGATGCGGAACGCCCCGGAATGTCCGGGGCGTCGGCGTCTTGCGAAAGCTCAAAGCTCGTTGATGATCTGTTCGCGCGCGGTGACGCGCAGCTCGGCCATCTTGGCGCGGATGGTGTCCTCGTCGGCCTGGCCGGCCAGGTCGGCCGCCAGCTTGCGGAACACGTCCTCGTCGCCCGGCTCGTCGAAATCCGAGGTGACGACGGTCAGCGCATAGGCGCGGGCATCGTCGCCCGTCTTGCCCAGAAGGCCGGCCGCCCATTCGCCCAGCAGGCGGTTGCGCCGCGCCTCGGCCTTGAAGTTCAGTTCCGCATCATGGGCGAATTTCGCCTCATGCGCGCGCTCGCGGTCGTCAAAAGTGGTCATGGCGGCCTCCGGCTTGGGATTATCCCGTGGATATTGCGCAGGATATGCCCATGCGGGCGGGCCATCGCAAGCCCGTATTGCCCATGACCCCGTTTCTGGCCTATAGCCGCATAAAGATTGTCACCTTGCGGACGGGAGACGCGCAGCATGGCACCAAGGCGCAAGAAAATCTACGAAGGCAAGGCCAAGATCCTCTACGAGGGCACCGAGCCCGGCACGCTCATCCAGTATTTCAAGGATGACGCCACCGCCTTCAACGCCCAGAAGAAGGCCACGGTCGAGGGCAAGGGCGTGCTGAACAACCGCCTGTCCGAGTTCTTCATGACCGGGCTGACCAATATCGGCGTGCCGAACCACTTCATCCGCCGCATCAACATGCGCGAGCAGCTGGTGCGCCAGGTCGAGATCATCCCGCTGGAAGTGATCGTGCGTAATTTCGCCGCAGGCTCGATCTCGAAGCGCCTGGGCATGGAGGAGGGCACGCCGCTGCCGCGCCCCATCGTCGAATACAGCTTCAAGAACGACGAGCTGGGCGATCCCTTCGTGTCCGAGGAATACATCATCGCCTTCGGCTGGGCTTCGCAGCAGGACCTGGACGACATCGTGAGCCTGGCGCTGCGGGTGAACGATTTCCTGTCGGGCGTGTTCTTCGGCGTCGGCATCAAGCTGATCGACTTCAAGATCGAGGTCGGCCGCATCTGGGACGGCGATTTCATGCGCCTGGTGGTCGCCGACGAGATCAGCCCGGATTCATGCCGGCTCTGGGACGTGAAGACCGGGCAGAAGCTGGACAAGGACGTGTTCCGCCGCGACCTGGGCAGCCTGACCGATGCCTATACCGAGGTGGCGCGCCGGCTGGGCCTGATGCCCGCCAACACCACCTCGCTGACCAAACCCACCCTGATCAACTGAGAGGCCCTGCCGATGAAAGCCCGTGTCACCATCATGCTGAAGGATGGCGTTCTGGATCCCCAGGGCGAGGCGATCCGGCACGCGCTGGGGGGTCTGGGCTTTGCCGGCGTCTCGGGCGTGCGCCAGGGCAAGGTGATCGAGCTGGACCTGGCGGCATCCGATGCCGAGGCGGCGAAGGCCGAGGTCGCGCGCATGTGCGAGGGCCTGCTGGCCAATACCGTGATCGAGAAATACGCGGTCGAGATCGTCTGATCCGTTCGGGCCGGGGCTCTGCCCCGGACCCCGGGATATTTGGACACGAAAGAAGGGGCTTGGGGGGGGGCGGCTTCGTGATCGACAAGCTGTCCATGTTCATGGCCCTGGCGCGCGAGAAGCATTTCGGCCGCGCCGCCGAATCGCTGGGCATCACCCAGCCCACCCTGTCATCGGCCATCCGGGCGCTGGAAGAGCAGCTGGGCGTGCAGCTGGTCCGGCGCGGTTCGCGTTTCCAGGGGCTGACGCCCGAGGGCGAGCGCGTGCTGGGCTGGGCGCGGCGCATCGTCGCCGATGCCCGCGCCATGCAGGCCGAGATGCAGGCGAGCCGCAAGGGCGTTTCCGGGCGGCTGCGCATCGGCGTCATCCCGACCGCAATGCCGCGAATCGCCGAGCTGACCGGGCCTTTCCTGCGCCGCCATCCCAATGCCGGGGTCTCGATCCTGTCGCGCAGCTCGGACGAGATCCGCGACCAGATCGAGGCGCTGGAGCTGGATGCCGGCGTCACCTACCTGGACAGCGAGCCGCTGGGCCGGGTGCAGAGCCTGCCGCTGTATCGCGAGACCTATTGCCTGATCGACCGCGGCGAGCTGGCGGGGCCGGCGGACTGGGCCGAGACCGCCACCCGGCCGCTATGCCTGCTGACCCCGGACATGCAGAACCGCCGCATCGTCACCCGGCACCTGGTCGAGGCCGGGGCGGATGCGCTGCCGCGGGTCGAATCGACCTCGATGTTGGCGATCCTGTCGCATGTGGCGACCGGCGACTGGGCCGCCATCCTGCCGCGGGCCCTGGCGCGCGGGCTGCCGCTGCCCGAGGGGGTGCGGGCGCGCGACCTGACCGGGAACGGGCATATGGTCGGGCTGGTCGTCGCCCGGCGCGAGCCGCATCCGCCGCTGGTCGAGGCGCTGATCCGCATCGTCTCGTCGATTGATACCTTCAATCAATAGACGATATATCACGATTGTTCTGTCTATCGTGGGGCTCTAGTCTGGGTAAAACAATTGAGCCCGGACCGACCCAGCCATGACTTCACCAGCGATCGACGCTGATTTCCTTTTGCGCCTTGACGAAATCATCGCCGCCCACAAGGGCCGCGAGGGGCCGCTTTTGCCCATCCTGCACGACATCCAGGCCGAATGGGGCCATGTTCCCGAGGAGGCGCAGCCGGTGCTGGCCGAGGCCCTGGGCATGACCCGCGCCGAGGTTCATGGCGTTGTCAGCTTCTATCACGATTTCCGCGACCATCCGCATGGCCGGCATGTGTTGCGGCTGTGCCGGGCCGAGGCCTGCCAGTCGATGGGCGCCGAGGCGTTGGCCGATGAGGTGCGCCAGGCGCTGGGGATCGACTGGCACCAGACCACGCCGGACGGGCGGCTGACGCTGGAGCCGGTGTTCTGCCTGGGGCTTTGCGCCTGTGCGCCCTCGGCCCAGATGGGCGACAGGCTGGTTGGCCGGGCGAACCTGGCCAAGGTGCGGAAACTGGTGGCTGAAGCGGGCATGGGGGCGGGCGCATGAGGGTCTGGGTTCCCCTGGATGCCGCCGCGCGGGCGCTGGGCGCCGACGAGGTGGCCGAGGCGCTGGGGCGCGAGTTCACCGTCACCCGCAACGGCACGCGCGGGATGATCTGGCTGGAGCCCCTGGTCGAGGTCGAGCGCGAGGGCGTGCGCCATGGCTATGGGCCCGTCGGGCCCGAGGACGCGGCCTCGGTCGCCGAGGCAATCCGCACCGGCGGCGATCATCCGCTGGCGCTGGGCCCGGTCGAGGATCTGCCCTGGATGAAGGCGCAGACCCGGCTGACCTTTGCCCGCGTCGGCGTGATCGACCCGCTGTCGGTCGAGGAATACGAGGCGCATGGCGGCTTGGCCGGCCTGCGCCGGGCCATCGGCATCGGGCCGGAGCGGATCGTCGCGGAAGTCACCGAATCCGGGTTGCGCGGCCGGGGCGGCGCCGGTTTCCCGACCGGGATCAAGTGGAAGACCGTGGCCGGCGCCAAGGCGGCGCGGAAATACATCGTCTGCAATGCCGACGAGGGCGATTCGGGCAGCTTCGCCGACCGCATGCTGATGGAGGGCGATCCGCTGGTCCTGATCGAGGGCATGGCGATCGCCGGCATCGCCGTGGGCGCGGTGCAGGGCTATGTCTATATCCGCAGCGAATATCCCGACGCGATCCGGCTGATGGAGGCCGCTATCGGCAAGGCGCGGCAGGCCGGCATCCTGGGCCAGTCGGTGCTGGGCTCGGGCCATGCCTATGACATGGAGGTGCGGGTCGGCGCCGGCGCCTATGTCTGCGGCGAGGAAACCAGCCTGCTCAACAGCCTGGAGGGCAAGCGCGGCGTGGTGCGGGCCAAGCCGCCGATCCCGGCGCTGGAGGGCTTCCTGGGCCGGCCGACGGTGGTCAACAACGTGATCTCGCTGGCCTCGGTGCCCTGGATCCTGACCCATGGCGGGGCGGAATACGCGAAGCTGGGCATCGGGCGGTCCAAGGGCACCATCCCGATCCAGATCGCCGGGAACGTGAAATACGGCGGGCTGTTCGAGGCCGCCTTTGGCATGAGCCTGCGCCAGATCATCGAGGAGATCGGCGGCGGCACCGCCTCGGGCCGGCCGGTCAAGGCGGCGCAGGTGGGCGGGCCCTTGGGCTCCTATATCCCGCATTGGGATTTCGACGTGCCCTTCGGCTACGAGGAACTGGCGACGAAAGAGGGCCTGCTGGGCCATGCCGGCATCACCGTCTTCGACGACACGGCCGACATGCTGAAGCTGGCGCGCTTTGCCATGGAGTTCTGCGCCGTGGAAAGCTGCGGCAAATGCACGCCCTGCCGCATCGGCTCGATCCGGGGCGTCGAGACCATCGACCGCATCGCCCAGGGCGACGAGACGGGGATCCCGATCCTCACCGATCTTTGCAACACGATGAAATGGGGCTCGCTTTGCGCGCTGGGGGGCTTTGCGCCCTTCCCGGTCATGTCGGCGCTGACCCATTTCCCCGAGGATTTCAGCGGGCGCCGCGAGCCCCGCCCCACAATCAGGAGCCGGGAGGCCGCCGAATGAAGGATTTCATCATTCCCGACCGCGACATGGGCACCCCCGCGGTTAACTCCGACGTTACCGTGAACCTGCTGGTGGATGGTATCCCGGTCAGCGTTCCCGCCGGAACCAGCGTCATGCGCGCGGCCGCCGTGGCGGGGATCTCGGTGCCCAAGCTTTGCGCCACCGACCATCTTGCCGCCTTCGGCTCCTGCCGGCTTTGCGTGGTGCAGATCGAGGGGATGCGGGGCCTGCCGGCATCCTGCACGACTCCGGTGGCCGAGGGCATGGTGGTCCATACCCAGACCGACGAGGTCGCCCAGGTCCGCAAGGGGGTGATGGAGCTTTACATCAGCGACCATCCGCTGGACTGCCTGACCTGCGCCGCCAATGGCGATTGCGAGCTTCAGGACATGGCCGGCGCCGTCGGCCTGCGCGAGGTGCGCTATGAGCCGGGCAAGAACCATTTTACCCGCCGCGACGCCGAGGGGCCGAACCCGGAATACCGGCCCAAGGACCAGTCGAACCCCTATTTCACCTTCGATCCGGCGAAATGCATCGTCTGCTCGCGCTGCGTGCGCGCCTGCGAGGAGGTGCAGGGCACCTTCGCGCTGACCATCGAGGGGCGGGGCTTCGACAGCCGAGTTTCCGCCGGCATGGCCTCGGACAGTTTCCTGTCGTCGGATTGCGTCAGCTGCGGCGCCTGCGTGCAGGTCTGCCCGACCGCGACGCTGATCGAGAACAGTGTGATCCAGATCGGCACCCCCGAGCATATCGTCAAGACGACCTGCGCCTATTGCGGCGTCGGCTGTTCCTTTGACGCGCATATGCGCGGCGAGGAAGTGGTGCGCATGGTGCCCAGCAAGGACGGCAAGGCCAACCATGGCCACAGCTGCGTCAAGGGCCGCTTTGCCTGGGGCTATGCCACGCATCGCGAACGCCAGACCCAGCCCATGGTGCGCGAACGGATCACCGATCCCTGGCGCGTGGTCAGCTGGGACGAGGCGCTGGATTTCGCCGCCACCCGGCTGCGGCAGGCGCAGGCGGATTTCGGGCGCGATTCCATCGGCGTCATCACCTCGTCGCGCTGCACCAACGAGGAAACCTATCTGGTGCAGAAGCTGGCGCGTGCGGTGTTTCACAACAACAACACCGACACCTGCGCCCGCGTCTGCCATTCGCCCACTGGCTACGGGCTGAAGACCACCTTCGGCACCTCGGCCGGCACGCATGACTTCGATTCGGTCGATGAGACCGACCTGGCGCTGGTCATCGGCGCCAACCCGACCGATGGGCACCCGGTCTTTGCCAGCCGGCTGCGCAAGCGGCTGCGCGAGGGGGCGGGGCTGATCGTGCTGGACCCGCGCCAGATCGACCTGCTCAAGACCCCGCATATGGGCGAGGGGCTGCACCTGCCGCTGCGCCCCGGCACCAATGTCGCCATGCTGACCGCCATGGCGCATGTGATCGTGGCCGAAAAGCTTTATGACGAGGCCTTCATCCGCGAGCGCTGCGACTGGGACGAGTTCCTGGCCTATGCCGAATTCCTGCTGGATCCGCGCCATGCGCCCGAGGCGGTCGAGACGCTGGCCCGCGTCCCGGCCGAGCTGATCCGCAAGGCCGCCCGCGCCTATGCCGCCGCGCCCCGCGCCAGCATCTATTACGGCCTGGGCGTGACCGAGCATTCGCAAGGCTCGACCACCGTCATGGCCATCGCCAACCTGGCGATGCTGACCGGCAATATCGGCAAGCCCGGCACCGGCGTGAACCCGCTGCGCGGCCAGAACAACGTGCAGGGTTCCTGCGACATGGGCAGCTTCCCGCATGAATATCCGGGCTATCGCCATGTCTCGGACCCCGAGACGCGGGCGATCTATGAACGCGCCTGGGGCGTCGAGCTGTCGCCCGAACCGGGCCTGCGCATCCCCAACATGTTCGACGAGGCGCTGGCCGGCCGGTTCCGCGGGCTCTACTGCCAGGGCGAGGACATCGTGCAATCCGACCCCGACACCCGGCACGTCACCGCGGCGCTGGCGGCGATGGACATCGTCGTCGTGCAGGATCTGTTCCTGAACGAGACCTCGAACTACGCGCATGTCTTCCTGCCGGGCTCGAGCTTCCTGGAAAAGAACGGCACCTTCACCAATGCGGAACGCCGCATCAACATGGTCCGCCGCGCCATGACGCCCAAGAACGGCTACGAGGACTGGGAAGTCACCCAGATGCTGGCCAACCGCATGGGCGCCGCCTGGTCCTATACGCACCCGCGCGAGATCATGGCCGAGATCGCGCTGACCACCCCCAGCTTCGCCGGCGTCAGCTACGACCTCCTGGAGCGCGAGGGCTCGGTGCAATGGCCCTGCAACGACAAGGCGCCGCTGGGCACGCCGGTCATGCATATCGACGGCTTCGTGCGCGGCCGGGGCAAGTTCGTCCATACCGAATATGTGGCGACCGAGGAACGCACCGGGGCGCGCTTCCCGCTGTTGTTGACCACCGGGCGGATCCTGTCGCAATACAACGTCGGCGCCCAGACCCGGCGGACCGAGAACGTGGTCTGGCACCCCGAGGACATCCTGGAGATCCATCCCTCGGACGCCGAAAACCGCGGCATCCGCGAAGGCGACTGGGTGCGCGTGGCCTCGCGTTCGGGCGACACGACGCTGCGCGCGCATATCACCGAGCGGGTGGCGCCGGGCGTGGTCTATACGACCTTCCATCACCCGACGACTCAGGCCAATGTGGTGACGACGGACAATTCCGACTGGGCCACCAACTGCCCCGAGTTCAAGGTGACGGCCGTGCAGGTCAGCCCCTCGAACGGCCCCTCGGAATGGCAAGAGGAGTATCGCCATCATTCCGACCTCGCCCGCCGCATCCTGCCCACCGCCGCCGAGTGACGGCATGCGGGACGTGAAGGCCGGCGTGCTGCGCTGGGACGGCGAAGGCCAGGGCGGCGGCTGGCGGCCCATCGAGCCGCCCCCGGCGCCGCAGGAATGCCCGGTGGCCATCGTCATCGACGGCATGAGCCAGGCGGTGCTGATGGCGACGCCGCATGACCTGCGCGACTTTGCCCTGGGCTTCGCCCTGACCGAGGGGCTGGTCGCCGCGCCAGAGGATGTCGAGGGCTTCGAGGAGGCCGAGGTTTCCGCCGGCGGCTTTCCCGCGCGCGAGGCGCGGCTCTGGCTGCGCCCCGGCCTGGCCGCCCGGCTGGCCGAGCGGCGGCGCAGCATGATCGGCCCGGTGGGCTGCGGGCTGTGCGGCGTCGACAGCATCGAGGCGGCGCTGCCCCGGATCGTGCCGGTCGCCTCGGACTGGTCCATGCCGCCCGCGGACGTGGCCCGCGCCATGGCCGCGCTGACCCAGGGCCAGGTCTTGCGGCACCGGACCCCCGCCATCCACGGCGCCGCCTTCTGGGACGGCGCCCGCGGGCTGACGCGCGAGGATGTCGGGCGGCACAATGCGCTGGACAAGCTGGCGGGCGCGCTGGCGCTTGCCGGACTGGCGGCCGGGCAGGGCGCCATCGTCATGTCCTCGCGCCTGTCGGTCGACCTGGTGCAGAAGGCCGCCCGCATCGGCGCGCCGATCCTGATCGGCGCCAGCGCGCCGACGGCCCTGGCGCTGGAATGGGCCGAGCGCGCCGGCATCACCCTGATCGCCCGCGCCAGGGGCGCGAGCTTCGATCTTTACACCCATCCCCGGCGCATTGCCGGAAGCTGAGGCGACATGTCCCACGACCATTCGAAACTGATCCGCATGGCCAGCCAGATGGCGCAATTCTTCGGCACCCAGCCCGACCGGCCGGCGCCCGAGGCGGTGGCCGCGCATATCAACGAATCCTGGACGCCGCGGATGCGGCAGGATTTCGTGGACCAGATCCGCGCCGGGGCCGAGGCCGACCCGGTGGTGCGCGAGGCGGCCGCCTTCGTCCGCCTGCCGGCCGCCTGATTTTGCCCCTGCCACCCCGTCTGGCGTCGTGCTAGCGTGGCGGCATGGCACAGCTACCTTCCCGGCAAGAGATTCTCGACTGGGTGTCCGCCCACCCGGACGCCACCGCGAAACGCGACATCGCGAAAGCCTTCGGCATCAAGGGTGCCGAGCGTATCGAGCTGAAGCGGCTGCTGAAGGAGCTTGAATCCGAGGGGCTGCTGGAACGCCGCCGCCGCCATTACCACGATGCCGAGCGGCTGCCGCCGGTCACGGTGCTGCAGCTGCTGCCGCCCGACCGCGACGGCGACATCTTCGCCAAGCCGCTGGAATGGCAGGGCGAGGGGCCGATGCCGCGCATCCTCTATGCGGCGCTGAAATCCGACCCGGCGGTGGCGCCGGGCGAGCGCATCCTGGCCCGGCTGATCGAGACGCGGGGCGAGGATCACGACTACCAGGCCCGGCTGATCCGCCGCATCGGCACGGTGCAGCACCGCATCGTCGGCATCTTCCGCGCCGCGGCCGGCGGGTCCGAGGCGGGCGGCCGCATCCTGCCCATCGACAAGGGCCAGGACAAGGAATGGCAGGTCCGCCCCGGCGACGTGCATGGCGCGAAAAGCGGCGAGCTGGTCGAGGCCGAGCAGGTCGGCCCCCGCGGCCGCATCGGCCTGCCCGTGGCGCGGATCGTCGAGCGGCTGGGCGACCCGTCGGCGCCCAGGGCGGTCAGCCTGATCGCCATCCACCAGCACGGCATCCCCGACGATTTCCCCGACGAGGCGATCGCCGAGGCCGATGCCGCCCGCCCGGCGACGATGAAGGGGCGCGAGGACCTGCGCCCCCTGCCCTTCATCACCATCGACCCCTCGGACGCGCGCGACCGCGACGATGCCGTGGCGGCCGAGACGCATGAGGACGGCGGCGCCACGGTCTGGGTCGCCATCGCCGACGTGGCGCATTACGTCCGCCCCGGCTCGGCGCTGGACCGCGAGGCGAGGAACCGCGGCAATTCCACCTATTTTCCCGACCGGGTGGTGCCGATGCTGCCCGACATCCTGTCGAGCGACCTCTGCTCGCTGCACCAGGGCGTGGACCGGCCGGTCATCGCAGTCAGGATGCGGCTGGACGCGCAGGGCAACAAGACCGGCCACAGCTTCCACCGCGGCATGATCCGCTCGGCCGCGAGCCTGGCCTATGAACAGGCGCAGGCGGCGGCCGACGGCAGCCCGGACGACCAGACCGCGCCGCTGCTCGACGCCGTGATCCACCCGCTCTGGCACGCCTACGGGCTGCTCAAGGCCGCGCGGCAGCGCCGCCAGCCGCTGGAACTGGACCTGCCCGAGCGCCGTATCGAGCTGACCCCCGATGGGCGGGTGAAATCGGTGAACTTCCGCGAACGCTACGACGCGCACCGGCTGATCGAGGAATTCATGGTCCTGGCCAATGTCGCTGCGGCCGAGGAACTGGAACGCCTGCGCCGTCCGCTGCTCTACCGCGTCCACGAGGAGCCGACGGTCGAAAAGCTGGACGCGCTGCGCGAAGTGGCCGAGGCCTCGGGTTTCACCCTGGCCAAGGGGCAGGTGCTGCAGACCCGGCACCTGAACCGTCTGCTGGAACAGGCCGAGGGCTCGGAATTCGACGAGCTGATCAACATGACGGCGCTGCGCTCGATGCAGCAGGCCTATTACAACCCCGAGAATTTTGGCCATTTCGGGCTGGCGCTGCGCTCTTACGCGCATTTCACCTCGCCGATCCGGCGCTATTCCGACCTGATCGTGCATCGTGCGCTGATCATGGGGCATGGATGGGGCGATGACGGGCTGTCGGCGCAGGACATCGAGACGCTTTCGGAAACCGCCCAGCATATCTCGGAAACCGAGCGGCGCTCGATGGCGGCGGAACGCGACACCACCGACCGCTATCTCGCCGCCTATCTGGCCGACCGGGTGGGGGCCGAGTTCACCGGCCGCATCAGCGGCGTGCAGCGTTTCGGCGCCTTCGTGCGGCTGGACGAGACCGGGGCGGACGGGCTCTTGCCGATCCGCGAGATCGGCCGGGAATATTTCCACTACGACCCCGAGGCGCAGGTGCTGATGGGCTCCGAGACCGGGCTCGAGATCGGCATCGGCCAGCGCGTGACCGTCCGCCTGACCGAGGCGGTGCCGCTGACCGGCGGGCTGATGCTGGAACTGCTGGAACTCGAGGGCCGGCCGCTGCCGCAAGGCTCGGGCGGCGGGCGCGGCAAGGGACCGATGCGCAAGCGCGCCACCCAAGCCCGGCTGGCCGAGATCAAGCGCGCGCAAAAGCGGCGGCGGGTTCGGCGGCAGGGCTGAAGAAGGGGGCTTTGCCCCCGCGCGTTCCGCGCTCCCCCAGGATATTTGGACACGAAAGAAGCGACGTGGCGACTCCGCCGGCTTCTTTCGTGTCCAAATATCCTGCGGGGGAGTCGGCCGCAGGCCGACGGGGGCGCAAAGCCCCCTTGCGGCGCCGGTGCAAGCGAAAAGGCGGCCCCTTGGACCGCCTCTCCTGCATCGCCTGGATCCTGGCTCTCAGCCGATGGCGGCGGCGCGGACGTCGTCGTCGATCTTGTCGGCATATTGCGCGAAATTGTCGCTGAACATGCCGACCAGCTTGCGGGCCTGGGCGTCATAGGCGGCGCCGTCCGCCCAGGTCTGCCGCGGGTCGAGCAGCTTGTCCTCGACGCCGGGAACCGAAACCGGAACCTCGAAGCCGAAATTCGGATCCTTGCGGAACTCGACCTGGTTCAGCGAGCCGTCCAGCGCCGCGGTCAGCAGGGCGCGGGTCGCCTTGATCGGCATGCGCTTGCCGGTGCCGAAGGCGCCGCCGGTCCAGCCGGTGTTGACCAGCCAGCAGGCCGCGCCGGTCTTGGCGATCTTTTCCTGCAGGAGCTTGCCATAGACTTCCGGCCGCCGCGGCATGAAGGGGGCGCCGAAGCAGGTCGAGAAGGTGGGCGTCGGCTCGGTCACGCCGACCTCGGTCCCCGGCGTCTTGGAGGTGAAGCCCGACAGGAAGTGATACATCGCCTGCGCCGGGGTCAGCCGCGCGATCGGCGGCAGCACGCCATAGGCGTCGCAGGTCAGCATGATCACGTTCCTGGGCTGGCCGCCCAGCGAGGTTTCCGACGCGTTCGAGATCTGCTCCAGCGGATAGGCGCAGCGCATGTTGTCGGTCAGCGAGTTGTCCTCGAAGTCCAGCTCCAGCGTGTCGGGGTCGTAGACCATGTTCTCGACCACGGTGCCGAACTTGAAGCAGGTGGCGTAGATTTCCGGCTCGGCCTCGGCCGAGAGGTTGATGGTCTTGGCGTAGCAGCCGCCCTCGAAGTTGAAGATGCCGTGGTCCGACCAGCCATGCTCGTCATCGCCGATCAGCGTGCGCGAGGGATCGGCCGAAAGCGTGGTCTTGCCGGTGCCCGACAGGCCGAAGAAGATCGCCGAATCGTCGGGATTGCCGATGGCGTGGTTGGCCGAGCAATGCATCGGCATCACGCCCTTTTCCGGCAGGATGTAGTTCAGCAGCGTGAAGACCGATTTCTTGTTCTCGCCGGCATAGGCGGTATTGCCGATCAGGATCAGCTTCTTCTCGAAGTTGAGCGCGATCACCGTTTCCGAGCGGCAGCCATGTTTCGCCGGGTCGGCCTTGAACGAGGGGCAGTTGATGATGGTGAAATCGGGCACGAAGCCGGCCAGTTCGGCCGCTTCCGGGCGGCGCAGCAGGTGGCGGATGAAAAGCCCGTGCCAGGCCAGTTCGGTCACGACCCGGACGTCGAGGCGCAGGGCAGGATCCGCGCCGCCGTAGAGGTCTTGCACGAAATAGTCCTTGCCCTTCATGTGCTCCAGCATGTCGGCATGGAGCCGGTCGAAGGCCTCGGGCTCCATCGGGCGGTTGTTTTCCCACCAGATGCTGTCTTCCACCGACGCCGTGCGCACCACATGCTTGTCCTTGGGCGAGCGGCCGGTATGGGCGCCGGTCGAGACCAGGAAGGTGCCGCCCAGGCCCAGCTTGCCTTCGCCGCGCTGGATCGCCGCCTCGACCAGCGCCGGTTCCAGCAGGTTGTAGTGGACATTGCCGAGCCCCGTGATCCCCTGGTCTTCGAGACGGCAATTCGGATTGACGCGCGGTTCGGTCATGGCACCTTTGCTCCTGCTGATAGTCCGGGCCGGCAGCGGCCGTTGCGCGTCCTATAACACGGCATTTCCCCGGCGAAAGCGCACATATGGGCAGGGTTAGCGCAATCAGACACGGTTAGCGCAATCATTTGTCGGATCGTGGTCTTGGCTTCGGGAAAACGTCACAAAGGCCCTTGGTCCGGCGTAGGGGTCCGGGGCGATTCGCGCCGCGGCAAGAGGCAAGGGGAAGGAAGCCATGATCCTGCATGCAAGCTGCATCGCCCACCGGGAACGGGGGCTGCTGATCCTGGGGCCCTCGGGCGCGGGGAAGTCCGTGCTGGCGCTGCAGATGATGGCGCTTGGCGCGGCGCTGGTGGCGGACGACCGCACCGTCCTGCGCCGCGAGGGCGGTCGGATCCTCGCCGATGCGCCCGATTCGATCCGCGGCAGGATCGAGGCGCGGGGGGTGGGCATCCTGCATGCCGCGCCGCATGGCCCGGTCGAGCTGGCCCTGGCGGTCGATCTGGCGCGCCCCGAGCCCGACCGGCTGCCGCCCGACCGGCGGCTTGACCTAATGGGCAGGTCCGTGCCCCTTGTCCTTGGGGCCGGCCGCGTTCATCTTGCGTCAATACTGTTGCAATACCTTGTCGCTGGCCGGGCGGATACGGATTTGCACGAAAGGTAGGGTCAAGCCATGCCGGAGGCGGCAAGCGCCATGGACAGCCAGGAGGAACAGGCCCAGCGGCTGGTGCTGATCACCGGCCCGTCGGGGGCCGGGCGCTCGACGGCGATCAACGTGCTGGAGGATCTGGGCTACGAGGCGATCGACAACCTGCCCCTGTCGCTGATCCCGCGGCTGCTGGACGGGCCAGCGCGGCCGATGCCGCTGGCCCTGGGGCTGGACGTGCGCAACCGCGACTTCTCGGTCGCCAACCTGATCGAGCTGATCGACCGGCTGACCCGGCTGCCGGAATATGCGCCCGAGGTGCTGTTCCTGGACTGCACGACCGAGCAGCTCTTGCGGCGGTTCAACGAAACCCGGCGCCGCCATCCGCTGCGCGCCGAGGGCTCGCCGCTCGACGCCATCATCGCCGAGCGCGACATGCTGTCGCCGATCCGCGCCCGCGCCGACGTGCTGGTCGATACGTCCGAGCTGTCGCCGCATGACCTGAAGGCCGAACTGGCCCGCTGGTTCGAGACCGAGCCGGGGCGGCGGCTGACCGTCTCGGTCCAGTCCTTTTCCTACAAGCGCGGGGTGCCGCGCGGGGTGGACATGATGTTCGACTGCCGCTTCCTGGCCAATCCGCATTGGCAGCCGGAACTGCGGCCGCTGGATGGCCGCGATTCGCCGGTTCAGCATTATGTGATGGCCGATTCGCGATTCGACGAATTCTTCCGCAGGGTGCAGGATCTTGTGCTTTTCACCCTGCCTGCCCATCTGGATGAGGGAAAGGCGCACCTGGCGATCGGCTTCGGCTGCACCGGGGGGCGACACCGTTCTGTCACAATGGCGGAAAAAATGGCAGATGCGCTTGCGAAAGCAGGCTGGCAAGTGTCAATTAGACATCGGGAACTTGAACGCCGTGAAAAGGCGCCGGCACCTGGGGATGATGGCCATATGCGGGCCTCTCGCACAGCTTTGGCGCAAGGGTGAACGGCTGGTGCGTGGTGGGGCGAATTGATCGGGATTGTCATCGTGGCGCATGGTGGGCTGGCCAGGGAGTATCTCTCGGCCGTCGAGCATGTGGTGGGGCCGCAAACCGGGATCAAGGCCGTGGCCATCGAGGAAAACCATGACCGGGGCGAGAAGCAGGCCGAAATCTGCGCCGCCGCGGATGCGGTGGATGCGGGCGACGGCGTGGTGGTGGTCACGGATCTGTTCGGGGGTTCGCCCTCGAACCTGTCGCTGATGGCCTGTGCGACGCGGAACCGCTCGATTCTCTATGGGGCGAACCTGCCGATGCTGGTGAAACTGGCGAAATCGCGCAAATTGTCGGTGGCCGATGCGGTGACGCTGGCCAAGGATGCGGGACGCAAGTACATCAACAGCTATGACGTCCTGCCTGCCGATGTGCTTCCCATTCCCAAACGTGCCGCTTCATGAATGACATGACCAACGGGGCCGTCACCCGCGAACTGGCGATCATCAACGAAAAGGGCCTGCACGCGCGGGCCAGCGCGAAATTCGTCGAGACGGTGGAACGCTTCGACGCCCAGGCCACCGTGGAAAAGGACGGCATCAGCGTCTCGGGCGATTCGATCATGGGCCTGCTGATGCTGGCCGCGCCGCGCGGCACCGCGATTCGCGTCACCACCCGCGGGGCCGAGGCGCAGGAGCTGGCCGATGCGCTGACCGCCCTGGTCGAGGATTACTTCGGCGAAGGCATGTAAGGGCCGGACATGGCCCGCACCTCCTATCACCATGGCAACCTGCGCCAGGCCCTTGTCGAGGCCACGGTGCAGCTGATCGAGGAAAAGGGCCCGCAGGCCTTTACCCTGGCCGAGGCCGCCCGCCTGGCCGGGGTCAGCGCCGCCGCGCCCTATCGCCATTTCGCCGGGCGCGAGGATCTGCTGGAGGAGGTCGCCCGGCAGGGCTTCGAGGAATTCGCCGACCGGCTCGAGGCCGCCTTCGACCAGGGCCGGCCGCGGCCGCTGACCGCATTCCTGCGCATGGGCCAGGAATACCTGACCTTTGCCGCCGAGCGGCGCGGCTTCTACATGGCCATGTTCGAATCGGGCATCTCGATCGCCGGCAATGCCGGGCTGTCGCAGGCCTCGGAACGGGCGCGCGGCATCCTGGTGCGCGGGGCCGAGACGTTGTTCGCCCAATTGCCCAATGGGCGCCGCCCGCCGCCGGGCATGGTCGCCGACCATGTCTGGGCGCTGAGCCATGGCGTGGTCGAGCTGTTCGGCCGCGGCAAGCCCGGCTCGCGCTCGCCCATCTCGGCGGGCGACATGCTGGAAAGCGGGGTGCTGATCTATCTGCGCGGGCTGGGCGTGATCCCCGACTGAAACTTTCCCATGAAAATTTCCGCCGTTTCCCTTGAACCCGGCCGGCTGCGCTCCATCTATGTAAATGTGATTAACATTCACATCGGAAAGGGACCGCAATGAACACTGACATCGCCCCGCGCCCCTCCGTCCTTGACCGGGTCGGCGCCGTGCTGGCCGGCATCCGGGACTGGCTGGACGAACGCGGGAAGGGCGCCTGGATCGCCGCCATGATCCTGGCCTTCATCGCCTGCTGGCCCTTGGGCCTTGCCATCCTGGGTTACATGATCTGGAGCAAACGCATGTTTTCCTGCCGCCACCGCCATCATCACCACCGCCACGGCCGCAGCCATGGCCTCGGATACGCGGCGCCGACCGGCAACACCGCCTTCGACGCCTATCGCGAGGAAACGCTGAAGCGGCTGGAGGACGAGCATCGCGAGTTCCTGGACTTCCTGCAAAAGCTGCGCGAAGCCAAGGACAAGGCCGAGTTCGACCAGTTCATCCAAAGCCGCAAGGAACCGGATGAGCCGCCGGCTCCCAGGATCGAGCCGCAGGCGTGATGCGAAAAGGGCCGGGGATCACCCGGCCCTGCTTCAATAGGAATATTCGGCATAGATGCGGCTGAGGTCGCCCGCCCATTCGCCCTGGTATTTCTCCAGCAGCTCGTCGGCCGGCACCCTGCCGGTCTCGACGCTTTCCTTCAGCGTGTTCAGGAAATGCGTCTCGTCCGGGACCAGCCCGCCCGAGCCGGTGCGGGCCCGCGCCTTGAGCCCCGCCTCGGAAATCGCCAGCACCTCGCGCGCCAGGTCGCGCATCCTGGTGCCGTTCACCTCGGCATCCAGCGCCAGAAGGCCGGCGCCCTGCCGCCAGGATTCGCGCGTCTCGGCGTCCCAGCCCTTGACCAGATCCCAGGCCGCATCCAGCGCCGAGGCGTCGTAAAGCAGCCCGACCCACAGCGCCGGCAGGGCGCAGAGCCGCCGCCAGGGGCCGCCGTCGGCGCCGCGCATCTCGATGAATTTCTTGACCCGCGCCTCGGGGAAAACGGTGGTCAGGTGGTCGGCCCAGTCCGAGAGCGTCGGGATCTCGCCCGGCAGGGCGGGCAGGCGGCCGTTCAGGAAATCGCGGAAGCTCTGCCCCAGCGCGTCGATATACTTGCCGTCGCGATAGACGAAATACATCGGCACATCGAGGACGTAATCGACCCAGGCCTCGTAGCCGAATCCGTCCTCGAAGGCAAAGGGCAGCATGCCGGTGCGCGCGGCGTCGAGGTTCTGCCAGATATGCGCGCGCCAGCTTTTCCAGCCGTTCGGCTTGCCGTCGAGGAAGGGCGAATTGGCAAACAGCGCATTCGCCACCGGCTGCAGGGCCAGCGCCACGCGCAGCTTCTGCACCATGTCGGCTTCCGAGGCGAAGTCCAGGTTCACCTGCACCGTGCAGGTGCGATACATCATCTGCGTGCCCAGCGTGCCGACCCGGCCCATGTAGTCGGTCATCAGCCGGTAGCGCCCCTTGGGCATCATCGGCATCTGGTCCTGGGTCCAGACCGGCGCCGCGCCCAGGCCGATGAAGCCCGCGCCCAGCTCGTCGGCGACGCTTCTGACCTCGGCCAGGTGCTGGTTCACTTCGTCGCAGGTCTGGTGGATGGTCTCCAGCGGCGCGCCCGAGAGTTCAAGCTGGCCGCCCGGCTCCAGGCTGACATTGGCGCCGTCGCGTTCCAGCCCGATGATATGGCCGGCCTCCAGCACCGGGGTCCAGCCGAAGCGGGCCTGCAACCCCTCCAGCATGGCCTTGACCGAGGGCTGGCCGGGCGCGGCCTCATAGGGCAGGGGCATCAGGTCGGTGTGGCGATAGCCGAATTTCTCGTGTTCCGTGCCGATCCGCCAGCTTTCCCGCGGCTTTTCGCCCGAGGCGAGGTATTCGGTCAGCTGTTCGGGACGTTCGATCGGGCCGCCGCCCTGTTGGGGAATGGACATCGGTGGCCTTTCGTTTGCCTTTGCCCGCCACAGGTGGCAAGGCGGGCGGCTCAAGTCAAGCGGGCGCGAACCGGCCTCGTCCAAAGGGTTTGGATCGTGGGCGCCCCCTCGGCCAGCGCGGCGGCGACCCGGCCCATCTCGATCCCCGGCAAGGTGGCGAAGGCGCCGGCCAGATGTTCGGCCCCCGAGGCATCGACGGGGATCAGCAGCGCCTGCCCGTCGGCGCTTTTCAGCCGCCAGTGCCGGCGGCCGTTCAGCCGCATCAGCCGGATTTCGTTCAACTCGCGCAGCGCGATCTCGCCGCCCAGCAGCCGGTTGGGCGACAGGTAGCGGATCGCGCCCTCGTCCAGCTCGACCATGCCGGGGCCCAGCGTGTCGTGGCGGAACCGCATCCGCCGCCGCGCGTCCAGCGCCCAGAGCGCCGAGGCCCCGGCGATCGCCGCGCCGATCGGCCACAGGATCCAGCCGCCCAGCGAGAACACCCACAGCCCGAAGGCGGTCGCGGCCAGCGCGGCGCCGGTCTCGGCCCAGGGGCGCAGCTTTTCGGCCAGCTCCGGGCGGATCATCCCAGGTCCAGCGCCATGTCCCGATGCGGGATGCCGGCATCGTCGTATTCCGGGCCATAGGCGGCAAAGCCCAGCTTTTCGTAAAAGCCGATGGCATGGGTCTGGGCGCCCAGCTTGGCGCGGGTGACGCCGGGCATGGCGCGCAATTCCTCCAGCGCCGCGCGGATCAGCGCCGCGCCGGCGCCGGTGCCGCGGACGGATTGCAGCACGGCGACGCGGCCGATCTTGCCGGTCGCGCCCTGGACCAGGATGCGGGCAGTGCCCACCGCCGCGCCCGAGGCGTCGCGGGCCAAGAGGTGGATCGCCTCGCCGTCGCGGCCGTCCCATTCCTCGGCCTCGGGGACGGATTGCTCGATGATGAAGACCTCGCGCCGGATCGCGCGGCAGGTCGCAAGGTCGGTGGTCTTTTCGATCATGCGAAGTAACGCTCCAGGATGCGGCGATAGATGCGGGCAAGCTGGCGCACCTGCTCGGCCGGCACGCGCTCATCCACCTGATGCATGAAATGCCCCACCAGCCCGAATTCAAGCACCGGGCAGTGATCCTTGACGAAACGCGCGTCCGAGGTGCCGCCCGAGGTGGAAAGCGCGGGGGCCAGCCCCGTCTCCTCGCGCACCACGCCGGCGACCAGGTCGACGAAGGGGCCGGGCCGGGTCAGGAAGCTTTCGCCCGAAACGTCGGTCGAGATGGCGAAATCCACCTTGGTATCGGCCGAGATCGCCGCCGCCCGCGCCCGGATCATGCGGTCGAGGCTGCCCGACGTATGCGCGTCGTTGAAGCGGATGTTGATCGTCGCCCGCACCCGTTCCGGGATCACGTTCGAGGCCGGGTTGCCGCAATCCACCGTCGTCACCTGCAGGCCCGAGGGGTCGAAATGCTCGGTCCCCTCGTCCAGCGGCGCCTCGGTCAACTCGTGCAGCAGCCGCAGCAGCGCGTGGATCGGGTTGCGGGCGCGATGCGGATAGGCGGCATGGCCCTGGATGCCATGCGCCTCGACCTGCAGGGTCATCGAGCCGCGGCGGCCGATCTTGATCATCTCGCCCATGCGGTCGGGGTTCGAGGGCTCGCCGACGATGCAGACATCCATCCGCTCGCCATGCGCGGCCATCCAGTCGAGCAGCGCGCGGGTGCCGTGCTTGCCCGGCCCTTCCTCGTCGCCGGTGATGGCCAGGACCACCGCGCCGTCCGGCGGCGGGGTCTCGGTCACGAAGCCGATGGCGGCGGCGACGAAGGCGGCGACGCCGGATTTCATGTCGGTGGCGCCCCGGCCCCAGATCCAGCCCTCGGCCTCGTGCCCGGAAAAGGGCGGATGCGTCCAGCTGGCCGGATCGCCGGGCGGCACCACGTCGGTATGGCCGTTGAAGCCGAAGCTGCGCGCGCCCTTGGCCCCCCAGCGCGCGAACAGGTTCGGCACCCCCTCGCGGTCGACGCGATGGCATTCGAAGCCCGCCGCGCCCAGCACATCCGCCAGCAGCAGCAGCGCGCCGCCCTCGTCGGGCGTGACCGAGGCGCAGCGGATCAGCCTTGTGGTCAGTTGGGCGGGATCGGGGATCGTGGTCATGGGCGGCCTTTCGCTTTTGGCCCCCTGGTTACACCGCCGGGCCCGCAAGCTCCAGCGCGCGGCGCAGCAGGTTGGCGCCGGTCAGCACCAGCAGCAGCAGCGTCCAGCGCCGGAACCGCGCCGCGTCCAGCCGGTCATGCGCCAGATAGCCCAGCCCCATGCCGACCAGCGCCGGGATGACCAGGATCGCCGAGAACGGCAGGGTCCGGGCGTTCAGCAGCCCCGATTGCAGATGCGAGGCGGTCAGCACCGCCGCGCCGATGAAGAACACCACGCCCTGCACGCGCATCTGCTCGGCCTTGGGCACGTGCAGCGACAGCAGCAGCACCAGCAGCGGCGGCCCCCAGATGCCCGAGATGCCGCCGATCAGCCCGCCGGTCACGCCGGTCGCGATCTCCACGCGGCGGCGGTGATGGACGGGCAGGACCATGCTGCGCCCCAGGATCTGCCACAGCGCGAACAGCATGATCGGCAGGCCGATCAGCGCATACATCAGCCCTTGCGGCACGCGGGTCGCGAAAAAGGCGCTGACCGGGATGAACAGCACCACCATGCCGACATGCCAGCGCCAGTCCCAGGTCGCCTGCCATGCCGGGCGCCAGCCGCCGCGCAGCGCCTGGCGGATGTTCGTGACCAGCACCGGCAGGATCACCGCGGCGACCGCCTGCTGGGCGGGCAGGAAGGAACCCAGCGCCGCCAGCATGATCATCGGCATGGCAAAGCCGATGGCGCCCTTCACGAAGCCGGAAAACAGCGTGATCGCGATGGCGATCCAGAAATGGAAGGGATCGAGGCCGAACATGTTCCTTGGGCGATGTAAGACTCTGCGGGTTCTGGCAAGGTGCTTAGCGCGCCTCGGATCTTTCCGCAAAGCACAAGAGGCAGGCTCTCAGGCGGAAAGCGGCGCCATCCCCCCCGTGCGCGGGACCGGAGTTTTTTTTGCCAAATCCATTCATGTCTAAAATTGCCATCCCCCGCGCGCGGGACCGGAGGATGACGAGCTGCGCCGGCACGAATGGGCCGCCCCCATCCCCCAGCGCGGGACCGGATTGACGCAGCAAACGGGCGAAAAGCCGCCTCGCCGGCATCCCCCGCCCGCGCGGGACCGGATGATGGTTTGGGATTCCGCCGGAAATATTGTTCCGCCATCCCCCGCGCGCGCGGGACCGGATCACCGGCAATGCCTCGGCCTGGGCCGGAAGCACGGGGCGGCTGGCACGCCCCTCGCCCCCAGCCTGAGCAGCGCCCGGATCAAGGGCGCGCTGCCGAGGAACGGCAGCGCCGACGGCCGATTGCGTGCCGGTGACGGTGGCGGACCAGACCCATCCGGCCATGTGGCGCAGCGATGTCCGCCTGGCCTCTGGCAGGCCCTGGATCGCTGCGCATCCGGCTGGATGTCCAGCGGTTCACGCCCCGCCATGCCAAGGCCCTCGCCAGCCGCTTCGGGCCAAGGCACGGCCCCGCCGTCACTCGGGGCGCGGACGCAATAGGCAAGCTGCTGGGCGGGGCCGGGCGGAAGGGTTCGACACGGTGTTCCCCCTTGTCCTAGGGCCGGTCGCAAAGGGGGATCGACCGTTGCCAGACCGTCCTGCTCGACGGCAGCAGCCTGGCGCTGTGCCATCGTCCCGGCCGATATTCTGCAGGCACCCAGCCCGGCAATGGGCGCGACTGACGGGACATTTTAGTTCATAATGCGGCTATATCGCGCATGATAGTTGCGCTGCAATTGCGAAACGGCTAGTCATGCTGCAACGCCGCATGAAGGAATCTGCCATGAAGGACATGCCCGCGATGCCAGCCGATACGCCTTCCGCCCTGCTTGCGCTTGCAGGCGAGGCCCTGCCGGAACTCGAATCCCTGCAATCCCGCGCGACCGAGGCGCTGCGCGCGCTGGTCGCCCCCGCGGGCAAGCCGCAGCCGGCGCTTCTGGAGGAACACCAGCATGCCGCCCATGCGCTGTCCTGGCTGGCGACCTATGTCGAATCGGTGCGCCAGCTGGCCGGCTGGGCCGGGCGGCTGGCCGAGGCGGGCAGCCTGGGCCGCACCGAGGCGCTGATCCTGCAGATCGGCCTGGGCGAATACCTGACCCAGATCGCCGGCGGCATCCCGATGAGCCAGACCGAGTTCGCCCGGCTTTCGGACCTGGGCCTCGACTGGCAGCCGGGCGAGGCGGCGGCCGCGCTGATGCGCGGCAATACCGCCCAGGCGCGGGCCGAGCTGGCGCGGCTGATGCAGGACAACCATGGCCGCGCCACCTTTGGCGCCACCGGGCTGGACGAGGATCTGGAGATGATCCGCGACCAGTTCCGCCGCTATGCCGACGAGCGGGTGATCCCCAACGCCCATGAATGGCACCTGAAGGACCAGCTGATCCCGATGGAGATCATCGAGGAACTGGCCGAGCTGGGCGTCTTCGGCCTGACCATTCCCGAGGAATACGGCGGGCTGGGCCTCTCGAAAGCCTCGATGGTGGTCGTGACCGAGGAGCTGTCGCGCGGCTATATCGGCGTGGGCTCGCTGGGCACCCGCAGCGAGATCGCGGCCGAACTGATCCTCTGCGGCGGCACCGAGGCGCAGAAGGCGAAATGGCTGCCGGCGCTGGCCTCGGGCGAGATCCTGTCGACGGCGGTCTTTACCGAGCCGAATACCGGCTCGGACCTGGGCAGCCTGCGCACGCGGGCCGTGCGCGACGGCGAGGATTGGGTCGTCACCGGCAACAAGACCTGGATCACCCATGCGCAGCGCACCCATGTCATGACGCTGCTGGCGCGCACCGATCCCGAGACCACGGATTGGCGCGGATTGTCGATGTTCCTGGCGGAAAAGACGCCGGGCACCGACGACGACCCCTTCCCGACCCCCGGCATGACCGGCGGCGAGATCGAGGTGCTGGGCTATCGCGGCATGAAGGAATACGAACTCGGCTTCGACGGCTTCCGGGTCAAGGGCGAGAACCTGCTGGGCGGCGAGCCGGGGCGCGGCTTCAAGCAGCTGATGGAGACCTTCGAATCGGCGCGCATCCAGACCGCCGCCCGCGCCGTGGGCGTGGCGCAATCGGCGGCCGAGATCGGCATGCAATACGCCATCGACCGCAAGCAGTTCGGCAAACCGCTGATCGAGTTCCCGCGCGTCGCCGACAAGCTGGCGATGATGGCGGTGGAAATCATGATCGCCCGCCAGCTGACCTATTTCAGCGCCTGGGAAAAGGACCACGGCCGGCGCTGCGACCTGGAGGCCGGCATGGCCAAGCTCTTGGGCGCGCGCGTCGCCTGGGCGGCGGCCGACAATGCCTTGCAGATCCATGGCGGCAACGGCTTTGCGCTGGAATACGCCATCAGCCGCGTGCTGTGCGACGCGCGCATCCTGAACATCTTCGAGGGCGCGGCCGAGATCCAGGCCCAGGTTATTGCACGCAGGCTACTGGACTAGGATGAAATTCCGGCCCCTGCTGGACAGCGGGGGCCGTTAGGGCATTATGGCAGCAACATGACGTAACGGAGCTGCCCATGAACCGCATCCCGATGATTTCCGTGGCCTTCGCCGCCACGCTCGGCCTTGCCGCCTGCGAGCCCGCCACGCCCGACGTTCCGGGCAGCAATATCCCGACCGGCGCCTATGTGCTGGTCGGCATCGGTTCCGACACCGTGCCGCAGCGCAATGTCGGCATGACCATCGCGGCGGACGGCTCGATTTCGGGCAAGGCGCCCTGCAACCAGTATTCGGCCAGCCAGACCGCCGAGCCGCCGGGCTTTGCGCTGGGCCCGCTGACCACGACCGAGATGGCCTGCTCGGGCAATGCCGGCCGGCTGGAGACGCGCTATCTCCAAGCGCTGTCGGCCGCCGACGGCATCACCTTCGAGGGCGGCGTGCTGACCATCAAGGGGCCGACCTACCTGACCTATGAGCCGGGCTATCGCAAGGAATGACCCCTTGCCCGGAAGGAGGCGCGCCATGCGCAAGCTGATCCTGGCCCTGTCCTTGCCCCTGGGCCTGGCCGCCTGCGCGGCCGAACCGGACGGCGCGGCGCAGATCCCCGGCGACTATGCGCTGGTCGCGGTCGAGGGCGTCACGGTTTCGGGCACGCCGAGCCTGCGCATCGCCGAGGACGGCGCGGTCTCGGGGCAGGGGCCCTGCAACCTGTTCACCGGCCGCAACAACGCCGCGCTGCCGGCGCTGGACCTGGGCGCGCTGGCGGTGACGCGCCGCGCCTGCCTGCAAGAGGGCGGCGAGCACGCGTTCTTCCAGGCGCTCGGCGCGGTGCGCGAGGCCAGGCGCGAGGGCGAGGAGCTGGTGATGACCGGCCCGGATGTCACCATCCGCTGGCGGATCGCGACGCCGTAAGCCGGGCGACCAGTCGGGCGCGTGCGGGCGGCAGGGGCTTGCCCGCATGGCTCTCGGCCAGCCGCGATTGCAGGAAATGCCCGGTCAGGGCCAGCGCGTCCTCGATCCCGCCATTGCCGCGCCCGCCCAGCATGGCGGGCAGGGGCAAGAGCCGCGGTGCCCAGTCCCCCGCCGCCTGCGCCGAAACCGCCCGGCCCGAGCGCGGGCTGACATAGGCCAGCCCCTCGCGCGATCCCGTCACCGCGCAGCTGGTCAGGTCCAGCCCGAAGCCCAGCTCGTCCAGAAGCCGCATTTCCCAGCGCAGATAGGCTTCCGCCCAATCCTCGCCCGCGTCCATCAGGTCCAGCAGCGCCTCGGTCGCGGCGGCAAGGCGGGGATGGGGGTCGCGCTCGGGCAGGGCAAAGGTCAGCAGCGCGGTGACGGCATTCACCCCGGCCAGCGCATCGGCACCGGCCAGCAGCCCCGGCCGCGCCCGCGCTGGCTCGATGCTGAAGGTGCCCAGCTGTTCCTCAAGCCGCGCCCGCCAGCGCAGGCTGACCCGGTTGCCCGGCTGCAGCATGGCGGCGCGCCTGGCGCTGGTGCCGCCGGGCACCAGGCCGCGGATCAGCCCTGCCTCGCGCGTCAGCACGGTCAGGATCACGGCGCTTTCGCCGTGCCTTTGCAGCGCCATCACGCTGGCCTCGCCGCTCCATTCCATCGCGCCGCCTTTCCTTTCGCGCCACCCTGCCGCAATCTGGGGGCGACGGACAAGGAGGCAGGCATGTTGAAACCGTGGATCGAGGCCCAGGCCCGGCTGGTCGAAGTGGCGGCGGGGCGCGCGCCGGCGGATCTGGTGATCCGGGGCGGGCAATGGGTCAATGTCCACACCCGCGAGGTGATCCCCGGCATCGACATCGCCGTGGCCGACGGCCGGGTGGCCTATGTCGGCGCCGATGCCGGGCCCTCGATCGGCCCCGATACGCAGGTCATCGAGGCGGCGGGCCGCTACATGGTCCCCGGCCTGATCGACGCGCATATGCATGTGGAATCGGGGATGCTGACGCCCGCCGGCTTTGCCGCCGCCGTAATCCCGCATGGCACGACGACGATCTTCCACGACCCGCATGAGATCGCCAATGTGCTGGGGCTCAACGGCGTGCGGCTGATGCGGGACGAATCGCTGCTCCAGCCGATCAGCATGTTCACCCAGATGCCCAGCTGCGCGCCATCCGCCCCCGGCCTGGAGACCACCGGCCAGCCGATCACCGAGGGCGAGGTGGCGCAGGCCATGGGCTGGGACGGCATCGTCGGCCTGGGCGAGATGATGAACTTTCCCGGCGTCGCCGCGGGCGACCGGCAGATGCTGGCCGAGATCGCCGCCACCCGCGCCGCCGGCAAGACGGTGGGCGGCCATTACGCCAGCCCCGACCTGGGCCGGCCCTTCCACGCCTATGTCGCCGGCGGCGCCGCGGACGACCACGAGACCACGACCGAGGCGCAGGGCATCGCCCGCGTGCGCCAGGGCATGGGCTGCATGATGCGGCTGGGCTCGGCCTGGTATGACGTGGAAAGCCAGATCACCGCGATCACCGAAAAGGGGCTCGACCCGCGCTTCTTCATCCTTTGCACCGACGACAGCCATTCCGGCACGCTGGTCCATGATGGACACATGAACCGGGTGGTGCGCCATGCCATCGACTGCGGCTGCGATCCCCTGGTGGCGATCCAGATGGCGACGATCAACGCGGCCCAGCATTTCGGGCTGGAGCGCGAGCTGGGCAGCATCACGCCGGGCCGGCGGGCGGACGTGATCCTGACCCCGGACCTGCGCAGCCTGCCCATCGAGGCGGTGATCGCGCAGGGGCGTCTGGTCGCCGAAGGCGGCAAGCTGCTGGTGGATTGCCCGCGCATCGCCTGGCCCGACGAGGCGCGCAACTCGGTGCATCTGGGGCGCCGCCTTGCCGGCGCGGATTTCGCCGTGCGCGCCATGGGCGACAGCGCGCGGGTGCGGGTGATCGGCGTGGTCGAGAACCAGGCCCCGACCCGCGCGCTGACCGCCGAGCTGCCGATCCACGACGGCGTGATCGAGGCGCAGGGCGAGACCTGCCATATCGCGCTGGTCGAACGCCACCGGGCGACGGGCGGCGTGGTGAACGGCTTCGTCTCGGGCTTCGGCTACCGGGGCCGGATGGCGGTGGCCTCGACCGTGGCGCATGACAGCCATCACATGATCGTCGTCGGCACCTGCCGCGACAGCATGGCGGCGGCGGCCAACCACCTGGGCCGGATCGGCGGCGGCGTCACCGTGTTCCGCGACGGCGAGGAACTGGCGACGGTGGCGCTGCCCATCGCCGGGCTGATGTCCGACCTGCCCGCCGAGGAAGTGGCCGAGGCGGCGCAGGGGATCGTCAAGGCGATGCAGGATTGCGGCTGCCGGCTCAACAACGCCTATATGCAGCATTCGCTCCTGGCGCTGGTGGTGATCCCCGAGCTGCGCATCTCGGACCTGGGCATCGTCGACGTGACCCGGTTCGAACTGGTCGACCTGCTGGTCTAGCCCTGCAGCCCCGGCACGACCCCCGGCCGGGATGGGCCGGGGCCGGCCGCGGCGCGTGCGTCAGTCGCCGTCGTCGGGCACTTCGTCGTCATCGCCGAAGCGGGCGTCGTCGTCATATTCGTCCTCGCCCTCGCCGACATATTTCGCCGACAGGTTGATCGAGTGATTGTCGTGGATCGGGTCCATGACGATGTCCGAGGGGATTTCGCCCGCCAGCCATTCGCGGATCTCGTCCTTGGTCTCGTCGATCTCCTGCCCGGTGACTTCGGCGATATAGGTGATGAAGGCGCGCTGGTCGCCGTCGATCTCCTCCAGGTCGCTTTCATCGGCCGCAGGCCATTTCTCGACGATGGCCTCGAAGAAGGCGGGCCAGTTGTCGCGGACGTGAACCCATTTCATCAGTAGCCTCCTCCGCCCAGGCCGCCCTGCACCAGGCGCGAGGCGCCGGTGATGTCCTCGCCCACGCCGGCCACGGTATTGCACGCGGCAAGCGCAAGAAGGGTCAGGATGGCTGCGATCCGACTGAATTTCATTCTCTTTCCTCCTGCCACCAGGTTTCTGGCATGAAGCCGGGCCAGTCACCGTAAAGCGGCGTGTTTTCAGGATAATCCAGGTCGGCACGATGGGCCAAGCGGGAAATCCGTGAATAGCTGACCGGGATGACATAGCGTCCGGCGGTTAAGATTCGGTCAAGGGCCCTGACCGCTGCGACGAAATCCTCATGCGTGCGGGCGTGGCCCATCTCGGCGATCATCGCCTCGGCGGCGGGGCTGTCCATGCCCATCCAGTTGCGGCTGCCCGGCTTGGCCACGCCCTCGCGGCCCCAATAGAGCCGCTGTTCGTTGCCCGGCGACAGCGATAGCCCGCGTTCATACCAGGTCATGTCGAACTGGTAATTGTTCGTCCGTTCCACATATTGCGCGGCATCGAGCATCGTCACCGTCGGCCGGATGCCCAGGTTGCGCAGCGATTGCACGAAGATGTCGATGATCTGCCGGGTCTCGGCGCTGGTGCGCATGGCGCTGCCCGACTGGTTCAGCAGGATCTCGAAGGCGAAGGGGCGGCCCTTCGCGTCGCGCAGCTCGCCCTCCTGCACGGTCCAGCCGGCCTCGCCCAGCAGGTCCAGCGCGGCGCGGATGCCCCGGCGGTCAATGGCGCGCTCGCCGCCCTCGGGCAGGGCATAGCCTTCGATGGTGCCGGGCGGCAGCTGGTCGGCGAAGGGCGCCAGCAACGCGGCCTCGCGCCCGGTGGCGGGGCCGCGTTGCATCGCCAGATCGGAATTGGCGAAATAGCTGGTGATCCGCGGATCCTTGCCGCCGGTCAGCGTCATGTTGATGAAGCGATAGTTGAAGGTCTCGATCATCGCCTGCCGCACCCGCCAGTCGGCAAACAGCGGATTGCGGGTGTTCATCACCAGCCCCATGATCCCCGAGGGGCGGCCATGCGCGATCTCGGATTTCTCCATCCGGCCGTCGCGCATGGCGGGAAAGTCGAAATTGCGTTCCCAGCGCGCCGCGACCAGTTCGCGCCAGACGTCGATCTCGCCGGCCTTGAACGCCTCGAACATGGCCGAGGCATCGCCGAAATAGTCATAGCGGATCACGTCGAAATTGTGCAGCCCCCGGCTGACCGCCAGGTCGCGGCCCCAGTAATCCGGGTTGCGGCGAAAGCTGATCGCCCGGCCCGGATCGACCTTGTCGATGACATAGGGCCCCGATCCGATGGGGACCATCAGGCTGGACTGGCCGAAATCGCGCCCCTGCCATTGCGCCTTCTTCAGGATCGGCCGCATGCCCATCAGCATGGAAAGCTCGCGGTCGGCGGTGTTGAAGGTGAACCGGACCGAGCGCGGCCCGGTCTGTTCCATCGTCTCGACCTTGGACCAGACGGCGGTATAGCGCGGATGCCCCTTGGTCCCCAGCACCTCATAGGACCACATCACGTCCTCGATCGTCACCGGCGTGCCGTCGGAAAAGCGCGCCTCGGGGCGCAGGGTGAACTCGACCCATGTCCGGTCGGCATCGGTCTCGACGCTTTCGGCCAGGAGGCCGTAGAGGGTGAAGGGCTCGTCGATCGAGCGCATCATCAGCGACTCGGTCACCAACCCCGGCTGGGTGAAGATCGGCCAGACCGGGTTGCCCATCAGGATCCAGGGGTTGAGCGAATCGAAGGTGCCGGTCTCGGCCAGGCGAATCGTGCCGCCCTTGGGCGCCTCGGGATTGGCATAGGGCAGGTGGGTGTAGCCGGCCGGAAGCGCAGGTTCTCCATACATTGCAATGGCATGCCGGGGTTCGGCAAGGCTTGCCAGCGGCATGGATGCAACACACAGGCACAGGGCGATTCGCCGCCAGATCGCGGATTCGTTAGCAAACTTGAAGAATCGCATGCTCGATGGCCCTGTTTTCCGGGTCGTTGGTTCTGCCCGTGCCCAGATTAACCGCCCGTTCACCTTGAAGCAAACTTACGCCTTGGACTCATGGGGCGAAAAGCGTATAGATAAGGCACTGCTCGATAGGTTTCTTGCCTGTATGAAACCTGCCTCATGACTTGCGCCCGCCTTGTGCGGGCGCTTTTTTCTTGGGGGTTTCGCGATTGCGCCGCAGCCTTGCCTGCCCGCGCCCGCCGGGGGAATCGAGCGCGCAAAAAAGTGAACGAAGCGGTATTTCCCCTGCCATCGCCGGCGGCTCCCGCGCCTTGCCGCGCCGCCGGTGTCCGACCTTGTGCGGTGCGGGCTTTTTCCCCATGCTGCGGCGGCAACAGCAACGCAGGCGTGGAGGCAGCGATGTTCCAGAAATTCCTTGGCGGCAAGACGGCGGTGGTGACGGGTTCGAACTCGGGGATCGGGCTTGGCATCGCGCATGAGCTGGCGCGGGCCGGGGCGGATCTGGTGCTGAACAGCTTTACCGACGCGCCCGAGGATCACGCCCTGGCCGAAAGCCTGGCCGCCGAGCATGGCGTCAAGGTCCGCTACATCCAGGCCGACATGTCGAAGGGCGCCGAGTGCCGCGCCCTGATCGAAAAGGCCGGCGCCTGCGACATCCTGGTGAACAATGCCGGCATCCAGCATGTCGCGCCGATCCCGGATTTCCCGGCCGAGAAATGGGACGCGATCATCGCCATCAACCTGTCCTCCGCCTTTCACACCACGGCGGTGGCGCTGCCGCTGATGCGCGAGGCGGGCTGGGGGCGGGTGATCAACATCGCCTCGGCGCACGGGCTGACGGCCAGCGAATACAAGTCGGCCTATGTCGCCGCCAAGCACGGCATCGTCGGCCTGACCAAGGTGACGGCGCTGGAGACGGCGAAGGAGCCGATCACCTGCAACGCCATCTGCCCCGGCTATGTGCTGACGCCCATCGTGGAAAAGCAGATCCCCGACCAGATGAAGACCCACAACCTGAGCCGCGAGGACGTGATCGCCAAGGTCATGCTGCACCGCCAGCCCTCGGGGCAGTTCGCCACGGTCGAGCAGATGGGCGGCACGGCGGTCTTTCTGTGCTCGCCGGCGGCCGAGCAGATCACCGGCACGACGATCTCGGTCGATGGGGGGTGGACGGCGCTTTAGGGCGCCGCCCCGACGGGGTTTCCCGCCCCTTTGCCCAAGGGGATCGCGGGCGGGCGGTCAGCCCCAGGCCGCCTCGAACTCGCGCCATTCGCCCTTGCTCATGCCGCTGTTTTCCTGCGTGACCGTCTCGCCGGCCAGGCGGCGCTTCAGCGCCTCGACGCCCCTGGCGGAAAGCTGCATGCCGCCCAGCCGGTAATCCTCGAAGGCGGCATAGGCGAAGGGCACCCAGTCCTTGACGATGCCGCACATGGTTTCGGCATAGGTGCGGATCTCGTATTGCGCATGGGCATCGGCGCGCAGGCGCAGGAAATGGAACAGGTTGTGCAGGTCGACCTTCCAGTACCATTGCGTATAGACATTCGCCGGCAGGTTCATCCGCGCCAGTTCGCGCGCCAGGCCCTGCTGGCCCTCCTGGCTCAGCATCGCCTCGTAATGGTCATAGCTGCGCATCGCGTCCTCGCGCAGGATGTCGAGGACGCGAGCGGCCTCGTCCCCCTCCAGCACCTGGCCGCGGCCCTGGTTGTTCACCGTCGATTGCGCGGCCAGGTGTTCGGGGGCGGGGATGTAGAATTCGCGGTCCAGGATCGAATAGCGCGCCGAATATTCGTTCACGTTGGCGGTGCGGTGGCGGATCCATTGCCGGGCGACGAAGACCGGCAGCTTGACGTGGAACTTGACCTCGCACATCTCGAACGGGGTCGAGTGCCAGTGCCGCATCAGGTAGCGGATCAGCCCCTCGTCGTTGCTGACCGATTTCGTGCCGCGGCCATAGCTGACCCGCGCGGCCTGGGTGATCGCGCCGTCGTCGCCCATGTAGTCGATGACCCGCACCAGCCCGTGATCCAGCACCGGATGCGCCCGGTAGAGATGGCCCTCCATCCCCTCGGAGACGGCGCGCAGGGTGGGGCGCGGACTGGCGCGCAGCTCGTCGATCTCGGCCTGTTGTTCGGGGGTCAGGGGCATGGCGGAATCCTTCGTGCTGTTGGGCATATCTTGTGGCACCGACGGGGGATGCAATCAACCGGCAGTATGGACGCGGCGGGTGCAGCCGATCGCCCCACGTTGCGGTCCGGCCGCCGCCATGCCAGTCTGGCCGCAGCGAACGGAAAGGAGCGACAGATGAAGGTCCGCTATCTGCACACCATGGTCCGCGTGCTCGATCTGGAAAAGACGATGGCATTCTTCCACCTGCTCGGGCTGGAGGAGACGCGGCGAATCGACAATGAGAAGGGGCGCTTCACCTTGGTCTTCATGGCCGCGCCCGGCCAGCCGGAATGCCCGGTCGAGCTGACCTGGAACTGGGACGGCGACGACGGCCTGCCCTCGGACAGCCGGCATTTCGGCCATCTCGCCTATCGGGTCGAAGATATCTACGAGATGTGCCAGAGGCTGATGGATGCGGGCGTGACCATCAACCGCCCGCCGCGCGACGGCCATATGGCCTTTGTCCGCAGCCCCGACAACATCTCGATCGAATTGCTGCAAGAGGGCGAGGCGCTGCCGCCGCAAGAGCCCTGGGCCAGCATGCAGAACACCGGCCACTGGTAGGGGGCGGGACACCGGCGAAAGGCGGCGCAAGGTCTGGACCTGCCCGGCCGGGCCGCCGCAAGAGCCCTGGGCCAGCATGCAGAACACGGGCCACTGATAGAGGGCGGGGCCGCGGCGAAAGGCGGCGCAGGGTCTGAACATGCCCGGCCCGCGCCGGGTCGGGTCGGCCTATCGCAGACCTGACCGCGCGCATTGAGACGCTGGATGCCTGACCCGTCGCCGGGACCAGCCGGTGGGAAGAGGGGGCCCCGCGGTCGATGCCGGCGACGGGCCGGGCATGACGGCGCCGCCGGGCCATGCCGCGGCGGCGCGATTCAATAGATGTAGCGGATCTGCTCGGCCCAGAATCTTTCAACCCGGCGCCATTGCAAGTTCACCGCCTCGATGGGCGGATCGTCCAGCACGCCGGACAGTTCCAGCCCTTCGGCATGGCGGGCAAACAGCCGCGCCACGCAATCGCGCACCTCTTGTCCCGTCTGGGTCAGCCGCACCCGGACCGCGCGGCGGTCCATCTCGCAGCGTTCATGGTGGACATAGCCCAGCTCGACCAGCTTCTTGAGATTGTAGGAGACGTTCGAGCCCTGATACATCCCGCGCGAGCGCAATTCGCCCGCCGTCACCTCCGACGTGCCGAGATTGTAGATCAGCAGCGCCTGCACCGGCGTCAGGTCCGAGCGGCCCAGCCGCTCGAACTCGTCCTTGACCAGGTCCAGCAAAAGCCGATGCAGCCGCTCCAGCATTTGCAGGCTTTCCAGATAGGCGTCGGCCCGGTTGGTCCGCGGCGGCAAGGGCCGCAGGGCCGGCACCGTGTGGGCAGAGCTGCGCTGTTGCATAAGCGGGTTCCGTTCTTGGCCTCGTTTCCGCCACCATGGCGCAGATTTGCCAATCTTCGGTTAATCGCCGCGCAGTTTGCTAAAATTGCGCCTATTTCCGTGCCAGCCGCTGATGGGCAAAACCCGCCACGCGGTCCAGGATGGGCAGCAGCGCCTGCGGTCCTGGGCGGGCGTCGCCCAGCCGGGCGGTGATCCAGGGATACAGATCCTGGTCGTTTTCGCTCAGCAGCGCCTCGTAAAGGTCCAGCTCCTCGGGGCTCAGCCCGTCAAGCTCGCTGTCCGAGAACGGGCCCAGGATCAGGTCCATCTCCTTGGTGCCCCGCCGCCAGCTGCGCATCCGCAGCCGCTTCAGCCTTGCTTCGTTCTCGTCCACGCTTGCCCCCGGCTTGCCTGTCCGCGGCGCCGCCCCTATGACGGGGCAGCCAGCCGCAGGATGAATTCGATGAGCTTTTTGTCGCAGACGCTCGCCCGCGTCAAACCCTCGCCCACCATCGCCATCACCACCCGCGCCCGCGAGCTTGCGGCCGAGGGGCGGGACATCATCGGCCTGTCCGCCGGCGAGCCCGATTTCGACACGCCCGCGCATATCCGCGAGGCGGCCAAGGCCGCCATCGACGCCGGCCATACCCGCTATACCGCGGTGGACGGTATCCCGGAACTGAAACGCGCCATCTGCGACAAGTTCGCGCGGGAAAACGGGCTGGACTATGCGCCCGCGCAGGTGACGGTCGGCACCGGCGGCAAGCAGATCCTCTACAACGCACTGATGGCGACGCTGAATCCGGGCGACGAGGTCATCATTCCCGCGCCCTATTGGGTCAGCTACCCGGACATGGTGCTGCTGGCCGGCGGCACGCCCGTGGTGGTCGAGGGCGCGATGCAGAACGGCTATCGCATCATCCCCGAACAGCTGGAGGCGGCGATCACGCCGCGGACGAAATGGCTGATCCTCAATTCGCCCTCGAACCCCACCGGCGCGGGCTATGCCGTCGAACACATGCGCGCCCTGACCCAGGTGCTGATGCGCCATCCGCAGGTCTGGGTGCTGGCGGACGACATCTACGAGCATCTGGTCTTTGACGATTTCCGCTTCGTCACCCCGGCGCAGGTCGAGCCGGGGCTGAAATCGCGCACGCTGACCATGAACGGCGTGTCGAAGGCCTATGCCATGACCGGCTGGCGCATCGGCTATGGCGCGGGCCCCGAGGAACTGATTCGCGCCATGGCCAAGCTGCAGTCGCAATCGACCTCGAACCCCTGCTCGATCAGCCAATATGCGGCGCTGGCCGCGTTGCAGGGGCCGCAGGACTACATCGCCGAAAGCCGCGCCGTGTTCCAGCGCCGCCGCGACCTGGTGGTGGCGGGGCTGAACGCCTGTCCCGGCATCGACTGCCCGGTGCCGCAGGGGGCGTTCTACGTCTATCCCTCGATCGCGGCGCTGATCGGCAAGACCTCGGCCGGCGGCACGTTGATCGCGGATGACGAGGCATTCGCCACCGCGCTGTTGAACGAGACCGGGGTCGCGGTGGTCTTTGGCGCGGCCTTCGGGCTTTCGCCGCATTTCCGCATCTCCTACGCCACATCGGACGCGGTGCTGGCGGATGCCTGCGCGCGGATCAAGGGGTTCTGCGAGGGGCTGCGCTAAAGCGAAGCGGCGGGGCCGAAACCCCGCCCCGCCTGCCTTAGTTGACGAAAAGCTGCGGCCTGGTCAGGCTTTCCGGGCGCAGGATGGCGTCCAGCCGCTCTTTCGGCAAAAGCCCTTTTTCCAGCACCAGCTCATAGACGCCGCGGCCGGTCAGATGCGCCTCGGTCGCGAGTTCGGTGGCGGCGGCATAGCCGATATAGGGGTTCAGCGCCGTGACGATGCCGATCGAGCGGCGCACGGTTTCCTTCAGCACGTCGCGATTGGCGGTGATGCCGCGCACGCAATTGTGCTCCAGCGTGTTGCAGGCCGCGATCAGGTGGCTGACCGAGCGGAACATGCTGTAGGCGATGACCGGCTCGAAGGCATTCAGCTGCAACTGCCCGCCCTCGGCGGCCATGGTGATGGTCATGTCGTTGCCGATCACCTCGAAGGCGACCTGGTTGACCACCTCGGGGATGACCGGGTTCACCTTGCCCGGCATGATCGAGGAACCGGCCTGTTTCGCCGGCAGGTTGATCTCGTTGAAGCCGGCGCGCGGACCCGAGGACAGCAGCCGCAGGTCGTTGCAGATCTTCGACAGCTTGACCGCCACCCGCTTCAGCACGCCCGAGACCTGCACGAAGGCGCCGCAATCCTGCGTCGCCTCGACCAGGTCGGGGGCGGTGACGACCGGGATCACGGTGATTTCGGCCAGCCGCGCCCGCACCCGCTCGGCATAGTCGGGATGGGTGGTGATGCCGGTGCCGATGGCTGTGGCGCCCAGGTTGATCTCGCAGATCAGGCTGGCGGCCTCGGCCAGGCGCATCTCGTCCTCGCCGATGGTGATGGCGAAGGCGTTGAACTCCTGGCCCAGGGTCATCGGCACCGCCTCTTGCAGCTGGGTGCGGCCCATCTTGAGGATTTCGGCGAATTCCGCGCCCTTCTCGGCAAAGGCGCCGCGCAGCGAGGCCAGCGCCGCGATCACGTTCTGCAAGCCCCGCCACGAGGCCAGCCGCA
Source organism: Paracoccus versutus (assembly GCF_000763885.1). Classification (GTDB taxonomy): domain Bacteria; phylum Pseudomonadota; class Alphaproteobacteria; order Rhodobacterales; family Rhodobacteraceae; genus Paracoccus; species Paracoccus versutus. The sequence continues at coordinate 11,755 of NZ_JRKO01000028.1, read as the reverse complement.
ACGCCGTCGGATAGACGTCGTTGGTCGATTGGCTCATGTTCACATGCTCGTTGGGATGCAGGTATTTGTATTCGCCCTTGGCATGGCCCATGATCTCCAGCGCGCGGTTGGCGATGACCTCGTTGGCGTTCATGTTGGTCGAGGTGCCGGCGCCGCCCTGGATCTGGTCCACGACGAACTGGTCGTGCAGCTGGCCGGCGCGGATTTCCTCGCAGGCGGCGACGATGGCGTCGCGGCGCTCGGCCGAAAGCAGCCCCAGATCGGCATTGGCCAGCGCCGCCGCCTGCTTGATCGCGGCCAGCGCGCGGATCAGCTCGGGAATTTCGCCGATGGGCCTGCCGGAGATCGGGAAATTCTCGACGGCGCGCAGGGAGTGGACGCCCCAATAGGCGTCGGCGGGCACCTCGCGGTCGCCAAGCAGGTCGTGTTCGATGCGGGTCTTGGTCATGTTCACCTCGGGCGCAGGCGCGCCGCCCGCCGGTGGCGGTGCGGGCGCGATGCGCATTTCTGTCGGATCTGTTGCGATAGGCAGGGCGTTCGCGCGCCCCCTGTGTCAAAGATTTAGGCAGGATCGCGCGTATTTTCCAATGCGAAGTCGCGCTGGGTTATTCCGATCCTGCATAACCTTCGCCCAACTCGCGCGCGGCCTGCCAGACCCGCCCGGTGATGCCGCGACCGCGCGCCGCATTGCGGTAAAGCCGGATCTCCATCGGCAGTTCCGGGGCCACGACCTCCAGCCGGCCGGTCGCGATCTCGGCCTCGACCAGCCGGCGGGGCAGCCAGACCAGGCCATGCCCGGCCACGGCCATGCTTTTCATCGCCTCGGCCATGCTGGCTTCGTCGGTATGGGCGACATAGACCCTGGGCGCGCCGGGCTGCGCCAGTGCGATGCGCGCCATGGCGTTCAGGAACGAGCCGCGGGAATATTTCAGCATCGGCATGCCCTCGGTCCGCCATTCCTGCGGAAAGCCGGGGCAGGCGACGGCGACCAGGCTGTCCTGGCCCACCACCAGATGCGGATAGCCCGCGGGGTCCAGCGGGATGTTCACCTGCGGATGGGCATAGGTCAGGAAGAAGTCATAGCCGCCCTCGGTCAGGGCCTCGATGCAGCGGTCGAAATTCTCGGGCTTGACGCGGCTGGTCATCTGCCCCGCCGCCGCCTTCAGCCGCATCAGCCAGCCCGGCAGGAAGGTCACGGTCAGGCTGTGCAGCGCCACGAAGGAAATCTCGCCGCCCCGGCTTCGGGCATGGTCGCGGAACTCGGCGCGGCGGGCGAGGATCATGCGCACGACCTCTTCGGCCGTCTCGCGGAACAGCACGCCCTCGGGCGTCAGCGACACCGGGTAGCTGTCGCGCGACAGCAGGTCGGTGCCCAGCCATTCCTCCAGCGCGCGGATGCGGCGGCTGAAGGCGCTTTGCGTGACGCCGCGCAGCTCGGCCGAGCGCGAGAAGCTGTGCGTCTCGGCCAGGCTCAGGAAGTCCTCAAGCCATTTCAGATCCATGCGCCCCCCTTTCCTGCCGCTTTAGCCGAGCCGGCGCGGGCGCGCCATGCCTGGCCGCCTTGCGGGCGGCAATCGGGCCTGAATGCTTGCCCCTGGCGGGAAAATCCGGTTTTCTGGCGGGCATCAGACGGGGAAGGGCGCATGGACGACAGCACGATGGTGACGGTGGCCGAGCTTGGCCGGATGGTCGAGTCGCTTTTCATGCGCGCCGGCTTCAACGCCCAGCAGGCCGATGCCATCGCCCGCATCATCACCGCCGCCGAGCGCGACGGCGCGAAATCGCACGGCATCTATCGCATCGAAGGCTGCCTGCGCACCCTGGCGGCCGGCAAGGTTTCCCCCGATGCGCGGCCGGAGCTGATCGACGAGGGCAGCGCCGTGATCCGGGTCGGGGCCGGCGGCGGCTTTTCCCCCGCCGCCTTCGAACTGGGCCTGCCGGCGCTGGCCGGCCGCGCGGAAAAGCTGGGGCTGGCGGCGCTGGTCATCAACGATTGCGTGCATTACTCGGCGCTGTGGCCCGAGGTCGAGGCGCTGGCGGCGCGCGGCCTTGCCGGGCTTGCCATGTGCCCCAGCTATGCCACCGTCGCCCCGGCGGGCGGCAACCGGCCGATCCTGGGCACCAACCCCATCGCCTTTGCCTGGCCGCGTGCGGGGGCCGCCCCCTACGTCTTCGACTTCGCCACCTCGGCCGCGGCGCGGGGCGAGATCGAGCTGCTGGCCCGGGCGGGCGAGCCCCTGCCCGAAGGCTGGGCGCTGGACGCGGCCGGCCAGCCCACCACCGATCCCCAGGCGGCGCTGGCCGGGGCCATGCTGCCCTTTGGCGGGCACAAGGGCTCGGCCATCTCGACCATGGTCGAGCTGCTGGCGGGGGTGATGATCGGCGACCTGACCAGCCAGGGCGCGCTGGACGAACTGGGCACGCTGGCCCTGGCGCCCAGGCATGGCGAGCTGATCCTGGCCTTTTCGCCGGCGCGTTTCGCCGCAGGCCGGCCCGGTGATCCGCTGGCTGCGGCCGAGGCGCTGTTCGACGCCATCCTGGGCCAGGGCGCGCGCCTGCCCGGCCAGCGCCGCCTTGCCGCCCGCGCCCGCTCCGAGGCCGAGGGCATCGCGCTGACCGCCGCAGAACTGGCGCTGATCGAGCGCTTTCAGCGCGAGGGGCTGGCGGCGCTGGGCTGATCGCGGTTCGGCGGGGGCCAAGCGGCTGCACGACCGGCGGTCGGCATGCATCGCGGCCTGTCCCGTGCGCTGGCTGCCGGAAAGCGGCTGAGCAGAATCGTCCATCCGTCCCAGGCGGTGCGGCCGGCCCAAGGGCAGGGGCCGATCATGCGCGACGCCGGCATTGCGCGGGGCTTGCAAGGCAGGCCCCCGTTCCGATCCTGTGCATCAGGTGCAGAAGCCTAGCCGTCGGCTCTCGGCTCAGGGCGGGCCACCGGGCGCGGCATCGGCGGAACTGGAGCGGCGGATCCTCGCCACGCCAGCCGCCGGACTGGCAGGCCGCCGGGCCGCGCTGCCACGGCCCCGCGGACAGGCCCGCGAGGTGCCGCGGTGCCGATCCAGAACCGGGGCGGGCCGTTCGATCATGCCCCGACCTTGCGGCGGGCGGATCAGCCTAGCGCATGGCGGCAAGCCAGTCCTGAATCGCGGCCAGCGATTCGGGCTCGTCGAGGAACGGGACATGGGCGCGATCGGGCACCTCGGCCAGGATCATCTGGGGATGCCGGCAGCGCATCTCGGTCGCGGTCTCATGCGCCAGCAGGTCCGAGTTTGCCCCGCGCACCAGCGCCAGGGGCAGCCCCTGCGCGGCGTCGAACAGCGGCCACAGATCGACCTCGGGCCCATTGAAGGCGGCCAGGAACGCCTCGCGCAGGGCGGGGTCGTAGTTGATGCGCAGGCCCGCGGGCGTCTCGGCGTAATGGCGCCGGGCCTCGTCCAGCCATCGGCTTGCCGGCACGCCGGCAAAGCCGGGCATGAGCGCGGGCAGGCGCTCTGCCATGTCCTCCAGGCTTTTCGCGGCCGGGTTGCGGCCGACATAGTCGAAGATCCGCTCCAGCCCGCTGCGCTGCAATGCCGGGCCGACATCGTTCAGGCACAGGCCCAACAGCCGGTCGCGCGCCGTCGCGGCCAGCAGCATGCCGATGATCCCCCCGCGCGAGGTGCCCAGCACCGCCGCCTGCGCGATGCCCAGGTGATCCAGCAGCGCCAGCGCGTCCCGCGCCTCTTGCGGGACGGTATAGCTGTCCGCGCCGGTCCAGTCCGAATCGCCGCGGCCGCGGTAATCCGGCCGGATCAGCCGCACGCCGGCGAGATGCGGCGCCAGATAGTCGAAATCCCGCCCCGTCCGGGTCAGCCCCGGCAGGGCCAGGACCGCCAGCCCCTCGCCCTCGTCGCGATAGGCCAGCCGGGCGCCGTCCTCGGCCTGGAAGAAGCGGACGGGCATCACAGGTTTTCCGACTGCGGCATGCCCAGCACGTGATAGCCGCCATCGACCAGCACGATCTCGCCCGTGGTGCAGGCGCCCCAGTCCGAACACAGCCAGACCGCCGTGCCGCCGATCGCCTCCAGCGTGGCATTGGCGCGCAGCGGGGCATTGGCCTCGGTATGGCGATAGGTCTTGCGGGCGCCGCCGATGGCCGCGCCGGCCAGGGTCTTCATCGGGCCGGGGCTGATTGCGTTGACGCGAATCCCCTCGGGGCCCAGGTCGTTGGCCAGGTAGCGGACCGAGGATTCCAATGCGGCCTTTGCCACCCCCATGACGTTGTAGAACGGCGTGACCCGGTTCGAGCCGGCATAGGTCAGCGTAATGATCGAGCCGCCATTCGTCATCAGGGGCTGCGCCCGCCGGGCCAGGTCGATCAGCGAATAGCACGAAATCGTCAAGGAATTCTTGAAATTGTCGCGGGTCGTATCGATGAATCGCCCGGTCAGCTCGTTCTTGTCGGAATAGGCGACGGCATGGACCAGGAAATCCAGCCCGCCCCAGCGCGATTCGATCGCCGCAAAGGCGCGGTCGAGCGATTCGTCGTCCAGCACGTCGACATCCATCAGGAAGTCCGAGCCCAGCGATTGCGCCAGGGGCTCGACCCGCTTGCCGAAAGCCTCGCCCTGATAGGAAAAGGCCAGTTCCGCGCCCTGATCCGCCAGCGCCTTCGCAATCCCCCAAGCGATCGAGCGGTCATTCGCGACCCCCATCACAAGGCCGCGTTTGCCTTTCATCAATTCGCTCATGGCTTAACCTTTTCTTGGTTTATTCGCGGTATTTCGACAGGAGCAGCGTGGCGTTGGTGCCGCCAAAACCGAAACTGTTGGAAAGGACACTATCGAAATCGACGTCATCCATGCGCGTCTGCGCAATCTCCTCGGGCCGGATCTCGGGGTCCAGCTCGGTGATGTTGGCCGAGGCGGCGATGAAGCCCTGCTGCATCATCAAGAGCGAATAGATCGCCTCATGCACGCCGGTCGCGCCCAGCGAATGGCCGGTCAGCGACTTGGTCGATGACACCGGCGGCACCGCGCCCTCGCCAAAGACCCGGCGCAGCGCCTTGATCTCGCCCACGTCGCCCACCGGGGTCGAGGTGCCATGCGCATTGACATAGCTGACGCGCCGCCCCTCGGGCAGGGTGGACAGCGCCAGCCGCATCGAGCGCTCGCCGCCCTCGCCGGAAGGGGCGACCATGTCATAGCCGTCGCTGGTCGCGCCATAGCCGGTGACCTCGGCATAGATGCGGGCGCCGCGGGCCAGGGCGTGGCCCAGCTCCTCCAGCACCACCACCCCGGCGCCGCCGGCGATGACGAAGCCGTCGCGGGTCGCGTCGAAGGGGCGCGAGGCGGTCTGGGGCGTGTCGTTGTATTTCGACGACATCGCGCCCATGGCGTCGAACAGGCACGACAGCGTCCAGTCCAGCTCCTCGCCGCCGCCGGCGAAGACGATGTCCTGCTTGCCCATCTGGATCAGCTCGGTGCCGTTGCCGATGCAATGCGCCGAGGTCGAGCAGGCCGAAGTGATCGAATAGTTCACGCCCTTGATCCTGAAGGGCGTGGCCAGGCAGGCCGAATTGGTCGAGGACATGCAGCGCGTGACCATGAAAGGGCCCATGCGCTTGGGCGCGCCCTTCTCGATCACGGTGCGATGCGCCTCGAACAGGTTGGCGGTCGACGGCCCGCCCGAGCCCATGACCAGGCCCGAGCGCTCGTTCGAGACATCCTCGGGCGCCAGGCCCGCATCCTCGATCGCCTGCTGCATGGCGATGAAGTTATAGGCCGCGCCCGCGCCCATGAAGCGCAGGTTGCGCTTGTCGATATGGTTCTCGACGGCGATCTGCGGCATGCCGTGGACCTGGCTGCGAAAGCCGTGCTCGGCATATTCGGGGGCGAAGACGATGCCCGAGCGGCCGGCGCGCAGGCTTTCGGTGACCTCGGTGGCATTGTTGCCGATGGGAGAGACGATGCCCAGCCCGGTGATGACGACACGGCGCATGGCGTGCTCCTTGTTCATGTGTCAGGCGGCCGACAGGGCAACCTTCATGTCCTTGACCTCATAGATGGTTTCGCCGTCGGCCTCGACACGGCCGTCGGCGACGCCCATGGTCAGGCGACGGGTCTGGACCGCCTTGGTGAAATCGACGAAATAGCGCAAGAGCTTGCGGTCGGGGCGGACCATGCCGGTCAGCTTGACCTCGCCCACGCCAAGCGCATAGCCGCGCCCCTGCCAGCCGCGCCAGCCCAGGTTGAAGCCGGTCAGCTGCCACAGCCCGTCAAGGCCCAGGCAGCCCGGCATGATCGGATTGCCGGGAAAATGGCAGGCAAAGAACCACAGGTCGGGATGGATGTCGAATTCGGCGACGACATGGCCCTTGCCATGCGGGCCGGCATCGGCGGAAATCTCGGTAATGCGGTCCATCATCAGCATCGGCGGCTCGGGCAATTGGGCATTTCCGGGGCCGAACAACTCGCCACGGGCGCAGGCCAGCAGATCTTCCTTGTCAAAGCTGGTCCGTGTCATCGTCATGCGCGTGTGTTCCCCTCGATCCGACGTTGCGTTATCTGCTGTGGCGGCTGCCGGGCAAGGCCCGCGCCGCACTTGCTTTCGGGTCTATCATTCCGTCCCGGCAGGGCGCAAGGGCGCAGGTTTTGCGGGTTTTTGCGTCGGATATGCCGGCGGTTGCCAAAGACGGAGGTGCGGCGGACGATTTGCCGCAGCTTTCCCCGCCCGGCAGGACGGGCGGGCCTTGCGCACCATGGCCGGCGCCGCATCCGGGGGCTTTGCGCCCCCAGACCCCCGCAGGATATTTCAACACGAAAGAACCGGGCAGGAGAATACCGGGCCGCGGCTTCTTTCGTGCCGAAATATCCTGGGGGAGCGCGGAACGCGCGGGGGCAAAGCCCCCATGACGGGGGAACGGGCGGTCAGCCGGCCTGTTCCGCGGCCAGGTCGCGGGTGCGGCGGGCGATCAGGGCGATGCCCGGCGCGATGTCCCCCTCGCGGATCGAGGAATAGCCCAGCCGGAAGAAGGCGCAGGGCTGCGGCGGGGTTTCGAAGAAGACCTCGCCCGGCTCGATCAGCACGCTGTCCTCTTGCAGCCTTGCCGCCAGGACGGCGCTGTCGATGCCGGCCGGTCCTTCGATCCACAGGCTCGACCCGCCCGAGCGCGCCGCCCCGGCGATGCGCAGCCCGGTGGCCGCCAGCGCCTGCTCCATCAGCGCGCGGCGGCGTTTCAGCGCCCCGCGCAGCCGCACGATATGCGCGTCGTAATGGCCGAGCGCCAGGAAATAGGCGGTGATCCTTTGCAGGTGGTTCGGCGGGTGGCGCAGCATGATGGCGCGCAGCGCGCGGGCCCGCGCGATGAAGGGCGCCGGCGCCACCATGTAGCCGATGCGCAGCCCCGGAAACAGCGATTTCGAGAAGCTGCCGACATAGATCACCCGCCCCGACCGGTCGAGCGATTTCAGCGCCGGCGCCGGCGGGGCCAGATAGGACATCTCGAAGTCGTAATCGTCCTCGACGATCAGGAAATCATGCGCGGCGGCGCGGGCCAGCAGGTCGCGGCGCCGCGCCAGCGGCATGGTCGCGCCGGTCGGGATGTTGTGGCTGGGCGTCACGATCACCAGCCGCGTCCCCTGCGGCAGCAGCTCGGGGTTCAGCCCGCCCTCGTCCACGTCGAGGAAGGTGGTCGGGCTGTGGGCGCGGCGCAGGGTCTCGGCGAAATCGGGATAGCCCGGATCCTCGGTCACGGCCAGCCGGTCGCCGCGCGCCAGCAGCTCGACGGCGATGAACAGCGCGTTCTGCGCCCCCAGCGTCACCAGCACCTCGTCCGGCTCGGCCTGGATGCCGCGGCGGGGCAGGGAATGCGAGCAGATGTAGTCGATCAGCATCGGGTCGTCGGCGCCGTAGAGATCCGAGGCCAGCTCGCCGAAATCCCGCGTTCCCCAGGCCCGGCGGGCGCAGTCGCGCCAGGCGTTGTGGTCGAAGAGCGCCGCGTCGCTTTGCCCGTAGATGAAGGGATAGCGGAAGTCGCGCCAGTTCGCCGGCTTGCGGATCACCCGCTGCCGCGGCAGCTGGCCCGCAAGCCAGCTGTCCCAGTCGAGCGCGGTCTCGTGCGGCACGGGCTCCTGCACCTTCAGCCGGCGGTGCGGCACGGTGGCGGCGACGATGATGCCGGACCGTGCCCGCGTCTCCAGATAGCCCTGGCTGACCAGCTCCTGGTAGACCAGCGTCACGGTCATCCGCGAAATCCCCAGCGCAGCGGCCAGCCCCCGCGACGAGGGCAGCCGCGTGCCCGGCCGCGCCCGCGTCTCCAGGATCGCCCGCACGATGGCCGCCGCCAGCCGCGCCTGCAGCGTGCCTGCATCGCTGTCGCGGGAAAAGAACATTTCGACGGGAATCCGGTCGCTCATCTGGCCTTATCTTTGCTTTCATCTGGACATATCGTTACGCCCCGTCACCTGCAACATTTTGCCGCAGAAGCAACCGTGCAGAGTTGCCCATGCCAATCACCGGGGCTGAGCCGACAGGCTCGGCCGCGTCGCAAGACCAACAATCGAAAGACAGGGAGTCACAAGAATGACCAACATGAACCGGGCCGGAGCCTTCCTGGCCGCGATGACGCTTGGCGTCGGCCTCGGCCTGGCCCCCGCCCATGCCGAGACCACCGTAGTCGTCGGCTACCAGCAGATCGTCGGCCCCTTCATCGCCGCCATCGCCGACGGTCGGCTGGACGCCGCGGCCAAGGAGGCGGGCTACAAGATCGACTGGCGGCAGTTTTCCTCGGGCGGCGACATCTCGACGGCGCTTGCCTCGGGCAACGTGCCGGTGGGGGTGATCGGCTCGACCGGGATCGCCGCCGCGGCGACGCGCGGGGTGGAGTTCGAGCTGTTCTGGATCCTCGACAATATCGGCAAGTCCGAGGCGCTGGTCGCCCGCAACGGCTCGGGCATCGAGAAGCCCGAGGATCTGGCCGGCAAGAACGTCGCCGTGCCCTTCGTCTCGACCTCGCATTTCCACCTGCTCGTGGGCATGGACCAGGTCTGGAAGATCGACCCGCGCGGCGTCAACATCCTGAACATGAAGCCGCCGCAGATCCTGGCCGCCTGGCAGCGCGGCGACATCGACGCGGCCTATGTCTGGCCGCCGGTGCTGACCGAGCTGATGAAGGAAGGCACGGTCATCGCCGACAGCGAACAGATCGGCGCGGCCAGCGTGCCGACCTTCGACGGGCTGGTGGCGGACAAGAAATTCGCTGCCGAGAACCCGGACTTCATGGCCGCCTTTACCAAGGCGCTGGCCGGGGCCTATGCCGATTACAATGCCGACAAGGCGGCCTGGACCGAGGATTCCCCGCAGGTCGCGGGCATCGTCAAGATGATCGGCGGCGATGCCGCCGGCACGGTCGAGGCGCTGAACATGCTGTCCTTCCCGGATGCGGCCGAGCAGGCATCCGAGACCTGGCTGACCGGCGGCGCGGTGCGCGCGCTGGGCGAAAGCGCCCGCTTCCTGGTCGAGCAGAAGCAGATCGACGGCGCGCTGGACGATTACGCCCCCTTCGTGAACCCGAGCTTCGCCCAGGCCGCGGCGCAATAGGCGGCGGGCCCCCTGCGGGGCCGCCTTCCCGCGCGCTTCAACCCTTTCCTCTGAAAGACCGCTGATATGCAGACACTGAAAGTTTCCGACGTCAGCCTGATCTATCCGGGCCATCACAAGGGCGCCCCCGTCACGGCGCTGAAAGGCGTGAACCTCGAGGTCAAGAGCGGCGATTTCGTCGTGGCGCTGGGTGCCTCGGGTTGCGGCAAGACCACGCTCCTGAACCTGATGGCCGGGTTCATGGCGCCCTCGGCCGGGCAGATCACCTTGGGCGACCGGCCGGTCGCCGGCCCCGGTGCCGAGCGCGGCGTGGTGTTCCAGAAACACGCGCTGCTGCCCTGGCTGAACGTCATCGACAACGTGGAATTCGGCCTGAAACTGCAGGGCGTGGACGCCAGGACAAGGCGCGAGCGCGCGGTGAAGAACCTGGCGCTGGTCGGCCTGCAGGACTTCCACAAGCACATGATCTATCACCTGTCGGGCGGGATGCAGCAGCGCGTCGGCATCGCCCGCGCCCTGACCTGCGACCCGGCCATGCTGCTGATGGACGAGCCGATGGCGGCGCTGGACGCGCTGACCCGCGAGACGGTGCAGGAACTGCTGCTGCAGATCTGGCAGCAGACCGACAAGATGTATTTCTTCATCACCCACAGCGTCGAGGAGGCGCTGTTCCTCGGCTCGCGGCTGATCGTCATGTCGCCGCGGCCGGGCCGCATCACCCACACCTACGAGCTGGACTTCAACCGCCGCTTCCTGGCCGAGGGCAATGCCCGCGCCATCAAGTCCAGCCCCGATTTCATCGAGATGAGGGAGCAGATCCTTGGCATCATCTATGGCGACGAACGCGCCGGCGAGCAGGAAAAGATCCATGCTTGACCGGCTGATGAAAGCACGCCCGGCCCGGCCCGGCGTATCCTACGGCGCCCCCGGCGACGGCTCCAGCGCGCTCATCAGCCTGGCCACGGCGCTGGCGCTGATCGCGCTGTGGTTCCTGGTCACCGGCATGGGTTGGGTCAGGCCGCTGTTCCTGCCCTCGCCCGCCGCGGTCTGGGGCAAGTTCGTGCTGGCCGCGACCGAGGGGGTGTCGAACTCGACCCTGGTGCAGCATACGCTGGCCAGCCTCGGCCGGGTGCTGGGCGCCTTCTTCCTGGCGCTGGCCGTCGCGGTGCCGGTCGGCATCCTGATGGGGGTGAACCGGGTGGTCCGGGGCCTGCTGGACCCGATCATCGAGTTCTACCGCCCGCTGCCGCCCTTGGCCTATCTGCCGCTGATCATCATCTGGCTGGGCATCGGCGAGTTTCCCAAGGTCTTCCTGATCTTCCTGGCGATCTTTGCCCCCATGGCCATCGCGGCGCGGGCCGGCGTGCGCTCGGTCTCGATCGAGCAGATCCATGCCGCCTACGCCATGGGCGCCAGCAAGCTGCAGGTGATCTTCCACGTCATCCTCAAGGCGGCGCTGCCCGAGATCTTCACCGGCATGCGCATCGGCATCGGCGTGGGCTGGACGACGCTGGTCGCGGCCGAGATGGTCGCCGCCCACCGCGGCTTGGGCTTCATGGTGCTGAACTCGGCCGAATACCTGGCCAGCGACGCCGTGATCATGGGGATCATCGTGATCGGCATCCTGGCCTTTGCCTTCGACCTGCTGATCCGCCGCATCGAGCGCGCGCTGATCCCCTGGAAGGGCAAGGTCTGACCCCCGTCCGCCGGAGCTGACCCGCAACCATTCACCGCAAACGTCCCGGAGGCGCGCCCGCGCGCCGCCGACCGGGAGAGGAGTATCCACCGATGACCCGCAAGCTGACCGCCGGCGACCTGAAGGCCACCTTCGACGCCTTCAACCGCCACGACATCGACGGCGTGATGACCCATTTCGCCGAGGATTGCGTGTTCTACACCGTCGCCGGCGAGCATGAATACGGCAACAAGGTCGAGGGCAAGGCCGCCATCGCCAGGGCCTTCGAGACCGTCTGGACCACGATGCCGGACGTCGAATGGGCCGACCACACGCATTTCCTGTCCGAGGACGGCACCCGCGGCGTCAGCCAATGGACCTTCCGCGCCACCAACCCGGACGGCAGCCGGACCGAAGTTCAGGGCGTGGACCTGTTCCGCATCGCGGACGGCCGGATCGTCGAGAAGCAGGCGATCCGCAAGCAGCGCCCGGCCATTCCCGCCC
>NZ_JRKO01000027.1 GCF_000763885.1 Paracoccus versutus | reverse complement strand
CTGGTTCGCCAGCGGCGAGCGGCTGAACGCGCTGGACCCCGACAGCGGCGAGCTGGTGGGGGCGCTGGAGATCCCCGCCGATGCCGGCACGGCCTTCGACGGCACGCATCTGTTCCAGATCGCCGGGCCGGTCATCCGCAAGATCGACCCGGAGAGCGGCGCGGTTCTGGCGACCATTCCCGCGCCCGAGGGCGGCAATTCCGGGCTGGCCTGGGCCGAGGGCTCGCTTTGGGTCGGCCAGCATCGCGGGCGCCGCATCCACCAGGTCGATCCCGAAACCGGCGAGGTGCTGCGCAGCATCGCAACCGACCGCTTCGTCACCGGCGTCACCTGGGCCGACGGCGCGCTCTGGCACGGCACCTGGCAGGGCGAGGAAAGCGACATCCGCCGCATCGACCCCGCCACCGGCGCGGTGCTGGAGCGGCTGGAGATGCCGGCGGGCACCGGGGTCTCGGGGCTGGAATCCGACGGTGGCGCGCGGTTCTTCTGCGGCGGCGGCAGCAGCGGCACGCTGAGGGTGGTTCTGCGCAAAGCGGATCAGGACGCGACTTAGGGTCTTCGGGCATTGGGGCTCCTGGCGGCGGACCTGACAGCGGGGCTTCGGCAGGCTATGCTGTCGGGGTCCTTTCCACCAGCCACCGGGAGGCAGCGATGAGCGACGAACACGCGGGCAAGGGCGTTATCCATCTGCCGCCCGGCGAGGGACGGCGCTACGCCCTCGGCCGGATGACAGCGGTGTTCAAGGCCGACGAGGACGAGACAGCTGCGCGCTACAGCGTCTCGGAATGGTGGCTGGAGCCCGGCGCCGACGGCCCGGGCGCGCATGCGCATGAGGGCAATGACGAGCTCTTTTATGTCATCGCCGGCACGGTCAGCTTCCTGGCCGGGGAGGACTGGCTGGACGCGCCGCAAGGGACCTTCCTGCGCATCCCGGCCGGGGTGACCCATGACTTCAGGAACCGCACCGCCGAGCGCGTCGGTCTGCTGAACGTCTTCATCCCCGGCGGTTTCGAGCGCGACATGCCCGCCATCGTGGATTGGTTCAGGGACAATCCCTAGGCCGATGCGCAGCAAGGCCACGATCACGGCGGATCTTCGGCGGCTTGGCCTGCGGCCGGGCGATCTGGTGATGGTCCACGCCTCGCTGAAGGCGCTCGGCCCGGTCGAGGGTGGAGCGGCCGGGGTCGTCCAGGCGCTCATGGATGCCGTGGGGCCCGGCGGCACGGTGATGGGGTATGCCTCCTGGGACCGCTCGCCCTATGAGGAAACCCTGAACGGCGTCCGCATGGACGAGGCCCTGCGCCGTGACTGGCCCGCCTTCGATCCCCGGACCGCCGGGACATATCGCGGCTTCGGCCTGCTCAACCGGTTCCTTGCAGAGCTGCCCGGTGCCCGGCGCAGCGCCCACCCGGATGCCTCGATGGTCGCGGTCGGCCCGCTGGCCGGGACCCTGGTCGAACCGCACCGGCTGGGCCAGGCCCTGGGCGAAGGCTCGCCGCTGGAACGCTTCGTGCGCCTTGGCGGTAAGACCCTGCTGCTGGGTGCGCCGCTCGATGCCGTGACCGTGCTGCATTACGCCGAGGCCGTCGCCGACATTCCCGGCAAGCGCCGTGTCAGCTACGAGATGCCGATGCAAGGCCCGGATGGCCGGACGGTCTGGGAAGCGGCCACGGATTTCGACTCGAACGGCATTCTCGATTGCTTCGCGGTCGAGGGCAGGCCGGACGCGGTCGAAACCATTGCCCGCGCCTATGTCGAGACGGGCCGGCACCGCGAGGGCATGGTCGGCGCCGCGCGCTGCCATCTGTTCGACGCGCAGGACATCGTCGCCTTCGGTGTCGGATGGCTTGAGCGGCATTTCGGATCGGCGCCGCATCAGCGGTCATGGCGGGACGGCCGGGACATTCCGACCGGGCAAAACGACCCAATCTGATAGGAGGAACGCATGATGGAAGCTCCGCGCATCTACCCGACCTTTCGCTTCCGCGACGCGGCGGCGATGATCGAATGGCTGGAAAAGGCCTTCGGCTTTACCATCCACGCGAAATACATGGCTGGCGACAAGGTCGCTCATGCCGAACTGGCCTTCGGCTCGTCGATGATCATGTGCGGCGACGACAGGGACGACGCCTATGGCGAGATGGTGGGCCAGTCGTCGGGGCAGGGCGGCAAGTCCCTCTATATCGCCGTGGACGATGTGGACGCGATGTTTGCCCGCGCCAAGGCCGCCGGTGCGGTGATCGAGGAGGGCCTGACCGACCGCGATTATGGCAGCCGCGAATTCATCTGCCGCGACCCCGAGGGCAATCTGTGGTGCTTCGGCACCTGGTGGCCGAAGGTGACCGACAAGACCTGAGCATCATGGCCCCGCGGATTTCGAACCGGATCGCAGCCTTCATCGACGCCTTGCCGCTGATGCCGGGCCAGCGCGTGCTGGAGATCGGCTGCGGGCCGGGGGTTGCCGCCCGCGAGGTTTCCCGACGCGTCGGGAACGGCTTCGTCCTGGCCATCGACCGCTCGGCCAAGGTGATCGACAGCGCGATGGCCGGATCGAGCGCGGAAATCACCACCGGCCGCCTGCGGTTCCTGCAAGCGGCGATCGAGGATTTTGAATTGCCGCCCAATGAAGAGCCTTTCGACATCGCCTTTGCGATGCGTGTCGGGGCATTGGACGGGCGCCATCCTGAGATCGAACAACGCGCCCTTGAACGATTGCGGGTTGCATTGAAGCCGGCGGGGCGGCTGTTCATCGACACGGGGCATCCGCTCAGGGAGGTCAGGCTGCGAACACGGTGACGGTTCGGCTTGTGCAAGACACCGGGTGATCCGGAAACCGCTCCGCATTGCGATGCGCGACCGGATTGCCGGAGGTCGCCCCTCGGGCAGGTGGTCGCAGCGTCACTGTGATACCTTGCATGCCCAGGGCCCTGTGCCTAGCTCGGCTCGTGACCGACCGGCCGCGAGAACAGAACAAGGGGCATGCGGACGATGCGTTTCCTGCTGACCTTCCATTGCGAGGCGACCGGCCAGTGGCGCTGCCTCGACACCGCGCTGCTTCCCGACTTCCGGTCAGCCCGCGCCGAGGATCTGCCCGCGGCCCTGCGCGATGAGCCGGATCTGATCATGCGTTGGCTGCTCGGGCGCTACGAGATTGCCAATACATTGACGCCCGGCGCGAAGAGCCTGCATCCCTCGGGGCAAAGGGATTTCGTCACGATCTATGCCCTCGGCGCCGACCGATCGGTCATCGGCTTCGAGAACGCGTATAACGGCGCCTGGCTCGAGATGTTCCTGCTTGAGAACCAGCCGCTCGGCCATATCGCCGTCCGCAAGGTTTTTTCGTCGTCCGGGGCGATGGCCAAGCTGGAGGAACGGGCGGCGCGGCCCCTGTATTCCTCCGACGCGGCCTGCCGCCTGACGGTGAGCCGGATCATCGAGCATCGCCAAGTCTGGGGAAACCAATGCAAGACCGATGCCGGGCGGACAACGGCTTTGGTGGAGAGGACATAAGCCAGAGCCGGTGGATTGTTCGAGTGATCTTTGGGCCCATTGTAATGGGGATGAGATTTGCCGTTTGTCCGCTGTTGGATTAAACCGGCGCCATAACAACAGGGGACGCATATGACCGATATCGACCTGAATGCCTTGTCGCTGGCCGAGTTGAAGCAGCTGGAAAAGAGCGTGGCCAAGGCAATCACCTCTTTCGAGGATCGCCGCAAGGCCGAGGCGCGGGCTGCGGCGGAAGCGGTGGCAAAAGAGCACGGTTTCTCGCTGGGCGAACTGGCGGAAATGTCCCCGGCGCATAAGCGCGCCACCGTAGCGCCGAAATACCGCCATCCGGAAAATCCCGAGATCACCTGGAGCGGTCGCGGCCGCAAACCTGGCTGGATCGCCGAGGCTCTGGAGGCCGGGAAATCCCTCGAGGACTTCGCCATCTGATCGGGGAGGGCAGGGGTGTTCCAGCCTCCGAATGCGGTGCGGCTGCATGTTTCACTGGCCGAGATCGAGCCGGAGATCTGGCGGCGGCTGGTGGTTCCCGCCGACTGGACGCTGGACCGGCTGCACCTGGTCCTGCAGGCGGCCTTCGGCTGGACCGACAGCCATCTGCACGAATTCCGCATCGGCGGGTTGCGCTACGGCGATCCGGCCCTGCTGGATGACGGTTTCGGCGGCCCTCGCGTTTTCGACTCTACCGAGGTGCGGCTGCAGGATTTCGTCGGGCGTGACGGCAGTTTCACCTATGCCTATGATTTCGGAGACGACTGGCGGCACCTGATCCGGATCGAGGATTGGCTGGCGCTCGATCCGGCGCCGCGCCACGCATTCTGTCTGGAGGGCGCACGGGCGAGACCGCCCGAGGATGTCGGCGGGCCGTGGGGCTATGAGGATTTCCTCGGGATCATCCGCGACCCGGCGCACGAGGAGCATCGCTCCATGCTGCGCTGGGCGGGCGGGCATTTCGATCCGGAATGGTTCGATCTCGATCTGATCAACAAGGATCTGCGCAATGCCTTGCGCGCGAACGCGCGACGGCGGCTGCATCAGCCGAAGCCGAAGCCGAAGCCGAAGCCGAAGCCGAAGCCGAAGCCGAAGCCGAAGGTACCGAAGGGTTAGCAGCGTCTCCCGTTGCGACCCTTCCCCGGCCTGCGCGAAGCTGACCATCCGCCCGACTCTTGCCACGACGCCCCCATGACCGAGATATCACCGCACCCCCGGATCAAGCTGTCGAAGCTGCGCGATATCGGCTGGTCGCTCTGGGATCCCATCGGCTTGCTGGACCCGGAAAGCCCGGCGGGCAGGTGGGAAGACGAAGCCAACCTGTCCTTCGCGGACGAATACGACGGCTATCTGATCGCGGCGGCGTCCCAGTTGCGCCGGGGAACGCCCCGCGACGAGGTGGTCGCATTCCTGGTCGAGATCGAGACCCAACATATGGGAATGGGCGACAACCCGAGTGCCAGGTCGAGGGCGGAAGCGGTCGTTGAGGCGATCCTCGCCGACGAGACCATTTGGACATGGCCCGACGCGCAGGGGCGGTTCAGGGTATGATACACCTGAAGCATGAGGAGGAGTTGCCGATGTCCGTGTCGATCAGGTGCCTGGGCCGATCCGACGTTTCCGTCCTGCGGCAGATGAACGCCCTGTTCGGGGATGCCTTCAACGATCCCGACACTTACTTGGGAGAGCCGCCGGACGACGCCTATCTGAGCGGCCTTCTGGCCGGGGATCATCTCATCGCGCTGGCGGCCATGGACGGCGCCGTCGTCGTCGGCGGCCTGATCGCCTACGAGCTCGAGAAATTCGAGCGGGCGCGTTCGGAAATCTACATCTACGATCTTGCTGTCGCCGAGACCCACCGGCGCCAGGGCATAGCCACCGCGCTCATCGGTGCCTTGCAACGGATCGCGGCCGAACGGGGCGCCTGGGTGGTTTACGTTCAGGCCGATTACGGGGATGAACCGGCCATCGCCCTCTATACCGGGCTCGGAAAGCGCGAGGACGTCCTGCATTTCGACATTCCGGTCGATGCGGGATAGTTGACGGACCTCATGAGCGCGTGGGCTGGCGGCTTGTCGCCGGCCATTGGCCATTTCCGGCATCTATCCGCATCAATCCCCGGTCCTCCGCCTGTCGGCTTGACCCGTCGCAGGATGTTGGGAATGCTGCTATCCGCAGCAACGGCGGAGTGCATCCTGGTCGCAGGCGGAGCGTATCATCTTCGGGCAGCCTGACGTGAACGATCCCTGATCCCCTTGGTCCGGAGGCTTCCATGATCCTGATCCTGCTTGCCGTCATGTTCACCGCAGTCGCTTGTGTTATCGCCTGGTATCTCGCCATCTACGCCCTGCCGGTGATGGTTTTTGTCGAGACGTTCAGCTTCATCCACGCAA
This sequence comes from Paracoccus versutus, assembly GCF_000763885.1. Classification (GTDB taxonomy): domain Bacteria; phylum Pseudomonadota; class Alphaproteobacteria; order Rhodobacterales; family Rhodobacteraceae; genus Paracoccus; species Paracoccus versutus. The sequence goes on along the minus strand of NZ_JRKO01000027.1, from coordinate 69,893 downwards.
CCGAGACCGGATTCCTGCTGTCCGCTCTCGCTGCGGCCGCCATGGCGCTGCTGTCGGTCGGGCTGGTGCTTCTGGTGCTGTTCAAGGCGAGGAACCCGATCCTCTGCCTGCTGGCACGGGCCGTGTTCGTGATCCCGGCGATGATCGCTGGATATGCCCTCATCCATGGCGTCACACATGGTGCCATCGACTCCGCCATCGCGCTGAAGCTGCTCTGCGGCACGGCCGGGCTGATCACCGGCATTGCCGCGCTGATCAACCTGAACGGGTTCGGGGAACTGGCGCCGCAGGTTTGATACTGCCAGCCATTCCTACCAGCAGCGTCCTGCCGCATTGATCTAATGTGATCCGCGCGCCGGGCGCGGATCGCGCCTGCCCAGAAGCCGTGCCGGGGGCCTCGACCGGGCCCGTGCCCGGCTCACCCCCGGCCCGAAGGCTTTCCTGTCTCAAGGATTTGTCCGCCACGCATCCGCCTGCCTGGCCGTCAAAGGGCAGGCGCCGCCCAAGGGCGTCGTCGGAGCGCAGGGCCGTGTCCTCGCCTGCGGCTGCGGGCCGCCCCACCCCTGCGCCCCGACCCAGGACCGCCAGCCATGCGGCCGCGGGTCGGGCTGCGCCCTCGCCGCTCTGCCTCCGGGGAAACATGCGTTTCCCGAAGTCAGACCGGGGAGGCGCTGCCCATCGGCGGATCAGGACAAGGGCCTTCCGCCCCGAACCCGAAAGGACAGAGACATGACCGGCAAAGCAAATACCCCCCGCAACCTCGTCATCAACGCCGATTGCATCGAGGCGATGCGGGCTTTCGGCACCGGCTCGGTGGATTTCATCCTGACCGATCCGCCCTATGTGACCCGCTTCCGCGACCGGCAGGGCCGCACCGTGGCCAATGACGACAACGCCCGCTGGCTGCGCCCGGCCTTCGCCCAGATGCACCGGGTCCTGAAGAAGGGCGGTTTCTGCGTCAGCTTCTACGGCTGGAACAAGGTGGATCTGTTCGTGGAGGCCTGGAAGGCGGCCGGGTTCCGCATCGTCGGGCATCTGGTGTTTCGCAAGAGTTACGCTTCCTCGGCGCGATTCCTGCGCTACGAGCACGAACAGGCTTATCTGCTGGCGAAGGGCGACCCGGTTCTGCCTGCCCGTCCGGTGCCCGATGTGCTGGACTTCCCCTATACCGGCAACAGGCTGCATCCGACCCAAAAACCGGTGGCGGCGCTGCGCAAGCTGATCGGGGCGTTCACGAAACCGGGCGATCTGGTGCTGGACCCGTTCAGCGGCAGCGGCTCCACCCTGGCGGCAGCGCATCTGCTGGGCCGCGACTGGCTCGGGGTGGAACTGGACGTGGCGCATTACCAGACCATCGGCAAGCGGATGGCGGCCTTGCAGGAGCGGGACCGGAAGGCGGCCGCATAGGCCCGACCGCAACCAAAGGCGCCCGTCATCGGGCGGGCGCCGCTATCCCACAGCTTCACGGAAAGGATTTCGACATGGGTTGGATTGTCACGAAGGACCATCATGGCGGTTGCATCGGACTGGGCGAGGACGCCGACGGCGTTCCCGCACGCGGCAAGCCGGAAGACGGCGATGCCCTGTCGGTGGAGTTTCGGCTTTACACCGCGCGCGGCAAGTTGCTGTTCGAGGGCCGTTGCGGCGACATCGCGGCCGATTGGTGGCACGGCATGGAGCCGCTGCTTTACGCCTGGGCCACGTTCCGTTGCCGCCGCCTGACCTGGCGCCCGATCGGGACGAATGAACCGTGGCGCCCGCTGCGGCCATAGGCCAGCCACCAAACTCAAAGCGTCACGGCCGCCGATCCGATGGACCGGCGGCCGTCCCGCGTGCGCGCCTTGGATAGGGGGCCGAAAAAATCGCGCTCGCCGGGCTTGGCCCGGCTCGCGGAGGCAGGACGAGGGTATCGGCTGACGTGCCCATGGCTGATGCGACAGGCGCGAACGGCGCGGCATGATCCGGACGGGCGGAGACCACCCATATCGGAGCTCGGCCGGATCATGCCGGAGGCCGGAAAGAGAGGTCGTGCCTTGCGGCCGGACGCCCCTCATGCCTTCATGATCGGCAGTTCGGCGAGTGCGTTCCTGAGACGCAGCATGTCCCAAGGCAGATGTTCGGTAATGGCGAGGCCGACCATATCCGCCGCCGCGCTCACGTCCTTCAGCAGCCGCACCACCTGTTCCAGCCGCATGCGGCCCTGCTCGATCCCGGCAAAGGCATCCGTTGCCGCATCGGGCCTGTTGAACAGCAGCGGCGAGAAATGCGACGGATCCAGCACGTCGAGATCGAAATGCACCGCCAGATGGGTAATCCCTTCGCGCGCGATCCAATCGAGAACCGGCTGGCTGGTCTCGGCCAGATCGGTGGCGGGGATGTGGCGGAGGCCCAGTTCCTTCAGGATCGGGGCTTCGGCCTCGTTCCAGCCCTGCATGCCGGCGATCATCACCCGCGGCGCGGCCAATTTCACCGGCACCTCGGCGGTGAAATCGGCGTCGCCCCGCCCGAGCAGCATCCCCAGCACATGGGCATGGGCATGCGAGAACTCGGCCGCGCTCATCACGTCGGGATGGGCGTCGATCCAGAGGACACCCAGCCTGTCGCCGTATTTGCGGCTCAGCCAGCCGATGGGTGCAAGATCGACCAGGCAATCGCCGCCGAGGGTGACAATGCGGTCGGGATCGTGACGTTCGATGGCAGCCCGTGCCGCACGAGCCTGCGCCAGCAGCGCATCGCGCCATTTGATGCCCTGGTCAAGCGGCGGCGCGCTGCCATCCGGTCTGGGAACCGCAACCGTCTCCTCGGGGCCGTCATGCGGCGGCGCCAGCCAGCGCAGCAACTCGGCGCCGAAGCGATAGGCGGGCTCGTCCCCGCCCTGCCATTGCGGCATGTTCACTCTGAGGGTCGTAGAAGTCATGGCGTCATCCTTGCTTGCGGCAGAAAGGCGTTGCAGCGGATCTAGGTATTCTGGCGGTCAAAGGCCAATTCCGGGCGGCAGCGTCACCCTGCCGCGGAGCAGAAAATCCGGGCGAGTCCCCCTGCGGGGGACGGCTCTATTCGCGCCCCGCGGGGCGCTCACCGAACCCGCAAGCGGTTTCGGCCGATGTCGGTGACGATCCTCTCGCAGTTGGCGGCCAACGTATCCCGACAACGGCGAATCCCGCGCGGATTGTGCCGGATCGGGCGGCGCGATTGCCGACGGGGCCTCGGGGCGATCTGTCGCGCCCACGGGAAAACCCGGCGGCTGCAACCGCCAGGCCGCTGGGCCTCCCGCTCAGGAAGGGATGTCGTCTTCGTCGATGAACCGGCCCTCGTCCTCGTCGTCGGTCCCGGCCCGCCGCACCCGGCGCGGAAATCCATCTCGCCGCCGAACTCGCTGCCATTACGGCCCCTGCCGTCGGCATCCCGCCATTTCGTGCAGTGCAGACCCGCCACGATGCGACCAGCTTCATGCCGGTCTCGCAATATTGCCGGATGGTCCAACCCAAAGCCGATGAAACGGCAGCCATGCCATTCCGCGCCCCCGACCTGACAGCCCGATCTTTCCCGTCCCGAACGATCCGGCCTTCCGGCGGCCGCCGCGAGGGTGACCAGCAAGGCGAAGCGAAGCGGCACCGCCGCGGGTGGTGCCGGTTCCGGGGCCATGCGGACGGCACCGGCGAGAACGCCGCCGTTCTGCGATATGTCCCCGTCATGCCCCCGGACGAACCAATCCCTCCGCCTGTCCGATCCCCTAACTCCGTTCGGTTTTCACCAGCAACCCCCAAGGCTCCGGACCGTGTTGCCGCGCGGGCGCGGCTGCCCGCCCCACTCCGAAGCCTTGCGGGCAAGCTCCCGCCCGGGGGCGGCAGTTGCAGGTGCCTCCCGACGGACTTTCCCGGGTCTCGTCGGAGGGAATGATCCCTCCTTCGAGCAACGGAGACCTACAATGCAGAACATCGTCATCCTCGCCGGCACCATCCGCCAGGCCCCCGAAACCCGCACCACCCGCACCGGCACCGACGTCACCCGCTTCAGGCTGGTCACCGCGCGCCCGCGCTATTCGGAAGGCCGGATCGTCCGCGACGAGAAGGGCTATCGGGTCGAGGACGCGGAATGGCACCGTGTCGTCGCCTTCAACGGCCTGGGCCGGACCATCCGGCAATATTGCGAATCCGGCACGAAGGTCCTGGTGCGCGGCCGCATCCATTACACGAAATGGCAGGATGCCGAAGGCCAGGACCGCTACGGCTGCGAGATCGTCGCCGAGACGGTGGATTTCCTGAGCCGGGCACCGCAGTCTGAGGCCGACGACGAGGACGAAGGCCGGTTCATCGACGAAGACGACATCCCTTCCTGAGCGGGAGGCCAAAGGCCCGGTGGCACCAGCCGCCGGGTTTTCCATGCTCGCGGCGGATCGTCCCGAGGCCGCGCCGGCAAAAGAAGGCTCCCCGACCGGATCGACCGGCCGGGAAGCCTCCGGCGCGGGCCTGCTGCTTTCCCCGACCTCGTTCTTCTCCCGCGAGGAAGAAACAGGGGCTTGGGACAAGGGGCTGGGGAGCGAGGCAACAGGAGGGCGACATCCGACGTGAGCACCAATCCCGGCCCAGAAGCATGGGTTGAGGCAGGGACGGCGGGCGAAAGGGAGGCTGGAGGCGCGCCTAAGTATCTGAAAATAACGAATAGAAACGCACAATCGGCTTGCGATAGAGTATTGTTTTTGCTAGATTATTCGTAAGGCGCGCAGGTGGTCGACACCGGCCGGCGCCCTGATCCGCCGCGACCCGCAGCGGCTCGAGGAACTGGAGCGGATCGCCAGAGGATGGATGCAGACCCAAGACGAGGAACTGGCCCAGATCATTCTCCTGCAGGCGATGACCGAAGTCGCCGACCTCCTCCTCGACACCCCGAGCGAGATCGAAAGCGCCTGACCCCACCGGCGCCGACAGCCCAGCCCCGCCATCATGGGGCTTGCGGCAGCAGGAAACCAACCTACCGGGAGAAACGGACATGACCGCAGCCGAACGCACCGCCCGCCGCCTCGCCAATGCCGCGACCCTCGCCACCGCCTTTGCCGAGGGTCGATTCCGCAAGGTGACGGTGAGGGAAGCATGGGGCCTCGGAAGGGACGCCGAGGCCGATGAGCCGGAGGTTTTCGTCGAAGGCGGGTTGCACGCGATCCTGAACGCCGACCGCACCGAGATCCAGATGATGGCCGACGATGAAGGCGAATGCTGGACCATCCAGATCGCGAGCGGAGAGTTTTGCCACGCCTGACCCGTCAACAAAAACAGCGTCCCCGCCGAGACAAATGGACTTGCGAGCTCATGCATCCGGCGTGTGCGGCAGGCAGGTGCCCGCTGGAAACGCAGCGGCGTCGCTCCGGGCTACTTGTCAGGCTTTGGCGGCTCCGCAGATGGCAGCCGGTTGCCTTCCGCAGGCCGCTTAAGCAGGTCGGACGCTTCCATTTCCAGGACCGAGGCCAGGCGATCCACGACATCGATGCTGGCGCCGTAAACGCGGCGCTCCAGTGAGCTGATATAGGTTCGATCGACATCCGCACGATGGGCGAGCTCTTCCTGCGACAAGCCTCTGGCTTGCCGCGCGGCCCGCAGATTGTGCGCGAATATCTCCCGAATCTTCATCACCGACAGATCGGTGACTTGATGAGCATTCCACCACGGAGTATTCTCTACAAATGGGATGCCAAGGTTTTTGCCTCCGATGTGCGGGCATTCGGAGTTGTACCAAGTTACTGTGTCTGGTTAACGATGCGGAGCAGGATCCGTCTCGTGGAACACGGCTCGTTGTGGAACGCGGCCCGGCATGGAATAGTGCTGCTGCGGGAAAACATCGCGATCACCGCCCGGACGGGAGAGGGGATGTGACGGAAAAAGACTATCTGGAGGATGTGCCGACCGGCCCGGAACTGACCGATTACGACCGCCGGCACCAGAAGCTCTATATGCGGCTGCACGATTCCGCTGACGACGGAGCGGACTGGCGTGAAGCCGTCCAGATCCTCTTCGGTCTCGATCCCGAGCGCGAGCCGGAACGGGCGCGCAGGATCTACGACAGCCATCTTGCCCGCGCGCGCTGGATGAAAAAAGACGGCTACAAGCTGCTGCTGCGCGACGGCCGCTGATCGCAAGTAGAAATCCGCCGATTTGCCTCTGCCGCACCCTCCCTTGCCCGGAAGGGGGTTTTAGCGCAGACAAATGAAACCGACCCTTGGTTGAACGCCCGAGAAATGGCTTCAACCTTGGGGTATGGACATGAAACCCGACCTGTCGAAGTGGCGATCCTCGCCGAGCTACGATTTCGTCGACGAAGTCGCAGCGCCCGATCTCGCCTGGGAATGGCTGCGGCGCAACGAGGACTATCAGCAGGACTATCGCGCCGTCGCGCGGAAGGCGACGGACGCGCCCGCCGTCCTTCGGTTCCGGAACCGCTGGGGGCTCACGTTTCCCGGTCCGGCCCGGACTGTCCTGCGTCGATACGCCGGTCTACTGGCTGCCGTCATGCGATCCTGGAAGCATCGTGCTCGATGCGGTGCCATCCGTCCTGCCTGTTGAGGACAACCTGTCCGACCTTCTGAGCAGGGCTGATACCCGGGTGAATTCCGATGGCACCTGGTTCCGCTGCGACATCGGTGATGGCCGAAGCCTGCACCTGCTGCGGCTGGCGGGCGTCGATACGAATGCGCCGCTGGCCGTCGTCATCCCGCTCGACGCCGATGGTCTCGACCGGATCGAGGCCGCCACGCGCCTCCTCTGCTTTCTCATGCGGCGGAGCGTGCCGCCGGACGGGCGCCTGACCGAGCGGCAGCGCCGGCGGGCGCGTCGGATGCTGCAGGCCATCGACGGGCGCATGAGCGGGGCGAGCTATCGCGAGATCGCCCGCGCGATCTACGGCGCAGACCGCGTCGGCGACGAGCCGTGGAAGTCCTCCGCCCTGCGGGATGCGGTCATGGGCTTCGTCAGGGATGCCCGCGCCATGATCGGCGGCGGTTATCGCCGCCTGCTGCGACGGCGACGGCGGAAGTAGCTGTCGGGACTGTCGGGACGGTGGCCTTCCAATCCTTCGCGCAACGTCGCAAGGTCTGCCCCGGACCAGATGCCCGCCTCAGTTCCGCTTCCCGAGAACGATCATGACCAATACGCCGGATTTGCTACGACTGATCGCGACAGTCTTCATCGCGGTGACCTGCGTGGTCATCGGGGATACGGCGGGCAAACTGTTGACCGGCGGCGGGGTGGATCCCTTTATCGTGGCATGGTCGCGGTTCCTCCTGGCCGCGCTGATGCTGCTTCCGTTCAGCGGATTGGCGCGGCAGGAACTGCCCGCCTTGCTGGACTGGCGCGTCCTGCTGAGGGCGGGATTCATCGTTTGCGGGATCTGCTGCATCCTGACGGCCCTGAAGACGGAACCGATCGCCAATGTCTTCGGAGCCTTCTTCGTCGGCCCGGTCGTGTCCTATGTCCTGGCGATCCTGTTCCTGGGCGAGAGGCCATCGTCACAAAGAAGCCTCTTGCTGGCGCTCGGCTTCGCCGGCGTGATGCTGGTGGTCAAACCCGGTTTCGGCAGTTCCGCCGGCATGGCTTTCGCCTTGGCAGCCGGGACGTTCTACGGCGCCTATCTGGTCATGACCCGCACCCTGGCGGGAACATTCCGGCCGCGATTCCTGCTGATCTCGCAACTTCTCATCGGAGCCGTCGTCCTGACGCCCTTCGGCCTGCAATCCGATTTTCCCGTGCCGGACATGCCCCTGCTTGCGCTTCTTCTGATCAGCGCCGTCGGCTCGGCCCTGGGCAACTATCTGCTGGTGATGGCCAGCAGGAAGGCCGAAGCCAGCCTGATCGCGCCGCTGGTCTACAGCCAGTTGATTTCGGCCACGGCGCTGGGGATTGTCGTCTTCGGTGATTGGCCCGATCTGGTCTCGCTGGCGGGGCTGGTGCTGATCGCGATCTCGGGGCTGGGCTCGCTGCTGGTTCACCAGCGTGCGGGCAAGGGGCGCCTATCGACCCCGCCTTGCCCGCGCACGCCGTGATGTCGCTGGACGTCTGGAACCGCCGGCATGGAACCTCGGTAATCCTGCGCCGTCGGAAGGAGGCGCGGTCCTGCCGTCTTCCGCAGGCGCCTTCGCGGGATCAATCCGAAGCAGTCCTTGCCTGAATGAACCCTCCGGCGGCAATGCCCTGCTCGTTGGGGCGGCTGGGCTTGCCGCTGCCCGTCAGGATCCGAGCAGCCGCATGCCGGCATGGCTCGCGGCGCCGCGGTCAAAGGTCAGGGTCTCGACGCAGCCCTCGAGCCGCCCGCCATGCGCGATCAGCGCATCGGCGAAATCCGCCTTCGTCGCCCGATAGGTGGCCAGCGCCAGATAGCCGGCCTCGGTGCGCTCGACGATCAGTTCGCGCGACCGCAGCAGCACCTCCACGGCATCGGCGATGGCCTCGCGCGTCATCCGGTAGGCGCGGGTCAGCACCCAGACGGTTTCCACCAGCACCACCTGCGAGATAAAGCCCGGCTCCTCCGGCGTGAAGCCCTCGACGATTTCCGTGGCGATGGCCGCTTGGGTGGCGTCGTCCTGCGCCAGATAGCGCACCAGCACATTGGTATCGATGCCGATCATTCGCCGGTCGCTGCGCCCAGGATCGCCGCCTGCATGTCCTCAAGGCTCACCGGCTTGTCGGGCCGGGGCACGATGCCCTTCAGTGCGCGGATCGAATGCGAGGCGGGCACGACGGCGTAATGGCCGTCGTCCATACGCACGAAATCCACCCGGTCGCCGGGCGTCAGGCCCATGTCCATGCGGACCTTCTGCGGGATGGTGATCTGGCCTTTCGACGTGATGGTCGCCGTGGGCATCGGATCGGTCCTTTCTTCTAGTAAGGATAAAAGTAAGGCGCGCGTGGTCTTACGTCAAGTTTTCCGGGTCCGATGCTCCGACGCAGGGCGGGGGGTGAGAATTTGGCCCTCTCAACTTCGCACTCCCTGCGGCCGAATCTTCTCCGTCACCCTGTCCTCCATACGCCGCTGCTCGCCAGCGGCCCCGCCAACCGCACGGAGGCCCGACGATGAAGCCCGATCTTACCGACCTGCCGCCGCGCTTTCTGCGCACCCCGGAAGCCGCCTATTTCCTCGGCCTCTCCGGCCGGACGCTGGAAAAGCACCGCAGCTTCGGCACCGGTCCGGTGTTTCACAAGCTCGGCGGCCGCGTCGTCTATGCCGTCGACGACCTGCAGGCCTGGGCCGAGCGCGGGGCCGTCACCTCGACCTCCGATCCGCGCGGCACGGTGTTGCCCGCCAAGCGCCATGCCGTGACGCCGCCGGCCCATGCCGGCCGCTACCGGCGCTGAGGGGGCAGGGATGAGAGCGCCCCGCCGCCCCCGTCTTTCCGGCGAGCGCCGCCGCCTCAGCCCCTTCGTGGTGACGGGGGCGGGAGGCGAGGTCCGCCCGCGCGATCAGCGCGATCTGATGGAACGTCCCTTTTTCTCGCTCGCGAAGACCAAGCGCCTGACGCCCATCCACTACGAATCCGGCGGTGTTCAGGTCCATGTCCAGGGCTTTCCCGAGCACGGCATGGCGACCATCTGGGACGCCGATATCCTGATCTGGGCCGCCAGCCGGATCGTCGATGCCGAGAACGCCGGGCTGCAGACCTCGCGCTTCCTGCGCTTCACCCCCTACCAGCTCCTGACCGCCATCGGCCGCCAGACCGGTGCGCGCGACTACCGGCTACTGAAGGGGGCGCTGGCGCGGCTGCAATCGACGGTGATCCGCACCACGATCCGCCATGGCGAGCATTGGCGGCGGCACCAGTTTTCCTGGATCGGCGAATGGGAGGAGATGACCACGGCCGGCGGCCGGGTCGAGGGCATGGAATTCGTGCTGCCCGAATGGTTCTATCGCGGCGTGCTCGACCGCTCGCTGGTCCTGACCATCGACCCGGCCTATTTCCGGCTCAAGGGCGGCATCGAACGCTGGCTCTACCGCGTCGCCCGCAAACATGCCGGCCGTCAGCCGCAGGGCTGGTGCTTCGACATCCCGCATCTGCATGCGAAGTCGGGCAGTCTGGCCAAGCCCACAGATTTCGCCTGCGACATCCGGCGCATCGCCGCCCGCCAGTCTCTGCCCGGATACCGGCTGCGGATCGAGCGCGTCGACCACGTCGAGATGCTGCGGATCCTTCCTGCGAGTTATCCACAGTTCCCTGTGGATAACTGCGTGAATGGTATCGGGACTTCGGGCGTCGGAAATGTGGACGGTATCGGGACTTCAGGCGTGCGACTATCGGGACTTCGGGCGTGCCAGGGGCAGTTAAGCCTTTGGTCCGACGAACGGAATCCGTCCCGTAACTTATCTAACTTAAAAGACTCTAACATGGTAGAAGCGCGCCGGGCGGTGGATAACCCCCGCCCGGACGCCGATATGGTCCCTCATTCGCGAAATCGGCGCGGGCCGGAAGGGGGCGGAGAATGACCCCGCACGCGCTTCCCCCGTCGTGCCCAGGAGCATGTATCCGCTTTTCGCGACAGTATCACGATCCGCTGCGGGAACCTACGATATCCGCCGCCCCGATGCGCTCTTCCGCCGATCGCATGACGCAGAGGTCGTCATGACCGACAGGATCGTGTCATTCGGCGGAAAAGGCGAAGAGCCTGCCGAGAACCCGTCTCTCACCCTGGTGGATCTGATCTGGCAGGAGAAGCGGGTCGAGCACTGGCTGCGCTTCGGACGGATCTGCCACGAGCACCGGCTCGACCGCCAGCACCGGACCGTCGGCTTCGCCCCCGGCAGCGTCTTCGCCCTGGTCCGCTGGGCGGGCAACGATTACGGCACCGTGGTCTCGCGCCTCGACATTTTGCGGGCTGTCGGGCGGGGCGAGCCGTTTCAGACGCTGCCCTTCATCCGTCCCGGCGCCGAGATCCTGCTCCGGGTCAGCGGCTGGCCGAAGGTCGAACGGGTGCTGCAGGCGGTCGATGCCATCGAGGCGCTGGGCATCGACGCTCATACGGTCTCGCCGGAACACTGGCGGCATGTTCACAACCGCATCGCCGCGGGCGAGCCGTTCCGGAGCTATACCAGAGCCCAGCATGCCGCATGGCTGAAGCGCCGGAAGGTGGGGGCATGATGCGCGTGCTCGATCTCTTCAGCGGCGCCGCCGGCGGCTGGACCCTCGGCCTGCACCGCGCCGGTTTCACCACCATCGCGGCCTGCGAGATCGTCGCATGGCGGCGCATCCTCTATTCGGAGAACTTCCCGCATGTCAGACTCTACGCGGATATCCGCGACCTCACGGCAGCTCGACTTGTTTCCGACCTCGGATGCCTGCCCGAGATCGTCGTCGGCTCGCCGCCCTGCCAGGACATCAGCAGCGCCAACACCAAGGGCAAGGTGATCGAAGGCGAACGCTCGGGCCTCTACCTCGAAGCCGTCCGGCTGGTCGGAGAGTGCCGGCCTCGCTGGTTCGCTTTTGAGAACAGCCCTGTGCTCAGAACTCGCGGCGCCGACCGGCTGCTCGATGAGCTGGAAGCGCTCGGCTACGCCTGCTGGCCATGCGTGGTGGGTGCTGCGGATATCGGCGCCAACCATGTCCGCAAGCGGTCCTGGCTCATCGGCTGCGACCCCGGGCAGCTTGCCGACACCCCTGTCGCAATCCCAGCAGGGTGGGATGCGGCTGGAAGGGGGCTCGGGGGCGCGGAAGGCGATGAGGGAGTCGGGCCTCTCCGATCTGTTCCGCAACCGCCCGCTGCCGACGCCGATGGCCTCGGACGGGATGAAGGACGGGGCGGGCGGCGGGGCGGGATCGACATATCCGCTGCGGATGATCCTGGCGACACCGCGCAAGACAGACGCGGATCGCGGTGGCCGGGGCGACGTGCTGAGCCAGCTCCAAGGCCACAACAGCCGCCATGCCGGGATGATGGGCACGCCGACGGCGAATGCGGCGCCACGGGGCAGCGTCTTGCGCAGGCGCAACGGCCGGATGACCTCGGATCAGGACCGTTTCGACCGCACACCGACGATCGGCGAGGCGCTGCATTTCGACAGGCCGGAAACGACCCGCGGCATGATGCCGACGCCGGTGAAGCCGAACGGCGGCAGGACGCTGAGCCCGCAGGAGATCGAGACGGGCAAGCGAATGAACGGCGCCAAGGCGCAGATCGACACGCCGAGCCTGCTGCGCCATGCTGTGGAAACCCTGCCGACGCCCACCAAGCGGGACAGCCGCATGGATGGCTGGAGCCCGGCCTACGACCGCCGGAAATCGCCGACCATGGACGCGGTGATGGACGGGGCGATGACCGACCGGGCGCCGGACAAATGGGGCGGAGCGCGGGCTTTGGCGGCGATCTTGCGGAGCCATGGCCTGACTGGAACGGCGGCATTGCCCATCACCTACGCATGGATGATGGGGTTTCCGCCTGGCTGGCTCGCAGGCGCATTGCGCTCGGCAGTCGCAAAGGGACGTCTGCGGCGAGCCTGATCGTCGAGGCCTTCGGCGACGCCGTGGTGCCGCAGATCCCCGAAGCCATCGGCCGCGCCATCCTGCGCAGCGAGGCCGCGCTGAACGCGGTCCTCGGCGGCGCGCCGACGGACGACGCGGTCGCTGAAGATGAGACATCCACCAGCGCAAACAGTGGCGATGCCGGCACTGATGACGATGTCCCCACCGATGATCCCGCGGATTACGGGGGTGCGGCATGACCCGCAAAACCCACGCCACCTATCTCGCCACCACCGGCCTTGCCGTGCTGGCGATAGGCGCTGTTTCCGTCACCGAGATCGCGCCCCGGCTGATCTGGAACGCCAGTGCCAGCGTGCCGCTCGGGCTCTATCGCGTAGAGCCGCCGATCAACCTCGCCCTCGGCGATCTTGTCGCGGTCGCGCCGCCCGAACCGCTGGCGCAGTTCATCGTTGCGCGCGGCTATGTCGGCCCCGGCGTGTCGCTGCTGAAGCGCGTCACCGCGCTTCCCGGCACGCGGGTCTGCCGCACCGGCGCCACGATCACCGTCGACGGTCAGGCCATCGGCGCGGCGCGCGAGCGCGACAGAATCGGCCGGCCGCTGCCCGTCTGGCAAGGCTGCCGGGTCGTCGGCACGGACGAGGTGTTTCTCATGAACCGGGAGGCCGGGGACAGTCTCGACGGACGCTATTTCGGCCCGCTCCCGCTCGCCAGCGTCACCGCCCGCATCGTCCCGCTCTGGACCGATGCGGCGGGCGATGGCCGCTTCCGCCGGCCCGTGGCCAGTACGGAAACAGCCCCTGATTCCACCCCCAACCATCAACCGAAGGGACCAAACTGATGCCACAGATCGGAGAATTCACCCGCACCCAATCGGGCTACGAGGGCCGCATCCGCACCGTCACGCTCGACCTGGAACTGGTCTTCGTGCCCACCCACAATGCCGATGTCGAGAACGCGCCGGATTACCGGGTCCATCTCGACGGCGAGGACGGCCCGGAGATCGGCGCCGGCTGGACCCATAGCGGCGAAAAGGCCGGAACCTACATCTCGGTCGCCCTCGACGATCCCGTCCTCGCGCAGCCGATCCGCGCCCGGCTGTTCCAGTCCGACGAGCACGGCCGCAACTGGGGCCTGCACTGGTCGCGGCCGCGAAAGCGCGACGAGCGGGACTGAGCCATGTCGTTCTCCGTCCCGCACCATGCCAACGGGCGGGCTTGCGCCGTCCGCCGCATCGCCGCCCTTCTTCTTTCCGGCCTGACTTTCGTCGCCCTCCCGGCTGCCGGTCTGCTGGCACAGACCGTGCCGCCGGTCGTGCAGGAAACCCGCGATCCCTTCGCATCCCATGTCGCGGAAGCCTCGCTGCGCTTCGGCATTCCGCCGCACTGGATCCGCGCCGTGCGCCAGGTCGAAAGCCGGGGTAATCCGCAAGCCGTCTCGTCGAAAGGCGCCATGGGGCTGATGCAGGTCGTGCCGGAGACATGGGCGGCGCTGCGCGCCCGCCATGCGCTCGGCAGCGATCCGTTCGATCCCCGCGACAACATTTTTGCGGGCGCCGCCTATCTGCGCGAGATGCACGACCGCTACGGCAATGTCGCCGCCATGCTGGCCGCTTACAATGCCGGGCCTGGACGCTACGACGAGCATCTGGCCTCGGGCCGGGCCCTGCCGGCCGAGACCCGCGCCTATGTCGCCACGCTGGCGCCGCTGCTGAGCGGCGACCCGCTTCCCGGCACCGTTTCCGCCGCCGCGCCGCCGCCCGACTGGCGCGAGGCGCCACTCTACGTCGGCACCTTGATCGACAGCCCGGATTCGGAGCGACCCCAGCCCGGCGGTCTGTTCGTGCGCCGATCCGATACAGAACCACCGCAGTCCGATGGCGCATTGGTTGCCGATCCAGAGCCGCCTGCCGAACCTTCCGACACCGCTCCATACGCCGTCGCACCGCAATCCGACAGCCTGTTCATTCGCCGATCCGACGCGGGATCAGTGCAATGAAAAATCATTCCATTCATCCCACGACGTGTCCACTCGGAGGGCTCGGCAGATGAAGATCGCCTATGCGGACCCGCCCTATATCGGCTGCGCACATCTCTACCGCGACCGTCCCGATTACGCCGGCGAGGTCGATCATGCGGCGCTGATCGACCGGCTGGAACGCGATTACGACGGCTGGATCCTGCACGCCGCCGCGACGCCTCGCTCTTTCGCCCTTCTCGCGCCGCTGGTCAAGCCGACGGGCGCGCGCTGGATGGCCTGGGTGAAGGGTTCCGCTGCCTTCAAGCGCAATGTCCCGGTGGCTTATGCTTGGGAACCGGTGATCGTCAAACCCGCCCGCAAGCATGCGGTCAGCAAGCGGCTGGTGCTGCGCGACTGGGTGCAGGAAAGCATCGCTCTGCGCCGCGGACTGACCGGCGCCAAGCCGGAAGCCGTCTGCCACTGGGCCTTCGAGATGGCCGCCGCGAGGCCCGAGGACAGGCTCGACGATCTGTTTCCCGGCACCGGCGCCGTCACCGCCGCGTGGCACACATGGCAGCGGAAGTTCACCCTGCCGGACGATCTGCAGCCTGCTCTGCCGCCGTCGGACAGCGCTCGTCGGGGACGATCCCGCCTGAGGAATCCGTCATGACCGCATCCGTACTTTTCCTGCACGTTGGCAGCCGCGCCGTCGCCCGCTGCTGCGATGAATGGCGACCCGTCGCCGAGTCGATGACAAGGGGAGGGGGTGAAGTCGAGCGATCCTGCTCAGCTTCGACACATGGTTCCGCCGCGAGTATGGATATCCCGCAGCATCGCCCGCAGCACGGCGAAGTCGATCCGATCGGTATTGCGATAGCGCACGCAGCCTTTGCCGCAATCGATGCCGGCAAGCCGTTCGCGAAACCGCTCGACCGTCGTGGGGCCGGCGTAGAAGGCGATGTGGCGTTTCTGTGCATTGAAGCTGACGGCATTGTCCCGGCCGGACGGGCCATAACCGGGCATGCCCCATTGCATTCGCTCCTCCCAGTTGGCCAGTTCCTGACGGCAGGCCGCCCGCAACTGCTCGAAGATCGGCCGTTCGGCTGCCGCGAGACCGTCGAGCCAGTCGTCCACGCTCGTTGCCTGCGATTGCACCATGCCCGGTCCTTCCCCGCCATCGTTCGCCGCCATCGCCGCCATCGCCGCCAGGCGGTGTCCGGCAGCCGTGCCGCCAAGGCTATCATCTCCGACCGACCGAGCGAAGGGATGAGATGCGCGCGCCGGTCGGCCTCCGCCTCATCGGCGCCCGATTGGTTGCGCGATCCGCAGCCCGCTCTGCCGCAGTCGGGCAGCGTCCGCAGGAGGCGCTCCCGCCCGGGAGGGGCCTCATGAGCCCCAATCGCCGAAATCGCACTGTAGCGTATCCCAGCGCAGGAACGGGCGGCGCGGTCCTTTGGGCCACGCCGCCCTCAGGGCTATGGCAAGGTAAAAGCCCCGGCCCGTCAAAGACCTACGCCATTGACATGGCAGGTCTTTTCCGGGGCCGGTCGGTCGGCGGCGGTGCCGCTTTTTCGGAGTTTCGCCGCGATTTCAACGCCGATTTCGGCACTGTTGCGCAACTCGCGGGGCAGGGAGGTCTGTCATGAGTCATGACGACCGTGAATTCCGCATCCGTCCGGGCAGGCCGCGCTCGACCCCGGCGCCCCGCAGCGGCAGCTTCGTCAATCAGGTGCTGCGCGCGGCGCGGAAGGCGGGGCCGGTCCGAAAGGCGGCATCGGCTGGGGGCTCGTCGTCCTCGGGGCGATCCGTCCGCACCGGCCACTCCACATTCGGGCGTGGGCGGGCCAGCTTCAGCCGCTCGCGGCTGTTCTCGCCGCAGCGCCGGGTGGTGGTGAAGGCGCGGGTGGTCCGGCACAGGGGCCGGTCCTTCCGTTCGGCACCGATGACGGCCCATCTCGCCTATCTCCAGCGCGAGGGCGTCCGCCGCGACAACGGCGACGGGCTGATGTTCGATGCCACCTCCGACGATGCCGACGATCCCGCCTTCGCGGAACGCTGCCAGGACGACCGGCACCATTTCCGCTTCATCGTCTCGCCCGAGGATGCCGCCGACATGACCGATCTGCGCGCCTTCACCCGCGATCTGGTGAAGCAGATGGAGGCCGATCTCGGCACGAAGCTGGACTGGATCGCCGCCGATCACTGGAATACCGACAACCCGCATGTGCATCTGCTGCTGCGCGGCAAGGACGAGACCGGCAAGGATCTGGTCATCTCGCGCGACTATATCAGCTACGGGCTGCGCTCGCGGGCCGAGGATCTGGTCTCCCTCGAACTCGGCCCGAAGCAGGAGCACGAGATCCGATCCGCGCTGGAACGCGAGGTGACGGCGGAACGCTGGACCCGGCTCGACGCCGCGATCCGGCGCCAGGCCGACGAGCTGGGATTCATCGACCTGCGCCCCGATGCCCCGATCAAGGGTGAACCGGCGGGCCGGAGTCCCGAACCTCGTCGGCTGATGATCGGGCGGCTGCAGCATCTGGAGAAGATGGGTCTCGCCACATCGGCCGGTCCCGGCGAATGGATGCTGGGGCTGGAGGCGGAAACCACCCTGCGCGACCTCGGCCGGCGCGGCGACATCGTCAGCCGGATGCATCGCGCCTTCGCCGGGCGCGGCGAGGAACGGGGCGTTCTGGACTATGTCACCGACAGCGGCCAGGACGGCGCGCCCGTCATCGGGAGGCTGGTCGATCTCGGGCTGCATGACGAGCTGACCGGCGAGGCCTATGCGGTGATCGACGGCACCGACGGCCGCGCCCATCACATCCGCCTGCGCGGGATCGAGGCCTTCGACCAGGCCCCGCCGCTCGGCGGCATCGTCGAGTTGCGCCGCTTCGGCGGGCCCGAGGATCCGAACCCGACCCTGCGGCTCGCCCATCGTTCCGATCTGGATCTGCAAGCCCAGATCACGGCACCCGGCGCCACCTGGCTCGATCACCGGCTGGTCGAGCGCCGGCCGATGCCGCTGGCCATGGGCGGCTTCGGCAGGGAGGTGCGCGAGGCGATGGATGCCCGCGCCGAGCATCTGGCCGGGGAGGGCCTGGCCCGGCGCGAGGTTGGGCGCATCCTGCTGCGCCGCCATCTGCTCGCCACCCTGCGCCGCCGCGAACTCGATGCCGTCGGCGCCGATCTGGCCGCCAGGACCGGGCGGCAATATGTGCAGGCCCGGCCCGGCGATCATGTCGCCGGCACCTGCGGCCGGCAGATGTCGCTCTCCTCGGGCCGCTTCGCCGTCATCGACGACGGGTTGAGCTTCCAGCTTGTGCCCTGGTCGCGGGATCTCGAAGGCCAGATCGGCCGGCATGTCTCCGGCGTGGCGAAACCCGGCGGCGGCATCGACTGGTCGCTGGGGCGCAGGCGCGACCTTGGGCTGTAGCGCAAGAACCCTTGTCGAAAGGAGGTGTTTCCATGTCCGGCACGAAGATCCTCTGGGGCCAGATCATCGTGGTTTTCCTGATCGTGCTGATCTTCGTCTGGTCCGGCACGCAATGGACCGCCTGGCGGCTCGGCTTCCAGCCCCAGCTCGGCCCGGCCTGGTTCGAGTTCTGGGGCATCCCGGTCTATTACCCGCCGGCCCTGTTCTGGTGGTGGTATTTCTACGACGCCTACGCCCCGCGCATCTTCATGGAGGGCGGCATCATCGCCGCCTCGGGCGGGTTCCTCGCCATCGGCATCGCCATCCTGATGTCGGTCTGGCGCGCCCGCGAGGCCGAGGACGTCGAGACCTACGGCTCGGCCCGATGGGCGGGGCGGGCCGAGATCGAGCGGGCGGGACTGCTCGGCCCCGACGGTGTTGTGCTGGGGCGATACGATCAGGACTACCTGCGCCATGACGGGCCGGAGCATGTGCTCTGCTTCGCTCCCACCCGATCCGGCAAGGGCGTCGGGCTGGTGGTGCCGACGCTGCTGACCTGGCCGGGCTCCGCCATCGTCCACGACATCAAGGGCGAGAACTGGCAGCTCACCGCCGGGTTCCGGGCGAAACATGGCCGCGTCCTCCTGTTTGACCCGACCAATGCCCGGTCCGCCGCCTACAATCCCCTGCTGGAGGTCCGGCGCGGGGAATGGGAGGTGCGCGACGTCCAGAACATCGCCGACATCCTGGTCGATCCCGAGGGCTCGCTGGAAAAGCGCAACCATTGGGAAAAGACCAGCCATGCCCTGCTGGTCGGCGTCATCCTGCATGTGCTCTATGCCGAGGAGGACAAGACCCTGGCGCGGGTCGCGGCCTTTCTCTCCGATCCGCGCCGCTCGATCGAGGCGACGCTGGCGGCGATGATGAAGACCCCGCATCTGGGCGAGACCGGCCCGCATCCGGTCATCGCCAGTGCCGCGCGCGAGCTGCTGAACAAATCCGAGAACGAACGCTCCGGCGTGCTGTCGACGGCGATGTCCTTCCTCGGCCTCTATCGCGATCCGGTGGTGGCGCAGGTGACCAGCCGCTGCGACTGGCGCATCTCCGATCTGATCGCAGGCGAAACCCCCTCGACGCTCTACCTCGTGGTACCGCCTTCGGACATCTCGCGCACCAAGCCGCTGATCCGGCTGGTGCTGAACCAGATCGGCCGGCGCCTGACCGAGGATCTGCATGCGAAGGACCGCCGACACCGGGTGCTGATGCTGCTCGACGAGTTCCCGGCGCTCGGGCGGCTGGACTTCTTCGAGAGCGCCCTCGCCTTCATGGCCGGCTACGGCATCAAATCCTTCCTGATCGCCCAGTCCCTCAACCAGATCGAGAAGGCCTATGGCCCCAACAACTCGATCCTCGACAACTGCCATGTCCG
Source organism: Paracoccus versutus (assembly GCF_000763885.1). Taxonomy (GTDB): domain Bacteria; phylum Pseudomonadota; class Alphaproteobacteria; order Rhodobacterales; family Rhodobacteraceae; genus Paracoccus; species Paracoccus versutus. Next base: position 50,642 of record NZ_JRKO01000027.1, on the reverse strand, counting down.
GGTCAGCTTCGCCACCAACGACGAGCGCACCGCGAAACGGGTCTCCGACGCCCTCGGCACCGCCACCGAGATGAAGGCGATGAAGAACTATGCCGGCCACAGGCTGGCCCCCTGGCTCGGTCATATCATGGTCTCGCGCTCGGAGACCGCAAGGCCACTGCTCACCCCCGGCGAGGTCATGCAGCTGCCGCCGGAGGACGAGATCGTCATGGTCGCCGGCACGCCGCCGATCCGGGCCCGGAAGGCGCGTTATTTTGCCGATCCGCGCTTCCGCGAGCGAGTGCTGTCCCCGCCCGATCCGCGCGAGGTCGTGCCGTCGCCACGACGGGATGACTGGACCGGGCTGAAGCCAACGAAGCAGGCGGCGGATCGGGCAGGGGCCGGCGAAGCGGCCAAGGCAAAACGTCAGGACAAGGCCAATTCCGGCCTGCGCCGCGAGCCGGAACTGCCCGAGCATGTCGAGATCGTCCATGAGAGGAAGGAACCATCGCCGGAGGACGAGTTCAGGCAGCTGCTCGGCGACGATCAGGAGGATGCCGCGCGCCAGCGCCAAGCCCTTCGCCGAAGGATGGCGGGCGTCGCTCGCCAGACCTCGATGGATCCCGGCGACGACATTCCGATGTGACGACATTCACCCGCAGAAAGGAGCCCGGCCATGCGCCAGCGTCTGAACGTCTATTTCCCACCCGCCCTGCTGCGGCAGATCTCCGATCTGGCCGAGAACAGGAAGGTCTCGCGCTCGGCCATCGTCGAGGCGGCCGTCGCATCCTTCCTCTCGCCCGACGATGCCGACCGGCGCGAGGCGGCCTTTACCCGCCGGCTCGACCGCATGTCGCGCCAGATCATGCGGCTCGAACGCGATGTCGGCCTCTGTGCCGAAACGCTGGCGCTCTTCGTCCGCTTCTGGCTGACCGTCACGCCGCCGGTCCCGGCCGAGGGCTATGCCGCCGCCCAGGCCAAGGGCCGCGAACGCTTCGAGGGCTTCGTCGAGACCCTCGGCCGCAGGCTGCAATCCGGCGAGAGCTTTCTCAGGGAAATCCCGGAGGATGTGGCGGGGGCGGGGGATGATCCGGCTAAACCCGACCCTGCTGTCGATGGCGAGGACACTGTTTCATGAATGATGGCAGTCCGCCCAACACGCATATTGCGTATTGCCGTTTGGCATATGTAAACTATATTGATGCCAGTCGCAGGAGGCGCAGATGCAGCTTCAACCCATCGCCGCAACACCGGCCCGTGTCGGCAGCCCGGTCATCACCGACGAGGAGGCCGGCGCGCTGGCGCGCACCACGGTCAATCTGTTTCGCGCCTGGGGCCTGACCGATGCCGAGGCGCGAACCCTTCTGGGCGGCATGGCGGCCCGGACCTGGGCGCGCTGGAAGGATGGCGAGATCGGCCGGATCGACCGGGACCTGAGGATGCGCATGGCCCATCTCATGGGGATTCATAAGGGGCTGCGCTATCTCTTCAAGGATCCTGCCCGGGGGTATGCGTGGGTGCGCAAGCCCAATGCGGCCTTCGGCGGTCGTTCCGCCCTCGACATCATGCTGCGCGGCGAATTGGCCGATCTGGCCCTGATGCGGGAATGGCTCGATGCCGAGCGCGGCGCATGGTGAGCGGCCTTGCCGTGAAGCGGCGGGTGAAATGGGACAAGACCTGGCGCATCATCCGCTCGATCTGGCCGCCGGTCGACCTGTTCGAGGACATCGCCGATCCGCGCGACTGGGAGGCGCTGGTCTCGGTCGAGGCCAAGACCAATCCCCGCATCCGCAACGAGGTTGGCGATCTGGGCAAGGTGCCCGCCGCGCGCCGGGTCGGCGGGCCGGGCGCCAGCCTGGTCATGGCGCCCTTCGTCCATTGCTCGACCGCGCGACCGGGGCGCTTCACCGACGGCAGCTACGGCATCTACTATGCCGGGGATCGGGAGGATGTCGCGCTGGCCGAGACCATCCATCACCACGCGAAGTTCATGGCGGCAACGGATGAGGCGCCCGGCTGGACTTCGGACTTCCGCGCGATGATCGGCTCCATCGACCGGGAGTTGCATGATGTGAACGCCGTGCCGGACGTCCTGCACCCGACGGATTACGCGCCGTCGCAGGCGGAAGGCGCGGGGCTTCGCGCGGCCGGCAGCGACGGTCTGCTCTGGAACAGCGTCCGCATGCCGGGCGGCCGATGCATCGGCGTCTTCTGGCCCGACGTGGTGAGCATCCCGGTGCAGGGCTCGCATTTCTGCTATCACTGGAACGGCGAGCGGGTGGATTTCGTCAAGCGCCACGATACCGGAGAGATTCTGGAAGTCAGTTGATGCCTGCGGCTCTATCTTAGGTATAGGTAGGATACGATGTAACCGCTTGTATCCATAGAGGCTTTCATGCGAGTCTCCTTGCAGCATTGTGGAAAGAAGCGGCCGGATTGGTTGGTTGGGGGCATCGTGGATTCTGAAAATTCCAAGCAGGGGGTGCTGTTCGATGATCGCTTCCTGGACCGCTATGCCGGGCCGATCATTTCCGATCCGGCTGTCGCAATCGTCGAACTTGTCGCTAATGCTTGGGATGCCTACGCGACTCGTGTCGATATCGTCTGGCCAAAGCGTACGGAAAACATAGCTTTCTCCATTAGAGACAATGGCAAAGGGATGACCCCGGAGCAGTTCCGGCGGCGTTGGAAGACGCTCGACTATAACAGAGTTGCCGATGAGGGCAGTAAATCGGCGCCTCCTGACGACCTGAAGGATGCACCTCCCCGACATGCATATGGTCGTAACGGCAAAGGTCGACATGCGGCGTTCAAGTTTTCCGACCCCTATCTCGTTCGAACTTGGCGTGACGGGAAAGAGGTGACCTACGAGGTGCGCCGGGGGACAACCCAGCCGTTCGACGTTGAGGAAATGGCATCGCGAGACAGTGTTTCAGGGCATGGGACAGAAATTCTGTCGACTGCGTCAGAGGGAGTGGCCTTTGACGCCGAAGCTGTCCGAGAGGTTCTCGGTACTCGTTTTCTTGCAGATCCGAATTTTGTCGTTTCCGTCGACGGCACATTGGTGACGTTTGATGATATTCCAACGCGGAATATCCAGAAGGAAACCGTGAACGTTCCCGGTTTTGGTGCGGTGGAAATTATCGTAATTGATAGCCAGAAAGCCGACAGGACAACGCGCCAACACGGCATAGCGTGGCGCGTCAAGTCACGGCTTGTGGGTACACCCGGCTGGGTTGGTTTTGATCATGAGAGGATTCTGGACGGCCGCACCTCGGAAGCGAAACGCTTTCAGTTCATCGTATCTGCGGACCATTTGGAGGATGCCGTTCTTCCCGACTGGACAGGATTCATCGTAAATCATCCAGCTTGGACAGAAACAAAGCCGCTGGTTCACGCAAAAATCAAGGAATATCTTTCGAGCTTCACAGCCGAGCGGCGACGTGAAGCCAAGGCATCTATCCGGGAAAGCAACGTGGCTACCGTCCGGAGATTGCCCCCAATCGGACGTGAGCGCTGGAACCAGTTTGTGGATGAAGTGATCGACGCCTGTCCGACCATCTCCACCGACGAGGTTGGCAAGGTTGCCGGGATTCTGGCGAATCTTGAACTGTCGACCTCGAAATACGGTTTGCTGAGCAAGCTGCATGAGCTGCCGCCGGGCGACCTGGATTCTCTTTACCAGTTGCTCGATGACTGGACGTTGCGTCTCGCCAAGGATGCATTGGACGAAATTCAGACACGTCTGAAACTTATCAAAGACCTCGAAGAGAAACTGCATGACGAGAGCTCTGACGAGGTGGGTGATCTACAACCGCTGTTTGAGCGTTCACTGTGGGTCTTTGGTCCCGAGTTTGAAAGTCTCGAGTTTACCAGCAACCGGGGTATGACAACGGTCATTCAGCAACTTTTCGGAGGGACGAGCACTGGTAGCCGCCAGCGGCCTGATTTTGCCATGCTGCCGGACGGTAGCGTAGGTCTATACAGCCGGGACGCGCATGATTTCGGCCATGATGTCGATGGCGTTGCACGACTGGTCATCGCAGAGATCAAGAGGCCTGGAGTTGTGATAGGTACCGATCAGAAAAATCAGGCCTGGCGATATGTGAGCGAGCTCATCGCGCGCGGGTACGTGACCGAGGTAACCACTACGACCTGCTATGTACTGGGTTCAAGGATTCATGCGGCCGAACGCGGAAACAGAACGGAATGGGACAGTCGTGTGACCATTATTCCCATGACCTACGATACTTTCGTGCGCCGCGCCGAGAAACGCATGCTGGGTCTGCAGGAGAAGCTGAAAGACGCGCCCTTTCTCAAGGAGCGGGGGTTGGACGGGGGAGAGTTCGTCGAAAAGCCTCAAGCCACGACGGAGGACCTTTTCGCCACACCGTCAAGATAGTCAGTGACCGGGACCTGCCATGACCACGGAACCGGAAGGCTTGTGATTCCGCTTCGTTCATAGGCATTGAGGTGTCGTGTGGATCAGGCAAAACCGCCGTTTCCCTGTCTTTCTACGCCAGACTACGACGGCAGCTGAATAGCTGTTGCGCCGCTGCGTTTTGAGGCTCTTTTAGTCGACCCCATCCGGGGGCCTTCTTCTTGCCACCCCGGGGAAACGGGGGACGGGATGGCAGGTTCGGACCACATCGAGGCAAGAGTGGAGCGCGGCGCCCGCATGCTCCGCACCGCGCTCGGGCCTGCCATCTCCGCCCTGCTGCGGGATCCCGAGATCGTCGAAGTGATGCTGAACCCGGACGGCCGGATCTGGGTCGACCGGCTGTGCGACGGGCTGGCGCAGACAGGGCAAACACTGTCCCCATCCGATGGCGAGCGGATCATCCGGCTGGTCGCGCATCATGTCGGCGCCGAGGTCCATGCCTGGTCCCCGCGCGTCTCGGCCGAACTGCCGGACACCGGCGAACGCTTCGAGGGGCTGCTGCCGCCGGTGGTCGCTGCTCCGGCCTTCGCGATCCGCAAGCCCGCCGTCGCCGTCTTCACGCTCGACGATTATGTCACCGCCGGGATCATGATCCGGATGCAGGCGGAGGCGTTGCGCCTCGCGGTCGCGACCCGCGCCAATATCCTCGTCGCCGGCGGCACCTCCACCGGCAAGACCACGCTGACCAACGCGCTGCTGGCCGAGGTGGCGAAGACGCAGGACCGGGTCGTCATCATTGAGGATACCCGCGAACTGCAATGTGCCGCACCCAATCTGGTGGCGATGCGCACCAAGGATGGCGTCGCCAGCCTGTCCGATCTGGTTCGCTCGTCCTTGCGCCTGCGCCCCGACCGCATTCCGATCGGCGAGGTGCGCGGCGCCGAGGCACTGGATCTGCTGAAAGCCTGGGGGACCGGCCATCCGGGCGGCATCGGCACCATCCATGCCGGATCCGGTCTCGGTGCGCTGCGCCGCCTCGAGCAACTGATCCAGGAAGCCGTGGTCACCGTGCCGCGCGCCATGATCGCGGAAACCATCGACCTCGTCGCCGTCCTGTCCGGGCGCGGTGCTGCGCGCCGGCTGGCCGAGCTCGCCCGCGTTGGTGGGCTGGGGCCGGACGGCGACTACCGCATCGCCTCCGTCATTCCCGATACCAACACCTCAGAAAATACTGGAGAACCAGAATGATCCGTCCTGCCCTGCGCCTCCGCCATCACGCCGCGACGGCGGCGACCGCGCTCTATGTCAGCCTGTTCATGGCCCCGACCGCCCATGCCGCCGGTTCCTCGATGCCCTGGGAGGCGCCGCTGCAATCCATCCTCGACTCCGTCGAGGGGCCGGTGGCGAAGATCGTCGCGGTGATCATCATCATCGTCACCGGGCTGACGCTGGCCTTCGGCGATACCGGCGGCGGCTTCCGGCGACTGATCCAGATCGTCTTCGGCATTTCCATCGCCTTCGCCGCATCCAGCTTCTTCCTGTCCTTCTTCAGCTTCGGCGGCGGGGCGCTGGTCTGATGGCCGGGAGTATTGAGGCGCTTGAGGCGGTTCCTGGTTTCTCGGTGCCGGTGCATCGCGCCCTGACCGAGCCGATCCTGCTCGGCGGGGCGCCCCGGAGCGTTGCGATCCTGAACGGCACGCTGGCTGGAGCGGTGGGTCTCGGCTTGCAACTCTGGCTGGGGGGTCTCCTGATCTGGGCCGTCGGCCATATCGCGGCGGTTTGGGCGGCGAAACGTGATCCGCTCTTCGTCGAGGTCGCGCGGCGCCATCTGCGCCTGCCCGGACGGCTGGAGGTCTGAGCGATGAGCGGCCCGATCAAATCAGTCTTCGCCGAACTCCTTGTCGTGAACGGGCGCATCCGCAAGCTCCCGGTCGAGCGAGGTCCGAAAGGCGATGCAGCCGCGCATGAACTTCGGCCAGGGCGGCACCGCCACGTCCGGATCGATGGGCTCGGGGAGCAGACCCCAGAGCTGCGGATGAAACCAGCACAGATCGTGGCCCGAACTGTCGCGATGCGCACGGATGCCAGCACGCAGCCGCTTCACTTCCGCGACCAGCGCATCGCGGTCCATGCCGTCGAGGTCATCGTCCATTCCTTGCTCCGTTCAGGTTGCCGCGAGGAGGTTCCAACATGATGAACCTTGCCGAATACCGCCGCAATGCCTCGCGCCTCGCCGACTACCTGCCTTGGGTGGCGCTGGTCGGCGAGGGCATCGTGCTGAACAAGGACGGCTCGTTCCAGCGCACCGCGAAGTTCTGCGGTCCCGATCTCGACAGCGCCGTCGCCGCCGAACTCGTCGCGGTCGCCGGACGGCTCAACAACGCCTTCCGCCGCCTCGGCTCCGGCTGGGCGATCTTCGTCGAAGCGCAACGCTCCGAGGCGGCAACCTATCCCGACAGCCGCTTTCCCGATCCGGCCTCGGCGCTGCTCGATGTCGAGCGCAAGGCAGAGTTCGAGCAGGAAGGCAGCCATTTCGTCTCCGGCTATTTCCTGACTTTCCTCTGGCTGCCCCCGGCCGAGGAAGCCGCCCGCACTGAGGCATGGCTCTACGAGGGGCGCGAGACGTCGGGCGTGAACCCCTGGGAACAGGTGCGTGGCTTCGCCGATCGCAGCGACCGGGTGCTGGCGCTGCTCGATGGCTTCATGCCGGAATGCGCTTGGCTCGATGACGCCGCCACGCTGACCTACCTGCATTCGACGATCTCGACCAACCGGCAGCGCGTCGCCGTGCCGAAGGTGCCGGTCTATCTCGACGCCTTGCTGGCCGATCAGCCTCTCACCGGCGGGCTGGAGCCGCGTCTCGGTGACCGGCACTTGCGCATCCTGACCCTCAACGGTTTTCCGACCGCGACGACGCCCGGCATCCTCGACGATCTGAACCGGATCGCCTTTCCCTATCGCTGGTCGACCCGGGCGATCCTGATCGACAAGCCCGAGGCCGCGCGGCTGCTGACCAGGATTCGGCGGCAGTGGTTCGCCAAGCGCAAGAGCATCGCCGCGATCCTCAAGGAGGTGATGACCAGCGAGCCCACCGCCCTGGTGGACACCGATGCTGCCAACAAGGCCGCCGATGCGGACATGGCGCTTCAGGAGCTCGGCGCCGACATCGCCGGCATGGGTTTTGTCACGGCGACGATCACTGTCTGGGACGCGGACGCCCGCGTCGCTGACGAGAAGCTGCGGCTGGTCGAGAAGATCGTCCAGGGCCGGGATTTCACCGCGATGATCGAGACGGTGAATGCCGTCGATGCCTGGCTGGGTTCGCTGCCGGGACATGCCTATGCCAACGTCCGCCAGCCGCCGATTTCGACGCTGAACCTGGCGCACATGATCCCGCTTTCGGCAGTCTGGGCCGGAGAGGCGAAGGACGTTCACTTTGATGCCCCGCCGCTGCTCTACGGGCGCACCGAGGGATCGACCCCGTTTCGGTTCTCGCTGCATGTCGGCGATGTCGGCCATACGCTGGTCGTCGGACCCACCGGCGCGGGCAAATCCGTGTTGCTGGCGCTGATGGCACTGCAGTTCCGCCGCTACGCAGGATCGCAGGTGTTTGCCTTCGATTTCGGCGGCAGCATCCGTGCGGCCGCGCTCGCCATGGGCGGCGACTGGCATGATCTCGGCGGCGAGCTGACCGAGGCAGCCGAGACCTCGGTTTCGCTGCAGCCACTGGCCCGTATCCACGAGACGGCGGAACGCGCTTGGGCCGCCAACTGGATCGTCGGCATCCTCCGGCGCGAGACCGTCGAGATCACGCCCGAGGTGAAGGAACACATCTGGACGGCGCTGACCTCGCTCGCTTCGGCCCCGGTCGGCGAGCGCACCCTCACCGGGCTTGCGGTCCTGCTGCAATCCAACGAGTTGAAACAGGCGCTGCGGCCCTATTGCGTCGGCGGTCCCTATGGGAGGTTGCTCGACGCAGAGAACGAGCATCTGGGTAATGCTTCGATTCAGGCCTTCGAGATCGAGGGGCTGGTCGGCACCGGCGCCGCGCCCGCGGTCCTGTCCTACCTGTTCCATCGCATCGGCGACCGTCTCGACGGACGGCCGACGCTGCTGATCATCGACGAGGGCTGGCTGGCGCTGGACGACGACGCCTTCGCCGAACAGCTGCGCGAATGGCTGAAGACGCTGAGGAAGAAGAACGCCTCGGTGATCTTCGCCACGCAAAGCCTGTCCGACATCGACAATTCCGCCATCGCCCCGGCAATCATCGAAAGCTGCCCGACCCGGCTGCTGCTGCCGAACGAACGCGCCGTCGAGCCGCAGATCACCGCCATCTATCGCCGCTTCGGGCTGAACGACCGCCAGATCGAGATCCTCGCCCGGGCGACGCCCAAGCGCGACTATTACTGCCAGTCCCGGCGCGGCAACCGCCTGTTCGAGTTGGGGCTCAGCGAAGTCGGTCTCGCGCTCTGCGCCGCCTCCTCAAAATCCGATCAGGCGCTGATCGGTCAGATCCTCGCCGAGCATGGGCGCGACGGTTTTCTGGTTGCCTGGCTCAAGGCGCGCGGCGTCGACTGGGCGGCGGAACTGATCCCGGATCTCGACAATCTGGCTCCCAATGAGGTTGGCGTGCCCCTTTTTGAACCGAGTGGTTCGAAGGCCGTGCCCGCTGACGCCGACATCGACGCCACCACCGCCCGCGAACCAGACGATTCCGTTCCGGCTGAACCGGAACCCGGACCCACTGACGCCACAGAGGAGATTCTTCCATGACACGAACCCGCATGCCCCGCGTCGCCAGCACCGCGGCACTGGCCCTCGCCTTGGCGGCACCGCTCGCGTTGGCCCCAATTCTCACGACACCGGCCCATGCCTTCTTCGGTGGCTTCGGGCGCATCGTCTACGACCCCACCAACCATGCCGAGAACCTGCTGACTGCGGCGCGGACGCTGGAGCAGATCAACAACCAGATCGCCTCGCTGCAGAACGAGGCGCAGATGCTGATCAACCAGGCCCGCGATCTCGCCAGCCTGCCGCATAGCTCGCTGCAGCAGTTGCAACAGAACGTCAGCCGCACGCAGCAGCTGCTCGACGAAGCCCGGAACATCGCTTTCGAGGTGCAAGAGGTCGATCAGGCGTTCGAGCGGGAATACGGCACGCCAGATCTGTCCATGTCCGAGCAGCAACTGCTGACCGACGCCCGGACCCGCTGGCAGAACAGCGTCGGCGGGTTGCAAGACGCAATGCGGGTCCAGGCGGGCGTCACTGGCAATATTGACGCCAACCGCGCGGAAATGGCTGATCTGGTCAATGAGAGCCAGAACGCGGTCGGCGCGCTGCAGGCCACCCAGGCCGGCAATCAGCTTCTGGCGCTCCAGTCTCAGCAGATCTCCGACCTGATTGCCGTGGTTTCGGCGAATGGCCGCGCCGAGGCTCTGACCGAGGCCGAGCGCGCCACCGCTGCCGAACAGGGCCGCATCCAGCGCGAGCGGTTCCTGACCCCCGGCGCCGGCTACCAGCCCGGCAATGCCCGGATGTTCAACGACTGACCGCCCAAGGAGGCGCAACCATGGAGGGCAAGGCGATGGCCCGGCTGATAGCCATCCTGTTCCTGGCGATCGTCATGACCGTGACGCTGATCCGGATGGAGCAGACCGGCGACCTGCCGCCGCTGCCCGGGCGGCAGATTCAGCCGCAGGCCGAGGATCCGCTGCGCGAGGACCAGCGCCGTTGCCAGCGGATGGGCGAGGCTGCGGCCAATGATGCCGACTGCCTGCGCATCTGGGGCGAAACCCGCGACCGTTTCCTCGGGCGGGCACCGGCGCAATCTACGCCCCGCCCTGCCACCTCCCCTGAAGCGGAGTGACGGCACATGGGCGGGTCCGGGGTCATCGACGAGTTCCTGGCGGTCTTCACCAGCTATATCGACTCGGGCTTCGGGCTGCTGGGCGGCGAAGTCGCTTTCATCGCCTCGACGCTGATCGTCATCGACGTGACCCTGGCCGCCCTGTTCTGGGCCTGGGGGGCCGAGGACGACATCGTCGCCCGGCTGGTGAAGAAGACGCTCTTCGTCGGGGTCTTCGCCTACCTGATCTCGAACTGGCACAGCCTCGCCCGCATCGTCTTCGAGAGCTTCGCCGGGCTCGGGTTGCTGGCTTCCGGCACCGGCTTCTCCGCCGCCGATCTCATGCGGCCCGGCCGTGTCGCCCAGACCGGGCTGGATGCCGGGCGGCCGCTGCTGGACTCCATCTCCGATCTGATGGGCTGGGTCGCGGTTTTCGAAAACCTGATCCAGATCCTCTGCCTGTTCTTCGCCTGGGCGCTGGTGATCCTCGCCTTCTTCATCCTCGCCGTGCAGCTCTTCGTCACCCTGATCGAATTCAAGCTGACCACGCTCGCCGGTTTCGTGCTCATCCCCTTCGGATTGTTCGGAAAGACGGCATTCATGGCCGAACGCGTGCTCGGCAATGTCGTCTCCAGCGGTATCAAGGTGCTGGTGCTGGCGGTGATCATCGGCATCGGCAGCACCTTGTTCGGAAGATTCACCACGGGCTTCGGCGGCGCCGCGCCCACTGTGGACGATGCCATGGCCATCGTGCTGGCGGCGCTGTCCCTGCTCGGCCTCGGCATCTTCGGTCCGGGCATCGCCACCGGCCTTGTCTCCGGCGGGCCGCAACTCGGCGCGGGCGCCGTGGCCGGTACCGGGCTGGCCGTGGGTGGCGCCGCGCTGGCCGCCGGCGGCGCCACGGTGCTCGGTGCCAAAGGTGTCGCAGCGACGGCGCGGGGCGGGGCCGCCACGGCGGGGGCCGCCTCCACCGCCTATAGCCTCAACTCCGCCGGACAATCCGGGATCGGCGGCGCCCTCTCCGGCGCCGCCGGCGTCGGCAAGGGCGCGGGCATCGCCGCCATGACCCCGCTGCGCCGGGCGGCGGCCAGTCTCAAGGCCAGCCGCGAAGCCGGCGTGAAGGCCGGTTTCACCAGCACCGGGGGATCGACCACGCAGGGCACGCTTGGCGGCACGAGTGCCGGTGCCGCCGGCGTGGCGCCAACCAGCGGCAATGCGCCCGCCTGGGCGCGAAGCATGCGTGGCCAGTCGCTTGCCCGGGGCGCCACCGTCACCGCCCATGCGGTGCGCTCCGGCGACAGCCATGGCCCCGGCCCCTCCATCTCCCTTTCCGAAAGCGACAAGCCATGAACCTCTTCAGACGACCGACAACGCATTTCGGCAAAACGCCCGAGCCGGTCACGCCCTATCAGAAGGCGGCGCAGGTCTGGGACGAGCGCATCGGCTCGGCCCGCGTGCAGGCGCGGAACTGGCGGCTCATGGCCTTCGCCTGCCTGTTCCTGGCCGCCGGGTTCGCCGCTGCTCTGATCTGGCAATCGGCGCGGGGCACCGTGGTGCCATGGGTGGTGCAGGTCGACGATCTCGGCCAGGCTCAGGCCGTGGCACCGGCCGCTGCCGACTATCGCCCCAGCGATCCGCAGATCGCTTGGCATCTCGGCCGCTTCATCGAGCAGGTCCGGTCCATTCCCGCCGATCCGGTGATCCTGCGCCAGAACTGGCTCCGGGCCTATGACTGGACCACCGACCGTGGCGCGGCGGCGCTGAACGACCATGCCCGCGGCAACGATCCCTTCTCGAGGCTGGGCGAGCGGCAGATCTCGGTGGAGGTGTCGAGCGTCATCCGCGCCTCGCCAGACAGTTTTAGGGTCGCCTGGACAGAAAAGCGCTACGAGAACGGCCAGCTGTCGGCCACCGAGCGCTGGACCGCCATCCTGACCGTGGTGATCCAGACGCCGCGAACCGCTGAGGCCCTGCGCGCCAATCCGCTCGGCATCTACGTCAATGCGATCTCATGGTCGCGGGAGATGAGCCAATGACCAGTGGTCTCACCGAAGGAATGAACTGGAAGCCGGTGAAGCGTTTGCCTGGATCCATGCTGGCCGCGGTCCTGCTGTCGGCCACCGTGCTGGCGGGCTGCGCTACCAGCAAGGCCCCGCAGTTCAGCTATGACGATCATGTACCAGCGCTGCCGTCGCCGCCCGCTGCCGTTGCCGACCCGGTCCCGAAACCGCTGCATGTGCCGCCGGGCTGGACTCCGGCGCGTGGCGGCAATGCGGCGGAGAGTCCGGTCGGCCGGGTGGCCAATGCCAACCTCGCCGCCCGCGTCGAGCCGCGCCGCGAGGGCTATTACAACGCCATCCAGGTCTATCCCTGGTCCGAGGGCGCGCTCTATCAGGTCTATGCCGCGCCGGGACAGATCACCGATATCGCGCTGGAACCGGGCGAGCAGCTGACCGGCACCGGTCCCATCGCAGCCGGCGACACCGCGCGCTGGATCATCGGCGATACCGAAAGCGGCAGCGGCGCGTCCCGCCGCGTGCATGTGCTGGTCAAGCCCACCCGGCCGGACATCGCCACCAACCTGGTCATCGCCACCGACCGGCGCAGCTACATGCTGGAACTGCGCGCCGGCGAGGAGACCTGGATGCCGGCGGTGTCATGGCATTATCCGGAAACTTCGTCGTCCACGGCCACGCATCGGCGCACTGTTTCTGCCGCGCCGGTGATCCCCGCCGCCGCCGCGCGCAACCACCGCTACGGCTTGCAGATCGAGGGTGCGAACCCGCCCTGGCGGCCGGTCTCGGTCTTCGACGACGGCCGCCGGGTCTATGTCGTGTTTCCCCGCGGCATCGTGCAGGGCGAGATGCCGCCGCTCTTCGTCATCGGCCCGGAGGGCAAGCCGGAAATCGTCAACAGCCGCAGCCACGGCAATGTGCTGATCGTCGACCGGCTCTTCGGCGTGGCCGAACTGCGCCTCGGCTCCGGCAAGCGCCAGCAGGTGGTGCGGATCCATCGCCTGCAGCCGGCAAAGCAAGCGGTTGTGCCGACAGACGGGCGTGTTGGCGCCGGAACTTCGCGAGGATCGTGACCATGACCGGGAAGGAATCTGCCGCAGCGCCGATGCGCCTACGGGCCGAGCCGCCCCGCGTCACCCGGCTGTCGCGAAAAGTGCTGGCGGGCCTGGCCGGGATCGGCGCGCTCGGCATCGGTGCGGCGCTGATTTATGCCCTGCAGGGCAAGGACATGGAACGAACCGGCGAGGAGCTGTTTTCCACCGAGACCCGCGCCACCGCCGACGGGCTGGCGGAATTGCCGCGCGACTATGCCGGCCCCGCCCTCGGACCGGCGCTGCCCGGCGATCTCGGCCGCCCGATCCTCAATGCCCGGAATCGCGGTGCGCCGGTGCCGGCACCGGATATCGTCGGCCCGATTGAGGCCGCACCCGCCATGGATGCGGCGGAGCAGCAGCGGCTGGCGGAAGAGGAAGCGGCGCGGCTCAGCGGCGTGTTCTTTCAAGGCGGGCCACGGCCTGCGGGCGGATCGGGTGGTGGTGCAGCCAACGCCGTTCAACCTCTCGGTGGCTATGACCCCATAGGACAGCCTGAGGCTGCAGGTGCGCAGGACCGGCACGCGGCGTTCCTAGGCGGGGCTGCCGATCGCATCACGGTGGCCCCGGATCGCGTCGAACCGCCGGCCTCGCCCTATATCCTGCAGGCCGGATCGGTGATCCCGGCGGCGCTGATCACCGGCATCCGCTCCGACCTGCCCGGACAGATCATTGCCCAGGTCACCCAGCCAGTCTACGACAGCCCGACCGGCTCGATGCTGCTGATCCCGCAGGGCACCCGCATCATCGGCGAATACGAGGACGGCGTCACATTCGGCCAGCGCCGGGTGTTGCTCGTCTGGAACCGGCTGATCTTTCCCGATGGCCGCTCGCTGGTGCTGGAGCGCCTGCCCGGCGCCGATGCGTCCGGTTACGCCGGGCTCGAGGACGGGGTCGATTATCACTGGTGGGATCTGATGAAGGCGGCCGGGCTCTCGACCATTCTGGCTGTCGGCACCGAACTTGCCGCCGGCGACGAGGAGGACCGGCTGATCCGCGCCATCCGCGACGGCGCACAGGACACCGTCGATCAGGCCGGCCAGCAGATCGTCCAGCGCCAGTTGCAGGTCGCCCCGACGCTGACCATCCGGCCGGGTTTCCCGGTCAGGATTCTGGTGGGCCAGGATCTTGTGTTCGAGAATGCCGGAGGATGACACCATGACGAAGCTGAAGCTGGGACCGATCGCGGATGATACGCCCGTGAAACTGACCGTCGAATTGCCCGCCGGCCTGCACAGGGATCTGGTGCTCTATGGTGAACTGCTCGGCCGCACTGGCTCCGGCGGGCCGGGTGCTGCGGTCTCGCCGCAGAAGCTCGTCGTGCCGATGCTGGAGCGGTTTCTGGCCTCGGATCGAGGGTTCGCGAAAGTGCGGAGAAACGTCGGTGCCGGGCGTCAGTCTGGCGATTGATCCGCTACGCCTTGCCGTCTTGTGCGGACAGGATTCGCGCCAGGCTGAGCAAGCGGCGCAGGGCCGGATTGTCGTTGCGCGGCGACCAGACCGCGCAGAAGGGCAGGGGCTCCGCCGCGAGCGGCCGAAAGACGACGCCGGGGAAGCTCACGCCGGTCGTTGCCTCGCTGGTGAGCGTCAGCCCGGTGCCCAGGGCGACCAGTTGCATCAGCGTGTCGCGGGAAACCGGGCAGCGTTCGACACTGGGATGATGGCCGAGTTCGGACAGATGCCGGACCAGATAATCGTGGATTTCCGGTCCCGGACCGGTCTCGCTGACGACGAAATGCCTGTCGCGCAACTCGGGCCAGGCGATCCGCTTTCGCACCGTCAGGTCGTCGTCCTTCGGAAGCGCCACGAAAACCCGCTCTTTCCAGAAAACCTCGACATCGCATTCCGCCGCTTCCGGGGTGCCGGTCAGGAACGCCACGTCCATGCAATGCTGGCGCACGGCGGCGATGTGATCGCTTGGGCTGCGTTCCACGATCACGCATCGCACACCGGGATGATCGTCATTGTAGCGGCGCAGCAGATCGGCGAGGAAGCCCGAGGCCAGCGAGGCGAAGATGCCGATCTGCAACACGCCATGCTCGACCCGGCCGGCCGCCCCGACATCCTTGATGGCAAGGTCGACCTCGTTGAGCGCCCGTCGGGCGTGGATCAGAAATCGCCTCCCGGCATCCGTCAACGTCACGCCGCGCTTGTGGCGGATGAACAGCGCCGCGCCGGTCTCGTCCTCCAGATCGCGGATGCGCCGGCTGATCGCGGATTCCCGCACGCCGAGCTCACCCGCCGCCGCGCTGAAGCTGCCATGCTCCACCGCCGCGACGACATAGCGGAGGTGGCGCAGCTCGATTATCGTTCTGCCGGATCGCGGTACCATTCGCAGGCGTCCATTAGCGATTCGTAAACTGTGGTGCACGTTTTTCCGCGAAGGCAGTCATCCCCTCGCGACGGTCGTCCAGGGCGAAGGTCGCGTAGAGCAGGCGGCGTTCGATATAGAGGCCCTCCTGCAGGTGGGTCTCATAGGCCTTGTTCACTACCTCTTTCGCAAGTTGCACCACGGGTCGTGACGAGGCGGCAATCTGGGCGGCCAGTGCCACCGCCTCTGCCAGATGGGTGCCGGCAGGGACGACCCGACTGACGAGCCCGAAGGACAGCGCCTCGGCTGCTGACAATGCGCGACCAGTCAGGATCATGTCCATCGCGACCGCCTTGCCGGCGATCCGGGTCAGGCGCTGCGTGCCTCCGGCGCCGGGAATGATGCCAATGCCGGTCTCCGGCAGCGCGAATCGGGCGGTCTCCGACGCGATGATAATGTCGCACATCAGTGCAATCTCGCAGCCGCCGCCGATCGCATGGCCGGAAACAGCCGCGATGACCGGCTTGCGCACCCTACTGATGCCCTCCCAGGTCGCGGTGATCAGCTGTTCCTCGTAGACCTCGGCAAAGGTCTTGTCCTTGATTTCCTTGATGTCCGCGCCGGCGGCGAAGGTGCGCTCGGATCCGGTGACGACGATTGCGCCGATTTTGGGATCCGCGTCGAATTCGGCTGCAGCCTGTGACAGTTCTGTCGTCAGCTGCCGGTTCAGCGCGTTCAGGGCCTCGGGGCGGTTCAACGTGATGATCCCGACGGCGTCTTGGGTCGAGACAAGGATGTTTTCATAGGTCATGGCATGTCTCATGCGATGTGAACAAGGATCTTGCCCATGCGGGCGGGATCTTCGAGGTGGTCGAAGGCCGCCGACATCTCGGCCAGCGGAAAGGCGCGGTCGATCAGCGGAACGAAACCTCCCGCCTCCCAGGCGCGGATCAGCCGGCGGAGCTCCTCCAACGAGCCCATGGTCGAGCCGTGGACCGACAGCTGCCGCACGAATAGCCGCTGGATGTCGGCCGACGGATGCGCCCCGGTGGTGGCGCCGCAGGTCACCAGATGACCGCCGCGCGCCAGGCTGCGCAGCGAGCCGGCCCAGGTTCTTTCACCGACATTGTCGATGACGAGGTCGGCGCCCTCGTTACCCGTCAGGTGCAGCACCGCCTTCGGCACATCCTGGGCGCGGTAATCAATGGCCTCGATCCTGAGAGCGCGAAAATGCGCCAGTTTCTCGTCACCTGTGGTGGTGACGATCACTCGCGCGCCCGCCATGCGCGCCAGTTGCATCGCCGCATAGGCGACGCCGCCGCCCGCGCCTTGCACCAGAACGACACGGCCGGGCGCTGCCGGCATCTGGCCGAAGACCATGCGCCAGGCGGTAAGATAGGCCACGCCCAGAACCGCCGCCTGCTGCATGTCGGCATGAGGCGACAGCCTAACCAGAGAACGGGCCGGCAACACCACCTGCTCGGCGAAGGTGCCATGGCGATGCTCGCCCAGGATGCGGGCGGAATGGCAAAGCGGCTGGTCCCCGGCAAGGCAGGGCCGACAGGCGCCGCAGAACTCGTAGGGATAGAGGATGACCCGGTCCCCCGACGCCAGCCCGGAATCGCCCGGCGCCTCGATCACCTCGCCTACGCCATCCACGCCCATGATCAGCGGAAGGTCGTGGGTGATGCCGGCACCATTGTCGCGCATGTAGAGATCGACCCGATTGACCGAGGCCGCAACCATGCGCACCCGCGCCCAGCCTTGCGGACGATCCGGTGCCGGCAGGTCATGCAGGCCGACCCCGTCGAGACCCCGCTGATGCAGAACGATAGCTTTCATGCAGATTCCTCCCCTTGGCTGAAGGGTAGATGCATTGCCACAATATGGCAACAGGGTTGCGTATCATCGCTGCCAATATGGCGTTTATTTCGATAATTTCTGACTTGATAGAGGCATTAAGAGAGAATATATATAAATATATTGTCACAAATGGGGAGGATGAGATGGCGATGGATCCCGATACGCTCGTGCAGCTTTGCGCGACCTTGCGCCGCTTCGTGGACGAGCAGTTGATTCCTGCCGAGGCCGAGGTTGCCGAAACCGACGCCATTCCCGAGCGGATCGTTGCCGGCATGCGCGAGTTGGGCCTGTTCGGGCTGACCGCACCCGAGGAATACGGCGGGCTGGGCCTGGCGATGGAAGAGGAGGTCATGGCCATCTTCGAGCTTGGCCGCGCCGCTCCTGCCTTCCGCTCGATGTTCGCAACCAATGTCGGCATCGGCATGCAGGGCATCGCCATCGACGGCACGCCCGAGCAGAAGGCGAAATACCTGCCGCGGCTGGCCTCGGGCGAGCTGATTGGCTCATTCGCGCTGACCGAGCCGGATGTCGGCTCGGATGCCGGTTCGGTCAAGGCGACGGCCCGGAGGGACGGCGATTTCTATGTGCTGAACGGCACCAAGCGCTTCATCACCAACGCCCCCCATGCCGGGCTGTTCACTGTCATGGCGCGCACCGATCCCGGGCAGAAGGGCGCCGCCGGCGTCTCGGCCTTCGCGGTCGAGCGCGGCGCGCCCGGCCTGTCCCTGGGCAAGCCGGAAAAAAAGATGGGCCAGCAGGGCGCCCATGTCTGCGACGTGATCCTCGAGGATTGCCGCGTGCCGGCCTCGGCGCTGATCGGCGGGGTCGAGGGGCGGGGGTTCAAGACGGCGATGAAAGTGCTGGACAAGGGGCGGCTGCATATCGCGGCGGCCTGCGTCGGCTTGGCCGAACGGATCATCGATGACATGCTGGACTACGCCGTTGCCCGTCGGCAGTTCGGCCGGCCGCTGGCGGATTTCCAGCTGCTGCAGGCGATGTTCGCCGATTCCCGCGCCGATGCCTATGCGGCGCGCTGCATGGTGCTGGACGCGGCGCGCAAGCGCGATGCCGGCCGGGATGTTGGCCTCGAGGCCTCCTCTGCCAAGATGTTCGCCTCGGAAGCGGTGGGCCGGATCGCTGACCGCAACGTGCAGGTGCATGGCGGCAATGGCTATATCCGCGAATACCGGGCCGAGCAGCTCTATCGTGACGCGCGGCTGTTCCGCATCTATGAGGGCACGACGCAGATCCAGCAGATCATCATCGCCAAGGCGATGGCGGCAGAGGCGCGGGTGCGTGCCGGCCTCTAGCGCGGCTGGTGCGGCGGGCTATTCCGCCGCCTTCCTGTCCGGTCCGGCTTCTAGGTCGATGTCCTTGAAATTCCGCAGCATCTTGTCGAGGTAATGGATCATGTGGATCCGGTCCTCGGTCGAGAAGCCGCGCAGCGCCTTGTCGTAGTAATCCGAGATCACCGGCCGCATGTCCTCGTCCCAGAGGCTGCGGCCCTTGTCTGTCAGTCGGATCAGGCGCGAGCGGTTGTCGTTTTGGTCCACCGCGCGCTCGATGTAATCCATCGCCTCCAGTCGCGTCAGGACGCCGGTCAGGTTCTGCCGGCTGACCAGCAGAAAGGCTGCCAGATCGCCCACCGCGACGCCGTTCTCGAAGGCGGGGCGGGTCAGCGCCCCCAGTACTGCCCATTGCTGCGTGGTGATGTGGTGCGCGTCCAGCGCCCGAGTGCCCGTCTTATGCAACATGTTGGCGCATTGGTAGAGGCGGAAAAAAAGCCGATTGCTCAGCCCCGATCCCAGATTCCCGATTTTCCTGCCGTTTTTCGTCATGCTGACAATCTGGCCGCAGTTGCTGGCAAGGTCAAGCCGCGCCGATGTGGCAAAATAAAGTAAATATATTGACATAAATTTGCAACTGCTGCAGGATGCTGGCAGGGAGGCCGTCCAGGGATTCGGACAAGGCATTTCGACAGGAATATCGCAAGAAATGCGATTTCTCTGGCCGAATCCCTATGGCCTGAAGTCAGGAAGGAGATCGCTTTGCGTGGCCTGAAAGGGAAAGTAGTTGTCGTAACTGGCGGCGGTGGTGGCATCGGTTCGGCCACCTGCCTGCGCTTCGCCGAGGAGGGGGCCCGGATCGTCGTGGCCGATGTCGGTGCCGAGGCCGCTGGTAAGGTCGTGGAAGCGATCCGCGCGGTTGGAGGCGAGGCCGCCGCGATGGTGGTGAATCTGGTCGATTACGATGCCACCGCCGCCGCTGTCGCCCGGATCGAAGCCGAGTTCGGCCCCATCGACGTGCTGGTGAACAACGCAGGTTGGGATCTGTTCACGCCGTTCCTGAAATCCGGCCCGGATTTTTGGAACAAGATCATCGACATCAACCTGCGCACGATGCTGAACATCACCAAGCCGGTTCTGGAATCGATGGTCTCGCGCGGCACCGGCGGACGCATCGTGTCGATCGGCTCGGACGCCGGCCGTGGCGGCTCGTCGGGGGAATCCGTCTATGGCGCCTGCAAGGCGGGGGTCATCGCCTTCATGAAAACACTGGCGCGCGAACATTCCCGCCACGGCATCACCTTCAACACCGTCTGCCCAGGCGTCACCGAAACCGGGATGCTGGAAAACTTCATGGAAGCGGCCGGCGACAAGGAAAAGCTGCGCGTGGCCTTTGCCAAGGCTGTCCCGCTGGGACGGCTGGGCAAGCCTGAAGATCTGCCCGGCGCGATCCTGTTTCTGTCCAGCGACGACGCGGCCTTCATCACCGGCCAGGTGATCTCGGTCTCGGGCGGTCTGACCATGCACGGATGAAAAGGAGAAGCCATGACCTATGAAGACATCATCTATGAAGTGAAGGACGGCGTCGCCACCATCACCATCAACCGCCCCGACAGGATGAACGCCTTTCGCGGCCAGACCTGCGAAGAGCTGATCCACGCCTTCAACAAGGCCGGCTGGGACAAGTCCATCGGGGTCATTGTCCTGACTGGTGCCGGAGACAGGGCTTTCTGCACCGGCGGCGACCAATCCGCCCATGAGGGGCAGTATGACGGGCGCGGCACCATCGGCCTGCCGATGGAGGATCTGCACTCCATCATCCGCGACGTTCCGAAGCCGGTGATCGCCAAGGTGCGCGGCTTTGCCGTCGGCGGTGGCAACGTGCTGTGCACGATCTGCGATTTCACCATCGCGGGGGAAAGCGCGCAGTTCGGTCAGGTCGGTCCCAAGGTCGGTTCGGTCGATCCGGGTTTCGGCACAGCCTTCCTGGCCCGCGTGGTGGGCGAGAAGAAGGCGCGCGAGATCTGGTACATGTGCCGCCGCTACAAGGCGGCCGACGCCCTGGCGATGGGGTTGGTCAATGCCGTGGTGCCCGACGACCAGCTCGATGCCGAGGTTGACCGCTGGTGCGCCGAGATCATGGAGAAATCGCCCACCGCCATCGCCATCGCCAAGCGCAGCTTCAACATCGACACCGAGCATCAGCGCGGCATTGCAGGGCTCGGGATGTATGCGCTCAGCCTCTACTACGACACCGACGAAAGCAAGGAAGGAGGCATCGCGTTCAAGGAAAAGCGCAAGCCAAATTTCCGAAAATTCTCAAAATAAAATAAGTGGTTACCAAGCAACTTTGGGAGGAGTTCATGCTTGAGAAGAACAAGAAAGCCGTTGTCGCCGTGGCGCTGGCAGCCCTGGCCACCTCTGCTGGGGCGCAGGACGGGCCGGTCAAGGTCGGCTTTGCCGCCGACCTGACCGGGGCTTGCGCGGCCCTGTCCGAAGACGGGCTGAACGGCGCGAAGATCGCTGCCGAAGAGATCAACGCGGTGGGCGGCATCCTCGGCCGTCAGGTCGAACTGATTGTGCGCGACACCCAGACCAAGCCCGACGAAGGCGCCAAGGTCGCGCGCGACCTGATCACCAACGACAGGATCGACGTGTTGACCGGTGTGTGTTCTTCAGCGGTGATGCTGGCGGAAAGCGCAGTCTCGGCCGAGTTGAAAGTGCCGTTCTATGCCGCCATCGGCTCGACCCAGCGGGCCAATATCGAACTGTTTCAGCCCTATTTCTGGCAGGTGCAGGCCAATGCCACGATGGAGGCCTATGCTGCGGCCGAGTATGTGGCGAAGAAGCCCGAATGGGAGAAGATCTCGGCGCTTGGTTCCGACTACGAATGGGGCCATACCTCGGTCGCGGCCTTCACCGAGCGACTGAAGGAGCTGCGCCCCGATATCGCCTTTGCCGATCCGATCTATGCCAAGGTTGGCGAGACCGCGATGGCGCCCTATATCACCGCGACGCTCGCGCAGCAGCCCGATGCGGTCTTCGCACCGCTGTTCGGTCCCTCGCTGGGCGCGACGCTGAAGCAGGGGCAGGGGTTCGGCTTCTTCCAGAAGACCAATCTCGTGACGCTGATGACGGTGGACACATTGCAATCGCAAGGCGCGTCGATGCCCGCCGCCAACGTCTATGGCATCGCCCGCGCACCGTTCTTCGCGCTGGAACAGTCGCCAGAGGTGACCGCCTTCATCGAGACGTATCGCGCCGCCTATGGCGAATATCCGACCGACTGGGCGATCAACGCCTATGACGGGCTGCATTTCTATGCCGCGGTGGCCGAAAAGGCCGGCACCGTCGAAGCCGAAGCGATCATCGCGGCGCTGCCGCAGGTCAGCTTCGACGGGCTGCGCGAAAAGGGCCTGACCATCCGCGCGCTGGACGGCCAGATGAACGCGCCGGTCTATGTCGGCAAGGCGGCCAAGGTCGAGGGCTACGACTTCCCGATCCTGACCGAGGTGGAAAAGTTCGAAGGCGCACCGCTGATGCCGGCCGAGGATCTGATCCTCCAGGCCCGCGAAGCCGCCAGGTAAGCCACTCTGCGAACCCGTCCCGGCGGGATGATCCGCCGGGACCAGCCAGAGGAAATCCAGATGGTTCTGATCCAGCTCGTCAATGGGCTCATGGAAGGCATGACGCTTTTCCTGATCGCCTCGGGATTGACGCTGATCTTCGGCGTCACCCGCATCATCAACTTCGCCCATGGTTCCTTCTACATGCTCGGCGCGTTCCTGACCTATGAGCTGGTGCCCTTGATCGCGCCGGGCACGCTTTGGGGCTTTTTCGTCGCCGTGGCGGTCTCGGCGGCGGCGGTCTCGGCCCTGGGCGTCCTGTTCGAGACGACCGTGCTGCGCCGCATCTACGGCAAGGACGGTATCCTGCAACTGATCGTCACCGTGGCGCTGGTGCTGATCATCCGCGACCTGGTGCGCATGACCTGGGGCGCGAACAGCGTCTCGGTGCAGATGCCCGATGCGCTGATGGGGGCGCTGGTTGCCGGCAACACCTATTTCCCGCTGTTCCCCATCGCGATTTTCGCCGCCGGGCTCACCGTGGTGTTCGCGATGATCTGGGTGATCTACTTCACCCGGGCGGGCATCCTTCTGCGCGCGGGCACCGATGACCGCGGCATGGTCGCGCTTCTGGGCGTGAACGAGAAGCTGATCTTCACCGCCGTCTTTGCAGCCGGGGCGTTTCTTGCCGGTCTGGCCGGGGGGCTGAGCGCGCCCTACGGCGAAGTGAACTACCTGCTCGACACCACCGTCATCGTCTCGGCCTTCATCGTCTGCGTGATCGGGGGGCTTGGCAACCTGTACGGTGCGCTGGCCGGTGCCCTGGTGGTCGGCGTCACCAAGGCGATGGGGGTGATGTACTTCCCGCGCCTGTCGATGGTCCTGATCTTCCTGATCATGGCCGCCGTTCTCATCGCTCGCTCGATGGGCCGTCAGGGAGGCCCGGCACGATGACCGCGCAGGATCTGAGAACCCTCTGGGCCAGGGTGGCCCGCGCCACCGTCAGCTGGCAATTCGTGGTTCCGGCACTGGCCGCGGTGCTGGCGATCAACTGGATGGCGTCGACCTCGACCTCGACCATGATGACCGAGATCATGATCATGGCGCTTTTCGCCTCGTCGCTGAACCTGCTGATGAGCTTTGGCCACATGGTCAGCTTCGGCCACGCCGCTTATTTCGGCCTCGGCGCCTATGGCTTTACCCTGGCCGTGGTGCGGGGTGGGGTGCCGCCGGAACTGGCGCTGGCTGTCGGCCCGCTGGCAGCGGCGCTCGGCGGGCTGGTCTTCGGCGCGCTTTGCGTGCGGCTGACGCAGATCTACTTTGCCATGCTGACGCTGGCCTGTGCGCAGATCACCTATACCGTGCTGTTCCAATGGTATGCCTTCACCGGCGGCGATACCGGCATCACCGGTTTCATGATCCCGCGCTTCGGTCTTTCCGAAAAGGGTTATGCGACTGCGGTGCTTGTGGTGGTGACACTCTGCCTGCTGGCGCTGTGGGGGATCGTGAAATCCCCGCTCGGCCTGTCGATCCGGGCGGTGGGGCAGGATCGCTACCGGGCCGAGGCGCTTGGTCTGGGCGCGCGGCGGGTGCAACTGGTAGCCTTCGTCATCGCCGCCTTTTTCGCCGGCGTTGCGGGCACGCTTTACTCGGTGCTGCATGGCGCGGCCTTCCCCGACTATGCCGGTCTGGGCATCACGCTGGACGGGCTGATCATGGTCGTCATCGGCGGCTTGAACAGCTTTGCCGGCGGTATCTGGGGCGCCATCATCTACGAAGTGCTGGCCACCTTCGTCTCGAAGGTGATCCATGAATGGGAGCTGGTGCTGGGCCTGATCCTGCTGGCGATCTGCCTGGTGGCGCCGGCCGGCTTCGCCGGTGTCTCGGCCCGGCTGCGGGCGATGCTCGGGGGGATCTTCTGATGGAGCCGATCCTCTCCGCCCGCCACATCCGCAAGGCCTACGGCGCCTTCATTGCGCTGAAGGACATCTCCTTCGACATCCCCAGGGGCGAACGCCACGCCCTGATCGGCCCCAACGGGGCAGGGAAATCCACCTTTATCGCCTGTGTCGCCGGACAGTTGCCGGGGGTGGAGGGGAAGATGGTTTTCAAGGGTGAGAACATCCTGTCGCTGCCGCCCGCGCGGCTGGCGAAAAAGGGGATCGGCCGTACCTTCCAGATCAGCCGCGCCTTCCTGCACATGACGGTGCTGGAAAACATGATGGTGGCTTACGTCATCGCCTCGGGCAAATGGGCTTCGCTCTCGGGCCGGGTTTATGCCGAAAGGATCGACAGCGCTCATGCCATGCTGGAAACCGTGGGCCTCGCCGAGCGGGCGCGGGACACGGTCGCGGACCTGAGCCTCAGCGACCGCAAACGTCTGGAATTCGGCATGGCGCTGGCTGCCGACCCGGACCTCCTGCTGCTGGACGAGCCTACCGCCGGGATGTCGATCAAGGAACGCCACTTCCTGATGGAGATGGTGGCCGAACGGGTCGATGCCACCGGCAAGACGCTGATCTTCGTCGAGCACGACATCGACGTGGTGATGAAGATCGCCGGGCGCGTCACCGTCATGGTGCGCGGCGCGATCCTCGCACAGGGCACACCCGAGGAGATCAGGGCCAATGACGAGGTGCAGGCCGTTTATCTGGGAGGGGGGCACTGATCATGCTGCGCATTTCAGATCTGCACGCCGCCTATGACAAGGCCGAGGTTCTGCAAGGGATCGACCTGGAGGTCGGCCCCGGCGAGGTGATCTGCCTGATCGGACGCAACGGCGTCGGCAAGTCGTCGACCATGAAGTCCATCGTCCGCGACCAGATCGTCGTCACCGGGGGCGAGATCGTCTTCGACGGCCAGTCGCTGGCCGGGGTGCGGCCGCATGACGTGATCCGCCGGGGCGTGGGCTACGTGCCCGAGGACCGGCGCGTCTTCGCTTCGCTCTCGGTGCTGGAAAACCTGAAGGTGCCGCGTCCCGTCGCCGCCCCCGACCGCCGGCGCTGGACGGTGGACGAGGTGTTCCGCCTGTTCCCGCAATTGCATGACTATCGTCACCGCAGCGCGGGAGTGATGAGCGGGGGCGAGCAGCAGATGCTGTCCATCGCCCGGTCGCTGCTGACCTGCCCGAAGCTCCTCCTGCTCGACGAGCCGCATGAGGGGCTGGCCCCGAAAATCGCCGAGGAGGTGGTCGACGCCATCGTCGCGCTGAAGCGCGAGGGGGTGTCGATGATCGTTTCCGAACAGGCGCTGAACACGATCCGGCGCTGCGCCGACCGGGTTTACGTCATCGACCGGGGCATGACGGTCTGGAACGGCAGCGTCGACGGCTTTTACGCCGACCCGGAAATCACCCGGAAATTCCTTATGGTTCAATGAGGCAGCCCATGTATCCCACCATCTTCGACACCGAGGAACTGAACGCGCTGCGCGATCTTGCCCGCAAGTTTGCCGCCGAGAAACTGGCCCCCGGCTATCAGTCCCGTGAAAAGGCGGGTGGCTTTGGCCCCGACCTGCTGCGCGGGATGGGCAGCCTCGGCCTGATCGCGCCGGAACTGCCCGAGGAATTCGGCGGCCTCGGCTCGGGCGCGATCTATTCCGGTGTCATCATCGAGGAAATCGCCAGGGGCGATTTCAACATGGGCTATGTCAATATCCTCGCCTCGCTCAACGGCCAGATCCTGGCGAATTTCGCCAGTCCCGAGATCAAGCGCGAATGGTTGCCCAAGCTGATCGGGGGCGAGTTGATCGTCGCCATCGCCTTGACCGAGCCGCGTGGCGGTTCGGATGCCGCGAACCTGGGCTTGCGGATGGAACGCGCCGGCGACCATTATGTGATCAGCGGCGAGAAAACCTCGATCTCTTGCGCCGATCAGGCGAAAGGCGCGGTGGTCTTTGCCCGCACCGGCAGGCCCGAGGACAAGGCGCGCGGCATTTCCGCCATCTTCGTGCCGATGGACACGCCCGGCATTTCCACCACCCGCTTCACCGACCTGGGCCAGCACGCCATCGGCCGCGGCTCGATCTTCTTCGACAACGTGCGCGTGCCCGCCGATCACCTGCTGGGAGAGGAGGGCAAGGGCTTCGTCCAGGTCATGCAGGGCTTCGACTTCTCGCGTTCGCTGATCGGGCTGCAATGCCTGGGCGCCGCGCGGCAATCGCTGGACGAGACTTGGGCGTATATCGGAGAGCGAAAGGCCTTTGGGAAGCCGTTGGCGGCCTTCCAGGGCATCAGCCACCAGCTCGCCGATTTCGACACCAAGGTCGAGGCGGCGCGTTTGCTGTCGTTGAATGCGCTTTGGCTCAAGGACAACGGCCTGCCGCATGTGGCCGAAGCCGCGATGGCGAAATGGTGGCCGCCGCTTCTGGCCTACGAGGCGATCCATGCCTGCCTGCTGATCCATGGCCATGCCGCCTATTCCAACGAATTGCCGTTCGAGCAGCGGCTGCGCGACGTGCTGGGCCTGCAGATCGGCGACGGCACCGCGCACATCATGAAGAACATCATCGCCCGCGAGCGGGCCGGCAAGGCCGTCACCGGCTGAGCCGCCGACATAGAGGGGAGGAGGAACCCATGAAATTCGATGCCGTCCTGATCGAACCGCGCCGTGCCCGGATGGAGGCCGAGGGCCTCTGGCCCGGCAAGACGCTGCTCGACTATTTCGAGGAATGCCTGCGCGAAAAGCCGCAGGCGGTGGCGCTGACCAGCATCGTGACAGCGACCGGCGACCGCCGTGACCTGACCTGGGCCGAACTCGACGCGCTGTCCTGGCGCGTGGCGGCGGGACTGCACCGGCTCGGCCTTGGCCGCGACGATGTGCTGGCCTGCCAGCTTTCCAACAGCTGGGAGTTCGTCGCGCTCTATATCGGTTGCCGCAAGCTAGGCGTGGTCTTCAATCCGGTGATGCCGATCTTTCGCGAACACGAGCTGCTGTTCATGCTGAAGCATGGCGAGGCCAAGGCCTTTGTGGTGCCGAAACTGTTTCGCGGCTTCGATCATGAGGCCATGGCCGAGGGCATGCGGCCGGATCTGCCCGATCTGCGCCATGTCATCGTTGCCAGCGGCAATGGTCCGAACAGCTTCGATGCGCTGTTGCTGGATCCGGCGCTGGAGGTCACCGAGGATCTGCGCGTCGTCTCGGCCCGCGACCGGGGCGACGCGAACGACGTTTGCCAGCTGATCTACACCTCGGGCACCACGGGCGAGCCCAAGGGCGTGATGCATACGGCGAACACGATGTATTCCAACCTCGTGGCCTATGCCGACCGGCTGCATCTGGGCGCGGATGACACCGTGCTGATGTTCTCGCCGATGGCGCACCAGACCGGCTTCATGTATGGGTTCCTGATGCCGGTGATGCTGCGCGCCCGCATGATCCTGATGGACAGCTGGGACAAGGATCTCGCAGCGCGGCTGATCCAGGACGAGCGGGTCAGCTTCACCATGGCCTCGACCCCCTTCCTGATGGACCTGTCCTCGGCGGTCGATGAGGGCGCCACCGATCCTTCCTCGCTGCGCATCTTCCTTTGCGCCGGCACTGCGATCCCCGGACCACTGGTCGAACGGGCCCAGCGGATATTGGATGCCAAGGTCATTTCGGCCTGGGGCATGACCGAGAACGGCGCCGTCACGGTGGTCGCACCCGAGGATCCTGACGAGCGTTCGGTGCAGACCGACGGCTTTGCCCTGCCGGGGATGGAACTACAGATCCGCGGCCCGGACGGTGTGCCGCTGGGCCCGGGGCAGGAGGGAGAGCTGTTCGTGCGCGGCTGTTCGAACTTCGCCGGCTATCTCAAGCGGCCGCAATGGAACGCCACCGATGCCGAGGGCTGGTTCGATACCGGCGACATCGCGCGCATGGACGAGCAGGGCTATATCCGAATCTGCGGCCGCTCCAAGGACGTGATCATCCGGGGCGCCGAGAATATTCCGGTCGTCGAAGTCGAGGCGCTGCTTTACAAGCATCCGGCCGTGCAGCAGGTGGCCATCGTCGCCTATCCGGACGAAAGGCTGGGCGAGCGTGCTTGCGCCTTCATCGTGCCGAAGCCCGGCCAAAGCATCGATTTCCCGTCGATGGTGGACTTCCTGTCCGGCCTTCATCTGGCCAAGCAGTATTTTCCCGAGCGGCTGGAAGTTCGCGACCGCCTGCCTTCGACCGCATCGGGCAAGATCCAGAAATTTGCGCTGCGCAACGAACTGCGGGCCGAATACGAGGCCATGAAGAAATGACCCGTATCGCAGGACCACGTGTCGTGTTGACAGGGGCAGGCGGACCGATGGGTCGCGCCGTCGCCAGGCGGCTGCTGCAGGACGGGGCCGAGGCTTTGGCCCTGGCCGACATCTCGGGTTCCCGGCTGGCGGAAACCGTGGCGCTTCTAGGCGCCGAATATCCTGCCGCGCGCATTGTTTCGTTGCGTTGCGACATTACCGCCGCGACCGAGACCGAGGCGTTCTGCGCCCTGGCGCTGGAAGGCTTCGGCGGCGCCGATGTGCTGGTCAATACCGTGGGCGGCATCCGCTCGCCCCGGCTCTACACTCGGTTTCTGGAAATGGACGAGGCGCAGTTCCGCTCGACCTTCGACCTGAACCTGATGGGGAATTTCCACCTGATCCGCACTCTGGCGCCGGGGATGGTCGAACGCGGGCTCGGCCGGATCGTCAACTTCGCCACAGTGGTGTTCGGCGGTGAGGCGGGGCAGGTGGATTACGCGGCCGCCAAGGCTGCCACCGCTTCGCTGACACGCAGCCTTGCGGCCGAGCTGGCCCCCGCCGTGACCGTCAATGCCGTCGCGCCTGGGCTGACCCGCACCTCGGTCACGCAGAACATGCCCGCAGACGAGGCTGCGCGCCTGACTGCGCTGGCCTTCAATCGCCGCATGGCCGAACCCGAGGAAATCGCCGAAGCGGTGGCCTTCTTCTCATCCGAGGTGGCCCGCTTTGTCACCGGCGAAATCCTGGCCGTCTCTGGCGGCATCCACCCGCATCTCTGAAAGACACACATGACCGACGCGGTTCACCTTTCCCTTGCCGACGACATCGCACTGATCACCATCGACAATCCGCCGGTGAACGTCACCTCGCGCGCGGTGCGCGAGGGGCTGATGGTGGCGCTGGACCGGGCGGAAGCAGCCGGTGTCGCGCGCGTGGTGCTGACCGGCGCGGGAAAAACCTTTGTTGCCGGGGCGGATGCGAAAGAATTCTCTGCCCCGCCGCAGCCACCGCATCTGCCCGAGATCGTAAACCGGATCGAGAGCTTCCCGGTGCCGGTCGTTGCCGCGATCAACGGGGCGGCACTGGGTGGAGGACTGGAAGTGGCGCTGGCCTGCACCGCGCGGGTGGTGGCATCCAGGGCGACCCTGGGCCTGCCCGAGGTGACGCTGGGCGTCGTCCCCGGTGCGGGCGGCACGCAGCGGTTGCCCCGGCTGGTCGGGCTGGAGCAGGCCCTGTCGCTGATCGCCGAGGGCCGGGTGATCGGCGCGGCCGAGGCGCTGCGGATCGGCCTCGTCGATGCCGTGGCCGACGACCCTGTGGCCGCCGCTCGCACATTGGCTCTGCCGGACCGTCCCGCGACCGGCGCGCAGCCCGCACCCGCCTGCGATCCCGCAGCCATCGAGGCGGCCCGCAAACGGGCCGCCCGGCGCAGCCCGCAGCAGATCGCCCCGCAAAGGGCCATCGACCTGATCGAGGCCGCCCTGCGCCTGCCCTTGGCCCGAGGGCTGGCGCTGGAACGCCAGACCTTTCTGGATCTGAAGACCGGCGATCAGGCTGCTGCCTTGCGCCATGTCTTCTTTGCCGAACGCGCCGCGATGGGGCAGGGCAAGGCCCAAGGGGCGGATGTCCGCTCGGCCGTGGTTGTGGGCGGCGGCACGATGGGCGCGGGCATTGCCTATGCCCTGGCCGGTATTGGTGTCACCGTCACGCTGATCGAGACCGACGCCGCCGCTGCGGAACGCGCCCGTGCCAACATCGCGCGGTTGTTCGACGATGCGGTCAAGCGCGGCAAGGCCAGTGCGGAAAGCGCCGCTTCGGACATGGAGCGGCTGTTCACCTTCCGCGCCGGCTATGACGACCTGCCCCCGGTGGACATCGCCATCGAGGCCGTGTTCGAGGATCTGTCGATCAAGCGGCAGGTTTTCGCCGCGCTGGATGCGGCTTTGCCGGAAACCGCGATCCTGGCAACCAATACCTCTTATCTGGACCCGGACCGGATCGCCGGGGGTGTGCGCAATCCTGCGCGCTTCCTCGGCCTGCATTTCTTCAGTCCGGCGCATGTGATGAAGCTGGTCGAGGTGATCCGGGCGCGGGACACCGGGCCGGAAACCCTTGCCACCGCCCTGCGGCTGGCAGCACGGCTGAAGAAGATCCCGGTGCTGGCGGGGGTCTGCGACGGCTTCATCGGCAACCGTATCCTGACCCGCTATCGCCAATGCTGCGACGTGATGCTGATCGAGGGCGCGCTGCCCGCGCAGATCGACGCAGCGATGCGCGGCTTCGGCATGGCGATGGGACCCTATGAGGTGCAGGACCTGTCGGGGCTGGACATCGCCTATGCCAATCGCAAGCGGCTGGGCTGGAAGACCAGGCCGGGCTTTCGCTACATCCCCATCGCCGACCGCATCGTCGAGGAGACCGGCCGCCTGGGCCGCAAGACTGGCGCCGGCTGGTATGATCACGCGGGCGGCAGGCCCGCACCCTCGGCGCTGATCGACGGAATCGTGGTGGAGGAAAGCGTGCGGGCAGGGATCGTGCGGCGTCGCTTTGGCGAGGACGAGATCGTGGCTCGTGCGACCGCCGCGATGGTCGAGGAAGGCTTCCGCATCCTGGACGAGCGGATTGCCGAACGCTCGGCCGACATCGACCTTGTGATGATCCATGGTTACGGCTTTCCGCGCTGGCGCGGCGGGCCGATGCATTGGGCGGGCCGCGCGGGCCTGTCTGAAATCCTGCGGCGGATCGAAGGCTATGCCGCCGAAGACCCCCTGTCCTGGGGCGTTCCCGACCTGCTGACCCGTGCCGTGGCCGAAGACAAAACCCCCGAAGAGTTGTGAGGATCCGATGACCGACGCCTTCATCTGCGATTATATCCGCACGCCAATCGGCCGCTATGGCGGGGCGCTGGCCCCGCTGCGCACCGACGATCTGGCCGCGCTGCCGCTGGCGGCGCTTTTGGCGCGCAATCCCGACCTCGACCCGGCGGCGGTCGAGGAGGTCTGGCTGGGCTGCGCCAACCAGGCGGGCGAGGACAACCGAAACGTGGCGCGCATGGCGCTGCTGCTGGCGGGTCTGCCGGAAACCGTGCCGGGGGTTACGGTGAACCGCCTCTGCGGCTCGGGGCTCGAGGCTGTCGCGGCCGCCGCTCGCGCGATTCGGTCGGGCGACATGGATCTGGCCATCGCCGGAGGCGTGGAAAGCATGACTCGGGCGCCTTTCGTGATGTCCAAGGCGCCGGGCGCCTGGAGCCGTGCGAACGAAATCCATGACACCACCATCGGATGGCGCTTCGTCAATCCGCGGATGCAGGCGCAATACGGCACCGACTCCATGCCCGAGACCGCGCAGAACCTGGCCGACGACCACGCGATCAGCCGCGAGGATCAGGATGCCTTCGCCCTGCGGTCGCAACAGAAGGCCGGTGCGGCGCAGGCGAATGGCCGGTTGGCGCAGGAAATCCTGCCGGTGACCGTTGCGCTCGGCCGCGGCAAGACGACCGAAGTGACTCGGGACGAACATCCCCGCGCCACCATGCTTGAGGATCTGGCCCGGCTGAAGCCGATCACCCGGCCTGAAGGGTCGGTTACTGCCGGCAATGCCAGTGGGGTAAACGATGGCGCGGCGGCACTGATC
The DNA here is from genome assembly GCF_000763885.1 of Paracoccus versutus. Lineage (GTDB taxonomy): Bacteria > Pseudomonadota > Alphaproteobacteria > Rhodobacterales > Rhodobacteraceae > Paracoccus > Paracoccus versutus. The sequence continues at coordinate 18,458 of NZ_JRKO01000027.1, read as the reverse complement.
GTAGCATCGGAGATGGCGGTGAAGCGCCACGGGCTAAGACCGCTGGCGCGGATCGTGGCGGGTGCCTCGGCCGGTGTCGCGCCACGCGTGATGGGCTACGGCCCGGTGCCGGCGGTGCAGAAGCTGCTGGAAAAGGCCGGGATCGGCCTCGATGCGCTGGCGCTGATCGAGCTGAACGAGGCCTTCGCAGCGCAGGCGCTGGCCGTCATCAGTAGCCTTGGGCTTGCGGACGATGACCCCCGGGTGAACCCCAACGGCGGCGCCATCGCGCTTGGCCATCCGCTGGGGATGTCGGGCGCCCGCATCGCCGGCTCTGCCGCCCTCGACCTGTCGCAGGGCACCGGCCGCTATGCCCTGGCCACGATGTGCATCGGTGTCGGCCAGGGCGCGGCACTGCTTCTCGAACGTGTTTGATTCCCGGAGGATTTCTGATGACCGAGAAACCGAAACTCAAGCCGAAGGACGCCCCCGGCCTTGGCCGTTTCAATTGGGAGGATGCCTTCCGTCTGGACGGCCAGCTGACTGAGGATGAGCGGATGCTGCGCGACGCGGCGCGCAACTTCGCTCAGGAGAAACTGCAACCACGCGTCATCAGGGCCTTCGCCGAGGAAGAAACCGATCCGGCGATCTTCCGCGAGATGGGCGAGATGGGCCTTCTGGGTGTGACGGTGCCTGCGGAATACGGCGGGCTGGGCGCCAGCTATGTCGCCTACGGCCTCGTTGCCCGCGAGGTCGAGTGGGTCGATTCCGGCTATCGTTCGATGATGTCGGTGCAGTCGAGCCTGGTGATGTATCCGATCTACGCCTACGGATCCGAGGAACAGCGACAGAAGTATCTTCCCAAACTGGCCTCGGGCGAGTTCGTCGGCTGCTTCGGCCTGACCGAGCCCGATGCCGGCTCGGACCCGGCGGGCATGAAGACAGTCGCGAAAAAGACGGCGGACGGCTATGTGTTGAACGGCACCAAGACTTGGATCTCGAACAGCCCTATTGCGGACGTGTTCGTGGTCTGGGCAAAATCCGAGGCGCATGGCGGCAAAATCCGCGGCTTCGTGCTGGACAAGGGCGCAAAGGGCCTCTCGGCGCCGAAGATCGGCGGCAAGCTAAGCCTGCGCGCCTCGATCACCGGCGAGATCGTGATGGACGCTGTTGAAGTGGGTGAGGACGCGCTGCTGCCGCATGTCGAGGGGCTGAAGGGTCCGTTCGGCTGCCTCAACCGCGCCCGCTACGGTATTTCCTGGGGGGTGCTGGGCGCAGCAGAGTTCTGTTTCCATGCCGCGCGACAATATGGCCTCGACCGGAAACAGTTCGGCCGGCCCTTGGCGAACACGCAGATCTACCAACTCAAGCTGGCAAATATGCTGACCGAGATCAGCCTGGGCCTTCAGGCTTCCTTGCAAGTGGGGCGCCTGCTCGACGATGCGAATGCCGCGCCCGAGATGATCTCCGTCGTCAAGCGCAACAACTGCGGCAAGGCGCTGGAGATCGCGCGGGTTGCCCGCGACATGCATGGCGGCAATGGGATTTCCGAGGAATTCCAGGTGATCCGGCACATGGTCAATCTGGAAACCGTCAACACCTACGAAGGCACCCATGACGTGCATGCCCTGATCCTGGGCCGCGCGATCACCGGGCTGCAGGCGTTCTATTGAGGAGCATCCGATGAAAATACTCGTGCCGGTCAAACGCGTGATCGACTACAACGTGAAGGCCCGTGTTCGGGCGGATGGTTCGGGCGTTGATCTTGCGAATGTGAAGATGAGCATGAACCCGTTCGACGAGATCGCGGTCGAGGAGGCGATCCGGCTGAAGGAGAAGGGCGCGGCCAGCGAGGTCATCGCGGTCAGCATTGGCGTCAAGCAGGCGGCCGAGACGCTGCGCACGGCCCTGGCGATGGGCGCGGACCGGGCGATCCTGGTGGTCGCGGCCGATGACGTACACCAGGACATCGAGCCGCTGGCCGTGGCGAAGATCCTCAAGGCGGTGATCGACGAGGAGCAGCCGAAGCTGGTCATCGCCGGCAAGCAGGCGATCGACAACGACATGAACGCGACCGGCCAGATGCTGGCGGCGCTGCTGGGCTGGGGCCAGGCGGCCTTCGCCTCGAAGATCGAGATCGAGGGCGAGGCGGCGAAAGTCACCCGCGAGGTCGACGGGGGGTTGCAGACCATCGAGGTCAGGCTGCCGGCGATCGTGACGGCGGATTTGCGCCTGAACGAGCCGCGCTATGCGAGCCTTCCGAACATCATGAAGGCGAAGAAGAAGCCGCTGGAGGAGAAGACGGCCGCCGATTACGGCGTCGATACCGCCCCGCGGCTGGAGATCGTGACCACCCGCGAGCCCGAGGGCCGCAAGGCCGGGATCAAGGTCGGCTCGGTCGACGAACTGGTGGGGAAACTGAAAGAAGCGGGGGTGCTCTGATGGCCGTTCTTCTGTTGGGTGAAGTCACCAATGGCGAGCTGAACCGCGACGCCACGGCGAAATCCGTCAATGCGGTCAAGATCTTGGGCGATGTGACGCTGCTCTGCGCCGGCGCCCATGCGAAGGACGCCGCCGCCCAGGCCGCGACCATCGCCGGCGTCGCCAAGGTGCTGGTCGCCGAGGACGCGCGCTACGGCCACCGCCTGGCCGAGCCGACCGCGGCGCTGATCGTGTCGCTGGCGGGGGATTACAGCCACATCGCCGCGCCCTCGACCACGGATGCCAAGAACGTGATGCCGCGGGTTGCGGCGCTTCTGGACGTGATGGTGATCCCGGACGTCTCGAAGGTGGTCGATGCCGAGACCTTCGAGCGCCCGGTCTATGCCGGCAACGCCATCCAGACGGTCAAGTCGCGCGACGGCAAGAAGGTGCTGACGGTGCGCGTGGCCAGTTTCGACGCGGCGGGTGACGGCGGCGCGGCTGCGGTCTCGGACGCCACGCTGGCCGAGGACCCCGGCCTGTCGCAATGGCTGGGCGACGAGGTTGCGGCCAGCGACCGCCCCGAGCTGACCTCTGCGGGCCGTGTGGTCTCGGGCGGCCGCGGCGTCGGCTCCAAGGAGGATTTCGCGATCATCGAGGCGCTTGCCGACAAGCTCGGCGCCGCCGTCGGCGCCTCGCGCGCCGCGGTCGACAGCGGCTATGCCCCGAATGACTGGCAGGTCGGCCAGACCGGCAAGGTGGTCGCCCCCGAGCTCTACGTGGCGGTGGGCATCTCCGGCGCCATCCAGCACCTGGCCGGCATGAAGGACTCGAAAGTGATCGTGGCGATCAACAAGGACGAGGAGGCCCCGATCTTCCAGATCGCCGATTACGGCCTCGTCGGAGACCTGTTCACAACCGTCCCCGAACTCACCGAAAAGCTCTGACCGCTTCTTCGTTGCTCAAATACCCAATGGCGCCCCCGCCCGTCCGGGGGCACCCGATCCGGCCCCAAGCCAGCGGAGTTTCCCAGCCATGCCCACACCCACCCGCGAGTCGATGGACTACGACGTTGTGATCGTCGGCGGTGGACCGTCTGGCCTGTCTGCGGCGATCCGGCTGAAGCAGGTCGACCCGGATCTGCAGGTGGTAGTGCTGGAGAAGGGCTCCGAGATCGGGGCGCATATCCTGTCGGGCGCGGTGCTGGACCCCTCGGGGCTGGACCGGCTGATCCCCGACTGGCGCGAAAAGGGCGCGCCGGTCACGACCGAGGTGGTGGACGACAATTTCTTCATCCTCGGGCCGGCGGGCCAGGTGCGGGTGCCGAACTGGCCGATGCCGCCCCTGATGAACAACCACGGCAATTACATCGTCTCGATGGGCAATGTCTGCCGCTGGCTGGCCGAACAGGCCGAGGAACTGGGCGTCGAGATATTCCCCGGCATGGCCGCCAGCCAGATCGTCTGGGAGGGCGACCGCGTCAAGGGCGTCGTCGCCGGCGAGATGGGGCTGGAAGCCGACGGCACGCCCGGCCCGATGTATGAGCCCGGCATGGAGCTTCACGGCAAATACGTCTTCATCGCCGAGGGCGTGCGCGGGTCGCTGGCCAAGGAGATCATCGCGAAGCTGGACCTGTCCAGGGGCCACGAGCCGCAGAAATTCGGCCTCGGCATGAAGGAGATCTGGGAGGTCGCGCCCGAGAAGTTCCACAAGGGCCGCGTGGTGCATACGATGGGCTGGCCGCTTGGCAAGAACGCGGGCGGCGGCAGCTTCATCTATCACCTTGAGAACAACCAGGTCCTGGTCGGCTTCGTGGTGCATCTGAACTATGCCAACCCCTATCTGTATCCCTATATGGAGTTCCAGCGCTTCAAGCATCACCCGATGGTCGCGGAACTGCTGGAAGGAGGCAAGCGCGTGGCCTACGGCGCCCGCGCGATCAGCGAAGGCGGCTGGCAGTCGATCCCGGAACTGTCCTTCGACGGCGGCGTGCTTCTGGGCTGCTCGGCGGGTCTGGTGAACGTGCCGCGGATCAAGGGCAATCACAATGCGATGCTCTCGGGGATCGCGGCGGCCGAGGCGGCGGCCGAGGCCATCGCCGCGGGTCGCGAGGGCGACCGGCTGGAAGCCTATGACGCGGCGGTGCGGACCGGCGCGATCGCGAAGGACCTGAAGCGGGTCAGGAACGTCAAGCCGATCTGGTCGAAGCTTGGCCTCTATCCCAGCCTGATGCTTGGCGGGTTCGACATGTGGGTGGCGAACCTGACCGGCTGGAACCCGCTGGGGACCTGGAAGCACGGCAAGACGGATGCGCAGGCGACCGGCAAGGCGGCGGATTTCCAGCCGATCGACTATCCCCGCCCGGACGGCAAGCTGTCCTTCGACCGGCTGACCAACGTGGCGTTCTCCTTCACCAACCACGAGGAATCGCAACCCTGCCACCTGAAGCTGCGCGATGCCTCGGTTCCCATCGCGGTGAACCTGCCGGTCTATGCCGAACCCGCGCAGCGCTATTGCCCGGCGGGGGTCTACGAGGTGCTGGAAGGGCCGGAGGGGCCGAAGTTCCAGATCAACTTCCAGAACTGCGTCCACTGCAAGACCTGCGACATCAAGGACCCCAGCCAGAACATCGACTGGACAACCCCGCAGGGCGGAGACGGGCCGAATTACCCGAATATGTGAGGAACTCAATGATAGAGGCTTTTGTCTGGCAACGACGTGTCGGTTTCGGCGACTGTGATCCGGCATTGATCGCCTATACTGGAAGGATCGCCGATTTCGCGCTGGAGGCCCTCGATGCCTTCTGGGACGATCTGCTGGATGGACGAGGATGGTATCACATGAACGTACACCAAGGGTACGGAATGCCCTTCGTGCGGATGGAATACGAATTCGCGGCACCGATTACCGCTAAAGCACCGTTGATGTGCTATGTCACACCTGAACTGATCGGTAAGACCTCGGTCACGATGCGTGTCGAGGGTAGGCAAAGCGGCCGGACCTGTTTCAACGGACGGTTCGTTTCCGTATTCACCGAGACGGAAAGCATGCAAAAAATATCCGTTCCAGCATCAGTACGCTCGGCTTTTGAAGCACGTTTTCCGAGTTTTTCACGATAAATCAATTAACGAAAGTCCAGAGCCGGACAGTTTTCGCGAATGAAAATATCGAACGGCGTATGTTCGGTCTCGGAACCTTTTGGCTCAGCACGCTGAAAATGTCGTCCGAGCACCTCGATCGCCCGCAGAGCTTCCTGTCGGGGGTTCTGATCGATGATCGCGTCGAGGACGCCATCGCGCAGCAAGCGTCGCCGGGATGGTGTGAGTTCATGAGTGATCATCACGATTTCCTGGGCGAGGCCCATCTCCTCGATCGTCCCGGCGATGGCAACGTTCCCTGCGGAGACGTTGTAGATTCCCCGGATCCCCGGATGGTTTTTCAAGGCTGCCGCAACGACCTCGCCGGCGCGGGCGGGATCCTCGCCGCTTTCCAGCGAAAGCACGATGCGACAGTTGGGAAAGCGCTCACGCAGCACTGAGCGGAATCCCATCTCACGCTCCTCATGCCCGATGATCCGCTGCATCCCCAGAACGATGACGACATCACCCCCGCCGGGGCCGATGAAGCGTCCCATCAACTCGCCGACAACACGTCCCATCTGGCGGTTGTCCGGTCCGACATAGGCAATGCGTCCGCTGTTTGGCAGGTCTGTCACCAGGGTCACGACGGGCACGCGGCCAGAGATCAGCCGCAGCGCATCGGACAGGCGCGGGTCGTCCGGGCATGTCAGAATGATTCCGTCATAGGATTCGGCCACCTCCTCGATCTTCTTTCGGGTAGCCGGAATGTCGGTGACGTCGATGTAGTGCAGAAAACAGGTCAGACTGAGATCGGCCAGCGTGGTGCTGAGGTCGGAGAATGCGTCGCGCATCGCTTGGTAAAACGGATTGTGCGGCGACTGCATAAGCACGGCAATGCGCAAGTTTCTCAGATGGCTGCGGAAGATCTTGCGATCCAGATTCAGCCTGCTTGCCCATTCCAGAACCTTGGCTTCGGCCTTGGGGGAAACGCCGCCACGTCTGTTCACCACCCGGTCGACAGTGGAAAGGCTGACGCCCGCGGCCTCGGCGATCTTGATCAGTGTGGTTCGGTTGGTCATGGGACCACTTTGAAGGTTTCCCTTCAAAATGCAACTGTATCGATTGCTACCCATCAGATAAGTTCTACTCATCAAGTTGGAGGAGGAACGAATGGTAGAGCAATCGCCGCTTTCGGCGACGTCATCCGTGCGCCTTGGTGTCAGCCCGCTGTCTTGGGTGAACGAGGTTCTTGACGATCTCGGTAAGGACACGATGGCCGAAACCTGTCTCACGCAGGCGGCGGCCGCGGGTTACGCGGGAGTGGAACTGAGCAGGATTTTTCCGAAGGAACCCGCCGCTCTGAAGGGGCTGCTCGGTGGTCACGGGCTTGGTCTGGTATCTGGATGGCACAGCGGTTTTCTGGCCGACCGCACAGTCGAGGAAGAAATTGCAGCGGTGCGCGAGCATGCAAGCCTGCTGAAAGCATGTGGCGCGTCGATCATGGTCTATGGCGAATGCGGCCGAATGCCGGAGAACGCGCTCGACATCGGAATGTCCAACCGGCTGCGGCTTGGAGCGGACGAATGGACCGCCTATGGCGAACGGCTGACCCGCTTCGCCCAGGCACTGCATGACGAATTCGGGCTTGGCATGGCCTATCACCACCATCTGATGATGGTGGCGGAAACCCTGGACGAGGTTCGCGCGGTCATGTCGGCAACCGGGCCTGCGGTGGGGCTGCTGCTGGATACCGGACATGCCTTTGCGGCAGGCTATGATTATGCGGCGCTGATCAAGGAATTTGGCCCCCGCATCAATCACATCCATCTGAAGGATGTGCGCGAGCAGATCCTCGCGGACGTCCGCACCGGCGATCTGTCCTTCAACGATGCGGTGCGCGCCGGAATGTTCACGGTGCCGGGCGATGGTGCGGTCGATTATGGTCCGCTGGCCGGCTTCCTGTCGGAAGGCACATATTCCGGCTGGCTCGTGGTCGAGGCCGAGCAGGATCCGCAAAAGGCTCCGCCGGCCGAGACGGTCGCGCGCGCATATCGCTTCGTCACCGAAAACATCCTGAAACCCGCCTTGGCGAGGGCATGAGGACATTATGACCCGCAAGACATTGAATATCGGCCTGATCGGATCGGGCTTCATGGGACAGGCCCATGCCGACGCCTTTCGGCGCGCGGCCCTGCTCTATCGCGACCTTCCGGCAGTGCCGGTGCTGCACACGCTGGCCGATGCCACGCAGGAGCTGGCGGATGCGGCGGCGGCGCGCTTCGGCTTCGCGAAGGCGACGGCCGACTGGCGCGCGATGATCGCCGATCCCGAAATCGACGTGGTGGATATCACCACGCCGAACGCCATGCATGTCGAGATGGCGATGGCAGCCATCGATGCGGGCAAGCATGTCTATTGTGAAAAGCCGCTGACGGTGAAGCTCGAAGACGCGAAGGCTCTGGTCGAGGCGGCGGAAAAGCGCGGCGTCAAGACCATGGTGGCCTTCAACAACATCAAGACTCCGGCAGCTTTGCTGGCGAAGAAGCTGATCGAGCGCGGCGACATTGGCACGCCGACCCGGTTCCGCGGCTGGTTCGATCAGGGCTTCTTCAACGACCCGGATATGCCCTGGAGCTGGCGTTGCTCGCGCGATCAGGCGGGCTCAGGCTCGCTTGGCGACCTGGGTTCGCATGTCATCAGCGTGGCACAGTTCCTGATGGGCGACGTCGAAAGCGTCGCGGGGCAGGAACAGACCTTTTTCGCCACGCGCCCGGCGCCGGGCGGTGGCTCGGGCTATGGGGCCAGCGTGGATGCAAGCGGTCGGCGGCTCGATGTCGAGAACGAGGACCAGTTCCAGGCGCTGGTGCGTTTTGCCAACGGTGCGGGTGGAACGATTGAATCCTCGCGCATCGCGGCGGGCAAGATCTTCGGCGTCTATTGGGAGGTTTCGGGAACAGAGGGCACCATCGTCATGGACGGTGAGCGGTTCAACGAACTCAAGATCGCCCGCTACAGCGATGAAAAGCACGACCGCGGCTTCAAGACGCTGCTGGCCGGCAGCCAGGTCGAGCAGTTCAACGGCTTCTTCGGCTTCGATTTTGCCGGCGGCGGCCTGGGCTATTTCGATGTCAAGGTGATCGAGGTGCATGACCTCATCCAGGGCATTCTGGGGCGGGAAGGCTGCTTTCCCGATTTTCGCTTCGGCTACGACAACCAGCGGATCATCGCGGCAATGGATCGTTCCGCCGCCGAGGATCGTCGCATCACTATCGGAGACATGGCATGACAGGCATCGCCATCATGGGGGCAGGACGCATGGCAAGGGTCCATGCCGCCTCGATCATCGGCGCGGATGCGCATATCGCCACGATCTACGATCCGGTCCTCGAGGCGGCAGAGGCGCTGGCCGCGTCCACCGGTGCGCGGGCAGCGCCCTCGGCGGTAGAGGCCATGGCCGATCCCGCAGTGGACGCGATCATGATCGCGACCTCCTCGGACACTCATGTCGAGTTGCTCTACGAGGCGGTAAAGACCGGCAAGCCGGTCCTGTGCGAAAAGCCGTTGGCCTCCAGCTATGACGCCAGCCGCGAATTCGTCGCGACCGTGGGCGAAGCAGCGGCGCGCAAGGTCTTTCTCGGCTTCAACCGTCGCTTCGATCGGGGCCATGCTTCGGTGCGCGAAGGAGTTCATGCCGGCCGCATCGGCCGACTGGAGCAACTGACCATCACCAGCCGTGACCCCTTTCCGCCGCCGCTGGAATATGTGCCGCGCTCGGGCGGACTGTTTCGTGACATGATGATCCACGATTTCGACATGGCGCGGTCCATCGTAGGCAAGGACATGGTCTCGGTCACGGCGCACGGATCGTCCATCGTGGATCCCGAGATCGGCAAGCTGGGCGATGTCGATACGGCCAGCGTCACCATGCTGGCCGAAGACGGCACCATCGTCACCATCCTGAACTCGCGCCGCTGCGCCTTTGGCTTCGACCAGCGTATCGAAGCCTTTGGGGCGGAAGGAATGCTGGTCTCGAACAATCCGCGCCAGTCCGGCTTCACGACCTACACCAAGGATGCGCCCGGTACCGCGGCGCCGATTCTCGAATTCTTCCTCGAACGCTACGGCCCGTCCTATACTGCCGAGATCCGCCTGTTTCTCGACTGCGCACGCGAGGGCCGCGATATGCCGGTCAACGCCATCGACGGGCTGATGGCCGCCTATCTGGCCGAAGCGGCGACCGCCTCGCTGAAGCAGGGGAAGACCATCCATCTTACCGGCCCCGATCAGGAGTTCTGACATGTCGGATCTGAATACCCGCCACAAGGATACCGCGGCCGTCGTAACCGGTGGAGCACAGGGCGTCGGCCTTGCCATCGCACGGCAATTGGTGGCCGAAGGCTGCCGCAAGGTGATGCTGGCCGGCCGCGATGCGGAGAAGGGTGCAAGGGCGGTGGCCGAACTGGCCGCGCTCGGCGCGGATGCCGTCTTCACCGCGGTCGATCTTCAGGACACGCAGGCCTGCCTGGATCTGATTGACGCGGCAGTCGGGCGTTTCGGCACCGTGACGGTACTCGTCAATGCGGCGGCACTCGGCGCACGTGGCACCCTGACCGATACCTCGGTCGAACTCTGGGACCAGATGTTCGACACGAACGCCCGCGCGCCCTTCTTCCTGATGCAGGGCTTCGTCAGGCATCGGCAGGTGCAGGGCGGCGGCGGCTCGATCGTCAACATTCTGTCGCAATGCGCTCATTGCGGGCAGTCTTATCTCGCCCCCTATTCGGCCTCGAAAGGCGCCTTGGCGGCGCTGACCAAAAACGTCGCCAATGCCTATCGCTTCGACCGGATCCGCTGCAACGCGATCCTGCCGGGCTGGATGGATACGCCGGGCGAGGACATCACCCAACGCAAGTATCACGGCGCGACCGACGGCTGGCTGGAGCGAGCGGAGGCCGCCCAGCCTATGGGTCAACTGTGCAAGCCGCATCAGCTTGCAGGACTCGCGAGCTATCTGCTCAGCCCGGATGCCGGCGTCATGACCGGCGCCCTGATCGACTACGACCAGAACATCGCGGGTTCCTATCCGGAATAGATCCGCATGTGACGCCCTTCGGGGCACCTCAAGACAGGGAGGAGAACCTTATGAGGAAAGTGCTTCTTGCGGCAACTGCGGTAACGGCTCTGGCCGCGGCCGCGCATGCCGAACGTTATGTCCTGATCACGCATACCCAGGGCACCGATCCGTTCTGGCCCGTGGTCGAGCGTGGAGCGCGTGACGCGGCGACGGCGGTCGGAGCCGAATTCGATCATCTTTTCGCACCGTCGGGCGATATGGCCGACATGGCGCGCCTGATCGAATCGGCCACGGCAAGCCAGCCGGACGGGCTGATCGTTTCGCTGCCGGACGCGGCGGCGCTTGGTCCTGCGATCAAAGCGGCCTCCGAAAGCGGCATTCCCGTCATCACGATCAATTCCGGACTCGAGCATTATCAGGAGGTCGGCGCACTCATGCATGTCGGACAGCCTGAGCGCCTTGCCGGAGAGGCGGCTGGCCAGAGGGCAAAGACGGAGGGCGCGAACAAGGCGCTGTGTCTCAATCACGAGGCGTTCAACACGCCGATGGTGGAACGCTGCGAGGGCTATTTCGAGGCGATCGGGCAGACGCTGAACATGATCGACGTTTCGAACGATGTCGCCCAGATCAAGACGCGCACCGCGGCCGCACTTCAGGCCGATCCCGAGATCGACGCGCTGCTCGCCGTCGGTCCGCACGTCTGCGAAGCCGCGGCCGACGCGGTGCGCGAAGTCGGTGCGGAAGTGCATCTGTCCTGCTTCGACCTGACACCGGGCGTGATCAACCTGATCAAGGAGGGCCGTGCAGCCTACACGATCGACCAGCAGCAGTATCTGCAGGGATACATGCCGGTGACGTTGCTGCATGTCTACAACACCAACGCCCAGATGCTGCCGGGATCGAACATTCCTTCCGGACCCGGTTTCGTCGATGCGTCCAACGCCGAGGCTGTCGAGGCCCTGGCGGGCGAAACGCGCTGAGCGCGGCAAGGCGGGGCAACGCTCTGGCGCTGCCCCTGCCAATCGAAGGAAGGAGAGCAATCCATGACACAGACACAAGCCGCCGCCGGCAGACGCGAAACCGACCGGCTGAACAAGGGTGGGACACTGCGTCGCCTGTCCAGACGGCCCGAGATCGGCGCTTTCGCGGTGATGGTCCTGGTCGTCGCGGCGATCGCGATCGCAAGCGGGGGCACGGCATTCAATCCGCTTGGCCTCAAGAACAATATGGCGGTCATCGCCCAGTTCGGCATCATCGCGACGGCCGCCTGCCTTCTGATGATCGCCGGCGAGTTCGATCTTTCCATCGGCTCGATGATCGGCTTCGCCGGCATGTCGATGACGATGATGCTCAAATGGGGGCTTCCGTTCGGCCTGGGCGAGGCGACGCCCTTCACGGCCTTCGCGCTGACGTTGGTCATGACTCTCGGCATCGGCTGGCTGATCGGGACGATCGTCGTCAGGTCGGGCCTGTCCAGTTTCATCGTTACCCTCGCGTTCCTGTTCTTTCTGCGGGGCGTTACCGAAGTCGCCTTTCGCGTCATAAACAATTCGACGCAGATCTCGGGCCTGCCCGACTACAAGCAGACAAGCTGGTTCGCCGATCTGTTTGGGGGGCAGACTTTCGGCTGGTTCTATGACGCCTGGTTCTGGCTGGGCGGCAACATCAATCGCGCCGGCGCACAATGGGTCACTGGCTTCGACGCACGCGTGATGTGGTGGATCGTCATCGCGCTTGCCGCATGGTTCGTGCTGGCGCGCACCCAGGCAGGCAACTGGATCTTCGCGACCGGCGACAATCGTGAAAGCGCCCGCGCCAATGGCGTGCCGGTCAACAAGGTACGGATCGCTCTGTTCATGTTCACCGCCTTCGCCGCCACGATCTTCGCCGCCTGCCAGGTTTTCGAAACCAATACCGCCGATGCCTCCAAGGGCAATCTCAAGGAACTCGAGGCGATCGCCATCGCCGTGGTGGGAGGCACGCTGATGACCGGCGGCTTCGGCTCTGTGCTGGGCGTGGTCTTCGGTGCCATTACCTTCGGGTTGGTCGCGAATGCCGTCTTCTTCATTCCGGCCATCGACGGCAGCTATTATCGGGTCTTTGTCGGCGCGGTTCTGCTTCTGGCCGTATTCCTCAACGAGAACCTGCGCAAGCGCATCACCGGAGGGCTTTGAAATGAGGACTCCCGTCATTCGCACCGAACGGTTGATCAAGCGTTTCGGTCCCTTTACCGCCCTCAACGGCATCGATCTGGAAGTCTACGCAGGCGAAGTCCACGCGCTTCTCGGAGATAATGGCGCCGGGAAATCCACGCTGATCCGTCTCCTGTCCGGTGTTCATCAGCCGACCGAGGGGCAGATCTACGTGGACGGCGAGCCTGTCAGCTTCCGCTCGCCGCGCGATGCCAGTAAGGCGGGTATCGGCACGGTCTATCAGGATCTGGCGCTGAACCCGTTGATGAGCGTGACCCGCAACTTCTTCATGGGCCGCGAGCTCTACACCGGCCCCAGGCCTTTCGGGGCCTTGCGCATGGCAGAGATGGATCGGATCACGCATGACGAGATGATCAAGATCGGCATCGATGTTTCCGACCCGCAGCAGGCCGTCGGCACCATGTCCGGCGGTCAGCGACAGACCCTCGCCATCGCCCGCGCCATCTATTTCGGCGCCAAGGTGCTGATCCTGGATGAGCCGACCTCGGCGCTTGGCCAGAAACAGCAGATGGAAGTGCTGAAGACGATGATGCGGGTGCGCGCACGAGGCGACATCGCCATCATCTTCATCACTCATAACGAAGTTCATTCAAAACTGGTCGCGGACCGTTTCACCTTTCTGGCCCTGGGCGAGGTGATCGGGAAGGGCAGCCGGGATGAACTCGCGGGTGAAGATATCCGCCATCTGATGGCAGGGGGCGTCGAGATGCGCGATCTCGAAAAGGAACTGGCTGACATTCAGGCGATGTAAGCGGAATGCGGCTGTTGGTCCGAGAGCGCCTCGGCCGCTGCCTGCAGCAGGAAGAAGTGGGAAACCGGCCAACGCGGTGTCCGGATCCTGCTTCGAGGGGATTTGAAATGAGCAAGACTCTAGACTTAATCACTATTGGCCGTGCCAGCGTTGACCTATACGGCCAGCAGGTTGGCGGTCGTTTGGAGGACATGGGTTCGTTTGCGAAGTATATCGGCGGGTCTCCGACCAACATCGCCTGCGGAACGGCGCGGCTGGGGCTGCGCGCGGCGGTGATCACGCGGGTCGGCGACGAGCATATGGGCCGGTTCATCCGCGAGCAGCTTTCGCGCGAAGGCGTCGACACCCGCGGGGTCGCGACCGATCCCGAGCGGCTGACGGCGCTGGTGCTGCTGGGCATCCGCGACGAGGACAGCTTCCCGCTGATCTTCTATCGCGAGAACTGCGCGGACATGGCGCTGAGCGTGGATGATATCGACGAGGGGTTCATCGCCGAGGCGCGTTCGGTGCTGGCGACCGGCACGCATCTGTCGCATCCGCGGACCGAGGAGGCGGTGCTGAAGGCGCTGAACCTCGCCCGCAGGCACGGCGCGAAGACGGCGCTGGACATCGACTATCGGCCGAACCTCTGGGGCCTGGCCGGGCATGGCGCGGGCGAGAGCCGCTTCGTCGAAAGCGCCGCGGTGACGGCGAAGCTGCAATCGACACTGCATCTCTTCGACCTGATCGTCGGCACCGAGGAGGAATTCCACATCGCCGGCGGCTCGACCGACACCATCGCGGCGCTGCGCGCGGTCCGCGCGGTCAGCACCGCCACGCTGGTTTGCAAGCGTGGCGCAGCGGGCGCGGTGGCCTTCGAGGGCGCGATCCCGGACAGCCTCGACGAAGGCCAGGCCGGCCCCGGCTTCCCGATCGAGGTGTTCAACGTGCTGGGGGCGGGCGACGGCTTCTTCTCGGGGCTGATGAAGGGCTGGCTCGACGGCGAGCCCTGGCCGCGCACGCTGGAATACGCCAATGCCTGCGGCGCCTTCGCGGTCTCGCGCCACGGCTGCACGCCGGCCTATCCGTCGCTGGCGGAACTGGAATTCTTCCTCAGGCGCGGCGTGCTGCGGCCGGACCTGCGCAACGATGCCGAGCTTGAGCAGATCCATTGGGCCACCAACCGCCAGGGCCGGATGGGCGGCGACTGGTCCACCATGCGGGTCTTCGCCTTCGACCATCGTGTCCAGTTGGAAGAAATGCCGGGCTACACGCCGGAAAAGGGCGGCGCGTTCAAGGAATTGTGCCTGCAGGCGGCGCTGCAGGTCGCCGATGGCCGGCCGGGCTACGGGATCCTCTGCGACGACCGCATCGGGCGGCGGGCGCTGCATGCCGCCTCGGGGACGGGGCTGTGGATCGGTCGGCCCTGCGAATGGCCGGGCTCGCGGCCGCTGGAGCTGGAGCCGGAACTGGGCCCGGATTGCGGCGCGCTGTCCGAATGGGCGCGCGAGAACGTGGTCAAGCTGCTGTGCTTCTGCCATCCCGATGATGACGCGGAAACCCGCGCCGCGCAGGAGGCCACGGTCAAGCGCCTGTTCACGGCCGCGCGCCGCAACGGGCTGGAATTCCTGCTGGAGGTGATCCCCTCGAAGGTCGGTCCGGTCGATGACGACACGACCGCGACCCTGATCGGGCAGTTCTATGCCGCCGGGATCTTTCCCGACTGGTGGAAGCTGGAGCCGATGCAGTCTGCCGCCGCCTGGCGGAACGCCATCGCCGCGATCGAGGCGCATGACCGCCACACGCGCGGCATCGTGGTGCTGGGGCTGGACGCGCCCGAGGCGGAGCTTGCCGCCAGTTTCCGCGTCGCGGCGGGGTTCGATCTGGTCAGGGGCTTCGCGGTCGGGCGCACGATCTTCGGCGCGGTGGCGCGGGACTGGCTGGCGGGCGAGGTGTCGGACGAGGAGGCCGTGGCGCGGATGGCAGAACGCTTCGCGCGGCTCTGCGGCATCTGGGACGAGGCGCGCCGGGCGGCGGCGGCGGCGGCATGAGCGGCGGGGCGGGATTGCGTCCCGCGACGGCAGGGGGGCCAGCCCCCCATCCCTTGCGGGATTCCCCCCGGGATATTTGGACCAAGATGAAAGAGGGCGGCCGCGGGGCGGCAGTGTGGAGGAAGGTGCGATGAGCGGGACGGTGCGGTTGACGGCGGCGCAGGCGATGGTGCGCTGGCTGTCGGTGCAGATGACCGAGGAGGGCGAGCGCTTCGTCGAGGGCGTCTGGGCGATCTTCGGCCATGGCAATGTGGCGGGACTGGGCGAGGCGCTGCACGGGATCGGCGATGCGCTGCCAACCTGGCGCGGCCAGAACGAGCAGACCATGGCCCATGCCGCCATCGCCTATGCCAAGGGCAAGGCGCGGCGGCGCTGCCAGGCGGTGACCAGCTCGATCGGGCCGGGGGCCACGAACATGGTCACGGCGGCCGCGCTGGCGCATGTCAACCGCCTGCCGGTGCTGCTGATCCCCGGCGATGTCTTCGCCAGCCGCCGGCCCGATCCGGTGCTGCAGCAGATCGAGGATTTCGACGACGGAACCGTCAGCGCCAATGACTGCTTCCGCCCGGTCAGCCGCTATTTCGACCGCATCCAGCGGCCCGAGCAATTGCTGACCGCGCTGCCCCGCGCGCTGCGGGTGATGACCGATCCGGCCGAATGCGGGCCGGTCACGCTGGCCTTCTGCCAGGACGTGCAGGCCGAGGCCTGGGACTGGCCGGAAAGCTTCTTCGCGCCGAAGACCTGGCGGATCCGCCGGCCCGAGCCGGATGCCTCCGACCTGGCCCATGTGGCCGGGCTGATCCGCGCGGCCAGCGCGCCGGTGATCGTCTGCGGCGGCGGGGTGGTCTATTCCGGCGCCGAAGGCGCGCTGGGGGATTTCGCGGCCCGCCACGGCATCCCGGTGATCGAGACCCAGGCCGGCAAGTCGGCGCTGGCCCAGGCGCATGTGATGAACTTCGGTGCGGCGGGGGTGGACGGCTCGGCCGCGGCGAATGCCCTGGCCCGGCAGGCCGACCTGGTGATCGGCATTGGCACCCGGTTCCAGGATTTCACCACCGGATCCTGGGCGCTGTTCGCCAATCCGGCCCGCAAGCTGGTCTCGATCAACGTCCAGCCCTATGACGCCGACAAGCATGGTGCGGTAGGTCTGGTTGCGGATGCGCGGGTGGCGCTGGAGAAGCTGGGCGCGCTGCTGGAGGGGTATCGCGCCGCCCATGCCGACGCGCAGGCCCGCGCCGCATGGCTGGCGGCGGTCGATGCCCATTGCGCGCGGCCCACCGACACCAACGCCCTGCCGAGCGACGCGCAGGTGATCGGCGCCGTGCAGCGCGCGGCCCCCGAGGCGATCGCCATGTGCGCGGCAGGCACCATGCCCGGCGCGCTGAAACTGCTGTGGCAGCCGGCGCAGGGCGGCTATCACATGGAATACGGCTATAGCTGCATGGGCTATGAGGTGGCGGGGGCGATGGGGCTGAAGCTGGCGCGGCCCGATCGCGAGGTGATCTGCTTCGTGGGCGACGGCAGCTACATGATGGCCAACAGCGAGCTGGCCACGGCGGTGATGCGCCGCGTGCCCTTCACCGTGGTGCTGACCGACAATCGCGGCTATGGCTGCATCAACCGCCTGCAGCAGGGCTGCGGGGGCGAGCAGTTCAACAACCTCTATGCCCATTGCAACGTCGAGGCGCAGCCCGAGATCGACTTCGTGGCCCATGCCGCCTCGATGGGCGCCCATGCGGTCAAGGCCCAGGGCATCGCCGATCTGGAAGCCCGGATCGCCGAGGCGCGCAGCCGCGACATCCCCACCGTGATCGTCATCGACACCAGTGCCGAGCCCGGCCCCGGCGACGGCCTCGAGGGCGCCGGGCACTGGTGGGACGTCGCCGTGCCCGAAAGCGGCGAGAGCGGGAAACTGAAACGGGCTTACGCGCGCTATCTGGAAGCGGCAGCGAAGCAGAACCTTGTGAACTGAGAGCCACGCCATGATCCTTTACGGCACCAATCCCATCGCCTGGTCCAATGACGACGACCAGAGCATCGGCGCGCATCTGAGCCTTGACGACTGCCTGTCCGACTGCCGGCGCATCGGCTTCGACGGCATCGAGAAGGGCCACAAGATGCCCGGCGACGGCGCCGCGCTGAAGGCCGTGCTGGGCGGCTATGGGCTGCGCTTCATCGGCGGCTGGCATTCGACCGCCATCCTGGCGCCGGGCCGGGGCCTGGACGAGGAAAAGGCGGCGCTGGACCGGCATATCGCCATGACCAGGGCCGCGGGCGGCGACCTGGCGATCATCTGCGAATGTTCGAACACGGTGCATGGCGACGACGCCGTGGCGGTCAGTGACCGGCCGGTGCTGGACGATGCGGGCTGGGAGAGGTTCATGGCCGGGATCAATGCGCTGGCGGATCACGCGGCCGCGCAGGGCATGCGCTTCTGCTATCACCACCACATGGGCAGCGTGGTCGAGAGCGGGCCGGACATCGACCGCTTCATGGCGGCGGCGGGGCCGAACGTGCGGCTGCTGCTGGATACCGGCCATTGCACCTTCGGCGGCGCCGATCCGGCCGCGGTGGCGGCGAGATACATGGACCGCATCGGCCATATCCATTGCAAGAATATCCGCCGCCCGGTGATGGAGCAGGTCCGGGCCGAGGGGCTGAGCTTCCTGGAGGGCGTGCGGCGCGGGGCCTTCACCGTGCCCGGCGATCCCGAGGGCTGCGTGGATTTCGCGCCGGTGCTGGAGGCGGCGGCGGATCACGGCTATCGCGGCTGGCTGGTGATCGAGGCCGAGCAGGACAGCCTGCTGCGCGATCCGTTCCGCTACCAGGACATGGGGCTACGGGCGCTGAAAGCCCTGGCGCGGCAGGCTGTCCTGCTCGGCCTCGATCACCAGCCAGCCGCGATAGCCG
>NZ_JRKO01000026.1 GCF_000763885.1 Paracoccus versutus | reverse complement strand
TCGCGCTGGGGCTGAAGGCGGTGTTCCTGGTGACCTCGGTCCTCGGCATCACCGGGCTGTGGATCGCCATCCTGGCCGATACCGGCGCGACCGTGCTGGTCACGCTCAATGCCCTGCGCCTGCTGGGCTTCCGCCCGGAGCAGAGCTGATGCCGCTCGCCCTGGCCGTGTGGCTGATCCTGATCTGCTATCTGGCCCTGTTCTTCTGGGGCTCGGCCGAGGCGCGACGCGCGGCAGGCCAGCCGGTCTGGCTGTTCGCCCATGCGCGGGGCCGCGACCGCCTGGCGGCCATGGGCTTTCGTCTGGGTTTCCTGCTGGCGCTGGTCGGCCCGGTCGTGGCCAGTTCCACAGCCCTGCCCACGGGACTGCAGGTTGCAGGCGTCGCGTTGGCCGCCCTCGGCATGGCGGTGGCCTTCGGCGCGCAGATGGCGATGGGGGCGTCGTGGCGCGTCGGGCTGCGCGCTGGCGAGGAAGGGCCGCTGGTCACCACCGGACCGTTCAGGATCAGCCGCAACCCGACCTTCCTGGGCCAGTTCCTGCTTCTGGCCGGTGTCCTGCTGGCCAGCCCGTCGGTGCTGACGCTGGCCGGGCTGGCGCTGTTCGCCGCCTCTGCATCCGTCCAGATCCGCAGCGAGGAGCGCCTGCTGCGCGCCCGTCATGGCGGGGCCTATGACCGATGGGCGCGGCAGGTGCCGCGCTGGATCGGCCTTCGCCGGGAGGAACGGACTTGAGACCGCACAGCCTTCTTCTGGTCGTCCTGCTGGTTCTGCTGCTGGACCAGGCGAGCAAGTCCGCGGCGCTGTCCTTGCTGGAGCAGGGACGGCCCGTCGTGGTCTTTCCCGGTTTCAACCTCGCTCTTGGCTTCAATACCGGCGCAAGCTTCGGGTTGTTCGCCGAAATCATGGCGACACGGCCGCTGGCCATGGCCGCGCTGACGGCGGCGCTGACCGTCTTCTTCGCCCTCATGGCCTTGCGTGCCCGCCATCCGTTCGAGGCGGTGGGTCATGCGTTGATCGTGGGCGGAGCGGCAGGGAATGTCCTGGACCGGCTCCGGCAAGGCAGGGTGACGGATTTCCTGGATTTCTATTGGGGCGACCAGCATTGGCCGGCCTTCAATGGCGCGGACATCGCGATCTTTCTGGGCGCGGTGCTGTTCCTGCTCCCCATGGCGAAAAGGACCTAGCGCCATGAAGGAAACTCTTATCGCCGCCGCGCTCATACTCGTTGCCTATCTTGGGCTGTATATCTGGGGAAACCGTGCTGCGCTCAAGTCTCGCAACTGCCCGGTTCCCACGCCATTGGCCGGACGAACAAAGGTTTCCGCGATCCAGGGGCCTGAGCGCATGATGCAGGGTAACCGCGCTGTCACCTCCGCCGCCGAAATACTGCTGCTTGCTGCTTTTCTGACTGCTCTGGCGGCAACTCTGGGCGCGCTGTTCATCGGCGAGGTGCTGGGCCAGATGCCCTGCACCCTGTGCTGGTATCAGCGGATCGCGATGTTCCCGCTGGTGCCGGTGCTGGCCATCGGCTTGTGGCGCGGGGACGCGGGCGCATGGTTCTATGCCCTGCCGTTGGTGTCGGCCGGTCTGGCCATCGCGCTCTGGCATTCCGGCCTTTACGCCGGGCTGATCCCCGAGACCGCCAGCCCCTGCACCCGGGACGGCCCCTCCTGCTCGAACCGGGCGCAGATGACCATCATCGGCCTGCCGATCCCCTATCTCTCGCTTGGCGCCTTCGCCGGGATCGCACTGTGCCTTGGCCTCAGGAAAGGAAAACCAACGTGAACCGCAGAACCATCGTCATCGGCAGCCTCGTCCTCGGCGCGGCCGCCTTCGCAGGTGGGGCCTGGCAGGTCGCCCGGCGGCGCGAGGCCGCGCAGACCGCCGCTGTCGCCGAGACCCTGCAAGCCCAGCCCGATGCGCTGGTCCGACCGCATTCCCCGATCCTTGGATCCGCGGATGCGCCGGTGACGCTGGTCGAGTTCTTCGATCCCTCCTGCGAGGCCTGCCGCGCTTTCCATCCCGCGGTCAGCCGGCTGCTGCGGGACCATCCCGAACAGCTGCGCGTCGTGCTGCGCTATGCCCCCTTCCACCAGGGATCGGACGAGGCCGTGCGCATCCTGGAAGCCGCAAGGATGCAGGACAGGTTTGTGCCCGTGCTCGACGCCCTGCTTGATCAGCAGCCCCGCTGGGCGGCACACGGTGCTCCGCGGCTGGACTGGGCCTGGCAGGTCGCTGGCGAAGCGGGGCTGGATCTTGCCAAGGCCGGGTCGGACCGGCTGCACCCGGCGATAACCGCCGTCCTGAACCAGGACATGGCGGATGTGGAGGTGCTGCAGATCCGGGGCACGCCGACCTTCTTCCTCAATGGCGAAAGGCTGACGGATCTGAGCATCGAAAAACTGCGCGCGGCCGTCACCGACGCCGTGAACGCGCAGTAAGGGGGCCGCCGATGAACCTGCGACGGATCAGGCTGGTCCTCTGGGCGCTGGTGGCCGTGGCGCTGGCGGGTGTTCTTGCCTTGCAATGGGCCGGAAGGCGGCGTGAGCCATCCCAAGCCGCCTTCCGTCCCGATTTCGCATTGCAGGACGCGGCCGGGCGGACCTATGGCATGGAGGATTTCCGCGGCAGGCTCGCGCTGGTCTTCTTCGGCTTCACCAACTGCCCCGACGTCTGCCCGACGACCATGTCCGAGGTGGCACTGGTGATGAACGACCTGGGATCGGAGGCGGACAAGGTGCAGCCGCTGTTCATTTCCATGGACCCCCAACGGGACCGCGGGCAGGGGCTGTCCGAATATCTGGCGGCCTTCCATCCGGCGATCCTCGGCCTTGCCGGCGACGGGGCCGCGACGCAGGCGGCCGCCGAGAGCTTCAGGATCCATTTCGAGCGCGAGGAATCCCCGGCCGCACCCGATGGCTACACCATGTCGCATAGTCCGGGGCTGTTTTTGATCGGCCCGGATGGCGAATGGCTGCGCCAATTCCCCCATGAGACCCCCGCAGCCGAGATTCTGGCGGATATCCAGGAAAGGATCTGAACCGATGAAACGCTTCGCAATTGTGCTTGGGCTTGCCGTCATGCTGCCCCTGGCCGCCGCGGCCGAATGCGCCAGCGTCTCGGCGGGCGACCTGACCGTCACCGGTGCCTGGTCGCGCGCCACCATCGGCACCGCCCGTCCGGCGGTCTTCTATGTCGAGATCCGCAACGATGGCGAGACCGGCGACCGGCTGACGGGGATCGACACCCCGGTCGCCGCCATGCCGATGCTGCACCGGACCGTGGTCAAGGACGGCGTCGCCTCGATGCCGCATGCCGAGGCGATCGACATTCCGGCTGGCGAGACCGTCAGTCTGGCTCCCGGCGGCTATCATGGCATGCTGATGGAGCTGACCGCGCCGCTTGCCGAAGGCGAGACCTTTCCGGTGGTGTTGCGGTTCGAACGGGCCGGCTCGGTCGAGATCGACGCCCCGGTCCTGTCGATACGCGCACAGGGGGCGGAATGCGACGCCGCGGGCTGATCCTGGGTGCGGCGGGCCTGGCGGGAGCCTTCGGCTTCATGATGGGGCTGGGTGCCTGGCGCGGCGGTGATCCGCCCCCGCCGAGAGGGGGCGAGGGCGCCCGCGATGGCGAGAGGATGGACCTGTCCCGCATGGCCTGGGAACTGACCGACGATCACGGCACTCGCGTCGCGCCGCGCGATTGGCTCGGGCAGGCCAGCATGGTCTTCTTCGGTTTCACCTGGTGTCCCGATGTCTGTCCCACGACGCTGATGGACATCTCCGGTTGGCTGGACGACCTGGGACCGGATGCCGACCGCATCCGCGTCAGCCTGATCACCGTCGATCCCAAACGCGACAGTCCGCAGGTCCTTGGCGAATACCTGTCGAACTTCGATCCCCGCATCCGGGGTCTGACCGGATCGCCCGAGGACATTGCCAAGGCGGCCGCCGGCTTTGCCGTCAAATACGAACGTGTTCCGCGTGACGATGGCGATTACACGATGAATCATACATCCGGCGTCTACGTCTTTCGGCCGTCGGGCGCATTGTCGAGCATCATCGATTTCCACGAGGATCGCCAGTTCGCGGTCCCGAAGATCCGAAGGGCCATCGAATGAGAACCATGTCTACCGCAAGCCGCAGCGCGTTGATCGCCGTTGCCTTGCTGGCCGTCCCCCTTGCCGCCACGGCGCAGAACCCGCACCCGGCCCTCCATGTCGTCGAAGGGCAGGGTTGCGAATGCTGCGTCGAATGGACGAACCATCTGCGCCAGCAAGGCTTCGAGGTGACCTCGGAAAAGCGCTTCGGCACCCTTCTGATGAAGCACAAGATCGACAGGGGTGTGCCGGTCGAGCACGCCTCCTGCCATACCGGCGAGATCGACGGGTATTTCCTGGAGGGGCATGTTCCGGTCGAGGATATTCGCCGGCTGTTGCAGGATCGACCCGACGCCGCCGGGCTGGCGGTTCCGGGCATGCCCTATGGCAGCCCCGGCATGGGACCGGAATCTGAACGCGAGGCCTATGATGTCCTGCTGATCCGCAAGGACGGCAGCACCGAGATCTTCAGCAGCTATCCCGCTGCTGATGGCCGCTGACCCGTTTCAGGAGCAATACCGCATGATTTCCTTGAACCGGCGCCATTTTTCCCTGGCAGGTCTTTCCGCCCTCGCAGCCTGTGGTGCGCCCCAGCCGAAGCGACCGCAGTTCAAGTCTTATTCCGGTCCTCCGGTCACCCAGGTCGTGGTCTACAAGGGCCAGCGCCGCTTGCACCTGGTGAGCGGCCAGACGGTGCTGAAATCCTACGATTTCGGCCTGGGCTTCCAGCCCATCGGCCACAAGCAGTTCGAGGGCGACGGCAAGACGCCGGAAGGGCTCTATTTCATTGACCGTTTCAACCCCCGCAGCCGCTATCATCTCTCCGTGGGCATTTCCTATCCGAACGACCGCGACCGTGCCCTCGCTGAACGACTGGGACGCGATCCGGGCGGGGACATCATGTTCCACGGCCGCGGGCCCGAAGGCAATGAACGGGTCCGCAAGAATCGGGACTGGACAGCCGGCTGCATCACCGTCAGCGACGAAGAGATCGAGGACATCTACGCCATGCTGCAACCCGGCGTGCCGGTCGTGATCTATTCGTGAGATGGAGGTGGAGAGATGCGGTTTTCGATGTTGGACATCTTTGTGCTCTCATGTGATTTGCGCAGCCCTCGGTTGGACGCAGGAATTGCCGGTCGACCTCTGTTCACTAAACGGGCTGCATAAAAGCAGGGGACTTTTGTGATCGATAGATGGTCTGTGCCATCGTCCGTGGAATAGCGGACAGCGAAGGCATCGTTAGCCCTCATCCATTCCCCGGCTTCCCCGACCTCGCCTTATATAGTATAGTCCCCCATATCATATGAAGCCGAGGATCGCCGCCGCCATGTCCCACACCATCCGCGACAAGGAAAAGCTGATCGCGCGGGTCCGCCGCCTCAGGGGCCAGATCGAGGGGATCGAGCGCGCACTCGAGGCCGAGAAGCCCTGCGGCGAGATCCTGCGCCAGCTCGCCTCGGCCCGCGGCGCGATGAGCGGGCTGACGGCGGAGGTGATGGAGGACCATCTGCGCGAGCACGTGCTTCACGCCGAGACCGAGGCCGAGCGCCGGCAGGGCGGCGAGGAACTGATCGACGTCATCCGGACCTACATGAAATAGCCGCGCGGCGGCGGGAGCAACGGCCATGTCCGCAATCGACATCTCCGCCCATACCCACGGGCACGACTTCCTGGGTCAGCACCACCGGCGCAATGAGCACCGGGTCTGGCTGGTCATCGCCCTGACGGCTTCGATGATGGTGGCCGAGATCGCCGCCGGCACGCTCTACGGCTCGATGGCGTTGGTGGCCGACGGCTGGCACATGTCCACCCATGCCGGGGCGATGCTGATCACCGCGCTGGCCTATCTCTATGCCCGCCGCCATGTCGGCGACACGCGCTTCAGCTTCGGCACCGGCAAGCTGGGCGATCTCGGCGGCTTCGCCAGCGCCGTCGTGCTGGCCCTGATCGCGCTGCTGATCGGCTGGGAGAGCCTGATGCGGCTGGCCAACCCGGTCGAGATCCGCTTTGGGCAGGCCATCGGTGTCGCGGTGGTCGGGCTGGTGGTGAACCTTGCCTGCGCCTGGCTGCTCCGGGACGACCATTCCCATCGCCACGGGCATGGGCATGGGCATCATCACCACGATCATGACCACCATGGCCATGCGCGGGACAACAATCTCCGCGCCGCCTATCTGCATGTGCTGGCGGATGCGCTGACCTCGATCCTGGCCATCGTGGCGCTGCTGGCCGGGCGCAGCTATGGTTGGCTCTGGGCCGATCCGCTGATGGGCGTCGTGGGCGCGCTGGTGATCGCGCGCTGGTCCTGGGGGCTGATCCGCGATTCCGGCGCCGTGCTGCTGGACCGGGTGCCGGAAGACGAGGACCTGCCTGGCGAAATCCGCGCGGCGATCGAGACCGAGACCGACCGCATCGCCGACCTGCATGTCTGGCAGGTCGGGCCGGGGCATCATGCCACCATCGTCTCGCTGGTGTCGAGCGATCCGCAGGCGCCCTCGCATTACAAGTCGCGCCTCGCGCGGATCCACGCGCTTTCCCATATCACCGTCGAGGTCGAGCGGGTGAGCAGCGCCGCCTGAGATGATGCCATGGTGGGTCGGCCGCGGATTCCGGAACCCGTTGCGGCCATTCGCCGGCCTGTGCGAAGCTGGCCCATCTTCCAGCCCTTGCCACGACGACGCCATGACCGAGATCGCACCGCAATCCGGCCTCAAGCTGACGAAGCTGCGCGATATCGGCTGGACGCTCTGGGATCCCATCGGCTTGCTGGACCCGGAAAGCCGGCCGGGCAGCTGGGACGACGAGGCCAACCTGTCCTTTGCGGACGAATATGACAGCTATCTGATCGCGGCAGCCTCGCAACTGCGTCGGGGAACGCCCCGCGATGAGGTTGTCGCGTTCCTGGTCGAGATCGAGACCGAGCATATGGAGATGGGTGACAACCCAAGTGCCCGACCGAGGGCGGAAGCGGTCGTGGATGCGATCCTCGCCGACGACCGCATCTGGACATGGCCGGACGCGCAGGGGCGGTTCGGTTATCCGGGCTGACCGGGGACGGCGAGAAAGCCGTGTTGGCGCAGGATCGGCCTGCAATCCGCGCCTTGCAATGCCTCGAAGAAACGGTGTGCCGGCTTGGGGCCGTCGCATCGCACGCAGGCGCAGATCTCGGTCAGGGGCGCCAGTTCCAGCGGCAGCGGCAGGACCCGTGTTCCGGGAAGGGCCTGCGCGATCCGGTCGGCCGTGGTCGCATAGACGATCAGCATGTCGGCCTGGCCCTCGATCAAGGCCGCGAGCGCCGGGCTGCGGAGCGGCTCATGCGGGTCCGGCAGCACGGCACCGTAAAGGCTGACGCAACGCGGGCCGAGATCCTGCCAGCGTCGGGGATCTTCGGTCTTGAGCCTCTCCAGGAAGGCTGCGGCATAGTCGCCGCCGGGATCCGCACGGGGCGTTGACATGCCGATACGCCAGCGTGGATCGGCCAGCAGGGCCAGAGGATCCTCGGCGGACGATTCCAGCCCCGGACGGGCCACCAGCACCATGCGGTTCCGGGCGATGGTGCAGGGCGGGCCGAACAGGCCCTCGCGATGCAGCGCCTCCGGCCCGTGCGGGCTGGCCGAGACGAAGACATCGACCGGCAGGCCCTCCCGGATCGCCTCGGCCAGCAGTCCGGCCGGGCCGCGATGGACCTGGACCTCATGCCCCGTCCTTGCGGTGAACGCGCGGGCGAAGTCCGTCAGCGCCGCGGCCAGGCTGCCCGCCACGGCGAAAGTGATTTGCGGCATTCCCATCCTGTCCTGCGTCACGCGATATGCTTAACTAGATATATCGAATCGCCTGTGCATGACAGGCCGGAGGGACATCGATGACATGTTTTGATCGCCGAATGGCATCGCGGCCTGCGCTTGCCCTGGGCCTGTCGCTCGCGCTTATCTCGCCCGCGCTTGCCGACCGCACCGTCACGGACCAGATCGGGCGCGAGGTGACCATTCCCGACACCGTCGAGCGTGCCGTCGTCCTGCAGCACCAGACGTTGAACATCGCCGTGCAGCTTGATGCGCAGGGCCAGGTCGCCGGCGTGCTGGACGAATGGAAAAAGCAGCTCGGTTCCGGTTTCGCGCGGCTGGCGCCGGGGATCGAGGATCTCGGCACGCCCGGCGGCCTGACCAGCGTGAACATCGAGGAATTGCTGGCGCTGAAGCCCGATGTCGTCTTCGTCACCAATTATGCCCCGGCCGAGATGCGTGAGCAGATCGAATCCGTCGGCCTGCCGGTGGTGGCGATCTCGCTTCTTGACGTGCCGCCCGAGGAGGCGGTCAAGCAAAGCCCCGTGGTTAGCGGCGACGAGGCCGCGGCCTATGACACCGGCTTCCGCGAAGGCGTGCGGCTGATCGCCGAAGTATTCGGCAAGGCCGAGGCCGGCGAGGACCTGATCGCGGCGGCGACCGAGTCGCGGGCGCTGGTGGCCGAACGGCTGGCCGACGTGGCCGAGGGCGATCGCGTCCGCGCCTATATGGCGAACCCGGACCTGACCACCTATGGCACCGGCAAGTATACCGGGCTGATGATGGCCTATGCCGGGGCAAAGAACGTCGCGGCGGACTCGATCCAGGGCTACAAGCAGGTCACGATGGAAGAGATCCTGGGCTGGAACCCGCAGGTCATCTTCGTCCAGGACCGCTATCCGCAGGTGGTGGACGAGATCAAGTCCGGCGCGGCCTGGCAGCCCATCGACGCGGTCACGGCAGGTCGGGTCTGGCTGATGCCGGAATATGCCAAGGCCTGGGGCTATCCGATGCCCGAGGCCATGGCCCTGGGCGAGCTGTGGATGGCCAAGACGCTTTATCCCGAACGCTTCGAGGACATCGACATGGAAGCCCATGCCGACGGCTATTACCGCCGCTTCTACCGCGTGCCCTATCAGCCGTGACCGCCGCGCTGTCCGTCGCCGCCGCACGACGCGAGACCCGGATCCTGTGGGCGCTGGCGGCGGTGCTGGTCGCCACAGCCATCGCTTCACTCGGTGTCGGTCGCATCGACATTCCGCCGGGGCGCGTGCTGCGGATCCTGCTTTCGCCCTGGCTCGCGCCGGTCGAGCCGGTCACGCCGCTGGAATGGAGCGTGATCGTCGTGGTCCGCCTGCCGCGCGTCACCATGGCCGTGCTGGCCGGGGCGGGGCTGGCGCTGGCGGGGGCCTCGCTGCAAGGGCTGTTCCGCAATCCGCTGGTCGGCCCGCAGGTGGTGGGCGTCTCGTCGGGCGCGGCCTTCGGCGGGACGCTGGCGATCCTGCTGGGCTGGCAGCATCTGGGGCTGGTGGGCGCGGCCTTCGCCTTCGGGTTGTCGGCGCTGGTGCTGGTCTGGCTTTTTGCCTCGGTCGTGTCGCGCAGCAATATCCTCGTTCTGGTGCTGGCGGGGGTCGTGGTCTCGGGCTTCTTCGGGGCGCTGGTCAGCCTGGTGCAGTTCACCGCCGACAGCCAGGACAAGCTGCCGGTGATCGTGTTCTGGCTGCTGGGCAGCTTTGCCACCGCCGATGCGGGCAAGGCGGCGCTGCTGGCGGGGCCGGTCCTGCCCTGCGCGGCGGGGCTTCTGGCGCTGCGCTGGCGGATCAACATCCTGTCGATGGGCGACGAGGATGCCCGTGCCTTGGGGTTGCCGGTCACGGGACTGCGCTGGCTGCTGCTGGCGCTGACGGCGATGATCGTCTCGGCGCAGGTCGCGGTGTCCGGCATGGTCGGCTGGGTCGGGCTGGTGGTGCCGCATCTGGCGCGAATGCTGGTCGGTGCCGATCACCGGGTGCTGCTGCCGGCCTCGACGCTGCTTGGCGGATCGTTCCTGCTGCTGGTGGACGATGCCGCGCGCAGCATGAGCGCCTCGGAAATACCCCTCGGCATCCTGACCGCGCTGATCGGCACGCCGATGTTCGCGGTCCTGCTGTGGCGGACGCGGGAAAGGCGGATGGATGGCTGAGCCGCTGATCCGCGCCGAAGGGGCCGCGCATTCCTGGGACGGCACCCGCTGGCAGTTCCGCGACCTGGATTTTGCGATCGCGGCGGGTCAGGTTGCGGCCGTGCTGGGCGCCAATGGCTGCGGCAAGTCCACGCTGCTGCGGGTCGCTACCGGGCTGCGCGCCCCGACCCGGGGACGGATCACGGTGGCCGGCACCGCGGCGCTGGTGCCGCAGGATTTCGCCCGCGCCTTCCCCTATCGCGTGATCGACATGGTGCTGATGGGCCGCGCGCGCCATATCGGATTGCTGCGCATGCTGGGCAGCCGCGACCGCGAGATTGCGCTGGAGGCACTGGCGGTGATCGGCCTTGCCGACAAGGCGGCCGAGCGTTTCGACGCCTTGTCGGGCGGCCAGCGTCAGATGGTGCTGATCGCGCGTGCCATCGCGGCCGAACCTGCGGCGCTGTTTCTGGACGAGCCCGCCTCGGCGCTGGACCTTGGCAACCAGGACCGGGTGCTGCGCCTCGTGCGCAGGCTGGCCGACCGCGGGCTGGCGGTGGTCATGACCACGCATCAGCCCAACCACGCGCTGGCCGTTGCTGACACGGCGCTGCTGATGCTGCCGGAGGGCGCGGTCTTTGGACCCTGCCATGAGGCTTTGACCGAGAGCCGGATCGAGATGCTTTACGGTTTGCCGGTGAAGATCCTGGATGTGCAGGCGGAGGAGCGTGGGTTCCGCTCCGTCGTGCCCCTCTACGGCGCATAGGAAAGAGACGCTTGCCGGTAATGAGTTAAGGCAGCGGCGTAGCGCAGATTGCTTTTTACTCGGGTAAGATGGCCGCCGCTCTCGCCACTGGCCTACATTGCTTCGTCCTTGAGCCGTTCCGGGGGTTTTCGGCCTGTCGCCCACTCTGGGCTGGGGCTGCGCCGATACCAGTCGGCGGAGGCGGATAATCGCGAGCGGGCGACCGCGATGTCCGGTCAACATTCTACGCGGCGGCGAATTTTCTGCTCATGCGGACCATTGCCGGATCCCAGATCAAATCCGGGGAATGCGGCTGATGCAAACGAAGGGCCGACGTGGCGCTGGTCGCTGTCGCCAGGAAACTGGCTGTCGCTGCACTGCCTCAATCGCGGCTGACCACCTCCCGTTGCTTCACGCACTGGTAGCCCCCGCGCCGGATGTCGTCGCGCGAACTCCTTCCCCCGCTCAAACAGGATGTCGATCCGGTCGCCGGAGAGGAGGTTGCTCTCCGCGGTATTCGGCTTGCGCTCCACGTCCAGGCTCGGTGTCCTGCAGGTGCTGCCCTTGATCTTGCCCATCGGTGTCCGCGGCCGGCACAATGATCGTAAAGCCCCCCCTTGCGGACATGCCTGCCGGCGGAGGCCATATTGCTTGGCCGAGAAAGGCACCTTGGAAAAACCAGCCCATTCCACCCGTTGGGAGGACCATGCCTGCGCTGTGGGATGAGACCGCGTGAGCAGTGAAGGCAGGGGGCCATCACTGCCTCGTCCAGCAGCGTGGCGGCGAAGAGCTGACAGTTCGTGTTCTGGGGCAATATTTCCAGGACTGCCGCCAGTGTGTTCGACTTCCCCTGTCCTATGCTACAGCAAATGAAATCTCCGGCTTGCCATGATCGAGCCCGCGCCTGACCCGAGCCTCGACCTTGAACACGTCTCGCAACAGGTCTTCGGTCAATACCGCTTCGGGACGGCCCGAAGCCACGATGCGGCCCGCCTCCAGCACCACGATCCGGTCACAAAACAGCGACGCGAGATTGAGATCGTGCAAGGCGACGATGCTGGTGATTTTCAGATCGCGCACCAGCCGCAGGATTTCGATCTGATGGTGAATATCCAGGTGGTTGGTCGGCTCATCGAGGAACATGATCGACGGTTCCTGCGCCAGGGCGCGTCCGATATGCGCGCGCTGGCGCTCGCCGCCCGACAGGGTTTGCCACCTCTGGCCGCGCCGCGTGAACATGTCGACCTGCTCGAGTGCTCGCCGCACCGCATCCCCATCCAGAGGCGTCCAGGCTCCCAGCGCCGAGCGGTGCGGCGTTCGTCCCAGGCGCACCACGTCCTCGACCGCAACATTCGTATCGGTCGAGGCGCTTTGCTGCACGAAGGCCACGATACGCGCCAGTTCCTTGCCCCCATAGCCGGCAATCGGCTTGCCATTGATTGCGACCGTGCCGCGTGCCGGACGGCGCAACCCTGCCAGCAGCCGCAGAAGCGACGATTTTCCCGACCCGTTCGGCCCGATCAGCCCCAGCGTTTCATTCGGCTCAACCACCAGCGACACGTCGTCCACGATGACGCGCCGCTTGACGCCCCAGACCAGATTCTCGGCACGAACGCTCATTTCTGCGGCCTCGCGCGGTAAAGCAGAATGGCAAAGAACGGGACGCCGATCAGAGCGGTGACGACGCCGATGGGCACGGTCTGCTGCGGCACCACGACACGCGAGAAGATATCAGCGAGCACCATGAAGATTGCCCCGACAACAGCCGAGGCGGGCAGCAGCCGCATATGTATCGGGCCGACGATGAACCGTGCCGCATGGGGCACGACCAGCCCGACGAAGCCGACCGCGCCCACGATGCTGACGATCGTCGCGGTCATCATTGCCGTGACCGCGAACAGGACCAGCCGGATCCGTGTCACAGGAATGCCGAGCGAGGCTGCATCCTCATCCCCGAAGGTAAAGGCATCAAGGGCGCGCGCGGTCCAGATGCAGATCGCCAGACCGGCCAGCACCACCACGAGCAAGAGGTGAAAATCCGGCCAGCGCGCGCCGCCGAAGCTGCCCAGAAGCCAGAACATGACATCGCGCGCCTGCTGGGCGTTCCCCGAGGTCGACACGATATAGGATGTCAGCGCATTGAAGAGCTGCGAGGCCGCGACCCCGGCGAGAATGGTGTGATTGGGCCCGCTGGTTGCCCCGTTCGACAGAAGCGCAACAAAGGCGAAGGCCGCGAATGCCCCGGCGAAAGCCCCGAGCGAGAGTGAAATGGCTCCCGCGCCGATCCCCAGCACGATGACGCAGACCGCGCCGGTCGAGGCACCGGCCGACACGCCCAGAACGAAGGGCTCGGCCAGCGGATTGCGCAGGAGCGCCTGCAGGATCGCACCGCAGAGCGCCAGTCCCGCGCCACAAAGCGCCGCAACCAGCGCACGGCTGAGGCGCAGGCTCCAGACCACGCTTTCCGCGATCCTGGGGAGTTCCGCATCGGTCAGGCCCAGCCCGTTGGTCACGGCCAGGCCGACGGTGCGCAGCGAAATCGTATAGTCGCCAATCGCTGCGGAAACCGCGATCGCCAGCAGCAGGACCGCTGGCGACAGAAGAAGGAAAAGAGCAAAACCTGCGGTCTCGCCCCGAAAGAGGCGGGTCATCATTCCTTGGCCGGGAGCAGTTTTTCAAGCTCGCGCCCAACCTCTTCCGCACCATAGAGCGTCTGGATGCCCGGATTCATCGCCGCCCCACGCATTTCGATGATGCGGCCCTCGCGCACGGCGTCCAGTTGGCTGACCGTCGGGTCGTTTGTCAGGAAGTCGCGCTTGTTCGCGGCCGTGTCCAGATCCCAACGGTTGCGATCGACCTGCGCGACGACAAAGACGGTCGGATCGGCAGCGATGATGCCCTCCCACCCGACGGTCGGCCATTCGGTTTCGGTCTCGATGGCGTTACGGCCCCCCAGAATGTCCGCGATGTAGCCCGAGGGACCGTTGCCGCCGCCCAGATAGGCGTCGTCCGAAGGGGAGGGACTGGAGAACCAGAACAGGAATGTCAGGTCGTCGTTCCGACCGAAGGTTTCGCGAAGCGCCGCTTCACGGGCACGGAAATCGGCGATCAACGCTTGTCCACGATCTGCGACGTCGAAGATGCGCGAAAGCTCGTCGATCTCTTGATACATCAACTCCATGTTCCAAAGGCTCTCGCGGCTGCCATAGGCGTCCCCGGTGTTCTGCAAGGTTGAGCAGGCACTTGGCGACAGATAGCTCGGGATCCCCAGGTCGTGGAAATCCGACCGCTTCGCCACCTTGCTGTCGTTGCCGAGCAGGGTCGGCAGTTGAGCCGCGACGAAATCCGGCTCGGTCGCGAGCACGCTTTCGAGCGTCGGAAACTCGACCGTCAGAAGCTCGACCTTTTCATTGGCCTCGGCGAGTTCCGGCAGCACCTTGTTCGGCCAGAAGGCGGTCGCCGCCATGCGGTCCTCAAGACCCAGCAGCAGCATGATCTCGGCGCTGTTCTGGCCAAGGGCGACAGCCTTTTGCGGGGCGCTTTCGAAGGTCAGGCTCTCACCGCAATTCTCGATCGTCAGGGGGTAGCTGGTCGGTGCCGCAACAGCTGCCGGAGCGGCGAAGATACAGGCGACGGCGGCGATATGGAGCGATCGGGTCGCTTGGGTCGAAGTCATGGAAGGGCGCTCTCGGGTTTGTCCAGCTTGCAGTGCCCTTCCCTATAACGGCTTCCCTTAACTGTCGATTGTTTTTGTCGGCTATTTGTCAGGGAGTGGCAGCATCGGCGACGTTCGACAAGCTGCGGCAGGCCCGGAAGGGCTGATGCCGCTGCGTATCACGCGGATGGTCGCGAGAGCCATGAAAGTTCAGCTGGCGCGGCGACGGCAACTCGCAGGTGATGCAAGATTCGCCATGATGCGGATGGCGCAAGATCCACATCGGGAATCGACGAGGAAAACCCTGGAAATCTGCGCCGCCGAGTTCACCACCAGCGCTGTCGGCGACGCACCAAGGTTGCCACCCTCGATTGCCAACCGCATCATGGTGGGCGAGGGCGGGCGCATCGTCGAACAGGGCAGCCACGATGAGCAGCTGGCACGAGAAGAAGGCAGGTATCGCAGGTTGGCTGCCGCGGTCGCTATCAGGCAGCGATCCTGCGACTCAGACGTTCTGGTGTCGGTCCCCAACGGTTTCTATTGCGAGCCGGAAGGCTGAGTGATCGACGCTGGCCGTGAGGGCGGTCCTTCCGGCTGAGTTTGCAACAGACGCGGCGGCAACCTCGCGAACTGTTCTGCGAGATTCCTCATTCTCCGGGGGCGAGCGCGGCAAAGTGCCGAGCGGGATCATCAGCCTCGAGCGGTATGGGCTGCGGTAGCAGATTTGTGAGGGCTGAGTTCGCCACCGAATTCAAGGGCCGGTCAGAACGCGTTCCATGGTCCCTGCAAGACCCTGCATAGCCGGCTCGTTCGCTATTCCCAGAGGGGCGTCTTGGCCCGGATCTCTAAGGAATTGGCGCAGCCGCGGGTCAGGCGGTCAGTGGACCGGGTGCGATGTCCGGCCGCGGGTCATGCGCGGCGGCGCCTGTCAACACCCTTGCCCGCTCGGGCAAGAACGAACCGAAGCCTCGACAAGCCTTGCAATTCAAAACGGTCTTCGCGCAGAACTAGCGCGCCCGGCGCAGCATTGGATGCCACGAAAAGAGGGCAGCAAAAACAGCGGAGAATGCAGGTGAGGCAGGCATTGCCGACCGATGGCCAGGGACTGATCGCGCGCAAGGTGGGCTCCGGGTCGATCGGCCCCGTGGATCTGTCCATCGGCCATGGCGCGTGTCTGTGCGTGGCCGGGCGGTCCGGGGCGGGCAAAAGCACGCTCCTGCGCATTCTGGCCGATCTCGTGCCTCACACCGGAGAGGTCTGGCTGGATGGCCAGGCGCAGAGTGATATGGCGGCGCCGCTCTGGCGACGAAGCGTCACCTATGTTGCCCCGGACAGCGCCTGGTGGGCGCCAAGGGTGCGAGATCATTTCCAGGGCGATGCCACGCATTTCTCGGACAGGATGAGGCTGCCGCGCGATCTGTTGGATGCCGCCCCCGACCGGCTTTCCACGGGCGAACGGCAACGCCTTGCGTTGATCCGTGCGCTGCTGGGCAAGCCTGCGGTGCTGCTGCTCGACGAACCCAGCGCGGCGCTGGATTCCGATGCGGTTCTGCGTGTCGAGAACCTGCTGGGAGAGTTTCTGTCCGAGGGCGGTATCCTGGTTCTGGTCAGCCATGACGACGCGCAGATCCAGCGGATGGCGACCGATACCCTGGTGCTGGAAAGGGTTCCGGCATGAGCGTCCTGACTCTTGGCAGCGGTGAGATCGCGATCGCGGGCGGCCTCATATCCTGTTCGGCCGGCCTGTCATTGGCGCTGCACATGGGAATCGGACGCCGGCTTGCTTGGGCGGCGCTGCGCATGTCGCTGCAACTGCTTGCGGTGGGCTATCTGTTGCGCCTGCTGTTTCGGTCCGAAAACGGCCTGCTGGTCGGACTGGTCATGGTCGTCATGCTGGCCGCGGCTGCCCATGAGATCGGCGCGCGCCAGTCTGGGCCGCGGCGCTGGTCGGAATTCCTGCGCAACCTGCTGATTCTGTGCATATCGGCCGCCGGCGTGGCGCTGCTTGGGTTGACCGGCCTTTCAAGATCGGGCCCGGCCTTCGACGCGCAGCATGTGATCCCGGTTTTCGGCATCATTCTCGGGACGGCGATGAACTCGGCCGCACTGACCCTGCATGCGCTCAAGAGCCAGATCGCCGGTGCCCGAAACCGGATCGAGGCGCAGCTTGCCCTGGGCCGGGACATGGGCGAGGCAACCCGCGATCTGTCGCGCAGCGCGATCGTCAGTGGCACGATACCGATCATCAACCAGATGGCGGGTGCCGGGATCATCACCTTGCCGGGCATCATGAGCGGTCAGGTCCTGGCGGGCCAGGATCCGACACAGGCGGCGATCTACCAGATCTTCCTCATGGCGCTGCTTGCCCTGGCTTCGGTCGTTTGCGTGGCACTGACGGGGTGGCTGTTCATCCGCAGCATCACCGATGATCGCCAGCGCCTGAGGCTTGATCGGCTCGGCAGCTGATCGCCATCGCTCAACCATCGGAGAGGATCACCTATGCTTTCAGCGTGTAGCGTTTACTTTCCCCCGCTTGCCAAGTAGTGATCACTACGAAAGCAGCAGGACAGTCTACCTCCCCGATGGTGCAAGCAAGGCGCAAACCGACCGGCAAGGCACGCGATCTGTTCAGCGACCGCTATGAGCGTCGCCGCGACCGGCTGTCTCCGGCGTTTCAGCGGGTGGCCGGCTATATCGATGCCAACCGGCTGGCGGTCCTGACCTCATCGGCCATCGAAATCGCGCGGGCGGTGGGCACATCTGATGCAACCGTTATCCGCACCGTGCAGGCGCTGGGGTTCGCGGGCTTGCAGGAACTGCGCCGGGAGCTTGCCGCCGGTCTTGGACAGCGGACCACCCCGGCAGACAATCTCAAGCGGACCCTCGACGATGCGGAAGAGCAGATCGATGCCGCGGTTGAGGATCTGCTCGACGTCTATGCCGCGGGACTTGAAGTGCTCCGCTCGCCCGAATTTCGGGAAAACCTTATGAAGGCGCTGTCTGTGCTGCACGATGCACGACGGATATTCGTTTTCGGGATTGGCCCCACCGCACATATCGCCGCATATTTCGCCGCGAGACTCCGGCGTAAGGGAAGGCAGCAGCGGCTCATTAACCGAACGGGACCGGGGCTGGCGGATCAGCTGCTCGAACTCGAGTCCGGCGATGCGGTCGTCATCCTGGCCTATGGTTCTCTTTACAAGGAAGCCAACGTGACCCTTGCCGAAGCGAGGCGACTCCGCCTGCCGGTGGTCCTGATCAGCGATTCAGCGCAAAGTGAGCTTTCCAGCCGGGCCCGTGTTGTCCTTGCCGTTCCGAGGGGCAAGAACGAGAGGGTTGCCCTGCACGGTGTGACTGTCTTCTGTCTCGAAATGCTTCTGCTCGGACTCGCCTCCGGCGACTCGGGGAAAGCCCTTGCAGCGCTGGCGGATCTGGAGCGGCTGAGACAGATGCTGAGGTCGGGCCGACAGGTTATGTCCACAGATAGCGAAAATGAGTAACATTTGCCGGAGCCGCAACCCGAACTGCTACACCGCTGGCACCACGGGACTCCGTCCGCAACCCGAGCTCTGTGTGAACGGATAATATTCTCAGGTGCTTGCCAGAGATTCTGCCGCCTATGGGTTCTTGCCAACGCCAGATGAGTTGGGAGAGATACGGCTGGTCACGCAGCTTTACTGCTACATTTTTTCATGCTGCTGATGAAGTCAGGCAGCGGTCAGGGGTGCGTTTCTTGGGGGATTGGGCTGGCCTGTGGAGAAAACCGATACAAATATCAAGCTTATCCGCGAATAGCGAAAAAATATGGATACCCTACGACCTGCTGCGCAGGAAAAAAGCCGTGAATTGACAGATCCCCCGGATTTCTGGTTTCGAAGGTTTGGCAGGTTCTTCTCGCCATGCGCTTCTGGATGGCGGAAGGCGCTGATGGGAAAATACCCTCATTCCGATCCGGCGCGAGAAGTCAGGGCCAGGCTTGGCGGTTCCGAACCGGCGCGATTCCTGATTTGTGAATCCTTCGCCAAAGCTTGGGCTCCGGTGCGCCCCGAAGCTGAACTCCCCCATCATGTCTCTATTCAGCCGACGAGTGCCAGAAAGCGTTGGGATTGGATCATTGACGTGATCCTTGATCCGCCTGATACTCCCTTCCTGGCGGCCTCGATAGGGCTGTCGAGTGCTGATGCCGATTATTGGAGAATAACGACTTCAGCGGAACTTATTGTTTTCGGTGGTGCCGCTGCGCTTTTCGAAGGCGAGCATATCGTTCCAGTCGAACGCCAACGGTTTCTCGAGGCCATCGAATGGTTTTCCTCAACAGGCGTTACTGCCGGCGATGTATTGCGCAGCCGTGAGATAAAGCGACAATTTCAGATCGGATTAATTTCCGGGGCTCAGGCTCGGCTTGCCCTGGGGCAGCTAAAGGCCGATGCAGCATTGCTGCACGGCTTTCCCGGCTGTGCCAACAGGTTTCTTGCCCGGCTCGCTGCATATGCGGCGGA
Source organism: Paracoccus versutus (assembly GCF_000763885.1). GTDB lineage: Bacteria > Pseudomonadota > Alphaproteobacteria > Rhodobacterales > Rhodobacteraceae > Paracoccus > Paracoccus versutus. The sequence goes on along the minus strand of NZ_JRKO01000026.1, from coordinate 59,731 downwards.
AACCCGGCGCGCTGGCAGAATTGCCGCATGAGGGATTACATTCTCCGCGTTCCGGCCGAAATGGACCTGTCGCAAAGGACCCCGCTGAAGAACGCAGTCGCGGCCCTATTCGGGGACAGATATGAAGCGGGCCGCCCGCGCTATCTGTTCTCCCCCGATCCGCTGGTCATGGATGGACCATGGGTCCGTGTGCGGGCCTGCATCGGCGCGGCTCCTGAAGTTGCGCGCGGGTTTGTTGCCGAAGCCGCCACGCCGATGCTCGATGCAGGGCGGAAGATCGAGGCGGCGGCATGGGTCGCCATGAAGGCCAGGGTTTTCCGCAAGGAATCCGATCTGAAGGACAGGGTGCTTGCAGGGCTTGCACGTTATCGCGACGTTTTTGCTCCCGCCGTCGATCTGGCCGATTATTCCGTTGATCCTGATATTGGGATCGCACGCATGGAGCGCGGGCGCGAGCGCTTTGGTCGGGCTTACGGGCGGATTTCCTTCTCGGGCACCATTACGAATGAACCGGCGCTGATGGCGCTCCTGACTGCCGGAATAGGTGCCGCCAAAGCCTATGGCTTCGGCCTGGTCAGCATCATGAACAGGGAAGACGATCTTGACTGATCTCTGGGATATCCGGCTGGTCGGCAGCCTGGAAACCTTGTCGCCCTTTTGCGTGATCCCTCCCAGCGCGGACGAGGTGACGAGGGCGGACGGCAGCAAATTTCGCCGGATCAGCCGCAGGACGATCTACCAGGACGGCTTGCGCGAAAGCAGGCCGGTTGTTCCGGGTTCGACCCTGCGTGGCCGGCTGCGTCGTTCGGCGGTCGAGGTGGTGCGGGGCATGACGGGCGACCGGGTGCCGCTTGCCCAGTGGCATCAGAATGCGATCGGCGGCATCAAGGGCAGCGAATCCGAGGCATCTTTCGACGTCCAGCTTCGAATAACCCTGCGTGAAAAGAACCCGGTTCTCGCGCTGTTTGGCGCAGGATCGCCCTGGATGATCAGCAGGGCCTCGATCAGCGACGCGATACCCGAGGGTCCGGTCGAGACGGACCTGATTGGTGGGGCTCGGTCCGATGACGGACGTCGCGACGGATCGTTTTTCGAAAAGCTGGATGCCGATGCGCTTGAACAATGGCACGCGATGGCCAACGCAAACTCCGCTCGGACCCGATACAAGAAGGCCATGCGGGAATTGAATGCGACCCTGCGCGCCGCCCGCAAGAACGGCAGTGCCGAGGAGGTGGCCAGGCTGGAGGCCGAGTTAGGCGAACTTGCCAAACGCGAGGAGACGGTAGGGTTGCTGAGCACAAATCCTGTATCCATGCCGCTTCAGCATGAGGCGATGCCGGCCGGCGTCAGGATGCAGCATAGGATTACACTCAGCGCCGTCACCGCTGCCGAGGCCGGCCTGTTCATTGCCGCGATGAATCACTGGATGAAAAGCAAACCGGCCTTGGGTCAGCATGAGAGCCTTGGCTATGGCCTGCTGCGCGGGGAATATGACGCCTACCTGTCTCCCGCCCGCTCTGACGATCCCTTTGCCATAGGGCAGGCGAATGCCGTCTCGCTTGGCACGATGATTGCCGAGCCAGTCTCCGGGCTTTCATGCGTGCCGGAACGGTTCGTCGAATTCATGTCCGCGTTCCGGGAAGCGTTCCAGCAAGGGGCGTTCGATTTCCGCCTGGCATCCGAAATTGGAGCACAGGCGAAATAATGGTTCCGCCGGACAGGATAGGCTTTGGTCCTGACGGCCCGCTTGCGGATGCTCTGCGTGCGAGGGGGCTGGACCCGGCGCCGCGGCCCGCGCAATTGGCCTATGCCGGTCATCTTGCAGCCTGCCTCGACGCTCGGCGCCCGGCCTTCATCGATGCCGAAACCGGGGTGGGAAAGACGCTCGGCTATCTGGTGCCGATGCTGGATCGTGCCCGGCGGGCCGCAGGGCCCCGGCCCATCGTCGTGATCTCGACCGCGAATGTCGCCCTGCAAAGGCAGATCATCGAGACCGATCTGCCGATCGTAATCGAAGCCTTTGCCCGGATAACCGGAAAGCAATTGCGCGCGGCGATGCGCGTAGGCAAGCAGCAGGTGATCGATCCGGGGGCGCTGGACGCCGCTGTCGAGGAACTGGGCACGGACAGCGACAGGCTCCTGGCAGACGATATGATCGACTGGTGTGAAATGGCGCTGGCGCGGGGCGAACTGCCAATGCGCCATGCGCTTCTGTCGGCCTTCTCGGATCGGATAACCGTGTCGCATCCCTGGCTTTCGGCGGAACTCATCGGCCTGAACACTGAAGGCACGGACCATGTGACCGGCGCGCTTTTCCAGACATTGCTGGAGGAATGCGCCGAGGCCGATTTCCTCGTTGTAAACCATCATCTTCTGGCACGGCATTTTGTTCGCCCCTTCCTCTGGGCTGAAGATCGCCACGCCTATGTTGTCGTGGACGAGGCCGATCGCCTGCCGCGGATCGTCGAGGACATGACCCGCTCGGCAGTGCCGCTGCAACGGTTGTGCAGCCTTGCCAGCGGGCTTGCACATGGGGGGCAAGCCTCGACAATCGCCGAGACGATTGCCTGCTTCAGTGCGGTTCTTGAAAACCACCGGCTTCTGGCCAAGGGAAGCAACAGGGACGTCGTTCCCCTCACCAGCTTGACCGGCCCGGAGCGGGATCTGGTCCTGGGGGCGATCAAGGATCTTCGGGACCAGATCGCACATATGACGCGCGAATACCGCATCGAACATCCGCGTCCTCCGGCTGCGATGCGCGATGATATTGCTGCGCTCGATACCTATGGGATCGCACTGGAGCGGATTCTGAGGCAGGCCGAATATGGTGATCTGGCCAGGACCGTGATCTATCATTCTCCGGTCCGGCGCTATCCGGGCATTGCCAATATCTCGGACGGATCGGCACGGATCATCGCCAAGAGGCTTTGGAACCAACCGGCCTCACCGATTGAAGGCTTGCTTTTCACCTCGGCCACTCTTTCGACGCTGGCGCAGGGCGAGGGCACGGATGCGCGGCGCGCCATGGCGGGGTTCATTGCGACCTGCGGTTTCGAGGCCGAAAGGATCGACGCATCCTGCTGTGCCCTGATCGCGCCTCAGCAGTTCGGGACAATGCGCTTCGCGCGGCCTTCCCTTGATGCGCCCGCCGCCTTTACATCATTTGCGGCCGCTGATCCTGACGACGGGTTCGCGCAACTCGACGATGCCGCTCTGGCTTATTGGAAGGCAATGATCGACGCGGCAAGCCGTGAGGGTGGGCGTAGCCTTGTCCTTTTGCCCGCGATACGGGATGTCGTTGCCCTTTCGCAGCTCTTCGGCCCAGACGATCCGCGGCTCATGGCGCAACGCTCCGGCGTGCCCATGACCATGGCCGTCACAAAGTTCCTGTCGAGATCCGATTCGATATGGATTTCCGCCTCGGCGTGGGAGGGGGTAAGCCTGCCTCATGCGATCGCGCATGTGATCATTCCGCGTTTCCCGATTCGTCCGCAAACCTTTGAGGACAGTGTCTTGCAACGGTATCTGGTGGATGTGACGGGTGGGGACAGGGTGGGAAGAGCGATGGTTTTCGGCAGGCAACTGGCCGAGGCGCGCAGGCGATTGCGGCAGGGAATCGGACGTGGCATCCGGGCGCATGATGATAGCGTCAAGATCTGGATCGGTGATCCGCGCTGGCCGCTCAATCAGGAAGAAGCCGATATGCTTTTTCTTGACCAGCCGAGGCCGTGGTCAGGTGCCATGCTGAATGCAGTGCCGGGGCGTTTCAGAAAGATCGCCAGTTCAGCGCCCCGCTTTGAGATAGGTCAGAACACGCATGATGCTTGAAACAGTTTCCAACAGGAGGAATAAAGGGGGGCGCTCCGCCCTCGGCAGAGCGGGGTGGCGCGCGACGTGGCGTGCAGGATGGTCTCTTAGCCCCGACCACGGGTCGGGGTCGAAAACGGCGGTGTGATGAACATGATCACCAAGCAGAACAGCCCCGCATTTCAGCAGGGGTCGACGAGGCCCAGGGATCGATCACCATTCTGATCCATTTCTTGCCGGCATGTCGTTCAGAGCGGTCCTGTCCATGAAGCTGCGGCCCTGCCTTGACGGTGGGGCCGTAGCCCTCTCAAGATCAGGCGGGGCGGGGAATATGGCATTCCTCTGCGTTGGACGCATCCCAATAAGGGGGTCGCCAGGTATCCACGGCGGTAAGGGAGGCAGTTGCCGGTGCCGAATGCGCCGAAAATCGCACCGGGATCGGACGCCGGGCTTCGCCCTTTTCGTCGAGAAGGGGAGAAAGCCCATCAGCTGATTCAAGCTCGATCCGCCGCAGGACGCCGTAACCCTCCTTCCGGCGTGCGCCGATACCATCAGCGGACTCGAGCAGCCGTTGCACTTTGGCCGCCTCCCCCTCTGCGATCCATGAAACCGATTGCGCAGCAATGCATTGGTAGCGGGTCAGATGAGCTTTCAGGGGTCCATTCGTCGTGTTGACCTTGTAATAACGATCACGCGATGGTTGCAAGAACAGCGGCGTATCTGCCAGATCCTTCGCCAGCCTGACTCCGCCGGTTTTTATCTCACCATGATGGACCGGGTTATTGAAGTAGGCACGGCTTGAGAGAAACAAGCCGTCGACTTGCCTCAGCGGGATATCCTTAATCGGATCGGTATCGACCCCCCGCACTTCCCGCATTTCTGCCAATATCCCGTAAAGAATCGCATCAAGCGTGAGATAGGTTTTCCCCAGGCAGACAGGGGTGCCGAGATATGCCGTGATTCGAAACAAGGCCACGTCTCTCTCCGATATGCGTCTGGGGACCGCTATATTGCTTCTCTGGGTGAGGAAGTGCAACAAGCAACGCCTCGATCCTGCTCTTGGAAGGGACCGGAACCTGGGTCGCAGGGCAGGACGAACCACCGCCGAACCGGGCTTGCGCGCAGCCAATACTACTTTCTTGCTACAGGCGCCGAACGTGCCGCCGCGCCACCAGATGATCATCGCAAGCGGAGTCAGCAGGTGATTTGGCGCCCCCGGTCGTCAACGGCGTAGCGGTCACGCTGCCGGCGGGCGCGTCACCTCGATCATCGGACCGAATGGCGAGGGAAAAACCAGCCTGCCATGGATCATCAAACGGTTGTCTTTGCCCGATACGGGCAGAGTCAGCGTGGAGTGGCTGCATGTCGCCACTGTCCGCCGTCAGCGCCCGGCGACGTGCTGGCGCGGCGGCTGTCGATCCTGCGCCAGGACAATCATATGACCGCTCGCCCTCCCGTGCCGGACCTTGATACCTTCGGGCGCCACCCGCACCGCAAGGGCAGCCTCATCGTCGGAGGACAAGGCCCATATTGCTCGGCAAGGGCATGGCAGCCTCCGATACGAACCAGGGCAAACCTGATAAAGTCAGACAGGTATATATGGACCGATCGGGTTATCATTCCACAGCCAGTGGACATCCGGTCAACGAAATCCGCATTGGGCGCACTGGATGGAAAGAGTAAAGGCGCCGCAACTGGAGGAGCTTTATCGGGCACAACGGGGCCGTCTGGAGCGCATTGCCACCGCAGGGTAGGACCGGCTAGCGCCGCCGACGTGGTCCAGGATGTCTTGCTTCTGCGGCGCAAGCGTCGACAGGAGATCGGGACATGACAAATTGGAAAACGCCGGTTTCCGACGCAAAAAGCGATGGATCGTCCGCAATGTCGACTTTCAGGTCAAAAATGGAAGATGTCTGGCCATTCTGGGGCCTAACGGCCGGGGAGAAACAAGCCTCATCAAGACGGTTGCGGGTTGCTATCCGTCGCGAAAGGCTCGCTGCGGGCGCCTCGGATCGTCGGTTATGTTCCCCAGTCCTTCCCAATTTCGCTGTCATATCGCTGCCTGGATATTGTGGTGATGGGACGCGCTGCTGCATTGGGAGTGTTCGGCTCCCCTGGCAGGGAGGACTATCGCGCAGCAGAAGAGGCACTGGAGCGCGTCGACGCAGCGGCCAATGCCCAGCCTTTTCGATCGGCTTTCGGGGGGCGAGCGCCAACTCGTCATGCTGGCACGCGCCTTGTCGACAGGATCGGAATTGCTGGTTCTGGACGATCCGGCCTTGGTGCTTGACCTCGCCAACCAGTCCCTGCGGCTGTCAGTGCTCAGCCGTTTGAAGGAGGACGGGCGACATGCAATCCTCTTTTCCACGCATTCCCCACAACATGCCTCTTATATGCCGACGATGTCCTGTTGATGCTCGATGGCTTGCAAACGATCTGCGGGCCAGCGGATTCGGTGCTGTCGGCCTCCAATCTCGAGCAGCTATATGGGATTCCGGTGAAATGTCTTCCGATTGATATCGAGGGGATCGGCAAGCAGGTTCTGTTCCTTCCTGTTTTCGGAAGGTGAGGCATCGGAAGTGCTCTTACCACGACAGGCCATCCCGGCGGCATTCTGGTGGTAATAGTGCAGATACCAGTCGACGAAATCCTGCACGCCCTTGCGGATCTCCGTGTTGGGCGACAGGCCGGTCAACCGGCGCAGAGCCGAGGTATCGGCCCAGGTCGCGGGCACGTCCCCCGGCTGCATGGGCAGCAGGTTGCGGATCGCATATCGCCCCGTCGCCTGTTCGACCGCTGCGATCAGTTCGCCAAGCATCACCGGATGGGAGTTGCCGATATTGACGACCCGCCATGGCGCCACCGGGGAAACGCCCTCGTCTCGCTCTTTCCCTTCGGGCGGGGGCGGCGCGTCGATCAGGGCACGGATGGCCGCGACCAGGTCGTCGACATGGGTGAAGTCGCGCCGCATCTCACCGCGATTGTAGACGTCGATCGGCTCGCCACGCAGGATGGCACGGGTGAACCTGAACAGCGCCATGTCGGGTCGGCCCCAGGGGCCGTAGACGGTGAAGAAGCGGAACATGGTCACCGGCAGCCCGTAGAGATGGGCATAGGCATGCGCCATCGCCTCGGTGGCCTTCTTGGTCGCCGCATAGAAGGACATCGGATGGTCGGTCGGGTCGGTCTCGCGCCAGGGCATCTGGTCGTTGGGGCCGTAGACCGAGGAGGTCGAGGCCAGCAGCATGTGCCGGGGCGGCACCGCCCGCGCGGCCTCCAGCAACTCGAAGGTTCCGGCAATATTGCTGGAAAGATAGGCGCGCGGATGGTCGATCGAATGGCGCACCCCCGCTTGCGCGGCCAGGTGGACGACGATCTCGGGCCGGTGGTCGCGGAACATGCGTTCCAGCAGGCCGGGGGTCTCGATGCTGTCGTTGACGACCGAGAAGGTCGGGTCGGCCTGAAGGATCGCCTGGCGCTGCCGCTTCAGGGCGGGGTCGTAATAGTCCGACAGGTTGTCGATGCCGGCCACGCCGAACCCGTCCGCCAGCAGGCGGCGGCAAAGGTGAAAGCCGATGAAGCCGGAACAGCCGGTGACGAGGGCGCGGCGCATCAATCGACTCCGAAAAGGTCACGGGTGAAGACCTTGTCCTGCACGTCGTCCAGCGCCGGGCTGTGGCGGTTGGCCAGGATCAGGTCGCATTCCGCCTTGAAGCTTTGCAGGTCGGGCTGCACTTTCGAGCCGAAGAAGCGATCCTCGTGCAATTCGGGCTCGTGGACGATCACCTCGATCCCCTTGGCCTTGATGCGCTTCATGATCCCCTGCACGGCGCTTTGGCGGAAATTGTCCGAGCCCGCCTTGGTCACCAGCCGGTAGATGCCCACGGTGGCGGGCGCGGCGGCGATGATCTGCTCGGCCAGGAAATCCTTGCGCGTGCGGTTGGCATCCACGATGGCGGTGATCAGGTTCTGCGGCACCTGCCCGTAATTGGCCAGCAACTGCTTGCTGTCCTTGGGCAGGCAATAGCCGCCATAGCCGAAGGAGGGGTTGTTGTAATGCGCGCCGATGCGCGGATCGAGACAGACGCCGCGGATGATCTGGCGGCTGTCGAGGCCGCGGGCCAGCGCATAGCTGTCCAACTCGTTGAAGAAGGCCACGCGCATGGCAAGACAGGTGTTCGAGAAGAGCTTGATCGCCTCGGCCTCGCTCGGGTCGGTCAGCAGCACCTCGACATCGTTGCGCAGCGCGCCTTCCAGAAACAGGGCGGCGATGCGGCGCCCGCGGTCCGAACGCTCGCCGACGACGATGCGGCTGGGATGCAGGCTGTCGTGCAGCGCCATGCCCTCGCGCAGGAATTCGGGGACGAAGACGATCCGAGCGCCGCCCGAAGCCTCTGCCTGCGCGGCGGTGAACCCGACCGGCACCGTGGATCTGACCACGATGGCGGCCTGCGGGTTCACGGCGGCCACCTGCGCGATCACCGAACGGACGCTGGAGGTGTCAAAGGAATGGGCGAGGGGGTCGTAATCCGTGGGCGTGGCGATGATCACGACATCCGCGCCCCGATAGGCGGCATCGCCGTCCAGCGTCGCCCGCAGTCGCGGATTGCGGCGGCGCAGCCAGTCCGTCAATTCGTCATCCACGACCGGGCTTTTCCCGGCATTGACCTGCGCCACCCGTTCGGGCGACAGATCGATGCCCGTCACCTCGTGGTTCTGCGCCAGCAGCACCGCATTCGCCAGCCCCACATAGCCAAGCCCCGCCACGGCGATCCTCATGGCCGCGCCACGTCTTCGCAGCCGAGGGCGGCAGGGCGGGGCTGCGGCGGTTCGGGTGCGGCCAGCCCTTGGCGGCCCGAGCGGCGGATCAGCCATGCCGCGCCCAGAAGGTCGGGGATGCCCACCAGCCCGCGCGCAAGGTTCGAATATTTCGAGCGGCCACTCAGGCGCGGGCGATGGGTGACATTGACCGTTTCTACCCGCCAACCCTCGCGCAGCATCATCGCCGGCATGAAGCGGTGGATGTGGTCGAAGAAGGGCAGGTCCAGATAGGCCTCGCGCCGGAACGCCTTCAGCCCGCAGCCGGAATCGCGCACCCCGTCGTGCAGCAGCGCGGCCCGGATGCCATTGGCCAAGCGCGAGGCCAACCGTTTCGCCGCGCTGTCGCGCCGCACCGCCCGCTGACCCTGCACCAGCCCAAGGCCCGGCAGGTCGGTCGCGAAGGGGGCAAGCAGCAGCGGGATCTGGTCGGGGGGGTTCTGCCCGTCGCCGTCAAGCGTTACGACCAGTGATGCCCGCGCCAGCCGCACGCCGCTGCGGATTGCCGTGGATTGCCCGCGCGAACGGGGATGGTGGTGCAGGCGCAGCCGCGGCATCCGCGCCGCCAGCGCTTGCAGGATGCGGTCGGTGCCGTCCTCCGATCCGTCATCGACCACGATGATCTCGTAGTCGCGGTCGGCCATCGCGGTGGCGATTTCGTGGATCAGCGGCTTGATGGCCGCCACTTCGTCGCGGACGGGGACGACCACCGAGACCGAGGGGTGCATGTTGTTCATTGGGGGTTCCTTTCAGCCAGGGGAGCATCCGCGACGGACCAGATCCCGTAATCGCGATTGCGGAACAGGATCGTCTCGCGCGGAGGCCAGGGCGGGGCGAAGCGATCGGTCCGGCCGGCGATCAGCCCTTGCGGATGCAATGCGGCCCAGGACCGCAACGCGGCCGGGTCGGGCAGTTCGGCGACCGGTTCGGTCAACCGGGCGGCAAAGTTGAACTCGGCATGATAGGGGGCGCCGGTGAAGGCCAGTCCTTCGGCGCGATGTGCGGACAGTCGGGCGGCGATGGGGGCGGCGTCATAGACCTGCGCCGTGCGGGTTGTGCCGATCAGCAGGTTCGTGGCCAGCAGCAGGCCCAGCGACAGGATCATCGCGCCGGCTGCGCCCCGCTGCCGCGCCGCCAGCCAGCACAGCGTCCCTGCCAGCAGCGCCCAGGCCAGAAAGGTGCTGGCAGGATCGAAAAGCATCCGCACCCGCAGGGGCAACGGGCCGAACCCAGCCACCGCCGCCGCCAGCGCGACCAGGCCGATTGCGATGATCGCCGGTTGCAGGCCGAAGCCAGGCGCGTTCCGCCCGAGCCGGGCAGCGACCAGCGCCAGTGCGGGCAGGTCCGGCACCAGGTAATGCACTTGCTTGCCACTGGTCAGACTGAACAGCGCCAGCGCCGCGCCTGCCCAGATCAGGCAGAGCCTCAGCCCGCGGTCTTGCCGCCATGAGGTCTGCCGGGCTTCGTGCCATAGGGCTGGGCTCCACAACAGCGGAAAGCCTAAGACCGGCAGCAGGGCCAGATACCACCACCAGGGCCGGGCATGGGCGAGGGATTCGGCCAGCCGCCCGGCGCTTTGATGCCACAGGACGGCCTCGCGCCAGGTCGGACCGCCGGTGATGGCCGCCGGGACCAGCCACAGCGCGACCAGTCCCAGTGCCACCGCGACCGCGAAACCGAGGCGCGCCGGAAGGACGCGCCAGCGGATCCCGTTCCGGCTCCATAACGGCAAAAACAGCGCGGCGGGCAGCAAGTGGAACAGGATCACCGGCCCCTTGATCAGCACGCCCAGTGCGATGGCGGCGCCGAAGCCGGCCCATGCCCGCCAGCCGCCCGGCCCGGCGGCGTCCAGTGCGATCAGCCCGGCCAGGACCGCGGTCGCCAGCGGCACGTCGAACATGGTCAGGCTGCCCGACAGGGAAAAGACCGTGAGCCCGGCAAGGGCCATGGCCGCCCGGCCGCCCGCGTCCCGATCCTCGGGCCAGAGGCGATGCGCCAGCCGTGCCGTCAGCCAGATGGCCAGGCAGGCGAAACCCGGCCCCGCCAGCCGGGCGGCGAAACCGCTGACGCCGGTCGCCAGCCAGACGAGGTTGATCGCCCAGAACAAGAGCGGCGGCTTGTCGCTATAGAGCGCGAAGTTCTTGCTGGGCACCAGCCAGTTGCCGGTCGTGTGCATCTCCCATGCGACGGCGAGGTAGCGGGTCTCGTCGATAGGGGTCAGCGGGCGCAGCAGCAGCCCCAGCAGCGCTGCCAGCAGCGTGCATAGCATGGCCAGGACGACCGGATGACGACGGATCATGCCGGTTTTCCCTGGCACGCTCCGCGTCCGATCAGCATCAGGTTGCGGGTATAGATCACCAGGCCACTTGCCTGCCCGACGGCAAAGACCGGGTCGCGCCGCCAGATCGCGTAGGCGAGCAGCGTCGCACCGCCGGCAAGGCTGAACCACCAGAAAGCCAGGGGCACGATGCTGCGGCGGGCGCGTTCGCTGGCGATCCATTGCACCAGGAAGCGCGAGGTGAACAGGAGCTGACCGAGAAAGCCGATCCCGAGCCAGATGGTATTTGCCGTCATCGTGCGTCATCCTTGTGCCGCCCGGCCGATGCTGTGGCGCGGGGGCTTCCGGCGTGCTTCCTGGGATGCCAACATTACGGTTCGCTTACGAAGGAAGAGAGGTCGCCGATGAGGTTGCTTGTCGTCGAGGACGAGCCGGATCTGGCCGAGGCCGTCGGCGCCTATCTGCGCGCCGCGGGTCATGCCGTCGACCTTGCCGGGCACGCCGAGGACGCGGCGGCGGCGCTGACCGTGACCGATTACGATCTGGTGCTCTTGGACCTGGGGCTGCCAGACGGAGACGGGCTGGCGCTCTTGCGGGATCTGCGTGGGCGCGGCGCGCGGGTGCCGGTGCTGATCGTCACCGCCCGCGACCGCATCACCGAAAGGATCGCCGGGCTCGAGGCCGGTGCGGACGATTATCTGGTCAAGCCCTATGACCTGGACGAGATGCATGCCCGCATTCTGGCGATTCACCGTCGAGCCGCCGGAGCGGCCGAGGTCGAGCGGCGCTTCGGCCGGCTGCTGATCCTGCCCGAGCGGCGGCAGGTGCTGCTGGATGGCCAGCCCGTCCACCTGACGCTGCGCGAATGGGCGCTGATCGAGCGGCTGAGCCGACGCCCCGACGTGACCACCAGCCGCGCACAGATGGAGGACGCGCTCTATGGCTTCGGCGACGAGGTGGAAAGCAATGCCATCGAGGCCCATGTCAGCCGGCTGCGCGCCAAGCTGGGCCGGGACGCCATCGTGACCGAACGCGGCTTCGGCTATCGCATGGGGCGGGCCTGATGCGGCGCGCGAGCCTGTCGCGGCGGGTCGCGCTGTTCACGACGCTGGGGCTGGCGGCGGTCTGGGCCGGGGCGGTGGTGTTGATGGCGGCGGTGCTCTGGTCCGAACAGGACGAGCTTTTCGACCAGCAACTCGTGGAAACGGCCCATGCGTTGCTGCCGCTGGTCTCGCACATGGAGATGCAGGGCATTGCGGTCGAGGTGCCCCAGCCCGCGGTGCCGATGGACGAGGCGCTGCTCTATCGGCTGGTCGCGCGGGACGGCAGGGTGCTGCGGCAATCGGAATTGGCCGGTCGGGCGGTCCTGCCCGACGCCGCCGACCTCTTCCCTGGTCGGGTTGCTTCCGCGCCGGGCTACCGGCTCTATGCCACGCCCTTCAACGCCGCCGGCCAGGCCTTGCAGATCGCCGCGCCGCTGGCCGAGCGCCGCGAGGCGTTTCGCGAAGGGATGACAGGTTTCCTGCTGCCGATGGTCGCGCTCCTGCCGCTGACCTGGTTGATCGTCGGCTGGGTGTCGCGACGTTCGCTGGCGCCGTTGCGTGAACTTGGGGCCGAGATCGCGGCCCGCGACGGCAGCCGGCTGGACATGATCGCCGCCGGCGACTGGCCCGAGGACCTGATGCAGATCGCCAGCGTGGTCAATGGCTTCATCGCCCGTCTGGCGCAGGCGTTGGAGGCCGAGCGTGCCTTTGCCACCAATGCCGCGCATGAATTGCGCACCCCTGTCGCCATAGCCCTGGCCCAGACCCAGCAAATGCGAGAGAACGCGACCACGCCGGCTCAGATCGCCCGCCTGGATGCGCTTGAACGTGCCTTGCAGCGAATGCGGCGGCTGGTCGCGCGGCTGTTGCAACTGGCCCGTGCCGATGCGGGAATCGGCGATTCCACGCAGGCGCATGATCTTGCGGCCCTGACCCGGCTGGTCGTCGCCGAGCGCGCACCGTCGGAAGCCGCCCGGCTGGCGGTCGAGCTGCCGCCCGCGCCGGTCATGGCGCGCATCGACCCGGACGCCTTTGCCATCGTGCTGTCCAACCTGATCGACAATGCCCTGCAGCATAGCCCGCCCGGCAGCCCGGTTCGGCTTCGTCTGCGGCAGGGCGCCGTGCTCGAGGTCGCGAACGAGGGCAGGGCCGTCGCCGCCGCCGACCTGGCCGGGCTGACGCGGCGCTTTGCCCGGCACCGTGGCGATGGGTTCGGCCTGGGCCTGCATATTTGCCAGCAGATCGTGTCGGCGGCCGGCGGAAGGCTTGAAATCATCTCGCCCGCGCCTGCCAGTCAGGAAGGTTTTGTCGCGCGCGTCACCTTGACGCCGTCGGTCCGGGATCACTGACCGCAGGCCGGATGCGGATCAGGTCTCGACCCGCCCCAGCCGCGACAGCACGACGACCGGCAGGATGCCGATCAGCACGATCAGCAGGGCGGCAATCGCGGCTTCCTCATAGGTGCCTCTGGCGGCCTCGCCATAAAGATGGGTCGCCAGGGTTTCAAAGTTCAGCGGCCGCAACAGCAGCGTCGCCGGCAGCTCTTTCATGCAATCCACGAAAACCAACAGGCCTGCCGAAGCGATGGCGGTTTTTGACAGAGGCAGATGCACGCTGCGGAAGACGCCCATAGAGGACCGGCCCAGCATCCGTCCCGCATGGTCCAACGAGGGTGGGATGCGGCTGAACCCTGCCTCGATCCCGCCGGTGGAGATTGCCATGAATCGAACGGAATAGGCCAGCACCAGCGCCGCTCCCGATCCCAGCAGCAGAAGGCCGGGCGCGGCACCGATCAGCCATTCGACCCCGCCGGCCCAGAAGCGATCGAATAGGCCGACCGGATAGAGCAGGCCGATGGCCAGGACGGTTCCCGGCACGGCATAGCCCAGCGTCGAAGCACGTGCGGCCAGCGATGTGGATCGGCCGGGATAGGTCCTGGCGGCATAGGCAAGAACCAGGCCGGACAGGAGCACGAGCAGGGTAGCGACGGCCGATACCGTGACGGTGTTGACGATTTCGCCCCAGATGCGCGGGGAGATCCCGGCGAAACTGACGCGCTTCCAAGCCTCCCGACAAAGGTAAGCCGCCGGTGCGATGAAGCCGAGCGCGACCGGAAAGAGGCACAGGCAGAACGCGCCGGCGGCGCGCCACCCTCGCAGCCGGGCGGGAGACATCGCGCGGGGTCTTTGCGCCGCAGCCGCGTAACGCTGGTTGCGGCGCGCATAGCGCTCGACCAGCACCAGCAGGACCACGATCACCAGCATGGCCAGCGCGATCTGCGCGGCGCCCGGCATGTCCGAACGGTTGACCCAGGTCGAATAGATCGACGGCGTCAGTGTCCTGACTCCCAGGAACTGCGAGGCGCCGATGTCGTTCAGCGCTTCCATCAGCGCCAGGCTGGCGCCGACCGCGATCGCTGGCCGCGCCAGGGGAAGCGCCACCCGGCGGAAGACGCTGCCCCTACGTGTTCCGAGCGTGCGGGAGACCTCGACCAGATTTGCCGCCTGCGTCAGGAACATCGCTCGGGTGGTCAAGTAAACGTAAGGATAGAGCACCAGCCCCAGCAGCAGGATACAGCCCCCCATCGAGCGGATGTCGGGCAGGCGGAACTCGCGTGGGCTGGAATAGCCCAGAAGGCTTCGCAATGCACCCTGCACCGCACCTACCGGATGCAGGATATCGAGATAGGCATAGGCGATAATATACGTCGGCACCGCCAGTGGCAGCAGCAGTGCCCATTCGAAAACGCGCCGGCCGGGGAAGTCGTAGGCCGTCACCATCCAGGCGGTTGTGGTGCCGATCAACGTCACCAGCATGCCCACGCCGGCCAGCAGAATGACCGTGTTCTTCAGTGCTGCCGGCAAAACATTGGCGAGCATGTGGGGCCAAAGCCCGGCACTGCCCTGGAACGCGATCAAGAGCAGGGCAAGCACGGGAAGGCAGACCAGCGCCGCGATAAGCACCGCGCCAAACCGCCATCCGGCCCCTGAACGGCGCCACGGTATCTGATTCATCAAGGTCGGTTCGGCAGGCTTCATAAGTTGGGGAAGGAGCGACGGTCCCCGCAGGAGGCCGTCGCCGAGAGCTTCTTGATCAGTTGTCGAATCCGATCCGCTCAGCCATCTGGCTGGCAGCCGCGCGGAACCTTACCCCTTTGACGATGTCGATCGTGTCCGGCGTCAACGCACCGTATTCGGCGATCAGCGGATCGACGGTGGCATTCGCATTGACCGGATACTCGAAATTCGCCTTTGCGTAGATCGCCTGCGCCTCGTCCGAGACGAGATATTCCAGGAACTGGACCGCCTGGTCCTTGTTGGGTGCGTGACGGGCGACGGCAGCGCCGGTGATGTTGACCTGCGTGCCACCGTTCTCGAAGGTCGGCAGGATCATCCGTATCGCTTTGGCCCACTCCTCTTGCTCGGGACCACCGGCACCGCTGCGCATCAGGCCGACATAATAGGAATTCGCAACGCCGATGTCGCAAAGGCCGCCCATGATATCGCGCGCGACATCGCGATCGCCGCCCGCCGCAGGGCGGGCGAGGTTGGCCTTGAGGCCGGTCAGCCATTTCTCGGCCGCTTCCTCACCATGATGTGCGATGAACGAGCCGGTCAGCGCGACGTTATAAGGATGCAGGCCGGAGCGAATGCAGACTTTACCCTTCCAGGCGGGATCGGCAAGCTGCTCGTAGGTGATCCCGGTCAGGTCGAGGTCCTTGGTCACATAAACCGCGCGGGCACGCATCGAAAGAGCGAACCAGTGGCCATCGTCATCCCGCAGCGTCTCGGGAATCGTGGTGCTGAGGACCTCCGACTCGACGCTCTGCGTAAGGCCCTTCTCGACAAGATCGACGAGAACGCCGGCATCGACAGTCATCAGAACATCTGCCGGCGACTTGTCACCTTCCGCGATGACGCGCTCGGCGACCCCGTCCTGCAAGAAGATGGTGTTGACCGTGACCCCGGTCGACTGCGTGAAGGCATCGATCAGCGGCTGGATCAGCCCAGGTTCGCGGATGGTATAGAGGTTGAGCTCCTCTGCGAGGACACCTTGCGTGCCTGCAAGGACAGACAGCACCGACCCGAGCATGACCCTGCCAAATTTCGTGGATCCCATCGCCATGACGCTCCTTGGATTGCGAGTAAAATAGTAGGCTTTTGCCCACCAGCGAGGGACAAACATAGTTGACTGTAGCAGTAAAGTATTTCCGGCGTTGCTTCTGCTTCTGCTGCTGCAACGAGGGACGTCGATCCGACGCGACACCATTGGCAGTCAAAGTTATGGCGGCGAAGAGAAAGCGCTATGATTTCAAAAGACAAAAACCTGCTCAGGTGTCACGGAAATACGCGCAACATCTCCGGACCGGAGGCGTGATCGCTTTGCCGAACGAATTTTCAATGGCCCCGGAAGCGCTGCTACGGATACCTGGATTTGTTCGATTTCACCCATCAGGGCGCAATCGACCACCGTGCAATCGACCCCTTCGGCACCACAATTTACGCGTAGGCATTGCGGGCGCACATAGAGGGTGGCGGTATGTCCATCGGCAAAGCCGGGGGCCGCAAACCTGCCGAGAGGCGTCTCGAGAAAGCCATTCCAGCATGCGCCCTGGACCTTGTTGAAGGTAGAGAAGAACTCGGCCGTATAAGCGTTTGCCGGCCTGTCATAGAGGTCGCTGCCAGAACCTTCCTGCACGATCTCCCCCGCCCGCATCAGCACCACGCGATCACCCGCGGACAGGGCTTCCTCGGGGTCATGCGTTACCATGATGACGGTGGTGCCCAGCTCACGCAAAAGGGAAATCGTTTCAGTGCGGATGCCATCCCGCAAACCGCGGTCGAGATTGGAGAAAGGCTCGTCCATCAGCAGAATCTGCGGCTGCGGTGCCAGCGCACGGGCCAACGCCACCCGCTGCTGCTCACCACCCGAAAGCATGTGCGGAAACCTGCGCGAAAGGTGTTCGAGCCCCAGACGCTCGACGATTTCCAGGCATCGTGCTTGCGCGGCGGGCCGTGTCAGGCGCTTCAGGCCAAACAGGATGTTGTCCAGCACGTTGAGATGGGGAAAAAGCGCATAGTCCTGAAACATGAATCCGATATTGCGCTCTTCGGGTTCCACATAATTGTTCGGCCCGGATATTCCGCACCCATCCAGCAGAATGCGGCCCTGATCCGGCATCTCGATGCCTGCAATGACACGCAAGAGCGTGGATTTGCCGCAACCGGAGTGGCCAGCCAGACAGATGAGTTCTCCATGCGCCACGGAAAGAGAAATATCATTCAGTGCGGGAACTCCGCCAAAACTACGGGAGACGCCATTAATTTCGAGATGACGGGGCGGATGAAGATTTTCCATGTTCATGTGCCTTCTCCAGCGTTGACGGCGCTTGTTTCTATAGGCTTGGATTCTTCCCGTCGCCGATTCCGTGCATTTGCAGACCGACAGGGCCCATATTCTGGTCTGTCATAACCTACATCCGCTTCTTCGCCATCCTATTCCTCAACCTGCCCAAGATACGTGTCCAGCCGACCCCTGTTCTGGAACATGCGGCGGGTATGACCGGGCAGTTCCTCACGGATTTGGTCCAAATTCGAAGCCCCAACTGGATCACGCCGACCATGCTCATCATCAAGTGCGGTGGACAGGAATCGACATAGAGACCTTCCTTGGCCAGTGTCACGGTATAGGCCTCATCCAACTTGCATGCCAGAAACTTGGTGCCCTCGGGCTGGATCAGATCCTTGACCCAATGATCGGAATTGGTGGGCAGAAAAATGACGATATCGCTCGGCTCAACTTTGTGGAACCCCGGCTCGATGGCCATGCTGCCTTCCTTGCCAAAGTTCAGCATCCGGGCATCGTTGTCGGCGCCATGATCCGAGGCGACAGTCAGCGCCAGAGCGTTGGACAGCGGCGGCTTTTACATGAGTTCACAGTCCAGCTGGTCGGAATGATTGGCGCGCCGCCGGGCGTAAATGAGGGCGGGCCATGGAAAATTGAAGAGATGATCATCGGTGGGGTTCATTTCATCTGTGACGGATATTTTTAGCTTCCCCAAAGCACGGTTTCGTCGATCCCGGCCAGGTCGCGGCGTCCGGTCAGGGCCATGGCGACCTCCAGCTCGGCGCGCAGGATGGTCAGCATATGCGCGACCCCCGCCGCGCCGCCCACCGCCAGGGCGTGGATCTGCGGCCGCCCGACCAGCACCGCCGATGCCCCCAGCGCCAGGGCCTTCAGCGCATCGGTGCCGCGGCGGATGCCGCCGTCGCACAGCACCGGGATGCGTCCGGCGACCTGGCGGGCGACGACCGGCAGCGCCTCGGCCGTCGCCGGCAGCGTGTCGAGCGCCCGGCCGCCGTGGTTCGAGACGATCACCCCGTCCACCCCCACCGCCACGGCGCGCTCGGCATCATGCGCCGACATGATGCCCTTGAGCAGCAGCGGCAGCCGGGTCTGCGACTTCAGCCAGGCGATGTCCTCCCAGCGCGGGGCGGCATCCATCAGGCCCAGGAAGGTCGCCGCCCGCCCCGGTTCGCTGCGGATCTGCGGCGGGCGCATGCCGTCCAGGTTGACGGCGCGGATGCCCTCGGGCAGGCGGAAGCCGGCGCGCTGCTCCATGTTGCGCAATCCGTTCACCGGCGCATCCACGCTGACGACCAGCGCGCGACAGCCCGCCGCCTCGGCCCGGCGGACCAGCGACAGCGTATCGCCGCGCTCGGGCTGCATGTAGAGCTGGAACCACAAGGGCCCCTGCGCGCGGGCCGCGATATCTTCCAGCGGCAGGCCGGACTGGGTCGAGACAACCATCAGGCTGCCGGTCGCCGCCGCGCCAAGGGCGGTCGCGTGTTCGGCCTCGGCATGGGCAAGGCCGTGAAAGGCCACCGGCGCAAGGATCAGCGGATGCGGCAGGTCCAGGCCCAGCAGGCGCAGGCCGGTATCGGCGCCGCGCAGGTCCGCCAGCACCCGGCCCTGCAGCCGGATCGCCTGCCATGCGGCCAGGTTGGCCTGCGCCGTCAGCCCGTCCGCACCGGCGCCGTCGACATAGGCCCGCAGGGGCGCGGGCATCCGCTCGGCCGCGTGCCGCTCGTAGTCGCACAGGGCCACGACATCGGCGGGGATCTCAGCCTGGCCGGCCACCCGTCAGGTCTCGGCCCAGTGGCGGATCATGTTGTGGTAATGCGCGGTGATCCCCGTCACCGCCGGGTCGTCGTCGGGCAGCATCGCGCGGATGCGCATGATCGACATGTCCAGGTCATAGAGCATGTGCCGCCGCCAGTCGTCGCGCACCATCGACTGCGCCCAGAAGAACGAGGCCCAGCGCGAGCCGCGCGTCACCGGCGTCACCGAATGCAGCGAGGTCGCGGGATAGACCACGGCATGGCCCGCCGGCAGCTTGACGCTGTGCTGGCCATAGGTGTCGTGCACGACCAGTTCGCCGCCGTCGTAATCCTCGGGCGGGGTCAGGAAGACGGTGGTCGAGACATCGGTGCGGATGCGCTGGCCGGTGCCCGGTATGACGCGGATCGAGCCGTCGACATGGGCGCCGAAGGTCATGCCCTCGTCATAGCGGTTGAACATCGGCGGCAGGATATGCGCGGGCAGCGCGGCCGAGGAATAGACCGGGCTGCGGCCCAGGGCCCGCAACACGATATTGCCCAGCTCGCGCGCCTCGGGGCTGTCCACCGGCACCTGGAGGTTATGCTTGACCTTGGCCGCCTGGTCGCCGGCGGTGCTGCGGCCGTCGACCCATGCGGTGCCTTCGAGGATCTGCCGCATATAGGCGACCTCCTCGGGCGTCAGCAGGTCCGGGATGGTGATCAGCATGGCGGTCCTCCAGCGGTGGCATTCGGGCGCAGGATAGGACCGGCGCCAAGGAAGGTTAAGGGTTTTTGTCGGACATTCGGGACGCCCGCACTGCAAGAGGGGGGCGGGCGATTGGACCCGCCCCCGATGCTTCCGATTCGGGGATCAGAAGCGATAGTTCAGCTTTGCGGTCACGCTGCGACCGGGCGCGCGGTTGGCAAAGATGCCGACATGCGAGGCGTCGTAAAGCCGCTCGTCAAAGGCGTTATTGACGTTGACCTGCAACTCGGCCGTCTCATTGATCTTGTAGGCGGCCATCAGGTCCACCCGCCATTGCGAGGGCAGGGCGGCCGTATTCTCGCCGTTCAGGTAACGCTTGCCGGTATAGGTCGCACCACCGCCGACGGTCCACCTGTCGGAGACCTCATAGGTCGTCCACAGGCTGAACGAGTGCCGGGCAACGAATTGCAGGTAGTTGCCGTTATCCGCACTGGGTTCGCCGTCGTCGAAGCCGCCATCGATCGTCTTGGCGTCGACAAAGGCATAGCCCGCCGACAAGCCCCAGCGTTCGTTGATCTGGCCGGCTGCGCCAAGCTCGAAGCCGCGGGCGCGGTTGTGACCCAGAAGTGCGACATTGCCCAGATCGTCCTCGACTCGGGCGTTCTTCTTCTCGGTCTGGAAGATGGCGGCGGTCAGCAGGAGCTGGTCGTTCAACACCTCCCACTTGGTGCCCAGCTCGATGCTCTTGCTTTCTTCGGGCTCCAGGTTGACGCTGTTGCTGGTCAGCGTGCAGGCCCCCGCGCCATCGGCGCCGCCGGCCATGCCCGCGCATTCGCCCGACGGGTTCGAGGAGGTGCCGAAGGCCAGATAGACCGACCCGTTCGGCGCCGGCTTGTAGACCACGCCGGCCGAGTAGTTCAGCAGGTTGTCCTTGCGCGAGATGGTCCCGTCGCTGACCTCGTATTTGTCATAGCGCAGGCCCAGGTTCAGCGACCACTGTTCGTTGAAGGTCAGCGTGTCGAAGATGTAAAGCGCCTTGGACGTGGTCTCGATCGGCGTGCCCCAGTCGCCCCAGACCAGCGAGCCGGTGACCGGATCCCAGGGGTTGGGGTTGGCCAGGTCCGAGATCGGTAACAGCGGAGTGCCCTCGGATGAGGCTTGCCGGACCTTTTCGCGCGACAGTTCCAGGCCCACCGCGAAATCGTGCTTGACGGCGCCGGTGTGGAAATCGCCGGTCAGCGCGGTGTGGAAGGCAACCGCCGAGTTATCCCTCTTGCCCGAGCGTAGGTCGCGATAGGCTAGGTTGCGGTCCGGATCCCAATCTGGGTTAAGGATTGGCTCAAGAGCGCCGCGTGGCTGGATATATTCCGGCACCACGCTTGGCCGGCTCATGATGTATTCCTGCTCGGAGCCGATCCAGGCCAGGGTCGAGTGCAGCTTGAAATTGTTGCTGAATTCATGCTCGAATTTCAGCATCGCGCTCTGGTTCTCGACCTCGCGATAGTCGCGCAGGGCCGAGCCGTAGAAGGCGTCCTTGCCGGCCAGCTCGATCGGTAGCCAGGGATCGGACTTGGTGCCGCTGCCGAAGCGCACACCACCATTCAACTCGGGCCGGTAATCAGGATTACCTCTCGCATCGGTATTGGCCATCGGCACGCCCAAGTCCGGCGTCGCATCGGTCTTGCTGTGATAGAGGTTCAGCGACAGCTTGGACGCGCCGAAGCTTTTCGACAAAGCCGCGGCGATGCCCTTGCGGTCGTCCTGAAGCACGTCGCGGCCCGGAACGTCGGAATCCTGCCACATCAGGTTCAGTCGCGCAGCCAGCCCGTCGCCAAGGTCGACATTGCCGTCATAGGTCAGCCGCTTCTGGCTGGCATTGCCGACAAGGCCGGAAAATTCGTGGAAGGTCTCGCCTTCGCGGGCCTGTTTCGACACCAGGTTGATGGAACCACCCGTTGCACCGCGGCCGGAATAGGCGCCGCCCGGTCCCTTGGCGATCTCGACCGATTCGGTGGCGAAGGCTTCCTGCGTGGTGCGGCCCAGGTTGCGGATGCCGTCGACCATGATGTCGGTCGCCGCCTGATAGCCGCGCACGAAGGGCCGGTCGCCCATCGGCGTGCCGCCTTCGCCCGAACCCAAGGTGATGCCGGGCGTGGTGCGCAGCACCTCCAGGACCGAGGTCGCGTTCCGCTCTTCCATCTGGCGCTGGGTGACGACCGAGATGGTCTTGGGCGTATCGACCAGCGGTGCGGTCAGCTTGGGGGACGAGCCCTCGGTGACGCGATAATCGGTGGATGCCTGGGCGCCGGTCTGACGCTCGATCACGACGGTGTCCAGAACAACCGTGCCTTCCGCATCCTGCGCCACCGCAGGAGCGCCCACTGCGGCCGCGATGATCACGGCTGGCAGCAGGCCAAGGCTAGGCAACAGTGAGCCGGTCGTTTCCTGTGCTGCAAGGGATAAATTAGGTGGCGTCATAGGCTTTCGTGTCCTTCGCTGGAACAGATGTAAAATACCCCCGATACGGGGATCGGAGGATGAAGGGCACCTGGCTGGCGAGTTGCTGGCGAATGGTGGTGTCGCATATTCCGTTCCGTCGCCGGCGGCTTAATCGGACAACAGGATCGATGCGACCGCTGACCAACACCATCATCAAATGTAGCAGTAAAGGGGCGGAAAGCGACAATTCGCGAGCGATGCAGAAAAACCGCCTGGACTGTGAATCAAACCATCCGGCTTGCCCTGAGAACCATTAATAAATTGATTTCAAATCATTTTACGAAGGATCGGGGTCGGGCTTCCCCGTGCTTCAAGTTGGCCGAGGTAGGATGCGGGCAATGAATGAGCACTACACAAGGCTACATTGGCTCCGTGGTGATGCTCAAGATTCGAAACGGCTCAGTTCGAGTGATGTCTACGGTTAGGCTGAATGGCCCGTGCATCACTGCTGCCGCTAACGATGCGTGGAACTCTTTACCTCCCACTGAGCCTTCTTCCAGCCGCGACCGAATGATTGATGGCGGTCCATATAAGGTGACGGGGCTTGGGGCGCGGCTTCAGGCATTTGATGCGCCAAAACCAAGATACCGGCACACGAAAGCCGTGTCGGATTTGCGCTGGCATGGGGACGAAAACCATCTCGACAAGGAGAGAGGCCCGGCGTGGCGACTCCGATCACTGGCGTTCGGATTCGTCTGGCAATATCGGCCACGCTGGCGATCATAGGGGCTGCGGCAGGGGCTCGGCCCCTTTCTTGCGATCTGGTGGCTCGCGGGCAAAGCGCTGGCGGAGCCGGAGACTGCGGCGCAGGTCTTGCAGGCTACGTTGGCGGCGATCACGGCGCTGGCTGCGAAGTCGCTGCTTCTGTCGGCTTCCACCACCATTTCCCACAGCGCGGCTTTCACCTTGCTGTTCCGCCTACGCAACGAGATGGTGGACGGGATCGCGGCCTTGCCGCAGGCGGTCGCGGACCGCCGGGGCACCGCCGATCTGCGCCGTCTCGTGATCGAGGATATCGACCAGATCGAGGATTCGATCGCCCCTGCCATTCCCGATCCGGCTCAGGGCATTGCGCTGCCCTGTCTGACCTTCGCAGCCCTTGCGCTGATCGATTGGCGGCTTGTGCTGGCGGCAGTGACGCTGTTTCCGCTGTTGCTGTGGCTCTATCCGCTGACGATATGCGCCCCACGAGAGGATTACGGTCGCTGGTATGCCGCCCTGGCCCGGCTGCGCGAAGCTACGCGCCATCTGGTCGGCGGAATCGCGGTAATCCGCGCCTTTGTCGGTGCCGAGCGCGGCTTTGATGCCCATGAGCAGGCGGTCGCGGCAGTGCGCGAGACGGGGTATCGCGCCGGAACCGCGTCGCTCTGGCAGATGAGCCTGCTCCATACCGGGCTGCGCGGCAACGTGCTGGTGCTGATTCCGGTCGGTGCAGCGGTTTTCCTTGGCGGCGATGCCTCCGCGCAGGATCTGGTGCTGATCCTGCTGCTTGGCCTGAACGCCTCGGCCCTGCGGCTGATCTTTACCGCCGGGAGCTTCACCTGGTGGATAAAGGCCGCGATGGCGCGGATCGCCGAGATCCGCGGCATTTCCCTTTTGGAGCAACTCGAGCCCGCCGAAGTCCCGCGCGGAAACGGTCTTGCCCTGGAACGGGTGGCCTTGTCGCTGGGCGAAAGGGCGATCCTGCAGGATATCAGCCTTTCGGTCCCCGACGGGGGCACGCTCGCCATCGTCGGCCCATCGGGGGCGGGCAAGACGACGCTTTTGCGGGTGATGGACCCGGATGCAGGCCGGATCACCCTGGGCGGCGCCGATCTGCGGCGAATTCCGGCCGCCATGCTGTCTGCGCGGTTCTCGGCCGTGCTGCAACGGGCATGGCTGACCGATGCGACCATCCGCGAGAATATCCGCGCGGGCCGGCCCTCGGCCTCGGATGCCGAGGTGGATGAGGCGGCCCGGCGCGCGCAGGTCACGGGATTTGCCAGGGTGCTGCCCCAGGGCCTCGACAGCCGGTCGGCGAGGGCGGGCGCAACCTTTCGGGCGGCGAGCGCCAGCAGGTCGCCATCGCCCGTGCCATGCTGCGCGATGCGCCCGCGCTGCTTCTGGACGAGGTGACCGCCGCCCTCGACCCCGAGAACGGGGCCGAGGTTTTGGCGGTGCTCGATGCGTTGAAACGGGCCGCACCGTGGTCGTGGTGGCGCATCGGCTGCACACCATCCGGCACGCCGACCGGATCGCGGTGATCGAGGCTGGCCGCCTCATCGACAGCGGCCGCCATGAGGAGCTTATCGCTCGCTGTGCGCTCTACATGCGCCTTGGCGTTTCGGTCGCCCGTGCCATCCACGACATGTCGGCGTGGATTTCGGCAGCGATCTCATCGGCACGGTGCTCGCTGGGGATCCGGATCAGCTTTGCCCCTTCATGGAATACCTCCCAGCCTCTCGCGGTCTTTCCGGGCGAAGTGCTGGAGGCCGGAGATGGCCTCTGATCGCGCTGCCAGACAGGCGGCGCGGCGCTGGAGGCGTTGCCTCGCGGACCAGGGGATATCAATGTCATCCAGACGGTCCAGGCAGCCTGTTTCATCGACCGTCCATCCGCCCTCATCGGCGGGTCGATCCCGTCGCGCCTGGCACGCAGGCGCTGGTAGTGCCGCCGCAAGCGCGACTGGATCTCGGCCTGGGACGGGCCTTCTGGAGGAAACCGCAGCTCGACGAAGGGAATGCGGGTCATGGGCAAGGCTGTATCGACAGGCATGACGGCGCTCCTTCGAAGACAAGCCGATCCCGTTCGGGAAAGCGGCGCTTTCCCGGCGGAGAGGGGCGGAACTGGTGGGGCCCGGAGCGAGTGGCGGTCTTCTGCATCTGCATTGCCGCCAGCCCCGGCGGGCATGCCGCGACCATCTTCGGCAGGGGCTGCTTCGTCAACGGGAGGAGTTGAAGGGCTGGTCGCCAGGCAGAGCGACGAGCGACCCGAACTGCCGGTTTCGATAATATCAGGTAACAGATTGTAATAAAATAAAATAAAATAATTGATCGAGCCGATCGGATGGGCGCTAATGACCTGGGAAATGGGCGGCGAAATCCCAAAAATGGGCCTTGATCGCCTGCCGATTCAGCCCGCGCCAAGGCGGAGCGCGGCAAAAAATCCTTTCTGCGTTGCGGCGAATTGACTGGGCATGATTATTACGTTATCGCTTCACCAGTCGTAATATTGTTGCGAGGGCAGATCGTGGCCGAGAAAGACAAACCCTGGCTTTTCCGCACCTATGCGGGCCATTCGACCGCCGAAAAATCCAACGCACTCTATCGGGGCAACCTCGCCAAGGGGCAGACCGGCCTGTCGGTGGCCTTCGACCTGCCGACCCAGACCGGCTACGACAGCGACCACGTCCTGGCGCGCGGCGAGGTCGGCAAGGTCGGCGTGCCCGTCTGCCACCTGGGCGACATGCGCATGCTCTTCGACCAGATCCCGCTGGAGCAGATGAACACCTCGATGACGATCAACGCGACGGCGCCCTGGCTCTTGTCGCTCTATATCGCCGTGGCCGAGGAACAGGGCGCCGACATCGCCAGGCTGCAAGGCACGGTGCAGAACGACATCATCAAGGAATACCTGTCGCGCGGCACCTATATCTGCCCGCCCAGGCCCTCGCTCAGGATGATCACCGACGTCGCGGCCTATACGGCGAAGCACCTGCCGAAATGGAACCCGATGAACGTCTGCTCGTATCACCTGCAGGAGGCGGGGGCGACGCCCGAGCAGGAACTGGCCTATGCGCTCGCGACCGGCATCGCCGTGCTGGACGACCTGAAGACCAAGGTCGAGCCGCAGGATTTCCCCGCCATGGTCGGGCGGATTTCCTTCTTCGTGAACGCTGGCATCCGCTTCGTGACCGAGCTGTGCAAAATGCGCGCCTTCACCGAGCTCTGGGACGAGATCTGCCGCGACCGCTATGGCATCGAGGAAGAGAAATATCGCCGCTTCCGCTATGGCGTGCAGGTGAACAGCCTGGGCCTGACCGAGCAGCAGCCGGAAAACAACGTCTATCGCATCCTCCTGGAGATGCTGGCCGTCACGCTGTCGAAGAACGCCCGCGCCCGCGCCGTGCAGCTGCCGGCCTGGAACGAGGCGCTTGGCCTGCCGCGGCCCTGGGACCAGCAATGGTCGCTGCGCATGCAACAGATCGTCGCCTACGAGACGGACCTGCTGGAGTACGGCGACCTTTTCGACGGCAATCCGGTGATCGCCGCCAAGGTCGAGGAGCTGAAATCCGGCGCCCGCGCGGAGTTGGCGACGCTGGACGAGATGGGAGGCGCCATTGCCGCCATCGAATACATGAAGTCGCGGCTGGTCGAATCCAATGCCGAGCGGCTGAACCGCATCGAGGCGAACGAGACGGTGGTCGTCGGCGTGAACCGCTGGCAGCAGGGCGAGCCCTCGCCGCTGACCGCGGGCGATGGCGGCATCATGGTGGTGGACCCGGCGGTCGAGCAGGACCAGATCGCCCGGCTGCGCGCCTGGCGCGAAGCGCGCGACGAGACGGCCGTCGAGGCCGCCCTCGCCGCGCTGCGCGATGCCGCGCAGAGGGGGCAGAATGTGATGCCGTTTTCCATCGCCGCCGCCAAGGCAGGCGCCACGACCGGCGAATGGGCGGCGGTGATGCGCCAGGTGCATGGCGAATATCGCGGCCCGACGGGGGTCTCGGCCAGCCCCTCGAACCGCACCGAGGGGCTGGAGCCGATCCGCGAGGCCGTGGATGCGGTCAGCCGCCGCCTTGGCCGGCGGCTGAAGTTCCTGGTCGGCAAGCCCGGCCTCGACGGCCATTCCAACGGCGCCGAGCAGATCGCCTTCCGCGCCCGCGATTGCGGCATGGACATCACCTATGAAGGCATCCGCCTGACCCCCGAGCAGATCGTGACCCGCGCCGCCGAGGACAATGCCCATGTCGTCGGCCTGTCGATCCTGTCGGGCAGCCACCTGCCGCTGATCGAGGATCTGATGGAGCGGATGCGCGCCGCCGGCCTGGCGCATGTCCCGGTCGTGGTCGGCGGCATCATTCCCGACGAGGATGCCGCCAGGCTGCTGAAGATGGGCGTGGCCCGGGTCTATACGCCCAAGGATTTCGAGCTCAACCGGATCATGATGGACATCGTGGCCCTGGTCGAGCCCGAGGAGGCCGCCGCCTGAGCCGGTGGCACGGCCGCATGGGTATTTGAGCAACGAAGAAGTCCGGCGCCGCGCCCTCGGCTTCTTCGTTGTCCAAATACCCATATTGCAACCGCGCCGTCAGTCCTTCAGCAGCAAAAGCAGCGCGGCGACGGTCGCCAGCACCCCGGGCAGCACGGCGAGCGGCGGCAGGCCGCGGGTCAATGCGGCCTCGAGCCCGATGACCCAGACCGGCGTCAGGTAGGTATAGACCATCACCTTGGACGAGGGCAGCCGCATGGTGGCGAATTGCACCAGCGCCGTGGTCAGCGCGCTGGCGAAGATCGCGACATAGAGCAGCGTCACCCAGACGATGGCCGGCAGATGCGCCCAATCCGTGTCGAGGATCGCCCGGCTGCCCCAGACAAGCAGGATCAGCCCGCCGGCGCAGAGCGTGGCGAAGGTCGAGACGATCGGCGTCTCGCCCCGGTTCAGCCGGCGCACCATCGGGGTATAGAGCGCATGGGCCGCGCAGCCGACCAGGTAGATCGCCTCGCCGCGGCCGAACTCGAGCCGCATCAGCGCCGCCGCGTCGCCGCCGAAGATCACCCAGAGCGAGCCCGCCGCCCCCAGCGCCAGCGCCAATGCGATGCGCCCGGTCATGCGCTGCCGCATCAAAAGCCAGCCGAAGCCCGCCGACATCAGCGGCGTCAGCGTGAACACCGCCGCCGCCGAGACCGGCAACGCGGTTTTCAGCCCCTCGAACATCAGCACGAAATAGGCGGCGAAGAGCCCGCCCAGCACCAGGTAGCGCCAGGGCGCGCGGAAGGTTTCCCGCGGGATGCCCGGCCCGGCCATGGCCACGCCGCCGACCACGCCCGCGGCGATGGCGAAGCGCGCGGCCGAGATCGCCGCCGGGTCGATCAGGTTCGCCGCCCGTGCGCCCAGCGAGAAGGAGCCCGCGATCGCGGCCGAGAAGAGCAGCATCGCCGCGTGGCCCTGCAACGCCTCGCGCCGCATCTGCGGCACCGCCGAAAGCTCGGCCATCAGCCGCGCCCGAGCATGTAGAATTCGTCGTTCGGCCGGATGTCGCCCGCGTTCACCAGCCGGTTCGACATGCCGAAGAAGGCGGCGATGGCGCCGATGTCCCAGATCTCGTCCTGGTCGAAGCCGGCCTCGCGCAGCGCGACATGATCCGCCTCGTCGATCCCTTGCGCGTTCAGCGCCACCTTTTCGGCATAGGCCAGCATGGCGCGTTCGCGTGGCGTGAGGTCGGCCTTGCGCCAGTTCACCGCCACCTGGTCGGCGATGAAGGCGTTCTTTGCCCGGATGCGCAGGATGGCGCCATGCGCGACCACGCAATACTGGCACTGGTTCAGCCCCGAGGTCGCGACCACGATCAATTCGCGCTCGGCCTTGGTGAGGCCGCCCTCGCGCTCCATCAGCGCGTCGTGGTAGGCGAAGAAGGCGCGGAACTCGTCCGGGCGATGCGCCAGCGCCAGGAAGACGTTCGGGACGAAGCCCGATTTCTCGGCCACCTTGCGGATGCGCAGGGCGATGTCTTCGGGCATCTCGTCCAGCGAGGGCACGGGAAAGCGGCTGATGGGATGGGTCATGGCTCGGTCCTCCGGGGCGCGAGGTTTTCACCAAAGCCGGGGCAGGGTCAACCGGGGCGCGCTTGACTTTGGCGGGCATTGGCCCTATCCACGCCGGGATTCCCGGAAGGTCTGTCCTTCCGGTCCCCGCGCCTCGTCCGGGGATCGCCCCCCGTCAGCGCGTTGCGCCCACGGGGGCGCACCTGTTTATTCGCGCCCGCGTTCCCCGGGCAAACGGCAACCATTGGAGGGCCGCCGATGTTTGAAAACCTGTCCGACCGCCTTGGCGGCGTCTTTGACCGGCTGACCAAGCAGGGCGCGCTGTCCGAGGATGACGTGGCCGCCGCCATGCGCGAGGTGCGCGTCGCGCTGCTGGAGGCCGACGTCTCGCTGCCCGTGGCGCGCAGCTTCGTCAAGGCGGTGACGCAGAAGGCCACCGGCGCGGCCGTCACCAAGTCGATCACCCCCGGCCAGCAGGTCGTCAAGATCGTCCATGACGAGCTGATCAAGGTCTTGCAGGGCGAGGGCGCGCCCGATGCGCTGCGCATCGACAATCCCCCGGCGCCGATCCTGATGGTTGGCCTGCAGGGTTCGGGCAAGACCACCACCACGGCCAAGCTGGCCAAGCGCCTGAAGGACCGCGAGAAGAAGCGGGTGCTGATGGCCTCGCTGGACACCAACCGTCCGGCCGCCATGGAGCAGCTGGCGATCCTGGGCCAGCAGATCGGCGTCGATACCCTGCCCATCGTGCCGGGCGAGAATGCGGTGCAGATCGCCAGGCGCGCCAAGCAGCAGGCGACGCTGGGCGGCTATGACGTCTACATGCTCGACACCGCCGGCCGGCTGCATATCGACGAAGTGCTGATGGACGAGGTGCAGGCGGTCCGCGACGTGGCCAGCCCGCGCGAGACGCTGCTGGTCGTCGACGGGTTGACCGGCCAGGACGCGGTGAACGTCGCCAGCGAATTCGACGGCAAGGTCGGCATCTCGGGCGTCGTGCTGACCCGGATGGACGGCGACGGTCGCGGCGGCGCGGCGCTGTCGATGCGCGCCGTGACCGGCAAGCCGATCCGCTTCGTCGGCCTGGGCGAAAAGATGGATGCGCTGGAGGTCTTTGACGCGCAGCGCATCGCCGGCCGCATCCTCGGCATGGGCGACATCGTCGCCCTGGTCGAGAAGGCGCAGGAGGTGCTGGAGGTCGAGCAGGCCGAGCGCATGATGAAGCGCTTCCAGAAGGGCATGTTCAACATGAACGACCTGCGCAACCAGCTTGAGCAGATGCTCAAGATGGGCGGGATGCAGTCGATCATGGGCATGATGCCCGGCATGGGCAAGATGGCCAAGCAGGCCGAGGCGGCCGGTTTCGACGACAAGGCGATCAAGCGCCAGATCGCGCTGATCAACTCGATGACGAAAAAGGAACGCGCCAATCCCGACCTGCTGCAGGCCAGCCGCAAGAAGCGCATCGCCGCGGGCGCGGGCATGGAGGTGTCGGAACTCAACAAGCTTCTGAAGATGCAGAAGCAGATGGCCGACACGATGAAGAAGCTGGGCAAGATGGGCAAGGGCGGCATGCTCAAGCAGGCCATGCGCGCCATGACCGGCAAGGGCGGCGGGCTGCCCGACATGGCCAATGTCGATCCCGAGAAGATGGCCGAGGCCACGCGGATGCTGCAAGACCCCAAGGGGCTGGGCGGCCAGTTGGGCGGCATGGGCCTGCCGGGCGGGCTTTCCGGCCTGTTCGGGAAGAAGTGAGCGCATGATCCGGCTTGCCGACACGCCCGTGCTGACGACCCAGCGGCTGGTCCTGCGCGCCCCGCAGGCCGGCGACTGGCCGGCATGGCGCGACTTCTTCGAAAGCGACCGCGCCAGCTTCGTCGGCGGGCCGATGGTGCAGCCCGGCCAGTCCTGGCGCGCCTTTGGCCATTTCATCGGCCATTGGGTGCTGCGCGGCTATGGCATGTTCGTGCTGACCGAGCGTGGATCGGACCGGGCGCTGGGGGCGGTCGGGCCGTGGTTTCCCGACGGCTGGCCCGAGCATGAGATCGGCTGGACGCTGTGGTCCGCCGGGCTGGAGGGCCGGGGCTATGCGCAGGAAGCGGCCCTGGCGGCGCGCGATTTTGCCATCCGCACGCTCGGCTGGTCGCGGCCGGTCAGCTATATCGACCCGGCCAATGCGCGCTCGATCTCGCTTGCCCGGCGGCTGGGCGCCCTGCGCGATCCCAAGGCGGAGGCGCCGCATTTCGGCGATGACCGCGCCCCGCCGCATGTCTTTCGCCATCCCGCCGGAGCCGCGGCATGAATGGCGCGTCCCGTGTAGATGCGGTGCTGCGCATTTCAATCCCTGGAGACCCGAATGAGTGATCCGACCGCCCGCGCCGCGACCCTGCTCAAGGAGCATCGTGCCAGCATCGACCGGCTGGACGCGATTCTGGTCTATACGCTGGCCGAGCGGTTCAAGCACACCCAATCCGTCGGCCGCCTGAAGGCCGAACACGATCTTCCTCCGTCCGATCCCGTCCGCGAGGCGAGACAGATCGAGCGGCTGGAACGCCTCGCGCGCGAGGCCGACCTGGACCCGGAATTCGCGCGCAAATTCCTGAACTTCGTGATCGCCGAAGTGATCCGGCATCACGAGAAACTCCTCCCCTGAGGCGGGGTTTTCCCCCGCCGACCCCGCCATTCCAAAGGAGAAAACGCAATGGCAATGAAAATCCGCCTGGCCCGTGGTGGCTCGAAGAAACGCCCCCATTACGCCATCGTCGCGTCCGATTCGCGCATGCCGCGCGACGGCCGCTTCCTCGAGAAGCTGGGCACCTACAACCCGCTCTTGCCGAAGGATTCGGAAGAGCGCATCAAGATGAACCTCGAGCGCGTGCAATACTGGCTCTCGCAGGGTGCGCAGCCGACCGACCGCGTCGCCCGCTTCCTGGAAGCCGCCGGCGTCAAGGAAAAGACCGAGCGCAAGAACCTGAAGAAGGGCGAGCCCGGCAAGGCCGCCAAGGAACGCGCCGAAAAGCGCGCCGCGCGTGAAGCCGCCGCCAACGCCCCGGCCGAAGAAGCCGCTTCGGAATAATGACCGAGCGGGTCTGCGTCGGTGCGATCGCGGGCGCCTTTGGCGTCCGGGGCGAGGTGAGGCTGAAGAGCTTTACCTCGCAACCGAACGATATTGCCGCATATGCCCCGCTTTATACCGAAGACGGCAGCCGCTCGTTCACCGTCCGCCTGACGCGGCCGGTGACGGGCGGACTTGGCGCCCGGCTGTCGGGCGTCGAGACGCGCGAACAGGCCGAAGCGCTGAAGGGCGTGACGCTCTGGGCCGACCGCGACAAGCTTCCGGCCCTGCCGGACGACGAATTCTATCATGCCGACCTGATCGGCCTGTCGGTCCATGACACCGGCGGGGCGCTGATCGGCAAGGTCCGCGCGATCTACGACCACGGCGCGGGCGACATCCTGGAGATCCACGGGCCCGGACGGCGGCAGGTGCTGCTTCTGCCCTTTACCCGTGCCTTCGTGCCCACGGTGGACCTGGCCGCGGGCCGCATCGTCGCCGACCCGCCGGACGAGCAGGAATGACCGGCGGGGCGATGAAATCCCACGGCCGGCTGTCGATCCGCGCCAGCCTGCAGCCGCGCGACCTGATGGCCGAGCCGCAGGTCAGGGGCGCC
Organism: Paracoccus versutus; assembly: GCF_000763885.1. Lineage (GTDB taxonomy): Bacteria > Pseudomonadota > Alphaproteobacteria > Rhodobacterales > Rhodobacteraceae > Paracoccus > Paracoccus versutus. Next base: position 27,069 of record NZ_JRKO01000026.1, on the reverse strand, counting down.
TGGACCGCGCAGGTCGTCACGCTTTTCCCCGAGGCTTTTCCAGGGGTTCTGGGGCTTTCCCTGACCGGCAGGGCGCTGACCGAGGGGCTGTGGAACCTGCGCAGCATCGACCTGCGCCCCTTTGGCATCGGCAAGCACCGCAACGTGGACGACACGCCCGCCGGCGGCGGCGCCGGCATGGTGATCCGCGCCGACGTGATGGATGCGGCGCTGCGCGAGGCGGGGGCCGACCTGCCGGTGATCTATCTGTCGCCGCGCGGCAGGCCCTTTACCCAGGCCCGCGCCCGCGAACTGGCGCAGGGGCCCGGCATGACCCTGATCTGCGGCCGGTTCGAGGGCGTGGACCAGCGCGTGCTGGACGCCCATGGCGTCGAAGAGATCAGCATCGGCGACTATGTCCTGACCGGCGGGGAACTGGCGGCTCAGGTCTTGATCGACGCGACGGTTCGCCTTATACCGCGCGTGCTGGGGAATCAGGACTCTCTGGCCGAGGAATCCTTTTCCCCGGACCATGGCGGCCTGCTGGAACATCCGCAGTACACGAAGCCCGCCCTTTGGGAAGGCCGCGCGATCCCGGACGTGCTGTTGTCCGGCAATCACGCGGCTATTGCCAATTGGCGTCACGACATGGCCGAAAGGCTGACCAAGGAACGCCGCCCCGACCTGTGGCGGGCATATGAGCAGGCTCATGTGGACCCGGCAAAGGACCGACAGCTCTCGGGCGCATCAGACCAATCGCGGGACTACCGCGAGCAACCGAAGGAACCAAAGCGATGAACCTGATCGCCCAACTGGAAGCCGAGCAGATCGCCGCGCTCGGCAAGGACATCCCCGATTTCAAGGCCGGCGACACCGTTCGCGTCGGCTACAAGGTGACCGAGGGCACCCGCACCCGCGTGCAGATGTACGAAGGCGTGGTCATCTCGCGCAAGGGCGGCGGCATCGGCGCCTCGTTCACCGTGCGCAAGATCTCGTTCGGCGAGGGTGTCGAGCGCGTCTTCCCGCTCTACTCGACCAACATCGACTCGATCACCGTCGTGCGCCGTGGCCGCGTCCGCCGCGCCAAGCTGTATTACCTGCGCGATCGCCGCGGCAAGTCCGCCCGCATCGCCGAGGTCAGCAACTACAAGCCCAAAGCCGAAGCCAAGGCCTGAGGAGACGCGCCATGAAAGCAGACATCCATCCCGACTACCACCTGATCGAGGTCAAGATGACCGACGGCACCACCTATCAGGTGCGCTCGACCTGGGGCAAGGAAGGCGACACCATGTCGCTGGACATCGACCCGAACTCGCACCCGGCCTGGACCGGCGGCTCGGCCAAGCTGATGGACACCGGCGGCCGCGTGTCGAAGTTCAAGAACAAATACGCCGGCCTGGGCTTCTGATCCCGCTGCCGACCGGACTTGCAAACGCCGCCCCGAAAGGGGCGGCGTTTTTCGTTCGTGGGCGGTGGGCGGCCCAGGGGAGGGGACGCGGCCGGGCCAGGCAGGCCGCGCCGGATCGGCGGCTCAATAGGCCAGGCCGAAGATCGGCATCCAGGCGGGCATGCTGGGCGTGCGGTTCAGCGCCAGGCCGGTCAATTCGCCCCGGCCGGTGTCGATCACCACGCGGCCGTCGCGATATTCGCGCAGCACCGGGCCTTGCGCGCTTTGATAGGGCGACAGCGCGATGGTGGCATAGCCGCGGTTCGGCTTGGAGAAAACGGCGTGGATCATTGGATCGCTCCTTTCCGGTCGAGGCGATGGATGGCGGTGTCCCAGCGCGCCGGATCACGGTCGCGCATCAGGTCGCGCGCGGTCTCGAAGGGGTCGCAGGTGATCAGCCGCAGCGGAATGTCGGAAATGCGATGCGGCTTGCCCGTGCGCCGGTCGATCAGGCTGACGGCATAGCGAGGCGAGACAGGCATGGCGGCCTGCAGCGCGCGATCGGCAAAGGCCGACAGATGGTTCAGCATGGTCATCTTTGGCTCCTTCCCTTGACTGACCCGGCCGGAGATCCCGGCATGGCTATATAACGACATAGCTGATCGTCTTTTGCAAGATAAATATCGACCGGCTTTGTCGTGATGAAAGAATGAAGCTGGAACAGATGGTTGAACGGCCGGCGGGGCAGGGCTGTCCCGCAGCGAAAAGCGCGCGCCGGGCCGCGATTCGGCCGGTCTCGGCGCTTTTCATCGTGCCGGGCGCGGCCTATTGTCCGGCGCGACGCGGGCCGGCATCGCAGGGGGATTCGTGGCGCATATCATCGTGGTCGGGAACGAAAAGGGCGGTTCGGGCAAGTCCACGACCTCGATGCATGTGGCGACCGCGCTGGCCCGCATGGGCCACCGGGTCGGCGCGCTGGACCTGGACGTGCGCCAGCGCAGCTTCGGCCGCTACCTGGAGAATCGTGCCGCCTTCGCCCAACGCGAGGGGCTGGACCTGCCCACCCCCCTGCTCGGGCGCCTTGAGCCCGAGACCCAGGGCGGCCCGGACCCTTTGTCGCAGGCGGTGGCCGCGCTCGAGGCGGAATGCGACTTCATCCTGCTGGACTGCCCCGGCTCGCACACGCGGCTCAGCCAGATGGCGCATACGCTGGCCGATACGCTGATCACGCCGATGAACGACAGTTTCGTCGATTTCGACCTTCTGGCGCGGATGTCGCCCGAGGGCAGGATCCTCGGCCCCTCGATCTATGCCGAGATGGTCTGGTCCGCCCGCCAGCTGCGCGGCGAGGCGGGGGCCGGGCCGATCGACTGGCTGGTGCTGCGCAACCGGCTGGGCACGCAGGCCATGCACAACAAGCGCAAGGTCGGCGGCGCGCTCGCCACCCTGTCCAGGCGCATCGGCTTTCGCGTGGCGCCGGGCTTTTCCGAGCGGGTGATCTTCCGCGAGCTGTTTCCGCGCGGATTGACGCTGCTGGATCTCAAGGACATCGGCACGGAACAGCTCAGCATGTCCAACATCGCCGCCCGGCAGGAACTGCGCGACCTGATCGGCGAGTTGAACCTACCCGGCGTCAGCGTTTCGTTCTGAAACCCGGCCGGCATTGTTGCCGATGGCCGGCGCCATTATGTTGCGCCGCAGATTGGTTTGGAGGGGACGATGACGGCAACCTGCCGGATCACCGGGATCGCGATGCTGGCGCTTGCCCTGTCCCTGGGACCGGCCGCGCCGGTCATGGCCGAGACGGCGGGCGCGGTCGAGCAGTCCGAATTGCCCGTGGTCACGCTGGCCACGGCCCAGCAGGACTGGATCGAGGCGCGGGTGCCGGTCTCGGGCTCGCTGGTCGCCCGGCAGGAGGTGCAGGTCCATGCCCTCGTCTCGGGGCACGAGATCACCAGCATCGAGGCCGAGGTCGGCGACCGTGTCGAGGCGGGGCAGGTGCTGGCGCGGCTGTCCGAGGATGTGCTGTCGGCGCAGCTGGCGCAGGCCGAGGCCGAATATCAGCGCGCCGAGGCCGGTGTCAGCCAGGCCGAAAGCCAGATCGCCAGCACCCAGGCCAGCCTGACCCAGGCGGTCTCGGCGCTGGAGCGCACCCGCAGCCTGCGGCAAAGCGGCAATGCCAGCCAGGCGGTGCTGGACCAGGCCGTCGCCACCGAGGCTTCGGCGCGCGCGGCGGCCGCCTCGGCCTCGGACGGGCTGGGCGTGGCGCGGGCGGCCGTGGCGCAGGCGGATGCGGCGCGGCGCATCGCGCGGCTGAACCTGGACCATGCCCGCATCACCGCCCCGGTCGGTGGGCTGGTGGTGGCGCGGACCGCCCGGCTAGGCGCCATTCCGGGCGGCGGCGGCGAGCCGCTGTTCACCCTGATTGCCGGCGGCGAGGTCGAGCTTGAGGCGGATGTGATCGAAACCGCGCTGAGCCAGCTCAAGCCCGGCGATGCCGCCGAGATCGAGGTCGCGGGCCTTGGCCACGTCGAGGGCAAGCTGCGGCTGGCGCCGGCGGCGGTCGATCCGGTGACGCGGCTGGGGCCGGCGCGCATCGCGCTGGACCCCGATCCGCGGCTGCGCACCGGGCTGTTCGCCAGCGGCTGGATCATCACCGACCGGCGGCAGGCGGTGACGGTGCCCGCATCGGCCGTGCTGGCCGATGCCACGGGCGAGCGGGTGCAGGTGGTCAAGGACGGCCGGATCGAGACGCGCGAGGTCCGCAGCGGGCTGATCTGGCAGGGCCGGCGCGAGATCCTGGAGGGCGTCGCATCGGGCGAGACGGTGGTGGCCCGCGCCGGCGCCTTCTTCCGCAGCGGCGATCAGGTGCGGGCGGCGCCATGAACTTCTCGGCCTGGTCCATACGCCATCCGGTGCCGCCCATCGCGATCTTCCTCGTGCTGGTGATGATGGGGTTCTACAGCTTCAGCCGGCTGGCGGTGACGGCCATGCCGAACATCGACCTGCCGCTGGTCAGCGTGGTGGTCAACCAACCGGGCGCGGCGCCCAGCGAGCTGACCCGGCAGGTGATCCAGCCGATCGAGGATTCCATCGCCTCGATCACCGGGGTGCGGCATATCACCTCGGCCGCGACCGACAGTTCGGCGCGGATCTATGTCGAGTTCGAGCTGGAGACCGACACCGACCGCGCCGTGAACGACGTCAAGGACGCGGTGGCCAATGTCCGCGCCGACCTGCCTGAATCCATCGTCGAGCCGCTGGTCCATCGCGTCGATGTCAGCGGCATGGCGATCCTGACCTATGCCGTCAGCAATCCCGGCATGAGCATCGAGGAACTGTCGGATTTCGTCGACGACGTGGTGTCGCGCGACCTGTCCACGATGCCGGGCGTGGCCAGCATCACCCGCATCGGTGGTGCCGACCGCCAGATCAACGTGGACCTGGACCCGGACCGCATCATGGCCTTCGGGCTGACGGCGGCCGAGATCTCGGAGCAGCTGCGCGTTAAGAACATCGACATGGGCGGCGGGCGCGGCGACCTGGCCGGCACGGAATATTCCATTCGCGCGCTGGGATCGGCGGGCGACGTGGCCCGGCTGGCGGCGACGCCGATCCTGATCGGCTCGGGCGAGGGGGGCGGGCGCACGGTGCGGCTCGACCAGCTGGGCAGCGTCACCGACGGCGCCAGCGAGGAACGCAAGTTCGCCCTGCTCGACGGCCAGCCCGTCGTGGCCTTCGGCGTCTTTCGCGCCTCGGGCGAATCCGACCTGGAGGCGGGCGACGGCACCAAGGCCCGCATCGCCGAGATCGAGGCGCGCAACCCCGGCACCCGGATCACCCTGATCGACGATGCGACCACCTATACCTCGGGCAGCTATCACTCGACCATGGAGACGCTCTACGAGGGCGCGGCGCTGGCGGTGGTGGTGGTGTTCCTGTTCCTGCGCAACTGGCGCGCGACGCTGATCGCCGCGGTGGCGCTGCCCTTGTCGATCATCCCGACCTTCTTCGTCATGCATTGGCTGGGCTTCACGCTGAACGGCATCAGCCTTTTGGCGATCACCCTGGTCACCGGCATCCTGGTCGACGACGCCATCGTCGAGATCGAGAATATCGTGCGGCACATCAACATGGGCGTTCCTGCCTATGAGGCCAGCATGGAGGCCGCGAACGAGATCGGCCTGACCGTCATCGCCATCAGCTTCTCGATCGTCGCGGTCTTTGCCCCGGTCAGCTTCATGGGCGGGATTCCGGGGCAGTATTTCAAGCAGTTCGGGCTGACCGTCGCGGTCTCGGTGCTGTTCTCGCTTCTGGTGGCGCGGCTGATCACGCCGATGCTGGCCGCCTATTTCCTGCGCGACAACACCCGCCTGGCCGAGGAACGCGACGGGCCGGTGCTGCGGGGCCTGATGGCGGTGCTGGCCTGGACGCTGCGCCATCGCGGGCTGACGCTGCTGATGGGGCTGGGGGTCTTCGCCGGCTCGATCTATTCCGCCACGCTGCTGCCGACCGAGTTCATCCCGGCCTCGGATGTCGGCCGCAGCCAGATCAGCATCGAGCTGCCGCCCGGCGCCACGGTGTCGGAAACCGAAGCCGCGGCGCGGATGATCTCGCAGCGCATCGAGGCGGTGCCCGAGGTGCGCTCGGTCTTCGTCAACGGCGGCGAGGACGACGTGGCCAAGGCCAAGCTGATGGTCAATTACGGCCCCAAGGAGGAACGCGAGCGGTCGAGCTTCGTGATCGAGGACGAATTGAAGCGCGACCTGTCGCAGATCCCCGACCTGCGGATCAATTTCCAGAACGAAGAGGGCAATGCCGACCTGTCGATCTCGGTCCTGGGCGACAGCGAGGCGGGCGCGGCCCAGGCGGCCGAGCGGCTGATGGCGGCGATGAAGACCCTGCCGGTGCTGGAGGGGGTGACATCCTCGGCCAGCCTGCAGCGGCCCGAGATCCAGGTCCATCCCCGCCCCGAGGTCGCGGCCCAGCTGGGCGTGACCGCCAGCGCGCTGGCGACGACGCTGCGGGTGGCGACGCTGGGCGACACGGAATCGAACCTTGCCAAGTTCAACACCGGCGACAAGCAGATCCCGATCATGGTGCGGCTGGACCAGGAGGCGCGGCGCGACCTGATGACGGTGCGCAACCTGCGGGTGCCCAGCTCGGCCGGGCAGGTGCCGCTGGAGGTGGTGGCGGATGTCTCGATCTCGGCCGGGGCGACCGAGATCGGCCGCTACGACCGGCGCTATCGCACCACGGTATCGGCGAACCTGGCGGGCGGCGCGCTGCTGGGGCCGGTGAACGCGCAGGTCACGGCCTTGCAGCAGCAGGTCGAGCTGCCGGCCGGGACCGAGATTCAGCCCTCGGGCGATGCCGAGATCATGGGCGAGGTGTTCCAGGCCTTTACCGTGGCGATGGTTTCGGGCGTGGTGCTGACCTATGTCGTGCTGGTGCTGCTGTTTCATAATTTCGTCACCCCGGTCTCGATCCTGATGTCGCTGCCCCTGGCCATCGGCGGCGCGATCCTGGCGCTGTTCCTGACCGGCAATTCCATCAGCATGGCGGTGGTGATCGGCTTCCTGATGCTGATGGGGATCGTGACCAAGAACGCCATCATGCTGGTGGAATTCGCGGTCAGCGCCATAGACCGCGGGGTCGAGAAGCGCGAGGCGATCCTGGACGCGGTCCACAAGCGCGCCCGGCCCATCGTGATGACCACCATCGCCATGACGGCGGGCATGGTGCCCTCGGCCATCGGCACCGGCGAGGGGGCCGAGTTCAGCGCGCCCATGGCCATCGCGGTGATCGGGGGCTTGCTGCTGTCGACGCTGCTGTCGCTGCTGTTCGTGCCCTCGCTGTTTTCCGTCGTGCATGGCGGGCAGGTGCGCATCGGCGGCTGGCTGCGGCGGCGGATCGGGCTGAACGCGGCACCCGAGGCGGCCGGGGAGTAAGGCCGGACCGGGGGCTTCGCGCCCCCGGACCCCCGCGGGATATTTGGACACGAAAGAATAAAGGGGGCCGGCGAGGGCCCCCTTTCCTTCGTTCCTGGCAGCCGGGTTCAGGCCAGCATGCCCATCGGGTTTTCCAGGTGCCCGACGATGGCTTCCAGCAGCTGGGCGCCGAGCGCGCCGTCGATCACCCGGTGGTCGACCGAAAGCGTCATCGACATGACGTTGCGGATCACCACCTCGCCATTCTCGACCACCGGGGTCTGGATGCCGGCGCCGACGGCGAGGATCGCGCCATGCGGCGGGTTGATCACCGCGTCGAAATTCTCGATCCCGAACATGCCGAGGTTCGAGATGGCGAAGCTGCCGCCCTGGTATTCGTGGGGCGCGAGCTTCTTGGTCTTGGCGCGGTTGGCCAGGTCCTTCATCTCGGCCGAGAGCGCCGAGAGCGTCTTTTGCTGCGCGTCCTTGAGGACCGGGGTGAAGAGCCCGCCCTCGACCGCGACGGCGACGGCCACGTCGGACGGTTTCAGCTTGAGGATGCGGTCGCCGGCCCAGACGGCATTGGCATCCGGCACCTCTTGCAGCGCCAGGGCGCAGGCCTTGATGATGAAGTCGTTGACCGACAGTTTCACGCCCCGCGAGTCCAGCTGCTTGTTCAGCATGGCGCGGAACTTCATCAGCTCGTCGAGCTTGGCGGACCGGCGCAGGTAGAAATGCGGGATGGTCTGCTTGGCCTCGGAAAGCCGCGCGGCGATGGTGCGGCGCATGCCGTCGAGCGCCACTTCCTCGGTCTCGCGGTCGGCGTAGATCTTGAGGATGGTTTCGGCCGAGGGGCCGGCCGGGGCTGCGGCCGCGGCGGGTGCCGGGGCGGCTTTCGGCGCCTCGGCGGCGGCCGGCTTGGCCGCGCCGGGCTTCGCGCCCTCGACATCCGCCTTGACGATGCGGCCATGCGGGCCGGAACCCGTCACGCCGGCAAGGTCGATGCCCTTTTCCGCCGCGATGCGCCGGGCGAGCGGCGAGGCGAAGATGCGCCCGCCATCGGCCGATTTCGGCGGGGCCGGGGCAGGGGCGGCGGTGGCCGTCGCTGCCGGGGCGGCTTCGGCTTTCGCCGTCTCGGGCTGGGCTTCCGCCTTGGGCGCCGGGGCGGCGGCGATGTCATCGGCGGATTCGCCCTCTTCTAGCAGCACGGCGATGGGGGTGTTCACCTTGACCCCCGCCGTGCCCTCGGCCACCAGGATCTTGCCCATCCGGCCTTCGTCGACGGCCTCGAACTCCATCGTGGCCTTGTCGGTTTCGATCTCGGCGATGATGTCGCCGGATTTGACCTCGTCGCCCTCTTTCACCAGCCATTTGGCCAGCGTGCCTTCCTCCATGGTCGGCGACAGGGCGGGCATCAGGATTTCAGTCGGCATCTTCTGCCCTCCCCTTAGCGATAGGTGACTTTTCTCACCGCCTCGACGACCTCGGCGGCGGTGATCAGCGCGTGTTTCTCAAGGTTCGCGGCATAGGGCATGGGCACGTCCTTGCCGGTGCAGTTGATCACCGGCGCGTCGAGCCAGTCGAAGGCGTTTTCCATGATATGGGCCGAGAGGTGGTTGCCGATCGAGGCGACCGGGAAGCCCTCTTCCACCGTCACGCAGCGGTTGGTGCGCTTGACCGATTCGATAACCGTGCCGTAGTCGAGCGGGCGCAGGGTGCGCAAGTCGATCACCTCGGCCTCGATGCCGTCGGCGGCCAGCTTTTCGGCCGCCTCCAGCGCATGGACCATGCCGATGCCGAAGCTGACCAGAGTCACGTCGCGGCCGGGGCGCACGATCTTGGCCTTGCCGAAGGGGATGGTGAAATCCTGCAGGTCCGGCACCTCGAAGCTGCGGCCGTAGAGGATCTCGTTTTCCAGGAAGATCACCGGGTTCGGGTCGCGGATCGCGGTCTTGAGCAGGCCCTTGGCGTCGGCGGCCGAATAGGGCATCACCACCTTGAGGCCGGGGATCTGCGCATACCAGGCGGCATAGTCCTGGCTGTGCTGGGCCGCCACGCGGGCGGCGGCGCCGTTCGGGCCGCGGAAGACGATCGGGCAGCCCATCTGGCCGCCGGACATGTAAAGCGTCTTGGCGGCCGAGTTGATGATATGGTCGATCGCCTGCATGGCGAAGTTGAAGGTCATGAACTCGACGATGGGACGCAGCCCGGCCAGCGCCGCGCCGGTGCCGATGCCGGCGAAGCCGATTTCCGAGATCGGCGTATCGACCACGCGGCGGGGCCCGAACTTGTCCAGCAGGCCCTGGCTGATCTTGTAGGCGCCCTGGTATTCGCCGACTTCCTCGCCCATCAGAAAGACGGTCTCGTCGCCGGACATTTCCTCTTCCATGGCCTCGCGCAGGGCTTCGCGCACGGTCATGGTCTTCATCGGCGTGCCTTCCGGCCAGTCGGGCGACTGGTCTGCGACCGGGGCCGGCGCGGGGGCCGCGGCCTGCGCGGGGGCGGCCGGAGCCTCGGCCCTGGCCTCGGCGGGCGCGGGCTCGGCCTTGGGTGCGGCATCGACGGATTCGCCTTCCTCGACCAGGACGGCGATGGGGGTGTTCACCTTGACCCCCTGGGTGCCCTCGGCGATCAGCAGCTTGCCGAGGATGCCTTCGTCGACCGCCTCGAATTCCATCGTGGCCTTGTCGGTCTCGATCTCGGCGATGATGTCGCCGGATTTCACGCTATCGCCTTCCTTGACCAGCCATTTGGCCAGCGTGCCTTCCTCCATGGTCGGCGACAGGGCGGGCATCAGGATTTCGGTTGCCATGGTTCCCTCCCCTCAGGCGTTCTGTTCCGCGCCGCCCTGCGGCACGTCCTGGGCGTAGATGTCGGTCCAGAGCTCCTCCAGCGGCGGCTCGGGGCTTTCCTTGGCGAACTCGGCGGAATCGTTCACGATGTCCTTGATCTCCTTGTCGATGGCCTTGAGGTCGTCCTCGGAGGCATGCTGGCCTTGCAGCAGCAGTTCGCGCACATGTTCGATGGCGTCGCGTTCGTCGCGCATCTTCTGCACTTCCTCGCGGGTGCGGTATTTCGCCGGGTCGGACATCGAATGGCCGCGATAGCGATAGGTCATGACCTCCAGGATGTAGGGCCCCTTGCCGGCGCGGCAATGCGCCACCGCCTTTTCGCCCGCGGCCCGGACCGCCAGCACGTCCATGCCGTCCACCTGTTCGCCCTTGATGCCGAAGGCTTCGCCGCGGCCGTAGAGCGTGGTCGACTTGGTCGAGCGCTTCATCGAGGTGCCCATGGCATATTGGTTGTTCTCGATGACGAAGACGACGGGCAGGCTCCACAGCTCGGCCATGTTGTAGGTCTCGTAGACCTGGCCCTGGTTCGAGGCGCCGTCGCCGAAATAGACGAAGGTGACGTTGTCGTTGCCCAGATACTTGTCGGCGAAGGCCAGGCCCGCGCCCAGCGGCACCTGCGCCGCGACGATGCCATGGCCGCCGTAGAAATGCTTTTCGCGGCTGAACATGTGCATCGAGCCGCCCTTGCCCTTGGAATAGCCGCCGATGCGGCCGGTCAGCTCGGCCATCACGCCGCGGGCTTCCATGCCGCAGGCCAGCATGTGGCCGTGGTCGCGGTAGGAGGTGATGCGCTTGTCGCCTTCCTTCGCCGCGGCCTCGAGGCCGACGACGACGGCTTCCTGGCCGATGTAGAGGTGGCAGAAGCCGCCGATCAGGCCCATGCCGTAAAGCTGGCCGGCCTTTTCCTCGAATCGCCGGATCAGCAGCATGTCGCGGTAGTATTTGAGCAGCTCATCCTTGGACACGTTGGGCGTGCTTTGCTTGGCTGCGGGCTTTCTGACCATGGGCCTCCTCCTCGGGGCGGGGATAGTTCAGCGTTAAACTAATTCTAGGCGAAGCTTTCGGGGGAAGTAAACCGGCGTTGTGCATCCGTCCAGAGGGCAGATGCGGAAAGCCGCTTGCCCCAGCCGTCGCCGGTCGCGCCGGCGGCGCGGCCGCAGGGGTATTTGGACAACGGAGAAACCGGAGGCCGGGGGCCCTGGGGGCCGTCAGCGGATGATGATCTCGTCGGCGCGCACCAGGCCCAGCACGTCGCGGGCGCGTTCGTCCAGCAGGTCGATGTCGAGGTATTCGTCCGACAGCCGCCGCGCCAGGTTGCGCATCCGGTCCACCTCGGCCTGCAGCTTGTCGCGCTGCTGGACCAGTTCCTGCGTCTCGGCCTGCAGCTGCACCCGGCGCAGGATGCCCGAGGGGCCCTGCACCGCCGCATAGGCGAAATAGACGCCCAGGAGGATCATCACGACGAAGAAGATGATGGCGCTGATCGACAGGCGCTGGGTCATGCTTGGGCCATGGGGCTGCTCGTTGGGCTGCTCATTCTTTTGGCCGGATCATGCCACAGGCGGCCCGTCGGGGGAATCCCCTAAGCGCCGCGCAGGATGTCGTCCAGCACCAGCGCCATGACGCGGGCGGAATCCTGCATGTCCTGCACGCCCACCCATTCGTCGGGCTGATGCGCCAGGTCCAGCACGCCCGGCCCGTAGGCGATGCAGTTCTGCAGCTTGCCGATGCGGTCGATATGCTTCTGGTCGTAGGTGCCGGGGCTGACGACATAGCCCGCCTCGCGGCCCAGCACCCGCCGGATGGCGGTGGCGGTCGAGCGCACCACCGGCGCCTCGCGGTCGGTCATGCTGGGGACCACCTCGAAGAGGTCGCGGATCTCGTAGGTGAAACCGGGGCGCGCCGCCTTGACCTTTTCCAGCAGCGCCGTGACCTCGCGTTTCACCTCGGACAGTTCCTCTTCGATCAGGAAGCGGCGGTCGATGGTGATGCGGCAGCGGTCGGCGACGCAGGGCGCGGGCAGGCCGGTGAAATCCGGGCCGAGATCCGGCTCGCCGCCATGGATCGAGTTGATGTTCAGCGTCGAGTTCCGCGCCCCTTCGGGGATCACCGGCATCTCGGTGCGCTTGGTCATCAGCAGCGGGAACAGCGTGCGCTCCATTTCCTCCAGCACCGCGCCCATGTGGCGAATGGCGCTGTCGCCCAGGAAGGGCATCGAGCCGTGGGCGATGCGGCCATGCGTCTCGATCTCGGCCCACCAGACGCCGCGATGGCCCAGGCAGATGCGGTCCTTGTGCAGCGGCTCGGGGATGATGACATGGCCGACATGGGCGAAGGCGCCCTGTTCGGCCAGGTAGGCCACGCCGCCGAAGCCGCCCGATTCCTCGTCCGCGGTGGCGCTGATCTCGATCTGGCCGGGATGGCCGGGGTAGAGCGCCACGAAGGCCTCCGCGGCGATGATGCTGGAGGCCAAGCCCCCCTTCATGTCGCAGGCGCCGCGGCCGTAGATGCGGCCGCCGTCCAGTTCCGCGGCGAAGGGATCGCGGCTCCAGCCGTGGCCGACCTCGACCACGTCGTGATGGCTGTTGAAATGCACGCATTCGCCGGGCGGGCCGCCGCGGTGGCGGGCGACCAGGTTCCAGCGCGGAAAGGCCTCGCTGTCGCCGGGCGCGCCATGGGCGCGGACCAGTTCGCAGGCCCAGCCCTGGGGCGCCAGCCGCGCCTGCAGGTATTCGCAGATCTCGCGATAGTTGCGGCCCGGCGGGTTCAGCGTCGGGATGCGGATCAGATCCTGGGTCAGGCGGACCAGGTCGTCGCGGCGGTTTTCGATCTCGAGGGCAAGGGCGTCCATGGCGCAAGGCTAGGCCGGGCGCGGCGGCGCGGCAATGGGGTCATTGACAGTCGCAGCGCGCCGGCCTTCCATGGGGCTGGCTTTTCGCAACCAGGGTCTGCCCGATGATCGCCTTTCTTCGCCTGATCGGCATGGTCCTGCTTGTCGAGCTGGTCTTTTACCTGCTCATCGGAACCTATATCCGCAGCCTGCGCCGCGAGGAGCTTGAAAAGGAATGGGATCGCCGCCATCCCGAGCGCGCGGGCCTGTCCCCGGAACGCGCCGAGTTCGTGCGGCGTTCGATGGTGGGCTTCAGCAAGACCCTGCGGGGGCGGCTTGCCCTGCTGGTGCTGGTCCTGCCGGTGGTCGCGATCATCGTGATCATCGTGATCGTGAACTACTATTGAGGGGGCGCCGATGCGCTGGTTCCTGACCGTCCTTGGGGTGATCTTCGGGATCGTGGTCTTTCTGTTTCTGGACTACACGCTGCCCTCGAAGCAGACGGTCCGCATCACCAACACCTACAACCGGCTGACCGACATCGGCGCCAATGCGTTCTTCTATGCCTCGCCCGATACCGGCACGGTGCAGAACGCCCAAGGCCAGCGCGACGTGCGCTTCATCGACACGGTGCGCCCGAACGGCAAGCCCCATGTCTATCGCAACGAGGATACCGGCTGGATCTGGCCACCCTATTTCAAATACGACAGCTCGAACCTGCATGCGCAGGCGACCGACCTGCGCTCGACCGCGGCGAGCCCGGAATGGGTCAGCGTGACCTCATACGGCTGGCGCATCGCCTGGCTCTCGGTCTATCCCAACGCCATCTCGATCAAGCCGGTGGCGGGGCCCGAGGTGAAGCCCTTCAACTGGGCGGCACAGATCATCCTGCTGATCCTGGGGGCGCTGCTGTTCCTGCTTTGGCGGATGTGGAACCAGTTCCGCGAGCGCACCATCGACCCGGCCGTGCGTTCGGCTGACGAGGCATGGGACCGGCTCGACGCCCGCGCCGACGCGGCGCGCGACCGGGCACGCGGGCGGATGCGGCGCTGGTGGGACGGGCTGCGGGGGCGCTGAGCGATGGAGCGCAAGAACCCCGGCACCGATTTTCGCCTCGACTGGTTAGAGAACATCCAGGTCAACACCCCGGCGGCCGAGCGCCGCGCCGCGAGCCTGACCGCGCGCCGCAGCCTGAAAAAGGAATGGCAGGCGGCCTGGCTTCTGAACGCGGTGCGCTGCATCGACCTGACCACGCTGGCGGGCGACGATACGCCCGACCGCGTGGCGCGGCTTTGCGCCAAGGCGCGCCAGCCGGTCGATGCCGGCCAGTTGGCGGCGCTGGGGGTCGATCACCTGACTACCGGCGCGGTCTGCGTCTATCCGACCATGGTGGCGGCGGCGAAACGGGCGCTGCGGGGCAGCGCGATCCCCGTCGCCTCGGTCGCGACCGGCTTTCCTGCCGGGCTGATGCCGCTCGACCTGCGGCTGGCCGAGATCCGCTATGCGCTGGACCAGGGCGCGGACGAGATCGACATCGTGATTTCCCGCGCGCTGGTGCTGCGCGGCGAATGGGCGGCGCTTTACGACGAGATCTGCGAGATGCGCGAGGCTTGCGGCGCGGCCCGGATGAAGGCGATCCTGGCGACGGGCGAGCTGAAGACCCTGACCAATGTCGCCAGGGCCAGCCATGTCGCCATGCAGGCCGGCGCCGATTTCATCAAGACCTCGACCGGGAAGGAGCCGGTGAACGCCACGCTGCCGGTGTCGCTGGTCATGCTGCGGGCGATCCGCGACTATCGCGACCGGACCGGCTTCGCCGTCGGCTTCAAGCCGGCGGGCGGGCTGAAGACGGCCAAGGACGCGCTGAACTGGCAGGTGCTGATGGCCGAGGAGCTGGGCCGCGACTGGCTGGACCCGAGCCTTTTCCGCATCGGTGCCAGTTCGCTGCTCTCTGACATCGAGCGGCAGGTTTCCCATCACGTCACCGGGCGCTATGCAGCCGCCCATCGTCTGGCCGCGGGGTGATGATGCCGAAGGTAAGCGAGATCATGGAAAGCATGGAATACGGTCCCGCGCCCGAGGACGCCTCGGCCGTCCGCGATTGGCTGCGCGAACGCGGCAGCTTCGGCCATTTCATCGCCGGGCGGTTCACCAGGCCGGGCGAGACCTTCGCCAGCCGCGATCCCTCGAGTGGCGAGGAACTGGCGCAGGTCACGCAGGGCACCGCCCGCGACATCGCCAAGGCGGTGCGCGCCGCCCGCCGGGCGCAGCGCAGCTGGGGCGCCATGCCGGGGCACGACCGGGCGCGCTTTCTCTATGCCATCGCCCGCACCATCCAGAAGCGCGAGCGTTTCCTTGCGGTGCTGGAGAGCCTGGACAACGGCAAGCCGATCCGCGAAAGCCGCGACATCGACGTGCCGCTGGTGGTGCGGCATTTCTACCACCATGCCGGCTGGGCCGAACTGGCCGAGACCGAGTTTCCCGGCCATGCCGCCTTGGGCGTCTGCGGCCAGATCATCCCCTGGAACTTTCCGCTGCTGATGCTGGCCTGGAAGGTGGCGCCGGCCCTGGCCGCCGGCAATTGCGTGGTGCTGAAGCCTGCCGAATACACGCCGCTGACCGCGCTGGCATTCGCCGAGATCTGCGCCCATGTCGGCCTGCCCGCCGGGGTGGTGAACATCGTCACCGGCGATGGCGAAACCGGCGCGGCGCTGGTTCAGGCCCCGGTAGACAAGATCGCCTTCACCGGCTCGACCGAGGTCGGGCGCGGCATCGCCCGCGCCACCGCCGGCTCGGGCAAGCGGCTGACGCTGGAACTGGGCGGCAAGTCGCCTTTCGTGGTCATGGAGGACGCCGACCTGGACGCCGCGGTCGAGGGCGTGGTCGAAGGGGTCTGGTTCAACCAGGGCGAGGTCTGCTGCGCCGGCTCGCGCATCCTGGTCGCCGAATCGGTCGCCGCGCGGTTCGAGGCGCTGTTGCGGGCGCGGATGGGCAAGCTGCGGCTGGGCGCGCCGCTCGACAAGTCCACCGATGTCGGCGCCATCGTCGATCCGGTGCAAAAGGACCGCATCCTGCGCATCCTGGACCGCGCGACCGCCGCCGGGGCGGAACTGGTCGGCGGCGCCGCGGCGCCGGGCTGCTTCATCGCGCCGGGCTATCTGCGAAACATCGCCCCCGCCAATCCCGGCATGGTCGAGGAGATCTTCGGCCCCATCGCCACGCTCTCGACCTTCCGCACCCCGGACGAGGCGGCGGACCTGGCCAACAATACCCTCTATGGGCTGGCGGCCTCGGTCTGGTCGGAAAGCGCGACTGTGGCCACCGACATGGCGGCGCGGATCAAGGCGGGCGTGGTCTGGGTGAATTGCGCCAATCTCTTCGACGCCGCCGCGCCCTTTGGCGGCCTGCGCGATTCGGGCTATGGCCGCGAGGGCGGGCGCGAGGGGATGCTGGACTATCTGGCCGCCCCGGTCGCCGCGCAGCGCGACCCGGCGCCGTCGGAAATCGCCCCGGCCGAGGCGCCCGAGATCGACCGCACGGTCAAGCTTTACATCGGCGGCGCGCAGAAGCGCCCGGACGGCGGCGCCAGCTATGCGGCGCAGGACGAACTGGTGCCCCTGGGCAACCGCAAGGACATCCGCAACGCGGTCGAAGCGGCGCAAGGGGCCTTGGCGAAATGGCAGGGTCTGGGCGGCCACGGCCGCGCGCAGGTGCTGTATTTCCTGGCCGAGAACCTGGCGCAGCGCCGCGCCGAATTCGCCGGCTATGCCAGCCCGGCCGAAGTCGATGCGGCGATCCGCCGCTGCTTCTTCTATGCCGGTTTCGCCGACAAATACGACGGCGCCACGGTTTCGGCCAAGCCCGGCCACCTGTGCCACGTCCAGCCCGAGCCGCATGGCGTCATGGGGCTGGTCGCACCCACGGCCGCGCCGCTGGCGGGCTTCATGGCGCTGGTGCTGCCGGCCATCGCCATGGGCAATGCGGTGGTGGCGATCCCGTCGCAGGACCGACCGATGGCGGCGCTGACGCTGGCGCAGGTGCTGGCCTGTTCGGACGTGCCGGGCGGCGTGGTCAATATCGTCACCGGCCCGCGTGACGAACTGGCGCGGGCGCTGGCCGGCCATGACGGCGTCTCGGCGATCTGGCATGCCGGCCAGGGCGAGGGGCTGGCCGAGGTGCAGCGCGCCGCGGCCGAGACCCTGATCCCGGTCTGGACCCCGGCGCCGCGCGACTGGAGCGATCCGCAGGCGCAGGGCCGCGAGTTCCTGCGCGCCGCCAGCCGGACCAAGACCGTCTGGCTGCCCTATGGCGCGCTTCCCGCCGGCACCGGCAGCGCGGCCTATTAGCAGGCTGCTGAAAAAGGATTTTGAGAGGGCGGCGCAGCGGAAATCGTTCTGGATCCAGCTAATATCGGCCCGAAATGGGGTGTTTTCGGCAAATTTGAGGCGGATTTCCCGGCTCCCCGCCCGCGCTGTCCTGTCGCAAGGACTTTTTCAGCAGCCTGTTAGTTCATCGACTGCGGTGGGCGGATGGCGTTGTCATCCGCGCGCCCAGCGGACAAACTCGGGCGGTCCCAGCATCGGAATCGCCCATGTATATCCCGCCGCATTTCCACGAGATCGACCCGCAGGAGATCGCCGCGCTCATCGAGGCGGCGCCCCTGGCCTGCATCGTGGCGCAGACCCCCGAGGGGCTGGTCGCCAACCACGTCCCGCTGCTGGCCGGCCCCGACGGCACGCTGATCGGCCATGTGGCGCTGGCCAACGACATGCACCGGCTGATCGCCGAGGGCCAGGAGGTGCTGGCGATCTTTCGCGGCGAGGACGGTTATGTCTCGCCCAATTTCTACCCGACCAAGCCCGAGCATCACCGCCACGTCCCGACCTGGAACTACCAGGTGGTCCATGTCCATGGCGGCATTGCCTTCCAGCATGACGAGCGCGCCAAGCGCGCGGCGGTCGGCCTGCTGACCCGCAGCCACGAGCGGCGGCTGAACGGCGCCGATGCCTGGCGCATGGCCGATGCGCCGGCCGATTACATGCAGCAGATGCTGGCCGGCATCGTCGCCTTTCGCATCGAGATCCGCCGGACGCTGGCAAAGTCCAAGCTGAGCCAGAACCGCGAGGCGCGCGATTATCAGGGCGCCATCGCAGGGCTGAGGGTCAGCGGGCACGCGGCGATGGCCGAAGCGATGGCAAGGCGGCGGCCGGGGGATGCCTAGCCGCTGAGCCTCGATAACGGCGGCCGGGACAGGCGCGACAAGGGGCTGGACGGCGGGATTCGAACGGCGCGGCAGCCGGTCCGCGCCTGCGCCATTGCCGGAGAACGAGGGCTTCGATCCCTCGGCGGGTCGATCGGTTGCATTGCAACGGCTATCCCCGACCTTCCGTGGCATCCTGCGCCGGCGAAGCGCAAAGATCACGGCATTCGCCGACGAACACCACGCGCTTTGCGGCGGCGTTCTTTCCCTGCCAGGGGCCGCCCTCATGGTCCTGGCGCCGAAACCTCGGCTCGCCGCAGGGCTGCGACTCCGGTTCGGAGGCGGCGTGCTGCGGATCGGTTCCACCGAACCTGCCTTTGGTTCGAGGGCTGGCAAACCTTGCGAGGGGATCGCAAAGGGTATTCGCCCGCCGACCGGAAAATCCCACCATGGGATCGCGGAGGCCATTTGTTCGCAGGCCGGCAAGCCTTGCTGGGGGTGGCAAAGGACATTCATCCGAAGGCCGACAAGCCCCGCCATGGGATCGCAAGGGACAGTCGCCAGCAGGCTGGCAAATCTCATGAGGGGAACGCAAAGAACAGCGCCCCGCCGCGGCAAGCCCGGCCTCTGTCGCGGTGCCGGGCGGCTTGGCCGTGCCCCACGGCTGCAAGCCTCCGATCCGCCGACGCATCGTCCGGGTCGAGGGGACGCGGTCCGTGCGGCGCACGCGGTCGAAAACCGCAGGCAGAGGCGCTCCGCCGCCCGGTCGGGCCAAGCGCAGCCAGTGTAGCTTGGCCTCGGTCGCGGTGCCGGGTGGCTTGGCCGGTGCCAAGGGCTGCAAGCCCGCGATCCGCCGAACGCCGGCTGTCCAGACCAAGGGGGCGCGGTCCGGGCGGGTCGCACGCGGTCGAAAACCGCAGGCAGAGATGCCCCGCCGCCCGGTCGCGCCGGGCGCAGTCAGCGCAGCTTGGCCCCGGTCGCGGTGCCGGATGGCTTGGCCCGTGCCGAGGGCTGCAAGCCCGCGATCCGCCGAACGCCTGCCGTCCAGACCAAGGGGGCGCGGTCCGGGCGGGTCGCACGCGGTCGAAAACCGCGGGCAGAGGCGCTCCGCCGCCCGATCGGGCCAGGCGCAGCCAGCGCAGCTTGGGCTCGGTCGCGGTGCCGGTGGCTTGGCCGTGCCGAGGGCTGCAAGCCCGCGATCCGCCGAACGCCTGCCGTCCAGGCCGAGGGGACGCGGTCCGTGCGGCGCGCGCGGTCGAAAACCGCAGGCAGAGATGCCCCGCCGCCCGGTCGCGCCGGGCGCAGTCAGTGCAGCTTGGCCCCGGTCGCGGTGCCGGTGGCTTGGCCGGTGCCGAGGGCTGCAAGCCCGCGATCCGCCGAACGCCTGCCGTCCAGGCCGAGGGGACGCGGTCCGTGCGGCGCACGCGGCCGAAAACCGCGGGCAGAGGTGCCCCGCCGCCCGGTCAGGCCAGGCGCAGCCAGCGCAGCCCGGCCTCGGTCGAGGTGCGGGGGGTGTATTCGGCGCTCACCCAGCCGCCATAGCCCGAGGCGTCGATGGCGCGGAACAGTTCGGCGAAGTCGATGTCGCCCTGCCGCGGCTCGTGCCGGCTGGGCCAGTCCGAGATCTGGATATGCCGCACCCGGCGGGCATGGCGCTGCCAGACGGTCAGCGCATCGCGATGGATCATCTGCGCATGATAGACGTCGAATTGCAGGCCCAGGTTCGGGGCCCCGACCTCGTCCAGGATCTCGGCCGCCAGTTCGAAACTGTCGAGGAAATAGCCCGGCATGTCGTTGCGGTTCATCGGCTCGATGGTCAGGCTGGCGCGGGCGTCGCGGGCGCAGGCCCATTTCAGGTTCTCGACGAAGGTGCGCCGCGCCAGCCCGCCCTGGGCCTTGCCGGCCATCACATGCAGATGCTTGACCCCCAGCGCCCGGCCGAAGCGCAGGGCACGGTCGAAATCGCCGCGAAAGCGCGATTCGTTGCCCGGCTCGGCGGCAAAGCCGCGCGGGCCGCCAGCCCAGTTCGGCGGCGGCGTGTTCATCAGCACGAACTCCACCCCCGCCGCCTGCGCGGCCTGGGCCAGTTCCTTGACCGCGAGGTCATAGGGAAACAGGATTTCCACCCCGCGAAAGCCCGCGCGCTTTGCGGCGGCGAAGCGCTGCAGCATGGGCATTTCGGTGAACAGATAGGTCAGGTTGGCGGCGAATCGCGCCATGGTCAGGGCTCCAGGGGAAAGACCGTCCCTCCCGAGTGCAATTCCATACGCCCGTTTTCGCCGGGCATAGCCGCATCGGCCAGTCGGTAGAATGTCTTGCGGTCGATCAGTGCCCAAAGACCGCGGCGGATATGGACATAGGGCCGCGGCTCCTCCGGCGTCCCGCGCATTTCTATCGCATGCTCGGGGCCGGCGCTGACCCGGTCGCCCACATTGGTGGTGAAGACGATGTCTTCGCCGATTTCGGCATCGACGGCGATGAAGGGCGCGTCGACCACGCGGATGCCGACCTTTTCGACCGGGGTGACGAGGAAATAGCCATCCCCCTCGCGCTTCAGGATCGAGGCGAAAAGCCGCACCATTTCCGGCCGGCCGATGGGCGTGCCGTTGTAGAACCAGCTGCCGTCGGCGCGGATCTCCATGTCCAGGTCGCCGCAGAAGGGCGGGTTCCACAGATGCACCGGCGGCGGCCCCTTTTTCGAGGCGCGGCTGGCCGAGGCGGCGATTCCGGCCGCATCGCTCACGGCATTGTCAGTCTTTTCCTCCATTCCCTGTGGACCCCGTCACACCTGCCTTTATGTTGTCCTAGAACAGAAACGGGGCATTGTCATGGCCGAGAATGAGAAACTGGTTTCCGAAGTCCTGACGCTGACCGACCGCCTGGCCCAGGCCCGCGCCAGCGTCGAGCATCGCTTCGTCGGCCAGCATGCCGTGGTCGAGCAGGTTCTGGCGGCGATCCTGTCGGGCGGCCATGCCCTGCTGGTCGGCCAGCCGGGGCTGGGCAAGACCATGCTGGTCGATACGCTGGCCACCGTGCTGGGGCTCGACTCGGCGCGCATCCAGTTCACCCCCGACCTGATGCCGGCCGACATCCTGGGCTCCGAGGTGCTGGACATCCGGCCCGACGGCACCCGCGCCTTCCGCTTCATCGAGGGGCCGGTCTTCACCCGGCTGCTGATGGCCGACGAGATCAACCGCGCCAGCCCGCGCACGCAATCGGCGCTGCTGCAGGCCATGCAGGAGGGCGAGGTCACCATCGGCGGCGAGCATCGCCCGCTGGGCCGGCCCTTCCACGTGCTGGCCACCCAGAACCCGATCGAGCAGGAGGGCACCTATCCGCTGCCCGAGGCGCAGCTCGACCGTTTCCTGTTGCAGATCGACGTGGACTATCCCGACCGCGACACGGAGCGCGCCATCCTGCTGGCGACGACCGGGGTCGAGCAGGGCCGGGCCCATGCCGTCTTCGACGCCGAGGGGCTGGTCGCGGCGCAGGCGCTGATCCGGCGCATGCCGGTGGGCGAGACGGTGCTGGACGCGATCCTGGACCTGGTGCGCGCGGCGCGTCCCGGCGCGCCCGAGGCGCCGGGCTGGATCGCCGACACGCTGGTCTGGGGGCCGGGGCCGCGCGCGGCGCAGGCGCTGACGCTGGTCACGCGGGCGCGGGCGGCGCTGAACGGCCGCTTTGCCCCGACGCTCGACGATGTCGAGGCCATGGCCGCCCCGGTCCTGCGCCACCGCATGGCGCTGAGCTTTGCCGCCCGCGCCCGCGGCGAGACCATCGAGGGCGTGATCGCGCGCCTGCTCGGCGACCGGATGCGGGCGGCGGCGTGAAACCCCAGGCCGATCAGCTGCGCGCCGGCGCCGAGGCTGCCTCGGCCGCCTTGCCTGCGCTGATGCTGTCGGCCGAGCGGCTGGCGGCGGCGCTGGTGCCCGGCGCGCATGGCCAGCGCCGCGCCGGCATGGGCGAGGATTTCTGGCAATACCGCCCGGCCACGGCGGGCGATACGGCGCGCAGCATCGACTGGCGCCGCTCGGCCCGGTCGGATGCGCAATTCGTGCGCGACCGCGAGGCGCAGGTGGCGCAATCGGCGGCGATCTGGGTCTCGGCCGCGGCGGGCATGGATTACACCGGCAACGCCGAGCGGCCCAGCAAGCGCGACCGCGCCGACCTGCTGGCGCTGGCGCTGGCCATGGCGCTGCTGGCGGGTGGCGAGCGGGTGGCGCTGGCCGGCCAGCCGCCGCGCCCCGGCCGCCTGCAGGCCGAGCGCATGGCCGAGGCGCTGGTCGCGCGCGCGCCCCTGCCGGGCGACGAGGACGCGCCCCCGGCCGAGGCCCTGCGTCCCGGCCAGCGCGTCATCCTGTTCGACGATTTCCTGGGCGATCCGCAGCCGGTGCTGGACTATCTGGCCCGTGCCGCCGGCCTGGGCGTGCAGGGCGCGCTGCTGCAGGTGCTGGACCCGGACGAAGAGGGCTTTCCCTGGCGGGGGGCGGTGCTGTTCCGCTCGGCCTCGGGGGCCTTGCGCCACGACACGCGCGACGCGGCCGGGCTGCGCGCGGCCTATCTGGCGCGGCTGGCCGAGCGCCGGGCGCAACTGACGGGCGCCGCGCGCATGGCGGGCTGGCATTTCGGCACGCATGACACCGGGGCGGCGCCGTCGCAGGCGCTGCTGTGGCTCTGGTCGGTGCTGGAGGGCTGATGCTGCTGATCGGTCCCATCGGCTTCCTGACGCCCTGGATCCTCGCGGCGCTGGCGGCGCTGCCGGTGCTGTGGCTGATCCTGCGCGCCATGCCGCCTTCGCCGAAGCTGGTGCGCTTTCCCGGCACGCGGCTGCTGCTGGGGCTCAAGGATCCGCATCCGGTGGCGCGGCACACGCCCTGGTGGCTGCTTCTGCTGCGGGTGCTGGCGATCGCGGCCCTGATCCTGGGCTTTGCCGGCCCGGTGTGGAAGCCCTCGCCGGATCAGGCCGGGCAGGGGCCCTTGCTGGTGGTGATGGATGCCGGCTGGGCGGCGGCGCCAGACTGGCCGCAGCGCCAGGCCCGCGCCCTGCGCGCGCTGGACCGCGCGGCGGCGGCGGGACAGCCGGCGGCGCTGCTGGTCGCCGACGGCACCGCGACGGGCGCGCTGCCTTTCCTGCCCGCGACCGAGCTTGCGGCGCAGCTGCGCGCCCTGCGTCCCGCGGCATGGGAGACGCGCTATCCCCCCGACCCGCAGGCGGCCTTGGCCGAGGCGCCCGCGGGCCTGTCGGTGCTGTGGCTCAGCGACGGGCTGGACCATCCCGGCCGGGCGGAATGGCTGGCGGCGCTTGCCGGGCGCGGCGGCGTGACCGTGGTGCCGCCCGACGGCCCGCGGCAGTCGCTGGAACTGGTGGCGGGCGACCAGCCGGCGCTGCGGCTGCGCTCGACCGGGGCGGCCGCTGCCGATGTGCTGGCCATCGGCCTCGACCCGCAGGGCACGCCGCGCGAGCTGGCGCGGCTGCGCCCCGGCGAGGGCGGCGGGGCTTCGGCGGATGCGGGCGTGACCAGCTGGCTGGTGCCCATCGACCTGCCCTCGGAATTGCGCAACCGCATCACCCGCTTCGAGGTCGAGGGCCATGGCTCGGCCGGGGCGGTGCTGCTGGCCGACGATTCCCTGCGCCGGCGCAAGGTCGCGCTGGCCGGCGACGACCGCGCCGGCGAGGGCCAGCGGCTGCTCTCGCCGCTGCACTACCTGCGCCGGGCCCTGGCGCCGACCACCGACCTGATCGAGGGGGGGCTGGGCGACGTGCTGCAAGCCTCGCCCGACGTGATCGTGCTGGCCGACCAGTTCGGCCTGGCCGAAGAGCCGGGCCTGCGCGAATGGGTCGAGGGCGGCGGGCTGCTGATCCGCTTTGCCGGGCCGCGCATGGCCGCCTCGGAACGGCTGGCCGAAGAGCCGCTGCTGCCCGTGCGGCTGCGCGCCGGCGGGCGCGACATCGGCGGCGCCCTGGCCTGGGGCGAGCCGCGCAGCGTCGCGCCCTTTGCCGCCGACGGGCCCTTTGCCGGGCTTTCGGTGCCCCAGGACGCCACCGTGCGCGCCCAGCTTCTGGCCGAGCCCGCGCCCGACCTGGGCGACCGCACCATCGCACAGCTTTCCGACGGCACGCCCCTGGTCACGCGGGCGGCGCTGGGGCAGGGGCAGTTGGTGCTGTTCCACACCACGGCCAATGCGGAATGGTCGAACCTGGCGATCTCGGGCCTGTTCGTCGAGATGCTGGACCGGCTGGTGCGCAGCGCGCGGGTCGGCAGCGCGGCGCCCGAGGCGGATCGCGCCGAACAGCCCTTCTGGCTGCCCGAACTGGTGCTGGACGGCTTCGGCCGCACGACCGAGCCGCAGGATGCCACGCCGGTCGCCGCGGCCGATTTCGCGCGCGGCCCGGCGCCGGGCGCCCCGGCCGGGCTTTATCGCGGCGGCGAGCGGGTGGCGGCGCTGAACGCGGGCGGGCCGATGGCGCCCGCCGACTGGCCCGGCGCCCGCATCGAGCGCGCGGCCGAGGCGCCGGGCCTCGACCTGCGCGGCTGGCTGGTCGCGCTGGCGGCGGTCCTTTTCGCGCTGGATGCGCTTGGCAGCGCCTGGCTGGCGCGCGGCAGGCAGGGGGCGACGGCATGAGGTGGCTTCTGACCCTGGCCGCGCTGATCTGGGCCGGCGCGCTTTGGGCGCAGGACGATCCCGCGGCCCCGCCCGACCCCCATCTGATGCGCGCCGCCGACGAGGTGGCGCTGGCCTATGTGATCACCGGCGATGCCGAGGTCGATGCCGCTTCGGAAGCGGGGCTGCGCGGCCTGTCCCATGTCCTGACCGCCCGCACCACGGTCGAGCCGGGCACGCCCATCGGCATCGACCCCGAACGGGACGACCTGTCGCTGCTGACCTTTCTTTACTGGCCGGTGACCGAGGCGCAGGCCCCGCCCTCGCCCCAGGCCTATGTCCGGCTGAACCATTTCCTGCGCTCGGGCGGGATGATCCTCTTCGACACCCGCGACGGCGACATCGCCGGGCTGGGCGGGCCGGACGGCGGCGCCGCGCTTCAGGGGCTGGCGGCGCCGCTGGACATCCCGCCGCTGGCGCCGATCCCCGCCGATCACGTCATCACCCGCAGCTTCTACCTGCTCAGGGATTTTCCCGGCCGCTACCAGGGCCGCGAGGTCTGGGCCGAGGCGCCCCCCGCCGATGCCCAGGCGGCCGAGGGCGTGCCCTTCCGCAATCTCAACGACGGCGTCTCGCCGGTCATCATCGGCGGCAATGCCTGGGCCGAGGCCTGGGCGATGGATGAGAACGGCCTGCCCATGTTCAGCATCGGTTCGGGCTTCGAGGGCGAGCGGCAGCGCGAGATGGCCTATCGCTTCGGCGTCAACCTGATCATGTATGTGCTGACCGGGAACTACAAATCCGACCAGGTGCATGTGCCCGCCCTGCTGGAGCGGCTGCGGCAGGAGGAGGTCGTGCAATGAGTGGCCTTGCCTTCGATCCGCTGCTGCCCTGGCCCTTGGTCGGCGGGCTTGCGGCGCTGGCGCTGCTGGTGGCGCTGTGGTCGCTGTGGCGCGGCCTGCGCGGCTGGGCCTGGCGCGGCATCGCCGGGCTGGCGGCGGCGGCGGCGCTGGCCGGGCCGGCGCTGGAATCGGGCATCCGCCACAAGCTGTCGGACATCGTGATCCTGCTCGACGACCGCAGCGCCAGCCAGTCCCTGCCGGGCCGGGCCGAACAGACCGATGCCGCCGTCGAGGAACTGACCCGCCAGCTTTCCGCCCTGCCCGATACGGAAATCCGTCGCGTGACCGTGGGCGACGACCCGGACGGCACCCAGGCCGGCACCGCGCTGACCCGTGCGCTGGCGGCCGAGCCGCAGGCCCGGCTGGCCGGGGTGATCGCCGTCACCGACGGGCTGGCCCATGATGCGCCGATGGTCCCGGCCTCGGCCCCGGCGCCGGTGCATGTGCTGCTGACCGGGCAGGCCCAGGACTGGGATCGCCGGCTGGTGATCGAGGAAGCGCCGGCCTACGGGCTGATCGGCAAGCCCGTCACCATCCGCCTGCGCGTCGAGGACCAGGGCGCCGTTCCCGTCGAGGTGGCGCAGACCCCCGCCCGGCTGCGCATCCTGCTGGACGGAGAAGAGATGCGCAGCCTCGACCTGCCGCCGGGGGTGACGCTGGACCTGCCGGTGGTGCCGGCACATGCCGGGCAGAACGTGGTCTCGATCGCATTCGACCCGCCCGAGGCGGCGGTGCCGGAACTGACCGACCGCAACAACGCGGCCGCCGTGCAGATCCAGGGCGTGCGCGACCGGCTGCGGGTGCTGCTGGTCTCGGGCGCGCCGCACGCGGGGGAACGGACCTGGCGCAACCTGCTGAAATCGGATGCGAACGTGGACCTGATCCACTTCACCATCCTGCGGCCGCCGGACAAGATGGACGCGGTCCCCGTCGAGGAGATGTCGCTGATCGCCTTTCCGACCCAGGAGCTGTTCATGGAGCGGATCCGGGATTTCGACCTGATCATCTTCGACCGCTACCGGGTGCGCGGCATCCTGCTGCCGCAATATTACGACAACATCCGGCGCTATGTCGAAGAGGGCGGCGCGATCCTGGTCTCGGCCGGGCCCGAGATGTCCTCGGTCGAAAGCCTGAACCTGTCGCCGCTGGGCGCGATCCTGCCTGCGCGCCCGACCGGCCGGGTCTATGACGAGCCGTTCCTGCCGCGCCTGACCGACGAGGGCGAGCGCCACCCGGTGACCGCCGGCCTGCAGGGCGCCCCGGTCGAAGGTTCGCAAAGCCATTGGGGCCGCTGGCTGCGCATGTCCCAGGTCATCCCCGACCCGCGCACCCAGGTGGTGCTGAGCGGCGCGCGGGACGAGCCGCTGCTGCTGCTCAGCCGGGTGG
>NZ_JRKO01000025.1 GCF_000763885.1 Paracoccus versutus | reverse complement strand
GCTGTGGCTTGCACCGCGCCTGCCCGCCCTGCGCGCGGCGCTGGCACAGGTGGACATCTCGGTCACGGCGCTGGAGGATCCGCCGGATCTCAAGCGCACGCCCTTCGACCTGTGCCTGTTCTATGCCCGGCCTGGCCCGGACCGCATCAACCTGTGGGACGAGATGCTGTTGCCGGTCTGCACGCCCGCCCTGGCCGAAGGCCTTGCCGAGCCCGCCGATCTGGGCCGGGTGATCTGCATCTCGGACGTGGTCTGGCAGGACTGGAAGATCTGGGCCAAGGCGGCGATGCCGGACAGCGCGGTCGTTCCCACCGGCCCCGGCTTTTCGCTGTATGCGGTCGCCGTGCAGCAGGCGCTGGCGGGCGCCGGAGTCCTGATGGGCCGGCAATCCCTGGTGCAGGGGCATCTGGACAGCGGCACGCTTGTCGCCCCCTTCGGCCGGCCGGTTCCGTTGGGCCTGTCGGTGACGGCATGGATGCTGCCGGAAAGCCGCAACGACCGGGCGGTGATCGCGGTGGCCGACGCGTTGCGCGATGCCGCGGGTGGCGTGTCAGCCGGCCGTCCATGACCGCCGGCGTATCCCGGGCCCAGGTGTCGCCGAGCGTGCAGCCTTAAGGACCGCGGTCCGGCGCAAGGAGGTTGAGGCCGTGGATCCAGCCGACCCCCGAGATTTCCAACACCACGCGGCGGCGGGCCATCTTGGTCTCCCAGACCAGCCGCCCAGCATGGACGTTGCCGAGAATGTCCTGATGCCGGAAGCTCTGGCTCAGCGGCAACTCGCCCTTGGCGCAGGTGCCGGTCCGCGCCCGTGCAGCGAACGAGCCCGGCCGGCAGGTGGATGCCGACCTGTTCCCGCTGCATCTGCCGGAGGGGGTCGAAATCGTCCCCGGCGCCGAGATCGCCGAGGCACGCTGGGTCGATCCGGCATGCGACGACATCCCCCTCGCGCCGTTGACCGCAGAGGAGATCCTGCCGCCCTGGGTCTCGGGCGCCTTCGCCCGGCTGCAGGCCGGCTGGCCCAGGCTCATCGCCCGGCGGGAAGCAGCGGGCCGACGATGTCCAGGATGGTCGCAATGGCCGCCTGCGCCGTCCCCGGCATCTCGAATTCTGCAAGTTCGACCCCGGCGATGCGCTCGGGCGGGATGGCGGCAAGAAATACGCGCAGCCGGTCGGGGACAAGCCCGCCGGGAACGGAATAGGCGGCGGCCGCCAAGCGCGACATCCCTGGCCAACTCAAGTCCCAAGCCAATCGGGCGTGGGAGAAACAATGGACATTACCGTCCTGATTCCCAGGCTCATCCTGATCGCCGCAAGCGCAGTCCTGCCGGCGCCCGAGTCAGGCCGCAAGGCGATGCATCCGCGCCGAAGAACGGCCCGCTGGCTCTGCTGGCAGGCGACGAGCCCGCGGCCGAAACAGCGGGCGCGAATGTTACCGATCGGGGGATGCCCGGCGCACAGGCCCGGCCCGAGGGCAAGGCGGCCGCAGCGGATCACGGCCGCCCCGCAATCGGAGCCGACGGCAAGGCGGCGGCGCTTGCGCGACTGGCCTGCCTGGGCTGGTTTGCTCTCAAACGGCCCGGCAATCAGGCAGCAAGCCCCTCGCCGCGCGGACCGATTTTTCAACGCGGCCGCCCAGCCGCCCGGTCTTCCGCATCGAGCCTGGCTCTGGAACGGGGCTTTCCCTGGGCGGGCTTGATCCGACCGGATGGTCGCTGCCCGCGCCCGCAAGGGGGCAAAGCGGGCGGGGGGCCGAAGGCCTCGACGATCAGACTCGCCGCAATGGAAGCGGACAGGAAATCGTCCGGCGCTCCGCCTGGCCGGATCGGCACCGGGATCGGCGGGAAAGCGGCTGGCCCGAGCGGGGAAGCGTTCGAAATATCCCCCACCGGGCCGGGCGGCACGGGCGAGGGACGGCGCGGCCCGGTCTTCGCGACCGGACCGGCGCGCCAGGGGCGGGCAGCTATCCCAGCGCCCGCACCAGCCCCAGCGTGATCGCCGGGAACGCGACCAGCAACACGATGCGCAGCAGGTCCGAGATCAGGAACGGCATGACCCCCTTGAAGCTTTCCCACATCGGCACCTCCTTGGCCATCGCGTTGATGACAAAGACGTTCATCCCGACCGGAGGGGTGATCAGCCCCACCTCGACCACCACCACCGCCAGGATGCCGAACCAGATCAGCGTGTCCTCGCGGCCCATGCCGAAGTCCAGCCCCGCGATGATCGGATAGAAGATCGGGATGGTCAGCAGCAGCATGGACATGGAATCCATCACGCAGCCCATCGCCAGATAGAGAAGCAGGATGGCGACCAGAACCATCATCGGCGACAGCCCCGCCTCGACGATCATCTGCGAGGCCAGCATGGGCGTCTGCGTGGCGGAAAGGAAGGCGTTGAACATCTCGGCCCCCAGCATGATCAGAAAGATCATGGCCGAGGTCCGGGCCGTGCCTTGCAGGCATTCGACCAGCCCCTTCAGCCGCAGCCCGCCATGCAGCACCGCCAGCACGAAGGCCCCGAAGGCGCCGACCGCCGCGGCCTCGGTGGGGGTGAACCAGCCGCGATACATGCCGACGATCACCAGCGCAAAGATCAGGATGATCGACCAGGTTTCCTTCAGCGAATCCAGCCGCTCGGACCAGCTGGCGCGGGGGCCGGCCGGGCCTGCCTCGGGGCGGCGGCGCACGAAGACGGCGATCGCCAGCATATAGCCGAGCGCGGCAATCACCCCCGGCACCATGGCGGCGACGAACATCTTGGCGATGCTTTGTTCGGTCATCAGCGCGTAAAGCACCAGGATCACCGAGGGCGGGATCAGGATGCCCATCGTGCCGCCGGCCGCCAGAGAGCCGGTGGCCAGCGCGCCCGAATAGTTGTAGCGCCGCATCTCGGGCAGCGCGACCTGGCCCATGGTCGCGGCGGTGGCCAGCGACGAGCCGCAGATCGCGCCGAAGGCCGCGCAGCCCCCGACCGAGGCCATGGCCAGCCCGCCGCGCAGATGCCCCATGAAGGCCGCGGCGGCACGGTAAAGCGCCCGGCTCATCCCGGCATGGGTGGCGAATTCGCCCATCAGCACGAAAAGCGGGATCACCGACAGCGAATAGGTGGAGAACTGGTAATAGGTGTTGGTCTTGAGGAAGGCGAGCAGCGGCATCCAGCCGCTGACCAGCCCGTATCCGACGATGCCGGTCGCCAGCATCGCCACGGCGATCGGAATACGGATGGCCATCAGCGCCAGAAGCACCGCGAAACCCGTCAGCCCGGCGGCGATCCCGGTCATGCGCGCGCCTTTCCGATATGGCCGATCAGGGTGAAGAAGGTGGTCACGATCAGCAGCGCCATCGCTGGCATGGCGATGATGAAGCTCCACCAGATCGGGATGCGCAGGACCATGGTCTGTTCCCCATAGCTGTAGAAATCGACCGCCCCGTGCCACAGCCGCCAGGTCAGCAGCACCCCGATCGCCAGATAGACCAGGTCGCCCAGAGCCTCGAGCGCGTGGTTCGTGCGCGGGCCGGCCTTCATGGTGAAGAAATCGACCAGCACGTTGCCGCCGATGACCTGGCACCAGGGCAGGAAGCAGAAGACGGTGATGGCCGAGAGAACCTCGACCAGCTCGAAATCGCCGGGGATCGGCCAGCCGAGGACGGATCGCAGCGTGACGCTGGCCACGGTCATCAGCATCATCGCCAGCAGCGCCGCGCCCCCGATGGCGGCAAACCAGCGGCAGAGGGCGACGAGCCAGCCGGGCACCGGCACCGGATGGGGCTGTTCGGTCAGGGGTTCGGCTTCGGTCATCTCGCCCTCGCCTCCCCTTACTCGGCGCCGGCCGCGGCCAGCATGGCGCGCGCATCGTCCAGCATCGCCTGCCCGTCCAGGCCACGGCTGTCCATGGCCTTGACCCAGCCGTCCACCACCGGCTGCACCGCGCTGCGCCATTCCTCCATCTGCTCGGCCGGGATCACGTTGATCTGCGCGCCCGCGTCCAGGGCTTTCTGCCTTTCCTCGGCCTCGACCCGGTCCAGGGCGGCGCCGGCCAGCACCGCCAGATTGGCGCCGGAATTGTCGTCGATCACCTTTTTCAGGTCGTCGGGCAGGCTGTCGTATTTGGCCCGGTTCATCACCAGCGCCATGACCGCGGTGGAAACGCCGCCGTTCTCGACCCCGATTTCGCTATGGGCATTGGTGATCTCGTCGACCCGCAGGGAACCCACGACCTCCCACGGGATCTGCGCGCCGTCGATCACGCCGGTGGTCAGGGCCTGCGCGACCTCGGGCACGGGCATGCCCACGGCAGTCGCGCCAAGCGCATTCAGCGCGTCGGTCATCGCGCGCGAGGGGGCACGGATCTTCTTGCCCTTGAGATCGGCCAGCGCGGTGATCGGGCCGCTGCGCATGTGGAACTTGTAGCCCGCCGGCGCATGCAGCAAGAGCGGCTTCACCTGCGCCATCTCGTCGCCCAGGTATTTCGCCTGGAACTCTTGCAGCGCGGCGGTGGTCTGGACGGCGGTGCCGGACATGAAGGGCAGTTCGAACACCTCTGCCACGGGGAAGCGGCCGGGCGTATAGCCCAGGAGCGTCCAGGAAATGTCCACGATGCCGTCGCGCGCCTGGTCGAAGAGTTGCGGCGGCTTGCCTCCCAATTGCATCGAGGGGAACAGTTGCACGTCGATGCGGCCGCCCGACTGTTCCTCGACGGCCTTTTCCCAGGGGATCAGGATCTCGGTTTGCATCGGCGCATCGGCCGACAGGAAGTGATGCACGCGCAGCGTCACATCGGCGGCGCATGCCGCGCCACCCAGCGAAAGCGAGGCGATGGCCGACAGGATCAGGGTTTTCATGGTTTCCTCCCGTTGCGTTGTTCAGATCGGTCGTGCGGCGCGCGCTTGCCGGGGCGCGGCGCCGGTCAGGTTCTCGGGCCTCAGGGCCTTGGCCCAGTCGCGGCCGGGGGCCAGTTGCGCCAGCGCATCGGCCAGCGTCGGCGCCTTGCCCCCGGCGACCTGCGCCAGCGCCTGCGCCACGATCCACAGGGCCTCGGCGCGGGGCATGGCCTCGGCCAGCAGAAAGCCCGCGGCCTCGGCCGCCATCCGCCCGCGGTCGGCGGCAAAGGTGGCCGCGATGCCGTCGGGGCGCGGGGCCAGCGTCTCGGCCAGCGCGCAGCCGATGCGCAGCGCCGCGGCCGCGCGTTCCAGCATTCCCGGCAGCAGGTTCCATTCCAGCCCCAGCGCGATGCCGTCGCGTTCCTGCGCATGGACCAGCGCCTGGTGCATTCCCGCCAGATCGCCGGCATTCAGCCGCGCCAGCGTCACCAGCGCCTCGGCCGCGACGGGGTTCTGCTTTTGCGGCATGGTGGACGAACCGCCCCCGAAGCCCGCCGCCAGTTCGGCGATCTCGCTTTGGCCAAGCTGCACCAGGTCGAGGCCCATCTTGCCAAGCCCGCCCGTGACCAGCGACAGCCAGCCCGCCAGTTCCGCGATGCCGTCGCGGGCCGCGTGCCAGGGCCCATCCGGCACCCCGAGCCCCAGCGCCGCCGCCATCGAGGCGCGCAGCGCCGGGCCGTGGCCGGCCAGCACCGCCTCGGTCCCCGCCGCCCCGTGCAGCGAGACCAGCAGCAGCCGCGGCCGCAACTGATCCAGCCTTTGGCGGTTGCGCACCGCCATCCCGTGCCAGACCGCGATCTTGGCGCCCAGCGTGGTGGGCGCGGCGATCTGGTGGCGGGTGCGCGCGGGGATCGGCAGGTCGGCGTGATCCGCGGCCTTCTGCGCCAGCAGCGCCTCCAGACGGTCCAGGCGCGCGGCCAGCAGTTCCAGCGCCGCCTCCAGCTGCAGCGCCAGCGCCGTGTCCACGACGTCCTGCGAGGTGGCGCCGTAATGGGCGAATGCCCCGGCATCGCCCGCCGCGGATTTCAGCGCCGCGACAACCGGCTGCGCAGCGATGCCGGCCAGGGCCACCGCCGCGGCCAGGTCCGCCGGGTCGGGGTCCAGAGCTTCTGCCGCCTTGGCGATCGCCTCGGCCGCCGCGGCCGGGATCGCCCCCAGATCGGCCTGGGCACGGGCCAATGCGACTTCGACCCGCAGCATGGCCCCGATGGCCGCGCGATCCGACAGGATCGCCGCCATCTCGCCGTCGCCGTAAAGCTGTCCGAACAAGGTGCCCACCGTCATCAGACCATCCGCAGCCCAAGGATCTGCCGCGCCTGCCGCCATGTCGCGACGGGGCGGCCGTATTTCCCGCACAGCTCGACCGCACGGCGGACCAGCGCCGCGTTCGAGGGCGCCAGCCGGGTCCGGTCCAGCCGCAGGTTGTCCTCGAGCCCCGTGCGCGCATGCCCTCCCGAGGAAATCGCCCATTCGTTCAGCACGATCTGGCTTGCGCCGATCCCGGCCGCGCACCAGGGCGCGTCCTCGCCGAACAGCCGCTTCACGGTGCGGATGTAATAGTCGAAGACATCGCGATCCGCGGGCATGGCGTTTTTCACCCCCATCACGAACTGCACATAGGGGGTGCCGGCCAGTCGCCCGTCCTCGGCCATCTTCTTGGCCTGGAAGATATGGGACAGGTCGAACGCCTCGATTTCCGGCTTGATGTCGTATTCCAGCATCTCGGCGGCCAGCCAGTCCACCAGGTCCGGCGGGTTTTCATAGACCCGCGTCGGGAAGTTGTTGGACCCGACCGAGAGCGAGGCCATGTCGGGGCGCAAGGGCAGCATGGCCCCCCGCGCCTGCCCCGCACCCGACCGCCCGCCGGTCGAAAGCTGGACGATCATGCCGGGGCAATGTTTCTCCAGCCCCTCCTTCAGCGCGGCGAAGCGGTCCGGGTCGCTGGTCGGCCGCCCCTCGTCGTCGCGGACATGGCAATGGGCGATCGAGGCGCCGGCCTCGAACGCCTCATGCGTGGATTCGATCTGCTCGGCCACGGTGATCGGCACCGCCGGGTTGTTTTCCTTGGTCGGCAGGCTGCCGGTGATGGCGACGCAGATGATGCAGGGTCTTTCGGCCGGGTCAGACATCGAAGAACACCGTTTCATCCTCGCCCTGCAGGCGAATGTCGAAGCGATAGACCGGGCGGCCGTCGCGCAGGGTGCGCTTCGCGATCAGCGTGGCGCGGCGGCGTTCCCATTCGATCAGGTTCAGCACCGGATCGGTGGCGTTGGCCGGGCCCTCGTCGTCGAAATACATCCGGGTGTTCAGGCCGATGTTGATGCCGCGGGCGACGATCCACAGGTTCAGGTGCGGCGCCATCGGGATGCTGTCTTCCTGCGCGCGGCCCTGCCAGTCGGGATGGCTGTCGCGCACCCGCTGGCTGACGCCCGAGACCATGCGGGCCCGCGCCCCGACCGGGCCGGGCTTGACGGTGTCGAAACCCCATTCGCCGGTCTCGAAATCGGTGATGACCCGGCCCCAGCCGCGAAAGCCCTCCTCGACCGCGCCGCCCGCCTCGGGATGGGCATAGATGCCGGCGGCATTGGCCTGCCAGACCTCGATCAGCACGTCCTTGACCGGGCTGCCGGTGCCGTCGATCACCACGCCCTCGACCCGGATGCGTTCGCCCGCGGCGTTCGGCCCGGCGATGTCCCAGCCCAGTTCGCGGTCGAAGATCCGAAAGCCGGCAGCCCCCGGCGCCAGCCCGATATGGACATAGGGGCCGGCGGTCTGCGACGCGGTTTCCGGCAGGTATTGCGGGCGGTTGGCCCGTGCATCGACGACCTTCATCAATTCCCCTCCAGCCGGTTTTCGAACATGGTCGAGCGGCGGCCGCGCAGCACGATGTCGAAACGATAGGCGATGCTGTCCAGCGGCACCGTGGCGTTCATGTCCAGTTTCGCGGTCAGCCGGTCGATGGCCTCCGGGTCGGGGACGGTCTGCACGATGGGGCAGATCGGGATCAGCGGATCGCCCTCGAAATAAAGCTGGGTGATCAGCCGCTGGCAAAAGGCGTGGCCGAAGACCGAGACGTGGATATGCGCCGGCCGCCAGTTGTTGACCCAGTTGCGCCAGGGATAGGCGCCGGGCTTGATGGTGCGAAAGAAATAATAGCCGTCCGCGTCGGTGATGGTGCGCCCGCAGCCGCCGAAATTCGGGTCGATGGGGGCCAGGTAGCTGTCCTTCTTGTGGCGATAGCGGCCGCCGGCATTGGCCTGCCACACCTCGACCAGCGTGTCGGGCACGGGCCGGGCGTTCTCGTCCAGCACGCGGCCGTGGACGATGATGCGTTCCCCGATCGGGTCGCCGTCCTTGGCGTAGTTCTTGATCAGGTCGTTGTCGATCGGGCTGATGTCGCCATGGCCGAAGGTCGGCCCGGTGATTTCCGACATCGAGCCTTGCAGGCTGATCAGGCTGAAGCGCGGGCTGCGCGCGACCGAGGTCTTGTAATCCGGCGTCAGCGCCGGCGGGTGGATCCGTCGGTCGCGCTGGTAATATTCTGCGGGGGTCATCGGCTCTCCTCCTCTTCCATCTCGGCGAAGGTCTGCTTGGCCAGTTTCAGCGCGTGGTTCGCCTTGGGCACGCCGCAATAGATGGCGACATGCTGGAACGCCTCGAGGACGTCGCGCTGGCTGGCTCCGGTGCGGGCGGTGGCGCGGATATGCATGGGGATCTCCTCCCAATTGCCGGTCGCCGCCAGCAACGCCAGCGTCAGCATGGAACGCTCGCGCCGGCTGATGCCGTCCGAGGCCCAGACCGTGCCCCAGGCAGAGACGGTGATCAGATCCTGGAACGGCCGGTCCAGATCCGAGGTCTGCGCCTCGGCCCGGTCCACATGCATATCGCCCAGCACCTCGCGGCGGGTTCTCATGCCGGTCGCATGGCGGTCGGGGACGGGGCTGTCAGACATGGCCGATGTCCTTGAAAAAACGGTTGAGAATGGCCGCATGGGCGGCCGGCGCCTCCACGCAGGGAATATGCCCGGCATCCGCGATCAGGTCGAAGCGCGCGCCGGGGATCAGCGCGGCGGTGGCCCGCACCAGGTCCGGCGGGGTCGAGCCGTCCAGCCCCCCCGCGATCACCTGCACCGGCAGGTCCAGCGCGCGGGCCGCCTCGGCCAGGTCGGCCCCGGCAATGGCCTGGCAGCAGGCGACATAGCCCCCCTGCGGCTGGCGGGCAAGCATCCGGCGCCAGGGCGCGTCGCGTCCCGCCGCCCGGAATGCGGGCGAGAACCAGCGTTCCATCGTCGGTGCCGCGATGCTGGCCAGCCCGTCGTCGCGGATCGCCTGGATCCGGGCGTTCCACATCGCCGCATCGCCGATCCGGGCGGCCGAGTTCGACACCACCAGCCCCGCCAGCAGGCCCGGATGGCGGGCGGCCAGCGACAGGCCGATCAGCCCGCCGATGGACAGCCCGACAAAGACCGCCCGCCCCAGGTCCAGCGCCGCGATCAGCGCCGCGGCATCGTCGGCCAGCGTCTCGATATCGTAGGGGCCGGGCGTTTCCTGGGACAGCCCGTGGCCGCGCTTGTCATAGCGCACCAGCCGCAGCCCCGACGCCAGATGCGGGATCAGCCCGTCCCAGACCCGCAGGTCGGTGCCCAGCGAGTTCGCAAAGACCACCGCCGGCCCGGTTTCCGGCCCCGACACCGCGACATGCAGATCCGCGCCGTTTGCCATGATCGTCCGCATCAGTAAGGCAACCCCACGTAGTTTTCGGCGAATGCGCGCTGTTGCGATTCGTTGTCGCGCAGGAAGGCGATATCGGCCTTCTGCATCTTCAGGTCGAAGGGGCTCTGGTGGGGATAGCGGTGCAGCAGGCCGCTGAACCACCAGCTGAAGCGTTCCGCCTTCCAGACGCGCAGCAGCGCCTTTTCGGAATAGCGGTCGATGCCCTCGCTGTCCTTGTCCCGGTAATATTGCACCAGCCCGTTATACAGGTATTGCACGTCGCTGGCCGACGTGTTCAGCCCCTTGGCCCCGGTCGGAGGCACGATATGGGCGGCGTCGCCGCACAGGAACAGCCGGCCCCAGCGCATCGGCTCGGTCACGAAAGACCGCAGCGGCGCGATGGATTTCTCGATCGACGGGCCCGCGACCAGCCGGTCGGCCACCTCTTCGGGCAGGCGGCGGCGCAGCTCGTCCCAGAAAGCCCCGTCGGTCCAGTCGCTGGTGTGATCCGACAGCGCGCATTGGATGTAATAGCGCGACAGGTTGGCGTTGCGCATCGAACACAGCGCGAAGCCGCGGTCGGAATTGGCATAGATCAGCTCGTCGTGGACCGGGGGCGTTTCCGACAGGATGCCCAGCCAGCCGAAGGGATAGGTCTTTTCATATTCGCGCCGCACGTCCAGCGGGATGGTCTGGCGGCTGATGCCGTGGAACCCGTCGCAGCCGGCGATGAAATCGCAGTCGATGCGGTGGCCTTGCCCGGCGCGGGCATAGGTCACATGCGGGCGGTCGGTGTCGGCACCGTGGATCACGACGTCCTCGACCTCGAAGACGGTCTGCGCGCCCGCGGCCTCGCGCGCGTCGTAAAGATCGCGCGTCACCTCGGTCTGGCCGTAGACCACCACCGGGGTGCCGGTCAGCCTCTTGAAGTCGATGTGGAACATGCCTCCGTCCCAGGCGATCCGGGTGCCGTCATGGACGTAACCCTCGCGGTGCAGCCGGTCGGCCACGCCCGCTTCCTCCATCAGCCGGACAAGGCCGGTTTCCAGCACGCCGGCACGGATGCGGCCCAGCACATAGTCGCGGGTCTTGCGCTCCAGCACCACCGCCTCGATGCCCTGGCGGTGCAGAAGCTGGCCCAGAAGCAGCCCGGACGGCCCGCCGCCGATGATAACGACCTGAGTGCGCATGACAGTCCCCCTCTGCCGCCGAACTTGACCTGCCACGCATCGCAAGTAAAATGAGAAATCGGGTTTGATGATTATCAGAAACGGCAAGTGTTGGACCGCAGGATTCGGCTGAGACATGTGCAGGCCTTTGTCGAGATCGTCCGCCAGGGCAATCTCAAGCGCGCGGCCGAGGCGCTGTATCTGACCCAGCCGGCGATTTCGCGCACCATGGCCGAATTAGAGGAAATCGTCGGCGCAAGGCTGATGACCCGCAGCCGCCGCGGCGTGGCGCTGACCGCGCAGGGCGAATTCTTCCACGGCTATGCGCTGAACGCGCTGTCGGCGCTGTCGCAGGGGCTGGCGGGCATTTCCGGCGAGGCGCAGGCGGCCGAGCTGTCCTTGCGGGTGGGGGCGCTGCCCTCGGTTTCGGCGCGGCTGATGCCCGAGGTGGTCGCCGAATTGCAGCAGGCCGCGCCGCATCTGCGGCTGTCCATCGCCGATGGCGGGCACGGGCATCTGATGGGGCTGCTGCGCTCGGACGATCTTGACGTGGTGATCGGGCGGCTGGGCGCGCCCGAAACCATGCAGGGGCTTAGCTTCACCCAGCTTTACCTGGAGGACGTGGCGGTGGTGGTCCGGCCGGGCCACCCGATCCTCACCGACCCCGACCTGCGCCGGATCGGCGATTTTCCGGTGATCTATCCGACCGAGAGCGCCGCGATCCACCCGTTCGTGGAACGGTTGCTGATCGCGCATGGCGTCCTGCGCCCCGCCCGGCGGATCGAGACCGTCTCGGATGCCTTCGGCCGCGTCTTCACCCGGCAGGGCGATGCGGTATGGTTCATCTCGGCGGGGGTCGTGGCGCGCGAGATCGCCGAGGGCCGGCTGGTGCGGCTGCCGCTCGACACGACGCTGACGCAGGGCCCGGTCGGGCTGATGACCCGCGCCAGCCAGCCCGAAACCAATGCCCAGCTGCTGTTCCGGCAGGCGGTGATGCGGGTGATCGCCGAAGGCTTCGGGCCAGGACCGGGACCAGGACCAGGGTCGGGACCGGCAGATGCCGGCCCGGCCCGCGGCTAGGACGCAGGCCAGGCCCGCCGCCGCGGCCTAGCCCGCCGGCCGCAGCACGCCCGCGAAATATTCCCCCAGCGCCGTGTCGTCCTCCAGCGGCAGAATCTGGGCGACATATTGGTCGGGACGCACCACCATCATGCAGCCCCGCTCGCGGTCGATGCCGCGCCGGTCGAAGATGTCGCCCGCGGCCGGATCGGCGCAGAACGCCTTTTCATAGTCGCGCAGCCCGTGGCGACCCTTGCGCGGCCACAGCAGCCCCGGCAGGTCGTCCATCGACAGCGACTGGTGGGGCTGCTGCAAAACCGCGCGGATGTCGAACACCGCATCGGGGTCCGCACCCGCGGGGGTGTGGCGGCGCAGGACCGAGCCGTCCCGGTCAAGCCGCCCGCAAAGCCGCGCCAGCCCCGAGCCGGGCGCCAGCCCCTGCGCATCGGCAAAGAGATAGATCCGCCAGCGCCCGTCCGCCTGGGCGATGTGGCCCAGATGCATGGGCCGTGCATCGGCCAGCCTTATCACCGGCGCCGAATGAAAGCGCATCCCGACCGGGAACCCGGTCGCCAGATGCTGATGCGTGTCCGGCCCGGTCAGCTCCGAGCGGCGATAGCGCGTCGCCGTCCCGGCGGTGAAGCGGCCATGCTGGATGAAATAGCGCTGGAACTCGGCCGGGTCGACGCCTTCGCCGTCGTCCTCGGCGGTCTTGGGACGGGCGCTGAACATCCGGGCAAACTCGCGGTCGAAGTCGATCAGCTCCTGCGCGACGCCCTGCCGCTCGGCCGAATAGCTGCGCAGCAGCCCGGCATCGGCCTGTCCGCGCAGCACCGCCGCCAGTTTCCAGCCCAGGTTGAAGCTGTCCTGCATCGAGACGTTCATGCCCTGCCCCGCCTTGGGGCTGTGGGTGTGGCAGGCATCGCCGGCGATGAACACCCGCGGCATGCGCGAGGCCGGGGCATCCGCGGGCAGGTCGTCGAAGCGGTCGGTCAGCCGCTGGCCGATTTCATAGACCGACCACCAGGCGACCTCCTTCACCTCCAGCACATAGGGGTGCAGGATCCGCTGCGCGGCGGCGATCAGGGTTTCCTGGGTGATGTTGCGCGACGCGACGCGCTCGTCCGCGGCCAGCTTGTCCAGCTCGATATAGAGCCGGACCAGATAGCCCCCTTCGCGCGGGATGATCAGGATATTGCCTTCCTGCGCGGAATGGATCGCGGATTTCAGCCGGATGTCGGGAAAATCGGTATAGGCCAGCACATCCATCACGCCCCAGGCTTGGTTCGCCGCCTCGCCGCGCAATTCCCGCCCGATCTGGCGGCGGACCTGGCTGCGCGCCCCGTCGCAGCCGACGACATAGCGGGCGCGGACGATCTGGTCGCGGGACGCGTCCTCGGCCCCGGCCGGGCGCAGCCGCGCCTCGACCGGCTGCGCGGGGTCGTCGGGGATGGTCAGGCCGGCCAGTTGCAGGCCGTAATCCGGTTGCAGCCGGGTCGGCGCATGACGCATCGCCTCGAGATAGAAGTCATGCACCCGCGCCTGGTTCAGGATGACATGGGGAAATTCCGAAAGCCCCTCTTCGGTGTCGCGGATGCGGCCGTGGCGCATGATCGGGCCATCGTCGTCCTGCGGCTTCCAGAATGTGACTTCGTTCACCCAATAGGCTTCCTTCATCACCCGGTCGGCAAAGCCGAAGGCGTTGAACATCTCCATCGTGCGGCAGGCGATGCCATCGGCCTGGCCCAGGTCCAGCGGCCCCGGCCTCCGTTCCACGATGCGGGTGCGGATCGAGGGAAAGACGGCCAGCTGCGCCGCCAGCGTCAGCCCGGCCGGGCCGCTGCCGACGATCAGCACATCGACGTCCCCGTCGTTCCCGGCCGCCCCGTCCTGCGCAGAGGCGGCCGGATGATGGGTCGGGTCGCCGGGCCGGAAGCCGTCAAGGTGAAACTGCATTCTGTCCTCCCTCAGGGTTCGCCCCGACCATGCCGCGGGGTCCGATAATCAAGACGTATACTAATCATCAGTATACTGGTCAATATGATTAGCACGCTTGTCATCCTGCCCCGACTTGCCTAGCCTGCGGCGGTCCCAACCATGCCGGTGCCATGACGACGCTTTACGATCTGCCGGGCCATCTGATCCGGCGCCTGAACCAGATCTCGACCGCGATCTTCGCCGCCCGGATGGACGAGGCGGGGGTGGACCTGACGCCGGTGCAATTCGCGGCGCTGGCGGCCTTGGCGGAACATCCGGGGGTGGACCAGGCCACGCTTGCCGGGCTGATCGCGCATGACCGCGTCACCATGGGCGGGGTGGTGGACCGGCTGGAGGGCAAGGGGCTGTTGTCGCGCAGCGTCAGCGCGCAGGACCGCCGCGCAAGGGTGCTGGAACTGACCGCGGCGGGGCAGCGCATGCTGGAGCAGCTTGCCCCGGCCATCGCCGAGGTGCAGCAGCGCACGCTGGCCGGGCTGACCCCGGCCGAGGCCGAGGCATTCGTCGCGCTGCTGCGCAAGGCGACCGAGGCCGGCAACGAATACAGCCGCGCGCCCCTGCGGACGGGCGCGCGCGGAGAGGATTAGCCTGGGATCGGCGGGCGGCGGAACTCTGGCAGCCCGGCGGTTCGCGCGCCTGGAACCGTTCCTGCGAAAGGGCACCGGGCCGCCTTAGCGGCGCAGGCCGGCAAGCTCCGCGCCCGCCCATGGCCGACACGGCGCCCCGCCACCGGCTTCAGCGCTGCGGGATCACCGGATAGTCGGCATCGTTCAGCACCCAGCCCTCCTGCATCGAGAAATCCAGCCGCGGCGGGCAGAAGATGTCCACCAGCGCATTCTCGCCCGCGCCGCTGGCTTCGGTCGTGTGGACCACCGGCGGCGGGATCACCAGCGAAGAGGGCGAGCCGACGGCGATATGCCGGTCCTCGCGCCAGTCGCTGCGGTCCACCGTCCAGGGCCAGCGCAGGTGATGGACGAAGCTGCCGGCAAGCGCCAGCGAGCATTGCTCGAAATCGTCGTGGTGATGGGGCGAGAGCTTCTTGGGGTCGCGCGGTCCCTGCTGCACGTCCAGGAAGTTCACCATGAAGGTGGTGCAACGGAAGATGCGGCCGAAGCGCCCCTCTTGCGGCTTCACGTCCAGGTCATAGGCGCGGATCCTGAAGCCCTCGGCAGGCTCGGGCCAGGGCCGGAAGGCCGGGATATGGCTGCGCCCTTCCGCATAGGCATCGGCATTGGGGCACAGCGCGACCAGGTCCGCCGCGGCGGCGGTGAACAGCCGGACCACCCTGCCCCCGTCGGGCAGCGTCACCCGGCTGTCGCCCGGCGGCACGAAGACGATGGAATTGCCGGCAAC
Source organism: Paracoccus versutus (assembly GCF_000763885.1). Classification (GTDB taxonomy): domain Bacteria; phylum Pseudomonadota; class Alphaproteobacteria; order Rhodobacterales; family Rhodobacteraceae; genus Paracoccus; species Paracoccus versutus. The sequence continues at coordinate 64,016 of NZ_JRKO01000025.1, read as the reverse complement.
CTCGCGGCTGTCGCCATCGGCCTCGATCAGCGCCGGCCGGTCGGGCAGCAGCACGACATATTCGTCGGGCTGGCCGGTGCGGGCAAAGCTTGCGCCCGGCTGCGCCTCGGCATAGGCCAGCACGAAATTGCAGCCGCGCTGATACCAGACCTTGCGGCCTTGGGCGTCCTCCTGCGGCGGGGTCTTGTCGAACTCGGCCAGCTGTTCCTCGGCGATCAGGCCGGTGCGGGCCGACGCCGAGGCCGCAGCGAACAGGGCCGCGCGGGGATCCTTGTCTTTATACATCCCGAAAATCCTTTCCTGTCAGCGCGGGCTCAGCAAGCGCGGCCCGCCTCGATGATCCGGCGCGCGCCCTTCATCAGCAGCCCCTGGTCCGAGCCGCAGACGAAGACGCTGACGCCCCGTTCGCGCCAGGGGGCGATCTGGCTTTCGTCGCCGACGAACAGGCCGGCGGCGACACCGGCGCGCCGGGCGGCCGCGATCACGCGGATGATGGCCGCGTCAAGCGCGGCCGAGGGGAAGCTGCAGCCCAACGACTGCGACAGGTCGGCAGGACCGACGAACAGCACGTCGACATCCGGCACGCCGGCGATGTCGTCCAGCCGCTCCAGCGCCTCCCTGTCCTCGATCTGCAGCATCACCACGGTTTCGGCATCGCTTTTCGCGGTATAGGCGGGGGCGGCAAGGGTGCCGTAATTCCCCGCCCGCGGCGAAGGCGACAGGCCGCGCGAACCCCGGCCGAACTTGACCGCCGCCACGACCCCTTCCGCCGCGCCGCGATCCGCGACATGGGGCACCATCACCCCCGCGCAGCCCAGATCCAGCAGCGGCGAGATCCGCGCCGGCGACTGGCCCAGGCAGCGCGCGACCAGAGGCAGCCCCACCGCGCGCGAGGCCAGCGCCAGCTGGTCCATCGCGCCCAGGTCCAGCGGCGCATGTTCCTGGTCGGGCACCGCGAAATCCAGCCCGGCAAGGCCGAGGATCTCGACGACATGGGGCGCGGGCGTCTTGACGAAGGTGCCGATGACGGTCTCGCCCGCGTTGATCCGAGCCTTCAGCCCGCTCATGCTGCCAGCCCGACCAGTTCGGCCCCGACGGTCGAGGTCATCTTGCGGATGTCGTCGTCGTCATGGCCCAGCTTGATCAGCATGGCGATCATCTGGCGCATGCCCTCGACCGGATCCGGGTTGCCGGTCTGGCCGAGGTCGGTGCCGAAGAAGGTATTGTCGACGCCCGCCGCCTCGATCACCGCGCGCAGGTGATCCTCGTCGAACAGCTGGAAGGTCGAGGGGATGAACATGCAGACGGAATGCTCCATCTTGACCCCCATGCCGACCAGATGCGCGACGTCCTGAAGGCTGCAGTCGTTCACATAGGTCGGGTGGTTCAGGAACAGCCGCTTCACGCCCCGCGCCTTGGCCTCTTCGTAGAAGGGCAGCAGTTCGCGGGCGTGATGGTGGCCGCCCGACACGACCGCGTCGGCCTCGGCGATCAGGTCGAGGATATGCTTGACCTCGTCGCGCACCACGCCCTTTTCGTCGGTCAGCGTCAGCGGGACGGGGGCGACGGTCTTCTTGCTGTTCTGCGGGAACTTGAAGCCGGGCTTCTGGGCTTCGTGCTCCATGTGGTTCTGGGCATGGGCCGTCGCCATCCAGACCACGCGGGCGCCCTGCTTGAGCGCGTAATCCACGGCCGAGGGGTTCAGCCCGCCCAGCGGATTGTTCAGCACGATCGAGCCGATGGCCCTGGTCCTGAAACCCATGTTCTGGTTGATCAGCGTCGCCAGCGGCATGGTGGGATAGTAGTGGTCCTTCAGCAGCACGGCGGCCATGCCGGCCCGGTCGGCCTCGCGCAGGGCGGCGATATGGTCCAGCTTGCGCGGATGCAGCGAGGGGCCGGAATGGACATGCAGATCGACCGCGCCCTTCATCAGATCGTCAATGCGGTTTTGTTCGGCAGTCATCGGTTTCTCCTGACTTCTTCGCCCGGCACCAGCGGCGCGGGAACATGGTTGCGCCAGACCTGATCGAGGACCGGCATTTCGGCAAAGCTGCGGCGCGCATCGGCCGCGCGCCCGACCAGGTCGCGGGCGCTTGCGCCCTTGCCGGCGCAATAGGCTTCAAGGTCGGCGACGGCATCGCGCAGGACGTCCCAGCCGCGCAGCATGACGGCCGAGGACAGCCCCACCGCCGAGGCGCCCGCCAGCATCATCCGCGCCACATCAGGGCCCGAACAGGCGCCGTTGATGCCGATCAGCGCCTGGTCCGGGCCCAGCCTTGCGCGGGTCGTCGCCAGCCAGTGACAGGTCAGCGGCAGGTTCCAGTAGCCGCCGATCCCGCAACTGGTGCCCAGCATCGGCTGCATGGTCTCGAGATCGGGAACCAGCCCCAGCGCCCGCCCGGCGATCACCGCGCTTTCCGCCCCGGCGCCGGTGGCGGCGGCGACCAGGTCGGGAACCCGCTCGCTCTGGCCCGAGAGCTTGACCCAGACCGGGATCGACACGGCCGATGTCACCTGCCCGACCAGTTCCGCCACGCGCGCGGGCGAAAGCTCGGTGCTGACCGCGCCCCTGGCGGCCTGGCTGGCATAGGGGGTGCCGATGTTGAACTCGAAGACGCGCAGGCCGGCGTCCTCGACGGCACGGGCGCGGCGGACGGCGTCCTCGACCCCCGCCATGACGACCGAGGCGACCAGGACGCAATCCGCCTTGCGGGCCGCCGCATCCATCCGCCGCGCCTGGTCCAGCCATTCCTCGAAGCCAAGCGGCGTCAGCCCCGAGCGCGTCAGCAGCGTCGCGTCGCGCGGCGCACCGGACCCCCAGCCGACACGGTTCCAGTTCGCGTCCAGCGCGGCATATTCGGCCTGCAACAGCTGGCGCTGCGCGGCGGCCGAGTCGTTGCTGGACTTCATCACCACCGCCCCTGCCCCGGCCGCGATGGCCGACAGGATGCCGTCATCCTCGATCAGATGCTCGCCCGACGCGGCGATGACGGGGTTCTTCAGCCGGATCCGGCCGACCTGGATGGAAAGATCCGTCATCCCGCCACCCCCAGCACCCGCGGCAGGAATAGCGAGATTTCGGGAAAGACGGTGATCAGCGCCAGCACGATCAGCGCGATCCCGATCATCGGCAGGGCCCTGTAGGCGATCCGCTCCATCGGCCGGCCGGTCACGCCGGCGATGACGAACAGGCACAGCCCGACCGGCGGGGTGACGAAACCCACCAGCACGTTGAAGACCACCATGACCCCCAGATGCACCGGCTCCAGCCCCAGCATGTTGCCGATGGCCATCAGCGCGGGAACCGTCAGGATCAGCACCCCGATCGTGTCCAGGAACATGCCCAGGAACAGCAGGATCAGGTTCACCATCAGCAGGATCACGTATTTGTTGTCCGAGACCCCGGTCAGCAGGGCGACGGTCTTTTGCGGCAGCTGCTCGATGGCGAAGATGAAGCCGGCGACGTTGGCGACGGCGACCAGGAAATAGATCGCCGAGGTGATGATCGCCGTGGCGACGAAGGCTTCCTTGAGGAATTTCCAGCTCATCGCGCGATAGACGACGGTGGCGATGACCAGCGCATAGATCGCGGCGACCGCCGCCGCCTCGGTCGCGGTGAAGATGCCGCCCCGGATGCCGACGACGATGATGACCGGCAGCAGCATTACCGGGACGGACTGCCAGCAGCCTCGAAGGATCGAGGCCAGCGACTGCCTGGCCGCCTTGGGATAGCCGCGGCGATGGGCGACCCAGACCGCATAGGCCGACAGGAACACCGCCAGCATGAAGCCCGGCGCCAGCCCCGCGACCAGCAGCTGCGAGATCGAGGTGCCCGACAGCGCGCCATAGATGATCATCGCGATCGAGGGCGGCACCAGCGGCGCCATCAGCGACGAGACCGCGATCAGCGCCGCCGAATAATCCACGTCATAGCCCTGCCGCTTCATGTCCGGCACCATCACCGTGCCGATGGCCGCGGCATCCGCCGCCGCCGATCCGCTGACGCCGCCGAACAGGAAGCAGCCCCAGACCGCCGTCAGCGACAAGCCGCCCCGGAACCGGCCGACGACCGAGTTCGCAAAGCCGATCAGGCGACGGGTCAGCCCGCCTACGTCCATGATCGCGCCCGCCAGCACGAAAAGCGGGATCGCCAGCAGCACGAACATGTCCATCCCCGCCAGCATCCGCTGCGGCAAGACGATCAGGAACTGCGTCTGGCCGGTGAAATAAAAGTAACCCAGCGCGCTGATGCCCAGGACGAAGGCGATCGGCATGCCCAGGGCAAGCGTCAGAACGAAAATCGGGCCAAGCCAGATCACAGCGCTTCCTCCGCGCCCATCGGGTGGTCTTCGGGCTTCTCTTCCCGCGCGATGCCGAAGAATTCGTTCAGCGCGACATGCGCCGCCAGAAGCGCGGCGCCGACGGTGATCGCGACATGGACCCAGAACATCGAAAAGCCGAGCGCGGTCGCGGTCTGCAACCGCGTCATCCAGGCGAATTTCGTGCCGAACCACAGGATCGCCGCCAGAAAGACCAGCATGATCGCGGCCGAGACCAGGTTGACGGCCCGGCGCGGGCCTTGGGGCAGGCGGTCCACCGCCAGCCGCATCCCCAGGAACTGGCCGCGGGAATAGCTGAGACCGGCACCGATCATCACGATCCAGATCATCAGATAGCGCATCGCCTCTTCCGACCAGAACAGCGAACTGTTGAAGACATAGCGCCAGATGACCTGCATGGTGCCGATCACCAGGATCGCAGCGATCCCGGCAAAGCAGAATGCTTCCACGGCCGCGACATAGGCGCGCCAGAGCTTGGACATGGGTTTCTCCGTTGAGAACGCAGGCGGAAGGCGCGGGACCGGCCCGCGCGCCTGGACGTTATTGGGCGGCCGGGGCCAGCTTTTTCGCCGCCGCCGCGAAATCGGCGATCAGCGGGTCGGCGGCCTCGTATTTCTCGACCACCGGGGCGAAGGTGGCCTGCAATTCGGCCCTGAACGCATCCGAGGGCGTCACGACGGGAATGTTCAGCTCGGCCAGATGGGCCTTGATCTGCTCGTCCAGCTCCTTGACCGCCATCACCTGCGGCTCGACGATCTCGTCGGCGGCCTGGCGCATGATCTCTTGCTGCTCGGGCGTCAGCGCGTTGAACTTCATCTGGTTGATCAGCAGGAAGCTGGGCCAGAAGTAATGGCCGGTCAGCGACACGCCCTTGGCGATCTCGTAATATTTCTCGCTCTCGATCGAGGTCAGGTTGATCTCGACCGCATCCAGCGTGCCGGTTTCCAGCGCCGAATAGACCTCGCCATAGGCCATCGGCGTCGGGTTCACGCCCACCGCCTGCCACGCGTCCAGAAACATCCGGTTGGGCGCGACGCGGGTCTTCTTGTGATGCATGTCGGCCAGGCTTTCGACCGGCACGCCGACGGTCAGGAAATGGCGCTGCCCGCCGTCGTAGAGGCCCAGGGCGACCATCATGTGGTTTTCCAGCCTGTCCATGATCGCCCGCGCTTCCGGCGTCTTCGCCATGGTTGCGAAGCCTTCGTAGTCGGGGATCAGGCCCGGCAGCTGGAAGGCGTCGATCGACGGCTCCAGGGTCGAATAGGCCGAGGTCGAGTTCACCGTCATGTCGACGGTGCCGAACTGCACGCCCTCCATCAATTCCTTCACGTCGCCAAGCTGGCGCGAGGGGAAGATGTCGATCTTGATGTCGCCATCCGACAGCCGCTCGACCGCTTCCTTGAAGCGGACGGCGGTGTCGTGGATCGGATGCTGCTCGAATACGGCATGGCCCAGGCGCAGCGTGACGGGGTCGGCCCAGGCTGCGGTCGAAAGCAGGCTTCCCATCAGGGCGAGGACGGCGGTCTTTGTTTTCATGTTTCTCTCCTCCTATGTTCCCATACAGGGAACGCTGTTCTCATATTGACACGACAGGTCAAAGGCGTCAACACAGAGAGAGGGGAAGCAAAATCACGGGGAAAACACTTTGGAAAAGGCCGAGACCGTCCGGGCCGCCGACACCTGCCTGCGCATCCTCGAGCGTATCGCCTTTGCCGATTCGCCCATGGGCGTGACGCAGGTTTCCGCCGATGTCGGCATCGCCAAGGGGGCCGCCTTCAAGCATCTGCGCACCCTGATCGAACATGGGCTGATCGTCCAGGATCCGGTCACTTCGCATTATGCGCTGGGGCCGAAACTATGGCTGATGGCGCAACAGGCCCCCGCCGGCGCAAGCCTGGCCGAACTGGCCCTGCCCCTGATGCGCGCCACCCGCGACGAATTGGGCATGGCGGTGGTGCTCAGCATCCCCGCGCCGCGCTCGGCCTTCATCCTGGCCACGGTCAGCAGCAACCAGCCGATCGAGATCGGCGTCCGTCCCGGCAGCGAGCTGAGCCTGCATTCCTCGGCTCAGGGCAAGGTGTTCCTGGCCTTCGGTTCGCCCGAACTGCTGGGCACCCTGCCCGACGCGCTGCCGCAGATCACGCCGAAAAGCGTCACCTCCAAAGCGGTTCTGGCGGCGCAGCTCGACGCCATCCGCGCGGCGGGCTACGCGACCGCGCCCGAGGAATCGCTGCTGGGCATCAACGCCGTCGCCGCGCCGATCCTCGGCTCGCAGAACCAGCTTCTCGGCAGCATCGGCCTGATCGCGTCGATCCAGCACCTGGGGGCGGTCCCTACCCCGTCGCAACTCAAGGCATTGTTCGCTCTGACGCGAGAGATCGGGCTGCGCGTCAGCCAATAGCCGATCTTTCGCTGCCTCGGCGGCAAGGCACGGCCGCTCGCCGGAAGGCGATCTGCCGGATCGGCATCCCGGCTGTGCTGGTGAAGCCCTGCCATCCGGTTCCGGCAGGCCCTGCAGCACCGCCGCCAGACGTGCTGTCCCCCCCGGTCTGGCGCGTTCGCGCCGATTGCTCGGGGTGATCGCCGGTCGGGTGGCGAAGGACGGTATAGGTATCCACCGCGATCATGGTGCAGCGGGCCTCGGCCAGCCTGGCGGCCTCCCTGTCCTCAAGCGATTTCGGCCGGGCGGCGAAGGGCAGCATCCCCAAGACATGGTCGGACCGTGTCGGGGCGATGGCCAGGGCACGCTTCAGCAATACGCCCTGCGGGGGTTTCCTCGACGATCAGCCGCGTGCCGGCATCCCGGTCCCGGCGCTTGCGGATCGCCGCGGGCAGCTGCCCCTTGGTCGAGGCGGTCGCTATCCGGGGGATCGGTCCCTTGCCGCAAGAACCGATGGGACAAGCCGGGCGGCCCCGAGAATGGTGCTAAGCCCTGCCGATTGCAGCGGCTCGACCGGCTGTCCGCAGCCGGAGGATGCCGGCCCTTCCGGTCGCCCGGCTGCGCGCGCCGGTCGGGCCGCGCCGGCGGTGCTTTACCGCCAGGCCGTGCGGGCGCGCTCGTCGGCCCGCTGGGGTCGCCGGCAGAAAGCCCCCGGCCCGCGAACCACCCCGCCGGCACCGGCGGAGCGGCCGGCAAGGCTTACGACCGCTCGCTCGCCTTCCATTCGTCCCAGCTCGGCTGGCCCTTCATGAAGCCCTCGATCTGCTGGCGGTCGGCCTCCAGCCGGGGGTCGTGGCGAAGGTAGAAGCGGGTCTCGCGCGCGATCAGGCCCGACAGGATCAGCAGCCCGATCAGGTTCGGGATGGCCATCAACCCGTTCATCACGTCCGAAAAGCTCCAGACGACGCCCAGCTGGACCGTGCAGCCCAGCAGCACCACCAGGGAAAACAGGATGCGGAAGGGCATGACGCCGCGATGACCCACCAGGCGCTCGAGGTTGCGTTCGCCGTAATAGGCCCAGCCCAGGATGGTCGAATAGGCGAAAAGAACCAGGCCGACGGTCACGACCCAATGCCCCCATTGTCCCGGCAGGCCGTGGCTGAACGCCTGTCCGGTCATGATCGAGGGCGAGATCTGCAGCCCCGTCTGCGGGTCGATCTCGGTCCAGACGCCGGTGGTGATGATCACCAGGCCGGTGCAGGACACGACGATGATCGTGTCGATGAAGGTCTGGGTCATCGACACCAGGCCCTGCCGCACCGGATGCGTGGTCTGCGCCGAAGCGGCGGCAATCGCGGCGGAACCCATGCCGGATTCGTTCGAGAAGATCCCGCGCGCCACGCCGAACTGCACCGCGATCATGATGGTGGAGCCCAGGAAGCCCCCCGTCGCCGCCGTCCCGGTAAAGGCCTGCGAAAAGATCTCGCCCAGGGCGGCGGGCACCGACCCGATGTTGACCAGCAGGATGTAAAGCGCGCCCAGGACGTAGAACAGGATCATCACCGGCACCAGCCCGGCAGTCACCTTGCCGATGGACTTGATCCCGCCGACCAGCACCACCAGCGTCAGGCCGGCCAGGACGATGCCGGTGATCCAGGTCGGGATCATGAAGCTGCGCTCGAGGTTCGAGGCGATCGAGTTGCCCTGCGTCATGTTGCCGATGCCGAAGCAGGCGCAGACGGCGAATATCGCAAAGCACAGCGCAAGGAACCTGCCAAAGCCGTTCGGGATGCCGCGCTCCAGGTAATACTGCGGGCCGCCGTTCTTCTCGCCGACCTCGTCGGTGGTGCGGAAGCGCACGCCGAGGAAGGCCTCGGCATATTTCGATGCCATGCCGAGGATCGCCGTGACCCACATCCAGAACAGCGCCCCCGGACCGCCCGCCGCGATCGCCGTCGCCACCCCGACGATGTTGCCGGTGCCGACCGTCGCGGCCATCGCGGTGGTCAGCGCCTGGAATTGCGAGATGTCGCCCTCGGCATCGTCATCCCTGCGTTTGAGCAGGCCAAGCCGCAGGGCCGCGCCCAGACGGACCAGCTGGATGCCCTGCAACCGGATCGTCAGGTAAAGCCCGGTGCCCAACAGCAGCGGGACAAGAAGGTAAGGCCCCCAGACGATCCCGCCGATTTTCCCCAGGATTGCTTCCATCTGGTCGAGTCCCATCAATACCGCCTCTCGTGATTGCAATGGCCGCAAACGGAACCGTTCGGTCCCGGATGTCAAGTTCGGCCGGGGCACGGCCCTTGCCGCAGCGAAGGGGGGGAAAGACGTCCCCACCAGGACAGGGACAGAGACCGGCGAGGGCGGGTTCGCTTGGCGCCGCAGCGCAAAGGCGGTCCGCTCGGGATCCCCTTGCGCAAGCTGCCGAGGCCTTGGCCCGGCAGGGATTGCTCCCGGCCCCATCGGCGCCAAGGGGCGCGATGGCCCCGACGCCATCGCCACGGGTTTCGATCTGCCGCGCCGGGGCGTCAATCAGGCCGGTATCTGCCGCAGGAGCAGGAACAGGAGCGCCGACAGAAGCGCCGCGGCAGGAACGGTGACGACCCAGGCCGCCCCGATGGTCAGCACATGCAGCCTGCGGACCAGCTTGCGGCGGCGGCGCTCGTCCGCGGGTATGTATTCCGGCCGGGGCACGGCGATGCGGGCCTGTTTCAGCCGCCGCTCGGCATCCCATTCGCGAAAGAAGCCCACGCCGAAGATCGCCCCCACCGCGATATGGGTCGAGCTGACCGGCAGCCCCAGCCAGCTTGCCAGAATGACCGTGATCGCCGCCGACAGGGCGACGCAATAGGCGCGCATCGGGTTGAGCTTGGTGATCTCGCTGCCGACCATGCGGATCAGCTTGGGGCCGAACAGGCTGAGCCCGAAGGAGATCCCGAAGGCCCCGATCAGCATGACCCACAGGGGAATGGTCACGTCGCCATTGAAATCGCCCGTCTGCACCGTCTGCACGATGGCCGCCAGCGGGCCGACGGCATTGGCGACGTCGTTGGCGCCATGGGCAAAGCTGAGCAAGGCGGCAGAGGCGACCAGCGGGATGCCGAACAGCACCTTCACCGACTTGTTGCGGTTCTCAAGCCCCTCGGACTGGCGGCGGGTGACCGGAATCATCAGCAACCAGCAGCCCAGCCCCACCATCAGGCCCAGCAGCAGCGCAGCGCCCATCGAGACCTCGACCAGCTGCTTCAGCCCCTTCATGACCAGATAGGCGGCAAAGGTGCCCGCCATGATGCCGACCAGGATGGGCACCCAGACGCGGGCCGCGGCGATCTTGTCCTCGCGATAGACGATGCGGGACTTGATGAGCCACAGGAAGCCTGCCGCCACGACCCCGCCCATCACCGGAGAGATGACCCAGCTGGCGGCGATGGCGAGCATCTGGTCCCAGCTGACCGCGCCGAAGCCGGCCCCGGCGATGCCCGCGCCCACGACCCCGCCGACCACCGCATGCGTGGTCGAGACCGGCGCCCCGATCCATGTCGCCAGATTGACCCACAGGGCCGACGCCAGCAGCGCCGCCATCATCGCCCAGATGAAGGTCGCAGGCGTGTCCAGCGCCTCGGGCGCGACGATGCCCTTGGCGATGGTCGAGACCACGTCGGCCCCGGCGATCAGCGCGCCCGCGCTTTCGAACACCGCCGCGATGACGATGGCGCCCCCCATGCTGAGCGCGTTCGCCCCCACCGCAGGACCCATGTTGTTGGCCACATCGTTGGCCCCGATGTTCAGCGCCATGTAGGCGCCAAACACGGCGGCGGTGACGACGATCAACATCTCGCCGCTCTGCCCCAGCAGGATCGCCGCGGCGAGTCCGGCCAGGATGATGAAGACGAAGCCGATGCCCGGCGCCACCAGCGGCCGGGACACATAAGCGGCGGCTGCCTCGAGATTCGCGAAGCGGCCGAGATCGCGGTCCAGCGTTTCCAGGTGTCGGGGCTCGAGATCCTTGTCAGACATGTTCCGCCTTTCTGTTGCCGCGGGTGCTAGGAGGGAATCGGCGGCATATCAAGACGGCGCTGTCACAAGACAGTCGCACAGTTGCAACATCCCGCCTTGCCATCGGCCGCCGCCGACCGGCCCGCCGCGATCAGCACCCGTTTCGGCGCAAGGCGGCCGTGCTGCCCCAAACCCCGTTTGCCCGGACCGAAGGATCTGGAAGAGTCCCGGCGCAGCCTTCGGGGTCACGCAATTGCAGATTTTCGTCGGCCTAGGCGGTTGTCACCGTTAGCGGCTTGGGGCGCGTCCCGACCCAGACGATCTGGAAACAGGACATGCCATGAAGCCAGGGACAATGTTCGCATTCGCCGTGGCGGCGGGGCCTGGTCGGACCGCGCCGGCGCAGGGGATCGCGTTCTTCAGCATCGGCACGGGCGGCACCCATGGTCCGATGGCGGGCTGATCGCGCATGCGATCTCGAGCCCGCCCGCCCCACGCCTGCGAGGAAGACCATCCTTCCGGGATCGTCCTGTTCCTGCTTTCGGTCCATCTTATACGCCCGGCTTCGGCATCCCGCGCCACTTGGCATCGCGGGGGCTGCGCATGGGCGTGGCACTGTCCGCGGCGCCGGCGCGCAACCGCCACCGGACGGAGGCCCGCGTCATTCCCGACGTGCTGCCGGTGACGGACTGGCTTCTGGCCCTTAGCAGCGCGGTCGGCACCTGCCACGGGCGGTATGGCTGCAATTCTGCGTCCGCAACCCGCTACAGGGCGTCGGTCCGCTGTTCATGGCGGTGGCGATCTGCTTCGCCCGCACCTCGATCATCGGCAATGACGCCTGTTCGGAAATGGCCCCACCCTTTCCTTGGCATCGGCCGGGGCCAGGCTTGCCGCCTTGCGACGCCTGCTGCCGGTCATGGTGCCATGGCGGGCATTGCAGGCTGCCGCCACGGTGTTCGATCTTGCCGACGCCTCGGGCGAACTGATGGCGACGGCCAGCATGATACCCGGTCCGCCCCGCACTTCACCAGGCGGACGCCCGACCTGCACCGCCGCGGTCAGCAATAGCGTTCCACGAAAGCCATCTGGTGATCGCCATAACGGTCGCCATGGGCAAATCCCGGCGGAAGGATGCGCTCGATTTCCGCAATATCCGCGGCGGCAAGGTCCGGCACCTGCCAGTCGCGAAGGTGATCCGCCGTCCGCGTGCCGGGGATCGGGACGATGTGATCCCCCTGCGCCAGAACCCATCCCAGCGCCGCGCCGGGGACCGTCCAGCCCCGCTCGGCGCAGAGAGCCCGGAACGGTGCCATCGCGGCAAGGTTGGCCGAGAAATTCGGCTCGGTAAACCGCGGGTTGGTGTCGCGAAAGTCGATGCCTGCGCGGAAATCCCGTTTCAGCGGCGCGCGCCCGAACATGCCGCGCCCCAGGGGCGAAAAGGCGACGAAGGCCACGCCAAGCGCGCGGCATGCCTGGATCAGGCCCAGCTGGGGCAGCCGCGTCCACAGGGAAAATTCGCTCTGAACCGCGGCCACGGGATGTTCGGCATGGGCGCGGCGCAGGGTCGAGGGCGCGATCTCGGACAGGCCATAGCCGCCGATCTTGCCTTCCTGCACCAGCTTCGCCATCGTCCCGGCCAGGTCCTCGACCGGGATCTCGGGCTGGCGGCGGTGGATGTAGTAAAGCTCGACATGCTCGCGCTTCAGCCGGCGCAGCGATTCTTCAAGGCATTGGCGGACATAGGGCTCGTCGTTGCGCACGGCGCGCGGCGGCCCGGTGACGATGCCGCATTTCGTGGCAAGGTGAATGTCCCGCCGCCCCCATTTGCCGAGGATCCGCTCCGACACGCCCATGCCATAGATGTTGGCCGTGTCGAAATGGCTGATGCCGGCGTCCGCCGCCGCGTCGAGGCAGGCCAGCGACGTCGTCTCGTCCGTTGCGCCGAAGATCCCGCCAAAGCTCATCGTGCCGAAGCCGATGCCGCCGACCTTGCGATTGCCGAGCCGTCTCTGTTCCATCCCTGCCTCCCCGTGCCGCGGTGCGGCAGGGAAGCGCGGCGCGATCCGTTCGTCAAGCGAAAGCGACCTGCGGGCGGCCGGGGCCGCGCCCCCCCTTGGCGGTGCATGTTCACCCGCGCCCGTTGCTCATCCCCGCTGCGGCAGCTTCGCGCTTCGCCACATGATGAACAGCCCCGAGAGGACGATCATGGCCGAACCGATCAGCATCGAGCCCGTAAGACGCTCTCCGAAAAGCAGGACGCCCAGGGCGACGCCAAAGATCAATCGCACGTAGCGGAAGGGCGTGACGGCAGAGACCTCGCCCGTGCGCATCGCCTTCATCAGGCAGGCATAGGCGCAGACCCCGCAAAGCACCGCGCCCACCAGAAGCAGCCAGGCCCGCCTTTCGGGAAGGACGAAGGCCGCGTCCGACCAGAAGGAAACCATCACCCCGGCGACCGCCACCGCCAGAAAGCCGTAGAACCCCAGGACGTTGGTCCCCAGGGACGCAGGGGCCGCCCGGCTGGCGAGGTCTCGTCCGGCAAAGCCCAGCATGCCCGCAACCGCGAGAAGCGAGAGCATGGAGAAGCCGTCCGTTCCCGGCCTGACGATCACCAGCACGCCCCCCATGCCCAAGAGGATGGCGCTCCACCGGCGCCATCCGACCCGCTCGCCGAAGACGAGGGCGGCGGCGGCCACCACCACGACCGGCGTCGCCTGCAGGATGACGGTGGCCGCCGAAAGCGGTATCAGCGCCAGCGCGAGGACATAGAACAGCCGGCCCGCGATCTCGAACACCACCCGCAGGCGCATGGGAAAGGACAGCACCTCGGGCGTGAACAGGCTTTCGCCTGCCCATCGGGCCAGGCCGGCAAAGACCAGCGCGCCGCCCAGGCCGAAGGTGACAAGGATCTGGGCGATGGGGATGGTGGAGGAAACGCCCTTGATCATGGCATCCTCGAGCGTGAAGCCCGCCATCGCCGCGACCATCCACAATGCGCCGGCAAGGTTGGCGGCATGGCGCCTGCGCGCGGCCAGGGTTTCTTGCGGCGGGGCCGAAACGCGTTCCATGGGTGGGCTCGTCCAATGAATGGGTAAGAAGATCCTTGCCCGAGTATCAGCCCAGGCCCTCGCATGCCACCCGCTCCGGCGCGGCGGCCGATGTCGCCCGCCGGCGCCGGCACCGATGCGACGCGGGTGGCAAGCTACAACCCCCGGGTTTCGCTGTCCTGGCTGGTGACTTCGCAGACCCTGGGCGGCACCCGGCTTTATCCGGTGCAAAACCGGCTGGACCGCGAGACGGCGCTGCGGCTCTGGACCGAGGCGAACACCTGGTTCTCGAACGAACAGGGCAAGAAGGGCCGGATCAAGGCGGGCCAGCTGGCCGACCTGGCGCTGCTGTCGGCGGATTACTTCGCGGTCCCGGAAAGCGAGATCGTGCATCTGCGCTCGGTCCTGACCGTGCTGGGCGGCCGGGTCGTGCATGGCGGGGAGGAATTCGGCCCACCGGCCCCGGCGCTGCCCGCGCCGATGCCCGACTGGTCGCCGGTGGCGCGGTTCGGCGGCTATTACCGCGCGGCGGAATTGCAGCAGGACCAGAGCCGCTTCGCCGCCGCCTGCGGCTGCGGGCAAGGCTGCGCGGTCCATGGCCACGATCACGCCGCCGCGCTTGGGGCCAATGTCCCGGCCTCGGATGCGCGGACCTTCTGGGGCAGCTTCGGCTGCGGCTGCTGGGCCGTCTGAACCGGATGAAGATCGCTGCGGCGGGATGCACGCATCCCGCCGTCCATTCCCCTTTTTCGAGAGGTGCCGAGATGGCCGAACCGAACCCTGGAACCTCTGGTCCCCTGTCTTTCCCGGTCTTTCGCGCGCTGTGGATCGCGACGATCATATCCAACATCGGCACCTGGATGCACGATGTCGGCGCCGCCTGGCTGATGGCCTCGCTGTCGGCCAGCCCGCTGCTGGTCACGCTGGTGCAGGCGGCGACGACCCTGCCGATGTTCCTGCTGGCGCTGCCCGCCGGGGCGATGGCCGACATCGTCTACCGCCGCAGGCTGCTGCTGGCGCCGCAGCTGCTTGGCCTTGCCGCCGCGGCCACGCTTTCGGTCCTGACCCTGCTGGACCTGACCGGCCCCTGGGTTCTGCTGGCGGCGACCTTCGTGCTGGGCGCCTCGGCCGCGGTCAGCGCGCCTGTGTTCCAGGCCATCGTCCCGGAACTGGTGGACAAGCAGGCCCTGCCCGACGCCGTGGCGCTGGACAGCCTGGGCGTGAACATCTCGCGCGCCATCGGCCCGGCGCTTGGCGGGGTGATCATCGCGCTGGCCGGCACCCCGGCGGTCTTTGCGCTGAATGCCGTGTCGGTGCTTGCCGTCCTGGGCGTGCTGTTCTTCTGGAAGCGCGCCGAGACGGCGCATAGCCTGCCGCCGGAACATTTCCTCGGCACCCTGACGGCCGGATACCGCTATGCGCGTCATTCGCCCGCCATGCGGCTGGTGCTGATCCGGGCGGCGGGATTCTTTCTGTTCGGCAGTGCGCTCTGGGTCATGCTACCGCTGGTCGGCCGTCGTATCCTGGGGCTGGAGGCCGCGGGCTATGGCACGCTTCTGGGCTGCATGGGCGCGGGCGCGGTGCTGGGCACGCTGCTGCTGAAGCGGCTGCGCCGGACGGTTCCCCCCAACCGGATCTCGGTCTGGGCGACGCTGCTGTTTGCGCTGGCGACGCTGGCGCTGACGCTGGTGCCGAACGCCTGGATCGCCGGCGCGGTCATGGTCCTGGCGGGGCTGGCCTGGATCGGGATGCTGACCTCGCTGAACGTGGCGACGCAGACGGCCTCTCCGGGCTGGGTGAAGGCGCGGGCGCTGGCCGTCTATCTGCTGGTCTTCCAGGGCGCGATGACGGGCGGCAGCGTGCTTTGGGGCACCATCGCCTCGTGGTCCGGCGTGCCGGCGGCGCTGGTGGTGGCATCGGCGGGGCTGCTCGCCTCGGTGCTGCTGGCGCGCGTCTGGCGGCTGCCGAAGGATGCGACGGCCGACCTTGCCCCCTCGAACCATTGGGCGGAACCCGTGGTCGCCGTCCCGCCTGGGGACGATCGCGGCCCGGTGCTGATCGAGATCGAATATCGCGTTGATCCGGCCCGGATGGCCGAGTTCACGGCCGCCCTGCGCCGCTTCAGCGCCACCCGCCAGCGCGAGACGGCGCGATCCGCTGGGACCTGTGGGAGGACATTGCCGAGCCGGGGCGGATGGTCGAGGCCTTCGTGGTGGAAAGCTGGGTCGAGCATCAGCGCCAGCACGCCCGCGTCACCCATGCCGACCAGCTGGACCAGCAGATGCTCAACGCCTTCCACATCGGCGAGGGACCGCCGCGGGTCAGGCACCTGCTGCGGCCGCTGTGACCGCGCACCCAAGGAACGACAACGCCAGAAAGGACCGACATGATGAACCAAGCCCTGACACCCTATGAGCCGCTTTTGCTCGGCATCCTCAGGATCGTCGCCGCGCTGGTGATCTTCAGCTACGGCACGCAGAAGATCCTTGGCTTTCCGGCCAGCCAGGCCGTGCCCCCGACCGGCTCGCTGCCCTGGATCGCGGGCCTCTTCGAACTGGTCGCGGGCTTTCTGGTCCTGGTCGGGTTCCAGGCCCGCGTCGCGGCCTTCGTCCTGTCCGGGGTCATGGCCTTCGCCTATTTCCTGGCGCATGCGCCGCAGGGGTTCTATCCGGCGCAGAACGGCGGCGTTCCCGCGATCCTGTTCTGCTTCGTCTTCCTGTATCTTGCGGCGGCGGGGGCCGGCCCGGTCAGCCTCGATGCAGCCCTGCGCAAGACCTGATACCGTAAGCCTTCGCATCCCCGGACCCACGAAAGGAGCCTGACATGAGCTGGAACCCCACGCAGAACCCGGATTGCCCCGACCGCAAGGGCCTGGAATCCATCGAGACGCTGATCATTCCGCGCGCCCGCGACCTGGGCGGCTTCGAGGTGCGCCGCGCGCTTCCCGCGCCGCGCCGGCAGATGGTCGGCCCCTTCATCTTCTTCGACCAGATGGGCCCGGCCGAGTTCCTGACCGGCGGCGGCATCGACGTGCGCCCGCACCCGCATATCGGGCTGGCGACGGTGACCTATCTCTACCAGGGCGAATTCCATCATCGCGACAGCACCGGCGCCGACCAGATGGTCTATCCCGGCGAGGTCAACTGGATGATCGCCGGCAGCGGCGTCACCCATTCCGAGCGCACCAGCGAGGAGATGCGCAAGCAACCCGGCTCGCTCTTCGGCATCCAGACCTGGGTCGCGCTGCCGGAAGCCGAAGAGGACCGCGCCGCGGCCTTCGAGCATCACGGCCAGGAGGCGCTGCCCTTCCTCGATGAAGGCGGCAAGCAGGTACGGCTGATCCTGGGTTCGGCCTGGGGCGAGCGCGCGCCGGTCAAGACCTTCACCGAGACCTTCTATGCCGATGTCGTCCTTGCCGCCGGGGCCAGCCTGCCGCTGCCCGACGATCACGAGGACCGCGGCGTCTATGTGGTCGAGGGCAGCATCCGTGTCGCCGGCCAAAGCTTCGAGGCCGGCCGGATGATGGTGTTCCGCCCCGGCGACCGCATCAGCCTGAAGGCCGGCGAGGCCGGCGCGCGGCTGATGGTTCTGGGCGGCGAGACCATGAACGGGCCACGCTACATTTCGTGGAACTTCGTCGCCTCGTCGCAGGAACGGATCGACGCCGCCAAGGAAGCATGGGCGCAGGGCGACTGGGAACACGGCCGCTTCCGCCTGCCGCCGGGGGACGAGAGCGAGTTCATCCCCCTGCCCGACCAGCTGCGGTGAAGGAACGCATGTCCGACGCGGCAGCGGGACGGACCGTGCCGCCCTGATGCTTGGACAAGATCCGCCCCCTTGCTCATGGCCCGGCCGGGATACCCCCACCACCACGGCAAGGGCATGTCCGGCCTCACGTCGCGGCCTTGAGGTTAACCTGTTCCTCGAGCTTTGCGGCCGTTTCCTTGCGCTCGCTGTAGCGGTCGGTCAGGAAGGCCGAGAGATCGCGGGTCAGCAGGGTGAACTTCACCAGTTCCTCCATCACGTCGACAATACGGTCGTAATAGCTCGACGGCCGCATGCGCCCGGCCTCGTCGAACTCCTGCCATGCCTTGGCGACCGAGGACTGGTTCGGGATCGTCAGCATCCGCATCCAGCGGCCCAGCACGCGCATCTGGTTCACCGCGTTGAAGCTTTGCGAGCCGCCCGAGACCTGCATCACCGCCAGCGTGCGGCCCTGCGTCGGCCGGATCGCCCCCATCGACAGCGGAATCCAGTCGATCTGCGCCTTCATCACCCCGGTCATCGCCCCATGGCGTTCGGGGCTGGTCCAGACCTGGCCCTCGGACCACAGACAGGCGTCGCGCAGCTCCTGCACCTTGGGATGCGACGGTTCGGCATCCTCGGGCAGCGGCAGGCCGTTGGCGTGGAACACCCGCGTCTCGCAGCCGAAATGCCGCAGCAGGCGCTCGGCCTCCAGCGTGGCGAAGCGGCTGCAGGAGCGTTCGCGCAGCGAGCCGTAGAGCAGCAGGATGCGCGGCGGATGCGTCGCGCGGGGAATGTCCGGGATCGGCCCGCTGGTCGAGGTGCCGGTGCCGATCCTGCTGGTCAACGCCGCCCTGTGGCTGGGCGGCCGCTGGTTCCCCGAACTTGCCGCGAAGGAGGCCCGCGCATGATCCCCGACCTGCCGAACCTGTCGCCCGACTGCCTGCGCGCGCCCGCGATCCCAGCCATCCCCCCGAACGAAGCCCAGGGCCGCTGCGCGCAGGACCGCGGCCATTCGTCGGCGAAGGCAGCCCGACAGGCGGCGTGGTCTTTCGTCCCATCGCGACCAGCGCATCCAGCAGCGTCGGCTGGTCGGCATCGCGACGGTGCCCTGCCTTGCTGTCCGCCCGCTATACTCGGACCTTGCAGGCCTTCCGTCCGACATCCTTGGGAGAGGACAGTCGATAGGCCGTGTAGTGACCCGGATCATCCATCCTGACGGACATTGCCCCATCCGCCAGGTCGGGCGGGTCGCAAAGAGCGTGCTGATCAGGCGGCCGCCGCGAGTCCAGCCACCGCTGCAGCGGTTCGGACAGGGCAAGCGGCAGGCCGTCGCGGGACAGATACGGATCCCCGTCGAAACCTTGGGGCTATCGGCGGGAGACCTGGGGGTCTCGACCGCGCTCGGCCCGTGATCGCCATCCGTATCCCGCCCCAGATCGGCCAGGATCAGCAGGGTGCTGGGCGCGTCATAGGCCCAGCTGACCTCGACCACCCAGGGCGTCCCCGGTCATCGAGGCGCAGGGTCAGGGACGCATCCACGAAGCCATGCGGATGCGCGGCAGCCGCGGCGGGCACACAGCCGGAAAGTCCGGCGATCAGGCGGGGCAGCCCCACGGCCCTTTTGCGCAGGCGAATGGCAAGGCAATTCACCCGCGCGGGAGGGCGCTTTCGCCCCCGGCCGTCTGCGCGGCGGCGGGCGGCGGGAAGCCCCATATCCGCGGCGCGTCCCGCATCAGCATCCGCGCCTCGATCAGGTCGAGGCGCCGGCAGACGGCCTCGGTGTTGCCCGCGGTCTCGCCCAGAAGCTTCTGCCACAGGCGCAAGGCGGAAGCCGGGCTCCAGGGCAGCGCCGCCTGCGCCAGCCAGCGGCGCAGCTCGGGCGGCAGGCGGTCGTATTGCTTGATCGGACAGGGCCTGCGGCGGCGGCGCAGCGAGGTGGCAAGGTTGCCGCGCATCAGTGCAGTCTCTGCGCCGCGGCCGGGTCCACGGCCGGATCGAGCGCCAGGAACAGCCGCACCTGCCCGGTTCCGGCGATGGGCGGGGAACGGTGCAGCAGCCGCGTGACCTCCATGCCGGGCCACAGCGCGCCGCGCAGGATCGCGGCCTCGCCGACGCGCATCTCGCCGGCCGGCACGACCTGGCCGCTGGCATCCTCCAGCCCGAATTGCGTCCCCGGCCCCCGATAGGTGCAAACCAACCGCGCGGGCATCTGGTCAACATGGAATTTCCGGCAGGCATCCGTCGTCACCGCCTCGAAGCGGATATGCATCAGCGGGTTGCGCACGACCTGGGCAAAGACCAGCGCCAGCGCCCCGATGTCGCTGGCCAGCAGGTCTCGCATCGTCCCGGCGGGCAGGCCGGAGCGGTCGCAGGCGGCGTGGATGCAGTTCTCGGCCGCGCGGAAATCCACCAGGGCGCGCAGGGCCGGCAGTTGGCCGACCGGAATGCCCTCGATCCATTCGGCGAAGGCGGGAGAGAGGCGGCGCCGCCAGATCGCGGCGCCGATCCCCGGCTGCACCACCTGCTGCAGCACCAGCCCGCTGTCGGATTCGCGGATTTCCCGCGCCTCGGCGGCATCGGGGCCTGGGGCTTGCGGGATTGCGGTATCGGTCTTGGTCATGCGGCTGCTTCTCCTCTGGTCCGCTTCTGAGGGGGCATCCCAGCCCCCGCCCTTGCCGCGCTCAGGCCACGCGACGCTGGCCCCATTGCGGAAAGGGATCGGGAAGCCTCGCCCAGGCTTCGGGCGTGAAGTCCCAGGCCTCGACCAGGGCATCGTCCAGGGCCTGGGTGATTGCCGCAGGGTCCATGCCCGCGCCGATGAACACCAGCTCCTGCCGGCGGTCGCCCCAGGGTTCCTGCCAGTTCCTCGCCACCTCGGCGAGGCTGTCGGGATGCGTCGGCCAGCGTTCGCGCGGCACCGAGGCCCACCAGCCACCCAGAGGCGTAACCGAAGAGACGACGCCGGCCAGGCTGAACTCCACCGCCCAGTTCGGGCGGCTCGCGATCCAGAAATGCCCCTTGGCGCGGATCACGCCGGGCAGGTCGCCGTTGAAAAGGTCGTGGATCCTGCGCGGGTGAAACGGCCGCCGCGCGCGATAGACGAATGAGGAAATCCCGTATTCCTCGGTTTCTGGCACGTGATCCTCGAAACCGTAAAGCTCTTTCGCCCACATCGGATGCAGATGCGCGCGGTCGAAATCGAACAGGCCGGTGTCGAAGATCGCATCGGCATCGACACGGCCGAAATCCGTCTCGATGAGCGTCGCGTCCGGGTTCAGCGCCCGCACGATCTTGCGCGCCCGGTCCAGCCGCTCGGGCCCCGCATCCGTCGCCTTGTTCAGCACGATCACGTCGGCGAATTCGATCTGGTCGGTCAGCAGGTTGACCAGCGTCCGCTCATCCGCGTCGCCCAGGCTTTCGCCGCGTTCGGCTATGAAATCGTCGCTGGCGAAGTCGTTGGTCAGGTTGATCGCATCGACGACCGTGACCATCGTGTCCAGCCGCGCGACATCCGACAGGCTGTCGCCGTTCTCGTCCCGGAAATCGAAGGTCGCAGCGACGGGCAGAGGCTCGGCGATGCCGGTGCCCTCGATCAGCAGATAATCGAAGCGACCCTCCTCGGCCAGCTTGCGCACCCCTTGCAGCAGGTCGTCGCGCAAGGTGCAGCAGATGCAGCCATTGGTCATCTCGACCAGCTTTTCCTCGGCCCGGTTCAGTTCGGCGCCGTCGCGCACCAGGTCGGCGTCGATATTCACCTCGGACATGTCGTTGACGATGACCGCGACGCGGCGACCCTCGCGATTGTTCAGGACGTGGTTCAGAAGCGTGGTCTTTCCCGCGCCCAGGAAGCCGGACAGGACGGTGACGGGCAGGCGTTTGTCGCGCGTTTGCTGGCTGGTCGGCATGGCATCCTCGTAAATGTAATGTTATTACGTTACTCAAATAGCCAGAATCGCCGGGGCCTGCAATGTCGTTCTTTTCCACCCGCCCCAGCGTCGGACAGGTCGATGAAGGCAGCCGTCTGGCCTCGAAATCGGCGCCGACGGGCTGATCCCGGCCGTCACCAATGCCGCAACGACCGAGGCCCATGCGCCCAGCCTGATGACCGTCGGATGGCCGGGCGCTGGCTCTAAAAACCCGCGCATGCCTCGCCCAATTCATCATGAGAATCTGCATGACTAATGTCTTTCAAGATACTGATAAACATCGACTCTGTATCCGCATGAGATGCGGCATCCTGCATGCAACCGGGCGGATCGTGGCGCTGGAAGACGACCCCTCTTCCATGCCCAGAAGTTTCCATCGCGCGAGGCCGCAGGCAAGCGCCCCGCCGGTTGACCCGCTTTCATTCAGGACGACACCATGCCGCAGGCTCCGGTCACCATCCTGAACGGGTTTCTCGGGGCCGGAAAGGCTACGCTCATGCAGAGCCTGCTGGTGCAGGCCCGCAGCATGCCGGGCGTCCTCGTCAACGAGACTCGACACCAGCGATGCGATCTCGCGCCGCGACCCGCGCTTTGCCGCCATCCCGGCCGGCAGCATCAGCGGCGCGCAGGGGCTGGAGCAGTTCGTCCGCGCCGTGGACAAGGTGACCGCGCAGGGGGACGCCACCCATATCCTGATCGAAACCTCGGGCAGCACCCATCCTTGGCCGCTTCTCGAGGCGATCCGCGCGCATCCCGCCCTGCGGCTGCACGGCTTCCTGTCGGTGGTGGACACGGCGACGCTGGCGCAGGACCACGACCTGGGCCGCGCCATCCTGCCCGCCGCCTCGCGCCATCTGGTCGCCGGCCAGCGCGGGATCGAGAACCTGCTGGCCGAGCAGATCATGTTCGCCAGCCGCATCCTGCTGAGCGAGATGGACCGGGTGTCCGGCGAGACGCTGCGCACTGTCGCGCAGGCGATCCATCCGCTCAACCCCTTCGCCGACATCATGGGGATGCAATGGGGCAATGTCCGGCTGGCCGATGTGCTGGCCCTGCCGCCCTATGACCATGCGCGGGTCGCCGCCCTGGGGGCAGAACTGACCGATTGGGACCGGCAGCATGGGACCAGCTCGATGTCCGGGGCCGAGGACTATCGCATCGACAGCATCATGATCGCGGACCCCCGCCCCTTTCACCCGCAAAGGCTGTGGCGGGTCTATAACCACTATCTCGGCACCGGCATCCATCGCAGCAAGGGCTTCTTCTGGCTGCCGTCGCGCGATCGGCTGCAACTGCTTTGGAACCAGACCGCCGGCAGCATCGGGCTGGAGATCGTCAATTACTGGAAGGTCGCGGCGCTGGAGGACGAGAGCCTCAACCTGCTGCCCGAGGAACGCGAAGAGATGCGCCGCCGCCTTGCCGGCATGTCGCCCGAGTTCGGCGATCGGGGCTGCCGGCTGACCGTGATCGGGGATCGCGACGGGCTTGCGGCATTCGCCGATGCCGTCAGGGGCTGCTTCTGCACCCCCGCAGAGGTCGCGGCCTGGAGGGCGGGCGCAGCCTTCGACGATCCCTGGCCGGCAAGCACAGTGAAATTGTCGCAGCGGTAAGCCGCCCGGCCCGGCATTGCACCTATCGGACCGTCAGCGTCGTCCTGAAGCGGTCGCGATAGTCGCGCGGCGTCAGCGAAAACCGGCGCAGGAAGGCCTTGCGCAATTGCTCGTCCGAGGTGAAGCCGCAGCGGAAGGCAATGGCCTTCAACGGCAGGTCGCCGTCCAGGAGCAGCGCCTTGGCCCGCTCGCAGCGCGCGCTCTCCAGATAGCTGGCGGGAGTGGTGCCCAGTTCGGCGGCGAACAGGCGGGTGAAGTTGCGCGGGCTCATCCCGGCGCGGGCCGCCATGTCGGGGATGCGCAGGGGCCGGTCCAGGTTGGCCAGCAGCCACGCCTGGATGTCGCGCATCCCCGGCGGGCCGCGCATCTGGCTGGTCAGGGCGGCGCTGAACTGCGACTGCCCGCCCGGACGCTTGAGATAGATCACCAGGTCGCGCGCCACGGCCAGCGCCAGATCGCGGCCGAAATCCTGCTCGACAAAGGCCAGCGCCAGGTCGATCGCCGCCGTCACCCCGGCCGAGGTCCACAGGCTGCCGTCCTGCACGAAGATCGCGTCGGCATCCACGCGAACCTTGGGAAAGCGGCTCTGCAACAGATCGGCCACGCTCCAATGCGTCGCTGCGCACCGTCCGTCCAGAAGCCCCGCCGCGGCCAGGAAGAACGACCCCGAGCAGAGCGCCGCGAAGCGTTCCGCCTCGAAGGCCCGCCTGCGGCACCACTCCACCAGCCCGGCTTCCCGCGCCAGCGCCGCCTGGATGTCGAGCGCACCGGCGACCATGACCGTGGCCAGCGGGCCTTCCGGCAGCGGCCCCGCCTCCAGCGAGATCAGCGTGTCCGAGGGCACCATGCCGGGCTGGCGCGCGGCCAGCACGATGTCATAGCGGCGCGGATCGCCCCGCGCGGCCAGGTGGCGGTTGGCATAGGTCAGCACATTGACCGGCCCGACCGCCTCCATCGACTTGAAGCCGGGATAGATGACGACATGCACCCGGTGGCTGTCCCTGCCGGGCGCGGCTGGCCCCTGCCTTGTCATTCGCTTCCCGCCCCCTGGCCTGAACATCGGCAACCCTGTCCGAAATCGCCCGGTCGGGCAGGTTCACGCGATTGATGAAATGAAATAACATTACGCCACTGGATGCAAGCCGAGGAGACTGTCCGAGATGAAAACCCGCGCCGCCATCGCCTGGGAACCGAACCGCCCGCTGGAGATCGAGGAGATCGACCTCGAAGGCCCGAAGGACGGCGAAGTCCTGGTCCGTATCGTCACCACCAGCCTGTGCCATACGGACATGTTCACCCTGTCGGGCAAGGACCCCGAGGGGTTGTTCCCCGCCATCCTCGGCCATGAGGGCGTCGGCATCGTCGAGGAAATCGGCCGCGGCGTCACCTCGGTCAAGCCGGGCGACCACGTCATCCCGCTTTACATCCCCGAGGATCCCGACTGCCCCTATATCAGGTCGGGCAAGACCAACCTGTGCCAGACCATCCGCGAGACGCAGGGCCTCGGCGTGATGCCCGACGGCACTTCACGTTTCTCCTATAAGGGCCGGATGATCCATCACTACATGGGCACCAGCACCTTCAGCGAATATACGGTGCTGCCCGAGATCTCGGTGGCCAGGATCTCGACCGAGGCGCCCCTGGCCAAGGCCAGCGTCATGGGCTGCGCCATACCGACCGGCATGGGCGCAGTCAGGAACACCGCCAAGGTCCAGCCCGGCGCGACCGTCGCAGTCTTCGGCCTGGGCGCGGTCGGCATGGCGGTGATCCAGGGGGCGAAGATGGTGGGCGCCGGCCGCATCATCGGCATCGACACCAACCCCAGCAAGTTCCCGCTGGCCCGCGGCCTGGGCGCGACCGAATGCATCGACCCCAAGGAGTTCCAGCAGCCGATCCACCAGGTCGTCATCGACATGACCAACGGCGGGGTGGATTATGCCTTCGAATGCATCGGCAACGTGAACGTCATGCGCTCGGCGCTGGAGTGCTGCCACAAGGGCTGGGGTGAATGCACCGTGATCGGGGTCGCAGGCGCGGGCGAGGAAATCGCCACCCGTCCGTTCCAACTGGTGACGGGCCGGGTCTGGCGCGGCTCGGCCTTTGGCGGGGTGCGCGGGCGCAGCCAGTTGCCCGGCATGGTGGACGAATGGCTGCGGGGCGAGTTCAGCGTCGATCCCTATATCACCCACAACATGACGCATGAGCAGATCAACACCGCCTTCGACCTGCTGCACGCAGGCGAGTCGATCCGCTCGGTCATCCATTTCCGCCCCGACGAGACGATGCGGGTCAACAGCCTGCCCGGCAAGATCGTCCCGGCATGAGCGGATGAGGTAAATCCCCGGACATCCTGCATGTCCGGGGTTCGGAGCATAGCCTCTGCAATGGACTGCGCCGAAGCCGGCCAAACTGGGAAGATCATCGCCCGATGCCGCATCGATCCTTTTGGTGGTTCCCGCCATGCCGGGACCACCTCGACACGCGGCAGCGACGGGCGGAGCTTCACCTAGAGGTGCGAAACCATGCCGTTCAGATAGAGCGACAGGGCATATGCCGTCGCTCGGGCCTCGACTGCCAGCCGCTCCCGTCCCTCGTTTTCATCCATGAAATGGGCTCCGAGGCCGCGTGTCGTGCATCCTCCAACGAGCGCAAGGACAAGAACGGCGTTGGCAATTCGCGTTGGCGCTCTCTTCTTCGATGAAATGTTTCTGCCACGACGGCAGGTATCGCCGGATACCGAAGCCGACCCCTGGGGAAGGCATCCCGGCTGGTCCGGTCGGGTAGCCGCGCCAGGATCGGATCAGAAGGGCGCCTGGACCAGGCGAAACGCCGTCGCGAAGGCGAAGATCGCCACCAGGCCGCCGAAGGCGACCTCGACCAGGCCGGCGAGGACCGAGGCGCGGCCGAGGGACGGCAGCGAGACCTGCACCCCGCGGCGCAGGGCGACTGCGATGACCGCGGCAAGGCCCGTCACCATCATGGTGCCGATCCCCATGGCATAGGCGCCGGCGATCCCGATTGCATCCAGATCGAGCCGCCAGGTCAGGATCAGCAGGAACAGCGCCCCGGTGCAGGGCCGCAGGGCCACTCCGGCGACCAGCGCCGCGGCTTCGCGCCAGGACCGGATTGCCCGAACCTCCTGCACATCGGGGACATGGGCATGGCCGCAGCCGCAGGTTTCGGAATGCGTGTGGCCATGCCGGTGCCGGCCCGCGGCCAGCCTACGGAAGCCGCGCCAGCACAGGATCACCCCCAGCAGGGCGATGGCCGCGGCCGAGAACGGCTCGAGACCGGCCGCAGCGCCCTCGACGCGGTCGCGCGCGCCGCCGAAGATCCAGACGCCCGCATAGACCACGGCCACCGCGACCGTCGCCTGCGCAAGGCTGGTTATCGCGGCCAGGCCGACCATGCGTCTCATCGGCACGTCGGTCGCGACCCCGTAGGCGCCGATCAACGCCTTGCCGTGCCCCGGCCCCAGCGCATGCAGGAAGCCATAGGCGAAGCAGATGCCCAGGAATGCCGTGACCGCCCCGGCCTCGCCGCCCCGCAGGGCGCGCAAGGCCCGCGCCAGCGCGTTCTGGTAGTCGCGCTGCCAGCCCAGGGCCATGCGGGCGACGCGGTCGTCCAGCCCGGTCCAAAAGACCAGTCCGGCGGCCACGGCCAGCGCAAGCAGAGCGATCAGGACGGCCTTGCGCATTCCAGCCTCATGTGGTCGGCAAAATCGCCGCCCACATCGGGATATTTGCCCTGATCCATGATCTCGTCATTGGTCAGCTTGGCTAGTTCGTCGCCATATTTGCGCTGCGCCGCGGCGATGTCGGCCTTTTCTATCTCGACGCGGCAGCCGTCCCGGCCCCGGATTTCTAGCGTCCCGGCCAGCTCGTAGAAGGTATAATAGGTCGGGTCATAGACCTGCGCGACGATCCGCCCGTCCTCGGGTCGGATCCGGTCCAGAAGCGGGCGGATATGGCTCACGACCAGCCGGCCGTCGCGATGGCGGACCTCGATCTCCATCGGCCCGGACAGCGCGACCGGCTTTCCGTCATGTGTCAGGTAAAGGTCGCCGGCGAAATCCTCGGGCCAGTCGCTGAACATGGCGGTCAGGCGGGCGATATCGTCATCGGTCAGCACGCCGTTGCCGTCAGCGTCCAGCTCCATGTCCTCGACGATCAGCATCGAGGAAAGCTCGTCGAAGACCCAGGTCACGCTGACCGCGCCCATCCTGCCCTCACCGTCGAAGCGAAAGGTCAGGCCGGTGTCGATGAAGACATGCGGATGCGCCTCGGCCCTTGCAAGGGCAAGGACCGACAGCAGGGACAGCAAGGCAAGCCGCAAACAGCGCATGGCGGCAGGCTTTAGGCCGCGGGCGCCGTTTCGACAAATCACAAAACTGGCGCGTCGGCATGTCCTTGCCGGCATCCCGCCCGCGTTCCGGCCTCAGCCGCCGTTTTCTGACGCCGGAACGCGCGACGGCCTCTCTTGCCCTTCTCTTTTCGTAATGTAATAACATCACGCAAACTCGAGTCTGTCATGCAGCGACGCCCGGAGCCGCCTGAAATGAACCCCCGCACGGCCGATGCCTGTATCACCTTCGAGGATCTGACGGTCGGCTATGGCAGCCACGCCGCCGTCCATCACCTGACCGGCCAGGTGCCGCGCGGCGCGCTGCTGGCCGTGGTCGGGCCGAACGGGTCGGGCAAGTCGACGCTGATCAAATGCATCACCGGCCTGCTGGCGCCGATGAGCGGCACCTGCCACATCGCGGCGCGGACCAGCCTGGCCTACCTGCCACAGCAGTCCGAACTGGACTGCAGCTTCCCGGCGCGGGTGGTGGACCTGGTCGCGCTTGGCCTGTGGCGCAAGCGCGGCCTGCTGGGCCGGCACCGGGCCGAGGATCGCGGCGCCGTCGCGGATGCGCTGCGCGCCGTGGGGCTGGACGGGTTCGGGCGGCGTCCCATCGACAGCCTGTCGGGCGGGCAGTTGCAGCGCGCTTTGTTCGCCCGGCTGCTGGTGCAGGATGCCGATCTGATCCTGCTCGACGAGCCCTTCAACGCCATCGACGAAAAGACCATCCGCGACCTGATCGGCCTGATCCTGCATTGGCATGGCGAAGGCCGTACCGTGGTCGTGGTCGTCCATGACCTCGACCTGGTGCGGGCGCATTTCCCGCAGGCCCTGCTGCTTGCCCGCCGCCCCATCGCCTGGGGGCCAAGCGCCGAGGTGGTGACGCCCCAGAACATGCAACGCGCCCGGCAGTTCCAAGAAGCCTGGGACGACGACGCGCCTTGGTGCGAGCCGTCCCCCGCCCCGGCCGGAGACGTGGCGTGATGGTCGACTGGGTCGTGGCGCCTTTCCTCGAATTCGCCTTCATGCAGCGCGCGCTGGCGGGGGCGCTGCTGCTGTCGCTGTCGGCCTGCCCGGTCGGCGTCTTCCTGATGCTGCGCCGGATGAGCCTGACTGGCGACGCCATGTCCCACGCCATCCTGCCGGGCGCGGCGGCGGGCTTCCTGCTTTACGGGCTGGAGATCGTGCCGATGACCATTGGCGGGCTGATCGCCGGGGCCATCGTGGCGCTTGGCGCCGGCGCCGTGGCACGGCTGACGGTGCAGAGGGAGGATGCCTCGATGGCGGCCTTCTACCTGGTTTCGCTGGCCATCGGGGTCGTCATGGTCTCGCTGCGCGGCTCCAGCGTCGATCTGATGCATGTGCTGTTCGGCACGGTGCTGGCGCTGAACGACGATGCATTGTGGCTGATCGGGCTGGTCGCCGCCGTCACGCTGGCGACCACGGTGCTGCTGTGGCGGGCGCTGGTGGGGGAATGCCTCGACCCGCTGTTCCTGCGTTCGGTCTCGGGCCTGGGGGGCGTGGTGCATTTCGTCTTCCTGGGGCTGGTGGTGCTGAACCTGGTCGCCGGGTTCCAGGCGCTTGGCACGCTGCTGTCGGTCGGACTGATGATCCTGCCCGGCGCTGCGGCGCGGTTCTGGGTGAACGATGCCGTCGCGATGTGCGTCGCCTCGGTCGGGATCGGCATCGTCTCATCGCTGGGCGGGCTCTTGCTGTCCTATCACGCCAGCCTGCCCTCGGGTCCGGCGATCATCCTCTCGGCCGGGGTGGTCTATCTCGTCTCGCTTCTGGCCGGGCCGCGAGGCGTGTTGCGGCCGGCCCTGCCCCGCCGCCACCACCGGACGGCCTGACGCCATGAAAGGATATCCCATGAGAGATTGGCTTCGCCGCATTGCCGCCTGTGCAGCCATTGCGTTTTCATCCCTTGCGGCTGCACAGGCGGAACCGCTGGACGTGGTCGCCACCTTCTCGATCATCGGCGATTTCGCGGCAGAAGTCGGCGGCGACCGGATCAGGCTGAAGGTGCTGGTCGGCCCGGATTCCGACACGCATGTCCATGAGCCCCGCCCGGCCGACGCGATCGCGCTGGCCGGCGCCGATGTGGTGCTGACCAACGGGCTGGAATTCGAGGGCTTCCTGACCCGCCTGATCGCCGCCAACGGAACCGATGCCGCCGTCGCCACCCTGACCGACGGGGTCGAGACGATGGAGGAGCCGGGCGGCGGCCATTACCACTATATCGACGGCAAGGCGGTCTTCCATGCCGGCGCGCATGATCCCCATGCCTGGCAATCGGTGCCGAATGCCAAGGTCTATGTGCAGAACATCGCCGCAGCCTTCTGCGCGGCCGATGCCGAAGGCTGCGCCGCCTATCAGGCGAATGCGGCCCGCTATGCCGGCGAACTGGACGCCCTCGATACCGAAATCCGCAGCGCCGTCGCCGCCCTGCCCACGGACCGCCGCACCGTGGTGGTCGCCCACAACGCCTTCCGCTATTTCGAGGCCGCCTATGGCGTGCATTTCCTGTCGCCGCAGGGCGTCTCGACCGAATCCGAGGCCACTGCGGCCGATGTGGCGGGCCTGATCCGCGAGATCCGCGACCGCAAGGCCGCGGCCATCTTCGCCGAGAACATCAGCGACACCAGGCTGCTGGAGCAGATCGCGCGCGAAGCCGGACTGCCGCTGGCAGGCACGCTCTATTCCGACGCGCTGTCCAGCCCGGACGGCCCGGCGCCCGACTACATCGCGATGATGCGCCACAATGCCAGCGCCATCGCCGCGGCGCTGGCCGCCCGCTGACCAGATTGGACCAGCCATTGCCCCGTCCCGGAGCCTTCACCCCGATCCACCATCCAAGGAGACCATCCATGCTCAGACATCTCGCGGGCGCCAGCGCCCTTGCCCTGGTCCTGGCCGGCGCGGCTTTCGCGCAGGACCATGACCACGATCATGAGGACGTCACGCTTTACCGCGTCTTCGTCGGCGATCACGAAAAGGCCCAGGTCACGGCGTTCGACCTGTCCGAACCCGATCATCGCTGGACCTTCCCGACCACCGGCCAGGTCAAGCTGTTCCCGGTCGCAGGTGGCGCGGTGGTGGCCGCGGTGCAGTCCGATGCCGATACGGTGCAGTTCATCCGCAGCGGCATCTCGTTCCACGACCACGGCGACCACCGCGACATCGAGGTCGGCGATCCCGCGGCCATCGACGCCAGCCTGACCGGGCCGCGCCCGTTCCACCTGGTCGATCACGACGGCAAGGTGGTGCTGAACTACGACCAGGGCGGCTATGCCGAGATCCTCGACGGCCACGCGCTGGCCGAGGGCAAGGTCGAGCCGGTCAGGTTCCCGCAGGCCCGCGCCCATCACGGCTTCGTCGCGCCCCTGGGCGACAGTTGGCTCTCCACCATCGCCTCGGACGAGAAGGTCGAGGGCGACGCCTCGGTGCCGCGACTGGGCCTGCAGGCCTTCGACGCCGAGGGCAAGCCGGCAGGCGACCTGGCCAGTTGCACCGCGATCCATGGCGAGGCCTTCTCGGGCGCCTATCTGGCCGCCGGCTGCAAGGAAGGCGTGCTGACCGTCAAGGCAGGCGCGAACGGCCCGGAATACAGGCTGCTGCCCTATCCGGCCGACCTGCCGCAGGGCGTGACCACCGGCACGCTGCTGGGCTCGACCGGCATCCAGGTCTTCCTGGGCAATTACGGCCCCGACGGGCTGGTGGTCATCGACCCGGTGGACGAGCCGCATTACCGCTACATCAAGCTGCCTTTCCGCCGGGTGGATTTCGCGCTCGACCCGGCCAAGCCCTCGACCGGCTACGTGCTGACCGAGGACGGCAGCCTGCACCGCATCGACCTGCTGAAGGCCGAGATCGCGGCCAGCGCCAAGGTGACGGAGCCCTATTCGATGGACGGGCATTGGAACGACCCGCGCCCGCGCCTCGCCCTGGCCGGGGATGAAATCGTCATCACCGATCCCAACGCCGGCCTGGTGCGCCGCATCGCGACCGAGGACCTGTCGGAGCGCGGCACCGTGCCGGTCGAAGGCAAGCCCTACAACATCGCCGTGACCGGCGGCAGCGGCGTCACGCACTGACGCAGGCACGACACGAAAAGGGGGCGGCGAACCGTCCCCTTTTGCTTTCCGGCCCTCGGTCAACCGATCCGGCCGCCGCCCTGTTTCGTGATCGCCACCACCGCCGGGCGCACCGGCATGTCGTCGCGGAAATCCGGCCAGCGGGTGGACAGGTCCTCGTAATAGGACGGGCGGCCGTGGCCCTCCCAATCCTCGCCGCCGTCGCCTGGATGCTGCACCGCCACGAAGAAGGTGGTCAGGTCCGGCGTCGGACAGGGACCGCACATCTCGGCCCCCACGGGCACGCGATAGAACAGCGGCGAGGTGCAGCGCCTCCTGCCCTCGGCATCCCCCGGCGCGGCGACGGGCGGCTTTGCCGGAAGATGCCGGTCAATGCCCCGCGCCCGGACGCCGCCGTCCGAGGACAGCGACATGGCTTTGCCCCGTTTGCCCAGCCGGCGCACCGGCGCAAGGGCCGATGGCGAACAGCCCGACCCTGCCCTAGAAATCCACCGAGGCGGAAAGCTGGAAGGTTCGCGGCGCGCCAAGCGCCACCACATTGCTTGCATTGGCGCCCGCCCAGTAGCTCTGGTCGAAGAGGTTCTTCACCCCGCCGTTCACCGAGACCTTCCTGCCGCCCAGGACCGTCTCATAGCGCATGCCCAGATCGACCCGCGTCCAGTCCGGGATCCTGATGGCATTGGCGTTGTCGACATATTGCGACGAGGTGTGGATCAGCCGCCCGCTGAGCGTCAGCCCCTGCACCCAGGGGGTATCCCATTCCAGGCCAAGGTTGACCGCCAGGGGCGCGGCGCCGGGCGCATGGTTTCCGTCATGGGCGCCGTCCTGCGTCCTGGTCAGGCGGGCCTGCGTATAGCTCACGCCTCCAAGCGCGCGGAGTTCCGGCGCGATCTCGCCCATGATGGCCCATTCGATGCCGCGATTGCGCTGCTCGCCGTTCTCGCGCAGCGTGGGCAGCGGCGCCGTGGCGTAATCGACCAGGGTGCCCGGCTTTTCGACCTGGAACAGGCTGACAGTGTTGATGAAGCCGCCGGTCTCCAGCTTGGCGCCGATCTCGACCTGGCGGGTCTTGTAGGGGGCAAAGACCTGCCCGGCGTTCTGGTAGGCGGCATCGACGATGGTGCCGGGCGACAGGCCCTCGATATAGTTGCCGTAGAAGGACAGATGTTCGCTGGGCTTGACCACCAGCCCGACCATCGGCGTCCAGGCGCTGGAATCGTAGCTGCTGGCGACAAGGCCGGTGGCGGTGTCGTAGCTGTCGGACCGGACCTTCTGGTGGCGGATGCCCAGCGTCAGCAGCGCGCGGTCGTCGAACAGGGACATGGTATCGACGAATGCCAGGCTGGTCATCGTCGATTCGGCGGTCTTCAGCGGCGCGCCTGCGGGGTCCGGCCAGAGGGTGATCGGCAGCGGATCGTAGATGTTGGTCGGGTTGCGGGCAAAGGTGACGCTGGATGCCAGCTCGCGATTCTGCCGCACGGCGCTGACGGCAAAGCGATGCTCGACCCCGCCGGTAGAGAATGCGCCGCGCACCCCGACCTCGGCCGAGCTGCCATCCGATTCATAGGGCCAGTCGGTGACGTTGACGGCGGTGTCGCCGTTCTGGGCCAGCGCGATGGCGATGCCGCCGAAGAAGCCGCTTTGCCGGAAACGCTGCACCCCCAGCCTGGAATAGGCGGTGACGCCGTCGGCAATGTCCAGTTCGGCCTGCAGGACGGCGCCCTGGGTGGTGTAGTCCGACCGGATCCCCGGATAGATGTTGGTGTTGCCGGAGGGCGCGGCGGGCATCTCGGTCAGGCCGGCCGCCGGAGAGGCGTAGAAGGCGATCCCGCCCTCGGTCTTTTCCTGCAGGTGATAGGCGTCGAGCGAAGCGCGGAAGCGCCCTCCCCGATAGTCGAGCCCGACTGCGCCCACCGGAACCTTGCGCGACTGGCCGTCGATGAAGGTTTCGCCGCTGCGATAGCTGCCGTTGACGCGCAGGCCCCATTGCCTTTGCGCGCCAAAGCGCCGGCCTACATCCACATGCGCGCGCAGGGACGAATCCGAATCGAGCCCCATGGTCAGCCGCGCAAGGGGTTCGTCCCCCGCGCGTTTCATGACCAGGTTGATGCCGCCGCCGACCTGGCCCGACGGGGTGATCCCGCTTAGCAGCGCATTCGGGCCCTTCAGGACTTCGACGCGCTCGACGAATTCGACCGGAAGGCTGCCCGACAGCGGGGCAAGGCCATAGAGCCCGTTGATCGCCGCCTCGCCCACGTTCATGTCGAAGCCGCGGATCTTCACGTTCTCGGCCGAGCCATAGGCCGGGGTGGCGCGACGCACCGAGGGTTCGTTGTCCAGCACGTCGGCGACCGTCGCGGCCTGCTGGTCCTGGATCAGCTTGCTGGTATAGCTGGTCTGGTTGAACGGCGTGTCCATCACGCCGGTATTGCCAAGGATGCCAAGCGCGCCGCCCGAGGCGACCTGCCCGCCCGCATAGGCCGGCGGAACGTCCCAGCTTCCCATGCCCTCGCCCTGGATGACGACGGTGTCCAGCAGGATCGAGCCGGGCTCGGCCGCCGCCGGTGCCGCGGGAGTTTGCGCCAGGATGCTGACCGTCCGGGGATTGTTGAACCGATAGCCGAGCCCGGTGCCCGCCAGAAGCCGGGCCAGCGCGGCCTCGGCGGTCATGCTGCCGCTGACGCCGGGGCTGCGGTGGCCGGCGACCACGCGCTCGTCGAAGAAGATCTGCAAGCCGCTGGCCTGGCCGAAGCGGACCAGCGCCGCAGAAAGCGGCTGGGCGGGGATGGCGAAGCTGCCCGTCCCGGCCGTTTCCTGCGCCGCCGCTGCCGGCGCCGTCAGCGGCATGGCTAGCGCCGTCGATGCCAGCAGCATCGCGGTGGCGATCCCCAGCCGAAATCCCGGCAACCCCTTGCGTGTCCGTTCCATCCTTGTCCCTCTTGCATGTGCCATGACCGGCTTTCTGCGGCCCTCGCATGGCAGACACCTGGGAACGGAAAGGTCATTAAGGCGGCGGTGAAAAAAATCATCCGCCGCGGATGAGGGTGATCCCGCCGGGCAGGTTGACCATGCGCAGGTCCAGGGTCTGGACGATGGTTTCCAGCGCCGCATCCGGCGCGTTCGTGTCGAAGATCGCCGTGACCGGGACCGCCGCCACCCCGCTGCCCCAGGCCGAGATGCTGCCGCCGCGCCAGCGCGCGATCTCGGCCAGCACCTCGCCCAGGGGGGTGTTGCGAAAGATCATCCGCCCCTGCCGCCAGGCGCCGATGCGGTCCGGCTCTGCCTGCACCGGCGGCGCAATGTAGTCGCGGCCATAGCTGGATTGCCAGCCCTGGCCCAGTTCGACCGCAGGCAGGCCCGGCAGCTTCAGCGAAACCGCGTGCTCCGCCACCGCAACGTCGACGCGGCCGCCCTGCAGGCAGACGTTGAACCGCGTTCCCAATGCCGCCACCTCTCCGCCCAGGGCCCGGACCGCGAAGGGCCGCGGGTCGGGCGCCACGGCAAAGAACCCCTCGCCCCGCAGCAGCCGGACCAGCCGCCGCTCGGGCCCCAGGTCGACCGAGAGAGCCGAGCGGCTGCCGAGATTGACCAGCGAGCCATCCGCAAGCGCGATGTCGCGCACCTCTCCGGCATCGGTGACATGATCGGCCCGGAACCAGGGACGCGAGACATGCCAGCCGCCGGCGCCGGCGACGGCAAGGCCCGCCAGCCCGCCGATCAGGCGGCGGCGGCTGATGGCCCGGTCGCGGCGGCGCAGGGTGCCGAACTCGGCCTTGACCGGCTCCATCCCGGCCCAGAGCGCATTTGCCTCGTCCCAGGCGGCACGGTTCCTGGCCGAGGCCGCCAGCCATGCCTGGAACCGGCGCTCCAGGTCGGGCGGCGCGCGGTCGTCGTTCAGCCGCACCAGCCATTCCAGCGCCTTGCGCAGCTCGGGGGGGTCCTCGTCCTTCAGCATGCACGGATCCTGAAACGCGTTCCTGCCTCTATGGCACCCCGGCGTCGCTGGCGCATCATCCTTGCCGGAAAAAGTCGCGGCCGAGTTCGCGGCGCAGGTCGGCAAGGGCGTTCACGATCTGCACCATGACGGTATTGCGCGAAATGCCAAGCCGCGCGGCGATCTCGTCATAGGTCAGCTCTCCGAACCGATGCAGCACGAAGATCTCGCGCCGCCGCGGCGGCAGCGCCAGGATCGCCTGCATGACACGGCGCAGGCTTTCGCGGCAGACCAGCACCATCTCGGCCGAGGGCGTGTCCGAGGTGATGGTTTCGACACCGCCGGGCGGGGCATCCACGACGACCCCCTGGCGTTCATGGCGCATGTGGTTCAGCGCCAGATTGCGCGCAACGCGGGCCAGCCAGGCGTCCTGCGCGATCACATGGCCTTGGGGCATGTTCAGCAGCCGCAGGAAGGCGTCATGCACGACATCCTCGGCCGTCGCCCGCTGCCCGGTCACGCGCAGCACCAGGCGTTGCAGCCGGCCCCGCTGGCCAAGATAGAGCTTGTCGAAAGAGAAGGTCGGTTCCATCGTCGCGCGGCACCACAAAGGTTTCGGGGTGGCTGTGCTGGACGGCTTGGCTGCATTCCTCCTACCCCGCGCCCGGCCATGACGCAGCGGCCAGGCCGCGCGGGGCCTAGCGGTGGCAAGCTCGTCCCGCCAGCCACGCAGGCCGCATACCGCCGGCCTGGTGATGCCTGCGGTTTCGCCATCCATGCCGGATCATGATCGGTCCTTGCCGCAGAGGTTTCGGGAATGACGAGGGCCATGTCCGGGCCTCACGCATATCGCTTGGCCCCGGCGACGCAGAGGACGACGATGACGGCGGATGCGATCATGGTCCAGGCGATGGGCTCGCCCAGCAGGATCGCCGCCAGCAGGAAGCCGAAGAAGGGTTGCAGAAGCTGCAACTGCCCGACCCCGGCAATCCCGCCAAGCGCGAGGCCGCGATACCAGAAGATGAAGCCGACCATCATGCTGAAGACCGAGACATAGCCAAGCCCGAGCCAAGCGGGCATGGTGATCAGGGACCATGCAGGCGGCAAGGTGAACAGGCTGATCGCCGCCATGATCGGCAAGGACAGCAGCAAGGCCCAGGAGATGACCTGCCAGCCGCCAAGCCGGCGCGACAGCGTGGCGCCCTCGGCATAGCCCAGCCCGCAGGCCAGGATCGCGGCGATCATCAGCAGGTCGCCGGCCAGCGTGCCGCCCTCGCTGCCATGCAGGGCGAAGCCGGCAACCGCAGCCGCGCCGGCCACCGCAAAGACCCAGAAGGCCGGCGCGGGCCGCTCGCCTCCGCGCAGCACGCCGAAGATGGCGGTCGCCAGCGGCAGCAGCCCGACGAAGACGATGGAATGGGCCGCGGTGATGTGCTGCAGCGCCAGCGCGGTCAGCAGCGGAAAGCCCAGCACGACGCCGAAGGCGACCAGCGCCAAGGACAGCAGGTCGCGGCGCTCGGGCCGGGGCTGGCGCAGCGCCAACAGGCAAGCCGCCCCCAGCAGCGCGGCGATCACCGCACGGGCCGAGGTCAGGAACATCGGCGAGAAATCCGCCACGGCGACGCGGGTGGCCGGCAGCGACCCGCTGAAGATGATGACGCCCAGAAGGCCGCTGCCCCAACCTGCCGTTCCACGTTCCATGGCGATCCCCGCTTTACCATCCCCGGCAATAGCGATCCGGCGCTGGCAACGACAGGAACAGTGCATTACAATTTCTACAATCCGTATGGGTGAAGCGGCCCATACAGCGGGAGAAGGCGCGATGATGGACAGCCAGGAAACCACGCGCACGCAGGCGCTGATGAATGCCGTCCGCGCCAAGATCGCGAACCGGGCGCTCGGCCCCGGCGACCGCCTGCCCTCGGTCCGGGGCTTCGCGAGAACCATGGGTGTCTCGCCCTCGACCGTAGTCGAGGCCTATGACCGGCTGGCGGCGGAGGGTGTCATCCGCGCCAGGCGCGGCTCGGGCTTCTATGTCACCGGCGCCGACCTGCCGCCGATGGCGCTGGCCGGAATGGGGCCGCCGCGCGACCGCGCCGTCGATCCGTTCTGGGTCTCGCGGCAATCGCTCGATGCCGACCCCACGGTCTTGAAGCCGGGCTGCGGCTGGCTGCCTGCCGGTTGGATGCCCAATGCCGCGCTGCGGAAAGGCTTGCGGGCGCTGGCGCGGGCCGAGGACGCCCTGCTGTCCGATTATGGCAGCACCCGCGGCGCGCCGGCGCTGCGGCGCCTGCTGCTGGGCCGGTTCGCCGACGAGGGCATCGCCGCCACGATGGATCAGGTCATGCTGACGGGCTCGGGGACGCAGGCCATCGACCTGATCTGCCGCCTGCTGCTGCGGCCCGAGGATACCGTTCTGGTCGACGATCCCTGCTATTTCAATTTCCAGGCGCTGCTGCGCGCCCATCAGGTGCGGGTCATGGGCATCCCCTTCACCCCCACCGGCCCGGACATCGCCGCCTTCGAGCGCGCCCTCGCCCAGGAAAACCCGCGGCTCTACATCACCAATTCGGCGCTGCACAACCCGACCGGCGCCAGCCTTTCGCCTCAGACCGCGCATCGGGTGCTGAGCGCGGCGGCGGCCCACGGGCTGACCATCGTCGAGGACGACATCTTCGCGGATTTCGAGCCCGCCCTGTCGCCGCGGCTGGCGATCCTCGACGGGCTGAACCGCGTCATCAGGATCGGCAGTTTTTCAAAGACGCTCTCGGCCTCGCTGCGCTGCGGCTATATCGCAGCGCGGCCGGATTGGATCGAAGGGCTGGCCGACCTGCAGGTCGCGACCAGCTTCGGCGGCCCCAGCCCAGTGGCGGCGGAGGTGATCGCAGGCGTTCTGGCTGGCGGCAGCTATCGCAAGCATATGGACGAGCTGCGCCAGCGGCTGACGCGGGCCCGGAAGGAGGCGGAGGACCGGCTGCGGCCGCTTGGCCTGCTTCCCTGGATCATGCCGCGCGGCGGCTTCTACCTGTGGTGCCGCCTACCCGAGGGCCGGGATTCCACCGCCATCGCCCGGCGCTGCCTGGAGGAGAACGTCGTCCTCGCGCCGGGAAACGTCTTCAGCGTCTCGCAATCCGCAAGCGCGTTCCTGCGCTTCAACGTCGCGCAGCTTGGCGATGCGCGGATCTTCCCGGTGCTTCAGGGGGCGATGGAAAAGGCTTGAGGGACTGGACCGATCCGGCTTCGAAAACCCGATGCGTTCGTGCAGACCCTGCGCAGCAAGCCTGGCCCGCGACGGGCTTTGCTGGTCGGCGGCCTGCCCAGGGGCTGCCCATCGCCGGGATCGCCATGGAGATTGCCGCGCCACCTTCGCGACACCGAAAAAAGCCCGCCGGGATCGCGTTGACGGTGCGC
Source organism: Paracoccus versutus (assembly GCF_000763885.1). GTDB lineage: Bacteria > Pseudomonadota > Alphaproteobacteria > Rhodobacterales > Rhodobacteraceae > Paracoccus > Paracoccus versutus. The sequence continues at coordinate 25,187 of NZ_JRKO01000025.1, read as the reverse complement.
CCGCTTTGGCGGATCGTGCCCCGGTATGGCGAACAGGCAGAGGGCCGGAATGGACATCCGCGACGCAGAGGACCAGCATATCGACGGCATTACCGCGATCTACAACGATGCCGTCGCCCATACGACGGCGATCTGGAACGAGACGCAGGTCGATGCCGCCAACCGCATGGCCTGGCTGGCCGACCGCCACCGGGCCGGCTATCCGGTGCTGGTCGCGGTGGACGAAAATGGCGCGGTCCTGGGCTATGCGTCCTTCGGCGACTGGCGTGCCTTCGACGGCTATCGCCATACCGTCGAGCATTCGGTCTATGTGCGTGGCGACCAGCGCGGCGCCGGGATCGGCCGCGCCCTCATGCTGGCGCTGATCGAGCGCGCGCGAGACCTGGGCAAGCATGTGATGGTGGCCGGGATCGAGGCCGGCAATACCGCCTCGATCCGGCTGCACGAGACGCTGGGCTTCGAACAGGCGGGCCATCTGAAGCAGGTCGGCGCCAAGTTCGGCAAATGGCTCGACCTGGCATTTCTTCAACTGATCCTGGACCAGCGCGACGTGCCGGGGCGGTGACGACCAAGCACCGCGATGGCCCCGGCCCAGCGGCTGGAGAGCGAAATCCTAGGGTCCGACAGGTTCCGTCGCCCAACTCAGCACCATGCCGCTGGCGCCGGACAAGACGCGAAGCCCGCCGTAATCGGTGATCGTCGGCGCTTCTTCGCCCTGGGGCACGGTATGGGGCCCGGCAATGCGGATGACCTGGGCGCCCGCTGCCCGCCCGGCCAGCAGGCCGGCTTCCGTGTCCTCGAAAACCAGGCAGCGGCCGATGTCCACGCCCAGCAGCGCAGCCCCTCGACGATAGCCTTCGGGGTCCGGCTTGCCGCGCGACACGTCGTCCGAAGTGACCATGATCCGGGGCAGCGGAAGCCCCGCGGCCGCCATCCGCCGCAGCGCCAGCCTGCGGCTTGCCGAAGTCACCACGGCCCATCGCCCCGGCGCGAGCGAGGCGAGCAGGTCGATGGCGCCTGCGATGGCGACGACCCCATCGACATCCTCGATCTCGCGCGCCTCGACCCAGGCAACCTCCTCAGCGATCCGCAGATGCGGCGGGGCGAAGTGGCGCACGGTATCGACGGCGCGGCGGCCGTGCAGATAGGCAAGAACCTCGGCGACCGGCGCCCCGACGCGATGCGCCCAGCCGGTCCAGACCCGCTCGACGGCCGGGATCGAGGTCAGCAGCGTGCCGTCCATGTCGAACAGGAAGGCTTCGTAGCCTCCAGGGGTTTGCGTCAATTCCATCATCCCGCCCGATTTCCCATCCCGTGGTCTGGACCATTTCGGAACCGATCACAAACCCCGATCGCATCCCTGCCGGTCACGCCATCAGCACCTTCATGGCGCCCTTGGGCGTGCCGGCCCGGAAAACCCCGGCGATCTCGGGCAGCGGCAGCCGATGGGTTATCAGCCTGCCCAGGCCCGGACCGCAGGCCTGGATGACCTCCAGCGCCTCGGCGATATTGCGGTTCAGGGAATGCGTGCCAAAGAGCGATAGCTGGCGGCGAAAGATCTCGAAGGGCGCGATTTCGATCCGCGCCGCGGGCGGGCAGACGCCGAAATACAGCACGTTGCCGCCGTTCGCAGCGTATCCCGGCAGGCCCGCCGCCACCGCCGGCACGCCGGTCGCATCCACCGCCAGGTCGCAGCCGCAGCGCAGCCGATCCAGTTCGGCCGAGCCCTGGGGCAGCGCGCCGAGGCCGAACTCCGCCGCCATGGCCAGCCGGCTCTCGTCCAGGTCGACCATCGCCACCTCGGCCCCGCGCTGGCGCAGGGCGATGCCCATCAGCATGCCGATGGGTCCGGCGCCAAAGACCAGCGCCCGGTCGATCCGCCGTCCGGCCAGGGGCGACAGGCCGTTCAGCACGCAACCCATCGGCTCGGCCAATGCCGCCAGCGCCGGGTCCATGCCGGGGGCGGGCACCAGGGCATCGGCCCGCAGCACGCAGCGCTCGGCAAAGCCGCCGTTGCGGGTCACGCCATAGGCACCGAGGTTTTCGCACAGGTTGACCCGCCCGGCGCGGCAACCGGGACAATCCCCGCAGCCGAGGTTCGGATCGGCCACGACCAGGTCGCCGGGCGCGAAACCCGTCACCCCCTCGCCCGCCGCCAGAACCTCGCCGGCATATTCGTGACCCGGCACCAGCGGGAAGGCCGAGGCGCCGTAATTGCCGCGCAGGATCTCGATGTCGGTATGGCAGATGCCGCTGGCGCGGATGGCGATCAGCACCTCGCCCGGTCCGGGTTCGGGATCGGGCAGGGTTTCGACGGCGACTTGGCCGCCCTGGCGAAAGACGATGGCTTGCATGTGGACCCCGGATGAGAGGGCGGCCCCGGCGGGCGGGGGCCGCGCAGGTGAAAGCTCAGGCCAGCCAGTTGCCGCCGTCGACGCCGAAGGTCTGCCCGACGATGTAATCGGCCTCGGGCGTGGCCAGGAAGATCGCCATGCCGGTCAGGTCCGAGGCGACGCCCATGCGGCCAAAGGGGACGGCTGCCCCGACCCGCTTTTTCTTCTCGCCGGGCTTCAGCCCCTCGAAACGGGCGAAATGCTCGTCCACCATGTCCCAATGCTCGCCGTCCACCACGCCGGGGGCGATGGCGTTGACGTTGATGCCGTGGCGGATCAGGCCAAGGCCCGCGCTTTGCGTCATGCTGATGACGGCGGCCTTGCTGGCGCAATAGACCGCCACCAGGGGTTCGCCGCGGCGCCCGGCTTGGCTGGCCATGTTGATGATCTTGCCGCCCTTGCCGCCCGCGATCATGTGTTTCGCGGCCGCTTGCATGCAGAAGAAGGCCCCGGTCATGTTCACGGCGATGACGCGGTCGTAATCGGCGCGGGTCACTTCCTCGACCGGGGCGGCGGTGAACAGCGCCGCGTTGTTGATGAGGATGTCGAGATGGCCGAATCGAGCGATCACCTCGGCGAAGCCCGCGTCGATGCTGTCCTGTTTCGTGACATCCATCTGCACCGCGATGGCCTGCGGCCCCAGGCTTTCGGCGGCGGCGCGCACGGCATCGGCGTTGATGTCGGCCAGGGCGACACGGGCGCCCTCGGCGATATAGGCGCGGGCGAATTCCAGCCCGATGCCGCGCGCGGCGCCGGTGATGAGGGCGGTTTTGCCTTGCAGTCTCATGTCATGGACCTTCCATCTTCAGAGAAACGATAAATGCGGTCGGGACGCGGCGTCAGGCGCAGGGTGTCGCCGGGGTTCAGCCCGCGTTCGCCGCTGACGCGGACGGTCAGCTCGCCCAGTTCGGGGCTGTCCACCTTGAGGAAGGTGTCCGAACCCAGATGCTCGGCCAGATGAACCCGGCCCTGCCAGCCGCCCTCGGCCGCGATCTCCAGATGCTCGGGGCGGATGCCGATGGTATGGGCACCGTGTTTCGCCGCCTCGGGGCCGGTGATGAAGTTCATCCGGGGGCTGCCGATGAAGCCCGCGACGAAGATGTTCGCGGGTGCGTTGTAGAGTTCCAGCGGGCTGCCCACCTGCTCGATGCGTCCGGCGTGCAGGACGACGATCTTGTCGGCCATGGTCATGGCCTCGACCTGGTCGTGGGTGACGTAGATCATCGTCGTCTTGAGCTTCTGGTGCAGTTCGGTGATCTCGTGGCGCATGGTCACGCGCAGCGCGGCATCCAGGTTCGACAGCGGCTCGTCAAAGAGAAATGCCGCCGGTTCGCGCACGATGGCGCGGCCGATGGCGACGCGCTGGCGCTGGCCGCCGGAAAGCTGGCCCGGACGGCGGTCGAGATAGTTCGACAGGTTCAGGATGCGCGCCGCATCCTCGACGCGGCGGTCCTGCTCGGCCGGCGGCATGCCGGCCATCTTCAGCGGAAAGGCGATGTTCTTCCTGACCGACATATGCGGGTAGAGCGCATAGCTCTGGAACACCATCGCCAGCCCGCGCTCGCCCGGAGGGGCGTTGCTGGCCTCTTTCCCGTCGATGACGATCTGGCCGGAGCTGATGTCCTCGAGCCCGGCGATCAGCCGCAGCAGCGTGGACTTGCCGCAGCCCGAAGGGCCGACGAAGACGACGAACTCGCCGTGGTTGATCTGCAGGTCGATGCCGGGAATGACCTCGGCCTCGCCGAAGGCCTTGCGGACCTTGTTGAGCGTAATCTGTCCCATTGGGTTTACCTCACTTCACCGCGCCGAATGTCAGGCCGCGGACCAGTTGCTTCTGGCTGAACCAGCCAAGGATCAGGATCGGGGCGATGGCCATGGTCGAGGCCGCCGAAAGTTTCGCGTAGAACAGCCCCTCGGGCGAGGAATAGCTGGCGATGAAGGCCGTCAGCGGCGCCGCTTTCGAGGTGGTCAGCTGCAGGGTCCAGAACGCCTCGTTCCAGGCCAGGATCACGTTCAGCAGCAAGGTCGAGGCGATGCCGGGCACCGCCATCGGCGTCAGCACGTAAAGGATTTCCTTGCCAAGGCTGGCGCCGTCCATCCGCGCCGCTTCCAGGATCTCGGACGGGATCTCGCGAAAATAGGTGTAGAGCATCCAGACCACGATCGGCAGGTTGATCAGCGTCATCACCACCGTCAGCCCGATCCGCGTATCCAGCAGGCCGAAGTCGCGGAACATCAGGTAGATCGGGATCAAGACGCCCACGGCCGGCATCATCTTGGTCGACAGCATCCACATCAGCAGGTCCTTGGTCCGCCGGCCGGGCTGGAAGGCCATGGCCCAGGCGGCCGGAATGGCGACGATCAGCGCCAGCACCGTCGAGCCGACCGAGATGATGACCGAGTTCATGAAATGCGCGCCGTAGTTCGAGCGGGCCTGCACCTCGGCATAGCTGGCCGTTGTCCAGGGCGCCGACAGCACCTGCAAGGGCGTGCGGATCGCATCGGTCTCGGACTTGAAGCTGAGGATCACCGTCCACAGGATCGGCAGGAAGATCAGGAAACCGATGCTCCATGCCGCCACAGTGACAACGGCCCGTTGGGTGGGGGAAGTCTTGCGTGCCATGGCTTCCTCAAGCGTCCAGGTTCTTGCCGATCATCCGCATCAGGAAGATCGCGACGATATTGGCCAGGATGACCGCGATGATGCCGCCGGCCGAGCCGCCGCCCACGTCGAAGGACAGAAGCGATTGCGAATAGACCAGGAACGGCAGGTTGGTCGATGCAACGCCCGGACCGCCGTTGGTCGTGACCAGGATCTCGGCAAAGATCGACAACAGGAAGATGGTCTGGATCAGCACCACCACGGTGATCGAGCGCGTCAGATGCGGCAGCGTCAGGTAGCGAAAGCGCGAAAGCCAGCCGGCGCCGTCCATCTCGGCCGCCTCCATCTGCTCGCTGTCCAAGGATTGCAGCGCGGTCAGCAGGATCAGCGTGGCAAAGGGCAGCCAGCTCCAGGAAACGATCAGGATGATCGACATCAGCGGCGCCTGCGACAGGAAATCCAGCGGCGCGAACCCCAGCGCCTTGGCCAGATGCGCGAACATGCCGTTGACCGGGTTCATGAAGAAGTTCTTCCACACCAGCGCCGAGACCGTGGGCATGACGAAGAAGGGCGCGATGATCATGACCCGCACGATCCCCTGCCCCCAGAAGGGCTGGTTCAGCAGCAAGGCCAGGGCGATGCCGCCGATCACGGTGATCGCTAGCACGCCAAGGACCAGATACAGCGTGTTCTTCAGCGCGATCCAGAACGAGGGCTGCGTCGCGAAGTAATAGTAATTGTCGAAACCCGCCCAGGTCTCCATGCCGGGCATGAGCAGGTTGTAGCGCAGGAAGCTGAAATAAACGGTCATGCCCAGGGGTACGATCATCCACAAGAGCAGCAGGATGACCGAGGGCGAGACCATCAGGCGCGCAAGCGCGCGCGAATGCGCGGTGGCCATGCGTGTCTCCAATGAAAGATGATCGGCGTGTGCGGACGGGAAATCGGCCGCTCTCGAAAAGGGCGGAGCTTGCCGCTCCGCCCCCCTCCAGGGAGGAGCCCTTTACTTGGGGTAGCCGGCGCGGGTCATCTCGCGCGCCGCGTAGTCCTGGGCGGCCTTCAGGGCCGCTTCGACGCTCGTCTGCCCGGCCAGCGCGGCCGAGATCTGCTGGCCGACGACCGTGCCGATGCCCTGGAACTCGGGGATCGTCACATATTGGATGCCGGTATAGGGCACCGGATCCTTCGTGGGCTTGGCCGGATCTGCCGCCTCGATCGAGGCCAGCACGGTCGCGGCGAAGGGCGCGGCTTCTTGATATTCGGGCAGCGCGTAGGTCGACAGCCGCGTGCCCGGCGGCACGGCGACCCAGCCCTCGTTTTCGCCGACCAGCTTCACGTAATCCTTCGAGGTCGCCCAGGCGATGAAGGACTTGGCCACGTCGGCCTTGGTCGAGCTGGAGGGGATGGCCAGCGACCAGGCCCAGAACCAGGCCGAACCCGCCGGGGTGACTGCCTGCGGCGCGGGGGCGAAGGCGATCTTGTCGGCGACCTCGCTTTGCTTGGGGTCGTAGACCCGGCCCGCGGCCGAGGTGGCGTCGATCCAGATCGCGCATTTGCCGGTCTGGAACAGCGCCTGGTTCTCGTTGAAGCCGTTGCTGACCGCGCCGGGGGGCCCGTATTTGGTCATCAGGTCGACGTAATAGGTGATGGCCTGCTGCCAGGGCTGGCTGTCGATCTGCGGCTGCCAGTTCATGTCGAACCATTGCCCGCCATGGGTGTTCACCAAGGTGCCAAGGAAGGCCATGTTCTCGCCCCAGCCCGGCTTGCCGCGCAGGCAGATGCCGTATTGTTCCTTGGACTTGTCGGTCAGCTTTTCGGCAAACTCGCCGATCTGGTCATAGGTCGGCTGCTCGGGCATTGTCAGCCCCGCCGCCTCGAACAGATCCTTGCGATACATGGTGAACGAGCTTTCGGCGTAGAACGGCGCCGCGACCAGCTTGCCATCGGCCGAAAGCCCGGCCGCGACCGAGGGGATCAGGTCGCCGTAGTCGTAATCCTCGCCCAGGTCGTCGAGCGGCATCAGCCAGCCCTGCTTGCCCCAGATCGGCGCCTCGTAGGAGCCGACGGTCATGATGTCGAATTGTCCGCCCTTGGTGGCGATGTCGGTCGTCACCCGCTGGCGCAACACATTCTCTTCCAGGATCACCCAGTTGATCTTGTGCCCGGTGGCCTTTTCCCATTCGGGGGCCAGTTTCTGCATGATGATCATGTCGCCGTTGTTCACGGTGGCGATGGTCAGTTCCTCGGCCTGCGCGGCGCCCGTCAGGGCGATCGCCGTCGCGGCCAGCAACGCCGTCTTCAGTTTCATCCTTGTCCTCCCTCGGTGAAGCTGTTGCCAAGGAAGCTACGGATTTCCACCGAATGGGTCAATCAATATTTTTACGCGCGAAAATTTTTTAGAAGTCGCGAACAAATAATCAGGCCGAGGCACGCAGGATCAGCCTGCCCTCCAACCGGCGTAGCGGGCTGGACGGGCGCACCCCGTCCTCGATCATGCCGAAAAGCGTCGAGACGCTGTTTTCCGCAATGGAAACATAATCTTGCGCCACCGTTGTCAGGGCCGGCGCGGTAAAGCGGGCCATCGGGTGGTCGTCATGGCCGGCTACGCGCAGCGCCGTGGCGGCACCGCGCCCGACCCGCAGCCCCTTTTCAAAGGCCGCCGCGATCAGCCCGATCGCCATGCGGTCGTTGGCGCAAAGCACGGTATTCGTCGGCAGCTGATGCGTGGGCAGCAGGCGCAGCCCGGCATTGTAGCCCAGTTCCTCGAAGTCCCAGCCGGCCGATTCGGCCGGGATCACATGCGGCTCGAAGCCTTGCTCCTCCATGGCGCGGACGTAGGCTTCGCGGCGTTCGCGGGCATTGGTGTTGACGGCGGGCATGTCCAGGAAACAGGGCGGCTCGCCGCTGCGGCACAGGTAGTCGACCATCAGCCCGACGCTTTGGAAATTGTCGGTGCCGACGAAAATCTCGTCCCCGTTCATGTGGTTGTCGAAGATCACCGCGGGAATGTCCGCCGCAAGCTGCCGGATGCGGTCCGAGACGGAAGTGTCCCCCAGGGGCGCGATGATCGCCCCGGCGATGCGCAGGGAATAGAGCATCTCGATGGCACTCAGCTCGCGCTCGGCATCGCCGTGCGAGCCCAGGACGATGGCCCAATAGCCCGCCTCGACGCAGCGCGTCTCGATCTGGCGGACGATCTCGGCATAGAAGGGATCGACGATATGCGGGACGATGATGCCGATGTTCTTGGTGAACTTGCGGTTCTGGTTGATGGCGAACAGGTTCGGCCGATAGCCGTAGCGGGCGATGGCCTCTTCGATCCGCTCGCGGGTCGAACGGCGGACGCTGGACGGGTCGTTGAAATATTTCGAGATCGTCGGCCGCGAGATGCCGCTGACCGCCGAAAACTCTTCCATATTCCTGATCTTCTGCTCTTCCATGCAGCCTCCCCTTTCGGTTGGAAATCCGAAAGCAATATCTTGTCTCGCGTAAAGACTTATCTTGACAATATCAGCCGCGAAACGGCGAGGGTCAATAGCCGCGATCCCTGGTGCAGCATGGTCGGGAACGGCGAAGGGCCGGGAAGATCCCGGCCCTTGCACGGCGGCGGGGCCGTTCAGGAACAGCAGGCCGCCACATAATCCTGCGCCAGCCGCTCGACCGCCGCCAGCGCCAGATCCCTGGCGCGAGGCCGCAGGCGGCCGGCCCGGACCGCGGGATAAAGCCCGCCCAGATATTGCGCGACCAGCGTCTCGGGCAGGTCCACCCCGTCCAGCAGCGCGAAAAGCTCGTCCACCGCCTGCTCGGCGGCAGGCTGCGGCCAGTAATAGCGGATGCGGTCGCTGTAGGAGAAATGCCGCTGCAAGGCGCGCTCGGCATCGGTGCCGTGATAGTAGCGGTCCCAGTTGCCGGGCGCCTCCAGCATCACCGCCTCCATGGCCTGGCGCAGGGTCCGCTGGCGCCGGCCGGGGAACAGTTCCCCGGCGATGGCATCCAGCCCGTAAAGCGCCTCGCGCAGCACGAAGGTCAGGCCCGGCCCGACCTTGAGGATGGCGAAACCATCGCGGACCAGGGCGGCCAGCGCATCGCGGGTCTGGTAGTCGGTCGAATGCGCCTCGAAGACCGTGCCGGGCATTTGCGCCAGCGCGGCGGACAGGTCGTGCGCCGCCGCGGGGTCATAGTCGATGACGTTGTGATTGCCGAACTCGACCCCCGGCTGCACCACCAGGCCGATGACGCGGGCGAAGGCGTCCTGCTGGCCCGCATCCGCGAAGGCCCGCCGATGCACATCGAAGGTGGTCAGGGCGGCATCGGGGCTGGTCAGCTCCAACCCCTCGATCTCTTCCATTGCGCCGCCGGGGATCGGAACCTCGGTGCCGATGATATAGACCGGGGCAACGCCGCCCTGGGGTCGCGCCGCCTCGGCCGCCGCGGCCAGCCGCGCCGCACGGGTCGCGGTTTCGGCATCGTCCAGCGCCACCGGCTCGCCGGCGCAGCCCATGGAACAGTCCAGGTGCAGCTTGGTGAAGCCAGCCGCGGCAAAGGCGCGGATCATCACCTCGGCCCTCTCCATCGCCTGGTCGGCGGGCAGGCCCTTCCACGGGTTCGGGCCCAGATGGTCGCCGCCCAGGATCAGCCGCTCCGGCGGGAAGCCCGTGCGCGCCGCGATCCCTTCCACGAAGCGGCGGAAATCGGCGGGGGTCATGCCGGTATAGCCGCCGTCCTGGTTGACCTGGTTGCAGGTCGCCTCGATCAGCAGCGGCAGGGGGGTCGGCAGGGTGCAGCGCATCGCCGCCTCGATCGCCATGGGATGCGCGGTGCAGATCGAAGGGATGCCCGAGGGGCCGTGACCATCGCGCCATTCCGCAATGGATTTCAGAGGATTATAGGTCATACTTCAGCCTTTTTGTTCCGAAAGCAGCGCGTCCAGTTCCGCGCGGGTCGAGGTGCCCTCCATCGGCCCCAGCCGGGTCACGGCGCGCGCGCCCGCGGCATTGGCCAGGCGCAGCGCCTCGGCCGGGTCGGACCCGGCCAGCCACAGGCTGAGAAAGGCGCCGCCGAAGGTGTCGCCGGCCCCCGTGGGATCGACCTCCTCGACCGCCAGCGGCTTGGCATCGACGCGCAGGCCGCGCTGGAACAGGCTGGCCCCGCCCGCGCCGCGCTTGACGACCACGGTGCGGATGCCGCGATCCAGCAGGGCGGCGATCACCGCCGGCTCATCCCGGCCCGCATCGAACAGGAACAGCTCCTCGCCCGAGGGCATGAACAGGTCGGTCATCGCCAGCACCGCCGCCAGCGCCGCGCGCATGCCGGGCGCGTCCAGCAGTTCCGGCCGCAGGTTCGGGTCGAACGAGATGGTGCCGCCCTGCGCCTTGATGCGCCGCGCCGCGTCCATCACCATCCCGCCCAGCTCCGGCGCCGAGAAGGCCGAGCCCATGACATGCAGGTGGGTGCAGCTTTCGATCAGCGCCTCGGATGCCGCGGTCGGCCGCAGCTTGCCGCAGGCGGCGTGGCGGATGTTGTAGACGAAGGCGCGGCTGCCATCCTCGCGGTAGCGGACGAAGGCGCTGCCGGTGCTTTCGCCCGCCGCGATCTCGATGCCCGAGACATCCACCCCGTCGGCCCGCAGCCTTTTAAGGTTCACCCGGCCGAAATCGTCGTCGCCCACGCGCGAGATGATGGCGCAAGGCGTTCCCAGCTTGCCGACCTGGTCGATGAAGATGGCGGGCGCGCCCGAGGGGAAGGGGCCGACCAGCGGCTGCGCCGCAAGAAAGCCGTTGCCGCGGGTGGTCGCCACGATCTCGACGAGAACCTCGCCGATGGTCAGAACCTTGTTCATGCTCAACCCCGCTTCTGCTTGGCGCGCACGTCCAGCCAGACCGCGATCAGGATCACGAGGCCCTTGACGATGAGCTGGTAGAAATAGGGCACCGACAGCATGTTCATGCCGTTGTTCATCACCCCGATGATCAGCGCGCCGATCAGCGTGCCGACCATGGTGCCGACGCCGCCCGCCAGGCTGGTGCCGCCCAGCACCGCCGCGGCGATGGCGTCAAGCTCGTAGCTCATCCCGGCATTGGTCTGGGCCGAGTAGAGGCGCGAGGACAGCAGGATCCCCGACACCGCCGCCATGACGCCCGAGAGGGTGAAGATGGCGATCTTCAGCCGGTCCACCTTGATGCCGGAATAAAGCGCCGCCTCGCGGTTGCCGCCGGTCAGATAGGCGCGCCGGCCGAAGGTCGTGCGCGACAGCAGGACATGGTTGAACAGGAACAGCGCCACGACGATCCAGATGATGATCGGCAGGCCGAGCCAGCTGTCGCTGCCGATCGCCGTCCAGGCCGGGTCCGAGATCATCGCCGGCGCGCCGTTGGTCGGCAGGCTGACCAAGCCGCGATAGATGCCCATCGTCGCCACCGTGACGATGAACGACGGCAGCATCAGCCGGGCGGTCAGCACGCCGTTCACCAGCCCCATCGCCGCGCCGGCCAGAAGCGTGAACAGCAGCGCGGGGGCAAAGCCCCAGCCAAAGGCCAGCGCCTGCGCGCCCGCCATGCCCGCCACCGCGATGATCGAGCCGATGGACAGGTCGATCTCGCCCAGCAGGATGACCCAGGTCATGCCGAAGGCGGCGATGGCGACCACCGCCACCTGCTGCAGGATGTTCGTCAGGTTGGCGACCGTCATGAACCGCTCGTTCAGGACGGTGAAGATCACGCAAAGCAGGATAAGCGAGACGAGGATGCCCCCGTATTGATGCAAGGCGGCGCGCAGCTGCTCTCGCCCGGCGCTAAGGGTCGTGTCGGTTGTCTGGGTCATTGATGCGTTCCCGTTGCATGGGCCATGACAAGCTCGGGCGTCAGGTCGCGGCGGGCCAAGGTGGCCCTCAACTCCCCCTCGGCCATGATGGCGATGCGATCCGCCAGCCCAAGCACCTCGGGCAGTTCCGAGGAGACCAGCAGGATCGCGGTCCCCTCGGCGGCAAGTTCTCGGATGATGCGATAGATCTCGAATTTCGCGCCGACATCGACGCCGCGCGTCGGCTCGTCCAGGATCAGGACGCGCGGGCGGGTCAGCAGCCATTTCGCCAGCACGATCTTTTGCTGGTTGCCGCCGGACAGCTTGCCCGCAAGCGTTTCAAGCGAATTGGTGCGGACCCCAAGGCGCTGCACCTCTGCCCTGGCCGCGCGGCGTTCGCTGCCGAAGCGCAGGAAACCGCCCTTTCCCGCAAAGCCGTCCAGCGCCGCCATCGAGATGTTCGAGCGCACCGGGGCGCCCAGGGCCAGCCCTTCCTCCTTGCGGTTCTCGGTCACGAAGCCGATCCCGGCGGCGATGGCGTCTGCGGGATTGCGCAGCCTGGCTGGCTTGCCGTCGATGCGGATCTCGCCGCTCGCCTGGCGCATGCCGAACAGCGCATTCATCACGTCCGAGCGGCCCGAGCCGATCAGGCCGAAGAAGCCGAGGATCTCGCCCGGCCGGACCTCGAAGCCGACATCCCGGAACCGGCCCGCGCAGGACAGGCCCCGCACGGCAATCATCGGCGGCATATCCGCACCGGGCACGGGCGAAAGCCGCGGCGGATAGATCTCGTCCATCCTTCGGCCGACCATCAGCGCGATCAGCTCCTCGATGCAGGTTTCGTCGCGCGCGCGTGTCGCGACATAGGCGCCGTCGCGGATGACGGTGATGTCGTCGGACAGGCGCATGATCTCTTCCATGCGGTGCGAGATATAGATGATGGCCGTGCCCCGCGCCTTGAGCCGGTCGATGATACGGAACAGGATCTCGGCCTCGGAATCCGACAGCGACGAGGTCGGCTCGTCCAGGATCAGCACCTTGGCGGGCCGGCTGAGCCCCTTGGCGATCTCGACAAGCTGGCGCTGCGCGATGGACAGCCGCCCGACCTTTGCGGTGACGTCCACGGGCAGGCCAAGCTCGCGCACCAGCGCCCTGGCATTCGCCCGCAGCGTCCGGTCGTTGATGAAGCCGAAGCGCGCCGGTTCATGCGTCGCCATGATGTTCTCGGCGACGCTGAGGTTGTTGCACAGGCTGAGTTCCTGAAAGACGATCGCCAGCCCCTGGGCGGCGGCGTCCTTCGGGCTTTGCGGCGCATAGGCTCGGCCGTCGAGCATCATCTCGCCACCCGAAGGCGGATGCACGCCGACCAGGATCTTCATCAAGGTCGACTTGCCGGCACCGTTCTCGCCCAGGATGGTATGCACGCGGCCCGGCCGGACATCCAGCCGCATGGACTTCAGCGCCTCGACGGGGCCGAAGCTCTTCCTGATATCGCGCAAGGACAGCACGAATTCCGCTGGCTGGTTCATCCGTTCAACTCCCCCCGTGGTCACGCCGCAAGGCATCGCCGAAGCCCTGCGGCGCAGCGGTCACTTCCTGACGTAGACGCCTGGGACGATGGGCTGCTCGGCCGGCACGTCCTGGCCTTCGATCACCATCGCGGCGGTATCCACCGCGGTCTTGCCCATCTGGTCGGGGAACTGCTGGATGACACCGGCCATCACCGGGTTGGTGTCGACCGCGTTGCGGGCCTCTTCCATGCCGTCGAAGCCGATCACCTTGACCTGGTCCTGAAGGCCCGCCGACTTCACCGCGACGGCGGCGGCCAGCGCGGCATCGTCGCCGAAGCCGAAGATGCCCGAGATGTCGGGATTGGCCTGGAGCATGTTCTGCGCGACGGCCAGCGCCTCGGCCCGCGTGATGCCGGTCTGCTGGGCGACGATCTCGATTTCGGGATGGGCCTCCAACGCCTTCCTGAAGCCCTCGACCCGCGCGACGACCGATTGCACGGTCGGATAGTCGATGATCGCGACCTTGCCCTTGCCGCCCAGAACCTCGGCCATCAGCTCGCCGGCCTTGACCCCGCCGGTGTAGTTGTCCGTGCCGATATGCGACGTCACCTTGGCATCGGCGGCGGGCACGTCGACCGTGACGACCTTGATCCCCGCCGCATCCGCCTTGGCGATGGCAGCCATCACCCCCTGGCTGTCCACCGGCGAGATCACGATGACATCGACGCCCTTGACGATGAAATCCTCGACATCGGCCAGCTGCTTGTTCAGATCCTGGTTGGCGATGCTGATTTCCAGCGGCACGCCCCTGGCTTCCGCCTGGGCTTTCATCGCATCGGCAAGCTCGATGTAGAACGGATGCTGCTGGGTCAGCAGCGAGGCGCCGATGCCATCGGCATGGGCCGCCCCGCCCAGCCCGCAGGCAACAGTCGTCAACAGCGCCGAAAGCGCTTTCTTGAAGGTCATGGAGTCCTCCCAGGATCTCGATTTCGAGGAGATGGTGCCGGCAAGTCCCGGCCGTCCGCCGAAGCTCCTCCCCCTATGGCGGCTCAGGGGACGCTAGCTATATATTTTACGCGTGTCAAATTTAAAGTTTGTTCGCGAAGATATTTTGCGAGCGCATCAAACCTATCGAATTGATTTCAAATTGTAATAGCGCGAGGCAAGGCCGGATGCCTTCTGGAAGGGTTTCGACCCCAAAGACCACGCAGGCCGAACAGCGTAAGCAGCAGCCGGCGAATCGTGAAAGGAGACATGCCCTTGCCGGCCTCATCCGGGGGCCGGCAGGGATTGTACCGTTGCTTGAGACGGCGATGCCGGCACGGCTTCCAGAAACCTCGGCCCGAACGCCCGCGTCTCCGCATCGAATCAAAGGCCCGCGGCCAGCCACCGATGCCCCTTCCCCTCGGCGACCCTGTCCCCTGAAGCGGCCTCCCACCACCATCATTCCGCCAGGAAATAGATAAAAATATCCATGACAAACAACGACAAGACATCCGTCTGCGATGCCGGTCGCATTTTCTGCTCCTCCGACTCACGCTTTTATTGTAGACAATCTGCAATCAGGGATTCGGACAGCAGGACGGGAACCATGGCTGCGCAGTCGATAAGACGTGAAACGATGGGGGCCCAGCTGGTGGCCATGCTGCGGTCGGCGATCCTGTCCGGTGAATTCGCGCCCGGAGAGCCAGTCACCGAGACGGCGCTGGCGCTGCGTTTCGGCGTCAGCCGCGGGCCCATGCGCGAGGCGATGCGGCACCTCATCGACCAGGGCCTGCTCGTCACCGTCCCCTATACCGGCACGCGCGTGCTGGATCTGTCGACCGCCGACATCAACGACATCTATTCGATGCGGATCTGTCTGGAAATCTTTGCCTTCGAACAGGCCTGGGACCGGCGCGATGCGGCCTTCCGGGACGAGATGGCCGAACGCCACCGCAAGCTGCTGGAGGCGATCGATGCCCGCGACGATGTCCGGGCGATCGACGCCGAACTCGACCTGCACGGGCTGGCTTATGAATGGTGTGGCAACAAGCTGCTGCTCAGCAGCTGGGATGCGGTTCGCGGCCGGCTGCAACTTTACTGGGCGGCGCATCACCGCGCCCATGGCATCACCGGGCCGCTGCGCGAAAGCCATGACGACTATATTCGCCTCGCCTGCGGTGACAGCCTCGAGGCGATGAAGAACGAGATCCACAGCCACATGCGGCGCGGTCTCGACAAGACCAAGGCCTTCGTCGAGTCCCTCGACGAGCAAAGGCGGCAAACATCACCCAACGGGAGAACGAAATGAAACGACGGATGTTCCTGATCGCAGGGGCGGCTGCGTCCTGCCTGCCCTATGCGCGCGCCTTTGCGGCGGACAACGATACGCTTTCGCAGGTCAAGGCCAGCGGCAAGCTGCGCATCGGCGTGACCTCGGCCGAGCCCTGGTTCTTCAAGGATCCGATGACGGAGAAATGGACCGGCGTCGGCATCGCCATGGGCGAGCGCATGGCGCAGGAGCTGGGCGTCGAGATGGTCCCGGTGGAGACGAGCTGGGCCAATGCCGTCGCGGGGCTGCAAGCCAACCAGTTCGACATCATGTTCGTCCTCGACCCCACCGAAGAGCGTCGGAACGCCGTCGATTTCCCGGATCAGCCGCTGTTCTACTATGCCATGGGGGCACTCGTCCCCGAGGATTCCGCCGTCGCAAGCTGGGCCGACCTCGACACGCCGGAAACCAAGCTGGGCGTGACCCTGGGCACCTCGCTCGACCGCAACGTGACCGAGATGATGAAGAGTGCGGCGATCAACCGCTTCTCCTCGAATGACGAGGCGATCGCCGCCTTCGCCGCCGGCCGCGTGGACGCGGTGGTGCAGTTCCATCCGGCGCTTGTCGTGCAATATTCGCGGCTGAAGATGGGCAAGGTCGTGCTGCCCACGCCGGTCGATCCTGTCGCCACCTCGGCCGGGATGCGCAAGGCAAGCGACGACAGCTTCAGGACCTGGGTCGGGGAAACCTTTGCCAAACTCTATGAAGAAGGCGTGCCGGACCAGATCTTCAGCGCCTATCTGGAAAGCAAGAACATCGACCCGACCGGCATTCCGGGCCTCGTGAAAGAGAGCTGGTAGACCACCCCGGACGGCCCGCCGCCTGGTCCCGTGGCCGGGCGCGCCGGCCTTTTTCCCCCCAAGCGAAAGATGTCAGATGGACTATTCCTGGGACTTCGGCCCGGTCATTGCCCGTTTCGACATGCTTGCGATCGGTTTCCTGAATACGATCAAGATCGCGATCGTGTCGATCCTTCTGGGCGTCGTCGTCGGCCTGGTGCTGGTGCTGATGCGGCTTTCGCCGCGCAAATGGCTTTCCTGGCCCGCGGCGATCTTCATCGAGTTCTACCGCAATACGCCGCCGATCGTGCATTTCTTCTGGTTCTTCTATGCGCTGCCGGTGCTTCTGTCCGTCAGCCTCGATCCCTATGTCGCGGCCGTCCTGGCGCTTTCGACGCAGTCCGGCGCCTTCTATGCCGAGGTGTTCCGGGGCGGCATCGTCTCGATCGAGCGCGGCCAGTGGGAGGGCGCCCGCGCGCTTGGCATGACCCATGCCGCGCTGATGCGGCGCATAATCGTGCCGCAGGCGATTTCGCGCATGGTCCCGCCCTTCATCGAGCGCAGCTTCGAATTGCTGAAGACCACGGCGCTGGCCTCGACCCTCGCCTATGCGGACCTGCTCTATCAGGCGATGATGGTGAATGCCGAAACCTTCCGGCCCCTCGAGGTCTATACGACCATCGCGCTGATGTATCTGGTCCTGCTGGTCACCGCCAGCCAGCTCGCGCGCCTCGCCGAGGCCCGGCTGACCGCCTATCAGTAAGAGGCCGATGATGAATTATTCCCCCGATTTCAGCGTCGTCCTGGACAACTGGCCCGTGCTTGCTCGCGGGCTTTGGGTGACGATCCAGATCTGGCTGCCCTCGATCGCGCTGGGGCTGATCGGCGGCTTCCTGATCTCGCAGGCCCGGCTGTCGTCGCGCCGCTGGCTCTCGATCCCGAGCCTGGTCTATGTCGAGCTGTTCCGCGACACGCCGGTGCTGATCCAGCTGATCTGGTTCTTCTACGCCTTCCCGATCCTGATCGGCGTGCAGCTGACCCCCTTCACGGCGGCCCTGCTGGGGCTGACGCTGAACACGACGGCCTATTCGGCCGAGATCTTCCGGGGCGGCATCAAGTCGATCCATCGCGGCCAGATGGAGGGGGCCAAGGCCATCGGCATGACCCATGCCCAGGCGATGCGGCGGGTGATCCTGCCCCAGGTGGTCAAGAGGATGCTTCCCGCCTTCACCAACCGGATGATCGAGGTCGCCAAGATGTCCTCGCTCGCCTCGGTCATCTCGGTCCACGAGCTGATGTATCAGGGCCGGCTTCTGTCCTCGACCTATTACCGCCCGTTCGAGATCCTGACGGCGGTGGCCTTCATCTATTTCGTGCTGATCTATCCCGGCACCTTCCTGGCAGGGCGTCTGGAAAAGCGCCTCGCGCGGTCGTCCTGAGCAAAGGAAAGGATACCCCATGCAAAAGCCAATTCTCGAGATCAAGGGCCTGCACAAGCGGTTCGGCGACCACCACGTCCTCAGGGGCATCGACTTTTCCGTCGCAGCGGGAGAGCGCATCGCGATCATCGGCGGATCGGGCTCGGGCAAGTCCACCTTCCTGCGCTGCATGAACTTCATGGAAACGCTGAGCGAGGGCGAAATCTGGCTGGACGGCAAGCGCATCGGCACCGAAAGGAACGGCCAGGTCACCTACCCGGAACGCCAGCTGTGCGCGGTGCGCGAACGCGTGGGGATGGTGTTCCAGCAGTTCAACCTTTTCCCGCATATGACCGTGCTTCAGAACGTCATGGAGGGGCTTGTCACCGTCAAGGGCATGGCGAGGGAGCAGGCACGGGAAATCGCCCTGCAGGAACTCGACAAGGTCGGCCTGTCGGAAAAGGTCGATGCCTGGCCCGGCCGCCTTTCCGGCGGCCAGCAGCAGCGCGTGGCCATTGCCCGCGCCCTGTCGATGAAACCCGAGATCCTGCTTTTCGACGAGCCGACATCCTCGCTCGACCCGGAACTGGTGGGCGAGGTCCTGCGGGTGATCAATCACCTTGCCGAGGAAGGCCGCACCATGCTTCTGGTCACGCATGAGCTTGGATTCGCCTATCATTTCGCGACCAAGGTCATCTTCCTGGCGGACGGCGTGTTCCACGAGGTCGGCACGCCGGACGAGGTTCTGAAAAACCCGCGGCAAGCCCGCACGCAGGAATTCCTGCGCCGTTTCGGCGAATTCGCCTTCTGAGCTTCCACATATCAAAGGACACTGAAATGACTCCGCAGAGCAGCGCTTCGTCGCAAAGCTATGTCAAGGATCCGCGCAACGAATCCGTCGAGATCTATGTCAACGGCCAGTTCTACAAGCGCGACGAGGCGAAGGTGTCGATCTTCGATGCGGGCTTCGTCCTAGGCGACGGCGTGTGGGAAGGTCTTCGCCTGGTCAACGGCAAGCTTCTGGCCATCAACGAGCATATGGACCGCATCTTCGAAGGCGCGCGTTCGATCCAGCTGGACATCGGCCTTTCCAAGCAGGGCCTGGTCGAGGAGGTCTGGAAATGCCTGCGCCACAACGGGATGGAGGACGGCGTCCATATCCGGCTGATGATCTCGCGCGGGCTGAAGTCGACGCCGAACCAGGATCCGCGCTTCGTCGTCGCCGGCGCGACCATCGTGATCGTCGCCGAATACAAGCAGCCGAACCCCGAACTGAAGAAGAAGGGGCTGAAGCTGATGACCTCCACCATCCGCTGCTCGACGCCGGACGTGTTCGACCTGCGGCTGAACTCGCACAGCCGCCTGAATTTCATCCAGGCCCTCATCCAGGCGATCAACATGGGCGCGGACGAGGCGCTGATGCTCGACGACCGGGGTTTCGTGGCCTCCTGCAACTCGACCAATTTCTTCATCTTCCGGGGCGACGAGCTTTGGACCTCGGAAGGGCTGACCTGCTTCAACGGCATCACCCGGAAAAAGGCGATCCATATCTGGCGCGAAGCGGGCTTCACCGTGCGCGAAAAGCCTTTCACCCTGGCCGAGGTCTATTCCGCGGACGAGGCCTTCGTCACCGGCACGCTCGGGGGGATCACCCCGGTCGCGATGATCGACGGCCGCCCCATCGGGGACGGGAAGCCCGGCGCCCGCACCGCCCGGATCAACCAACTCTACCAAGAGTATATTTCGCAGTAAGCCGGTGGCAAAGCGAACCGGATTCAATCGCAGGCGCCATCGGTTGCGGCGCCTGCTCGCCCCCTTCCGCCTGCGCGCGCTGGTCCGCCGCAGCGAGATCGCCTATACGGTGATCGCGGCCGTGATCGGGATCGTCGCCGGCGGCGCGGTGGTCCTGATGCAGGAAGCCGTGACCTTCATGGCCGTCCTGATCTTCGATTCCGCCGGCGAGGTCAGCGGCGCGGAAAGCGTGAACCCTTTGCGCGCCCTATCCGGCCCGCTGGCCGGCGGTATCCTGCTCGGCGCGTCCTATCTGATCGGCCAGCGCTGGTTCCGGCGCGTCGCCGACCCGATCGAGGCCAATGCCGTGACCGGCGGCAAGATCGCCGTGCCCGGCAGCCTGTTCATTTCCGGGCAGACCATGGTTTCCAGCGGGTTCGGCGCCTCGGTCGGGATGGAGGCGGCCTATACCCAAGCCGCTTCGGCCCTCGCCTCATGGGGCGGCCAAAAGCTTCGCCTGCGCCGGGAAGACCTGCGCCAGCTGGTCGCCGCCGGTGCCGGGGGCGCGATTGCCGCCGCCTTCGACGCGCCGCTGACCGGGGCGTTCTATGCCTTCGAGCTTGTCCTGGCCTCCTATACGGTCGCCGCGCTTCTGCCCGTCCTTGCCGCCGCGATTTCCGCGACGGCCGTCACCCGCCTCGTCGGCGGGCATCACGGGCTGGACCTTTATTTCGCCGGCCAGATCCCGGCACCGTCCTTCATCCCCATCGCCGTGCTTGCCGTCATCTCTGCCGTGGTCGGCATCCTGATCATGCGCGCCGTTTCTGCGACCGAGAACACGTTCCGCAAAAGCGTCCTGCCGGGATGGAGCCAGCCGGTTGTCGGCGGGCTTTGCGTCGGCCTGCTGGCATTGGCGACGCCGCGCGTGCTGTCCTCCGGCCATGGCGCGATGGACGTGGTGTTCGGCAGCAACCTGACGCTGGGTGCCCTTGTCCTGCTTTTCGTGCTGAAGGCGCTCGCCTCGGTCATCTCCATCGGGTCGGGCTTCCGGGGCGGGCTGTTCTTTGCGTCGCTTCTGCTCGGGGCCATCCTGGGCAAGATCCTCGGCATCGCCTGGCTGATGGCATTCGGGCTGGAATTGCCCATCGTCGTCTTTGCCGTGGTCGGCATGTGCGCCCTGGCGACGGCGGTGATCGGCGCCCCCCTGGCGATGTGCTTCCTTGCCCTCGAGACGACCAAGAGCCTGCCGCTGGCGCTTGCGGTGCTGTTTGCCGCGCTGATCGCCACGGCAATCGTGCGGCAGTTCTTCGGCTTCAGCTTTTCCACCTGGCGTTTCCATATCCGGGGGGAAACGATCCGGTCGGCCGCGGACATCGGCTGGGTGCGCGAACTCAGCGTCGGAAAGATGATGCGTCGCGTCGCGTCCGAGGCACCGGCATCGATGAAGCTGGCAGAGGCCCGGCGCCGGTTTCCGCCGGGCTCGACCAAGGCGGTGCCGATGGTGGACCACGCCGGCCGCTATGCCGGGCTGTGCATCACCAGCGAACTTTATGGCGAAGGGCTGGACCCGCAGATGCCGCTTGCCTCCATCGCCCACCAGACATCGGCATGGTTGCGGCCCGACCAGACGGTGCGCGAGGCGATCTTGGCATTCGGCCGCCACGAGGCCGATACGCTCGCGGTATTGGACGCGGACCACCGGGTTCTCGGCACGCTGAACGAGCAATATTGCCTGCGGCGCTATTCGAACGAGGTCAACCGCCGGCTTTATCCCCAGCGCGGCTAGAAAGGATCAGGACATGAGACGGTTTCTGTTTGTCGGCTGCGGCAACATGGGTGGCGCGATCGCCTCTGCCGCGATGCGGGCGATCCCCCATGCGAGGATCACCGTCGTCGACCCCTCGCCCGAGCGGGCAAAGGCGCTTCTGCCCGCCGGCATGGCGGTCGAGACCCACCCGGACTTCGCAAAGCTCGGGGAGGCCAGGTTCGATCTCGGCATCCTCTGCGTGAAACCGCAGCAATTTGCCGAGCTCTCCCCCTTGGCGATTTCGGTGATCCGCTCCGGCGCCATCGCCTCGATCATGGCGGGCGTCACGTTGGACGCGCTTGCAGCACGGCTCGGCAGCGAAAGGATCGCGCGGACCATGCCGAACCTGCCCGCCCTTGTCGGGCAGGCGATGACCGTCGGAGTTGCCGCGGATGGGCTGACCCAGGCCGACCGGCGCATGGTCGCGACGCTGTTCGAGGCCGTCGGCCAGTTCCGCTGGCTTTCGGACGAAACCCTGATCGATGCGGCAACCGCGGTCGCGGGCAGCGGGCCGGGCTACATATTCGCCTTTGCGCAATACATGATGGAAGCGGCCGTGGCGTCGGGCATGGATGCCGCGCTTGCCGACCTGCTGGTGCGCCAAACCTTCCGCGGCGCCGCCGAACTCATGCATGCCGATCCCCGGACGGCGGAAGAGCTGAAGAAAGCCGTGACCAGCAAGGCGGGCACGACCGAGGCCGGTCTGGCCGTCTTCGAAGCAGAAGGCGCGTTGCCGGAACTTTGCCTGAAAGCCGTCGCCGCCGCCGCGCAGCGGGCGCGAGAGCTTTCCCGAACCGCCGCGCCGGAAAGCCCCCGGCAATAGCCGCTCCCGGCAGGACGGGGCTCCGGTAAGCAGCCGCCGGCAAGCGGCCTTCGCCTTGCCGGTTTCCACCATCTCCACCGCCCTTCCCGTCCACCCGCGCGGACCGGGCCGGCGCCTGCAGGCCGGTGCCGGCAGAAGGCCAGCGCGAAGGGAGTCAGCGGAAGGCTGAGCCTTCCCGACCGGGCGGCGCCTTGCAGCGCGGTATCGCCGAACGGATCGGCGACGGCCCGGCAAGGTCAGAACCGCCCGCGCAGCGTCAGCGTGGCGTTCCTCGGCTCGCCATACCCGTTGCCGCCGGTGGGCGGGCCCAGCACCGAATTATAGTACTGGTCGAAGACATCGTTGACGTTCAGCGCCATCTGCCACGGATCGTCGATCCGGCAGCTGACATGCGCGTCCCCAACCGCATGGCCGCCCTGCCGGATCCGGTAGTCCTGGCTCGCTCCGCCGATCCGCGCGGTCCCCGAGGTGCCATGGCGGCCTTTCACCGTCACGCCGGTCCATCGGGAGTATACGCCCGGCAGGGTGTAGTCCGTCCACAGCTTCAGCATGTGCCGCGGGGTCAGGGCGTGATAAACCGCGCCATGCCTTACGTTCTTGTCGTGGTTGTAGGCATTGCCCAACCTTATGACTAAGACAACCGGGCGGGCGATTCACTCGGTCGATTGCCGAAAAAAGTTCAGACGCTGGAGATGACCGCCAACAGACCCGAGACCCGGCGCAACCGGCCGCCGGTCGGGCGGACGGCGGCGTCCAGCGCGCGCTCGGGGTCGGAGATGTCGAAAAGGCCGCGGATCCGCGTGCGACCGAGGGCGGCATCCGCGACGATCACGCGGCCGGGCAACCAACGCGCGATCCGCGCGACAAGGCTTCCCAGCGGCTCGGCTTTGGCCACGACGATCCCCTTCGCCCCTGTTTGTGGGCCGTGTCACTCACCCGCTGCCTTGGCAACCGCTTCGGGTCGCTCGGTGATCCGGCGGGCCTGCCAAGAAAACCTGGACGCATGACAAGCCACAAGATCCGCGTCCGGGGCGCGGGCCTATCCATCCGTGGAACAGATCCTTGACGCCTCGACCGCCTCGACGACATAGCTGGCGATCATCAGGTCCAGATGCGCGCCGCCGCCGTTCTTGAACAGCGTGACCTGGTCATCGGACCGGCGGCTGGACCCGTCCGCCGCCACCAGATCGTAGAGGTCGCCTTGCACATGGCCGCGGCTGATGGCGCCCGAGAGGATCGGCTGCATGATCTCGCCGATCCGGTCCACGACCGTGTCGACGAAATCCACATAGACCAGGGCCGAGGCGATCAGGGCGTCGTCGGCCTCGCGCATTTCGGGGGTGAAGGCGCCGATCAGGTCGACATGCGTGCCCGGCCGCACCCATTCGCCCAGCAGGACCGGCTGCCGCGCCATGGTAGCGGCCGAGACGATGTCGGCCTGGCCCACGGCCTCGGGCAGGTTCTCGACGGCCGCGACCTTGGCCCGCAGATCGCCCAGCGTCGCGGCCAGCGCCTGGGCCTGCTCGGTCCGCCGCGACCAGATCGAGATCCGCTCGATGCCGGGAAAGGCCGCGTCATAGCCGCGCGCCAGCGTCGCCGCCACCGCACCGGCACCGACGATCAGCAGATGCCGGCTGTCCGGGCGCGCCAGGCATTGCGCGCCCAGCAGGCTGTCGGCCACGGTCTTCACCTGCGTGACCAGCTGGCTGTCGATCACGGCGCGCACGGCGCCGCAATCGGGATCGTAGAGCAGCACCGCGCCATGCACCGTGGGCAGGCCCTTGGCGGCATTGCCTGGAAAGATGCTGTCGCCCTTGATCGCGAAGCCGAGGCCTTCGATCCGGGCGGCCCGGTTCAGCAGCCTGGCATCGCCCGAACCCAGCAGCAAGTCGCCCTGCTCGGGCCGCGGCAGCCGGTGGCCACGGCGCAGGGCGTCTATCGCACCCGGCCAGCTCAGCGCATGGACGCTTGCCTCATAGGTCAGCACGGCTGGAAGCATGGTCTTTCCTTCCCGAAAAGCTGGCGACCGGGGCGCCGAAACAGTCGATGGTGATGGCGGGGCCGGCCGGCCGGCACGGATTGCGCTGACGCAACTGATAACGGGCAACATGCTCGTTCGTCCAGTCGCTGAAGCAGGAAGCATATGCCTGGGCCCGGGCGAGCGGCGATATGCGACGCCGCCGCCCCGAAGTTCCCGATTCTGGGCAAGCCTCTTTCGATGCACCAGGATCCCTGAAAAGCTTTTCACCCAGCCACCTCAAGCCGCCCGTCCCCAAGCAGCGGGTGGCTTGGGAGAGCGCTAGCCCAGGCTCTCGTCTTGCTGGTTGAGGTCGATCCAGATTGTCTTGAGCTGGGTGTACTGGTCATGGGCGTGGACGCTGTTGTCGCGGCCGCCGAAGCCCGATTGCTTGTAGCCGCCGAAGGGGGTGGTCACGTCGCCCTCGCCGAAGCTGTTCACCGTCACCGTGCCCGCCCGCAAGGCCCGCGCCCCGCGCAAGGCCCGCTTGCCGTTGGCCGAGAAGATCGAGGCCGCAAGCCCGTAGTCGGTGTCGTTGGCAACCGCGATCGCCTCCTCGAAACTGTCCACCACGATCACCGTCAGGATCGGGCCGAAGATCTCCTCCACCGCCAGCCGGGAATCGCGCGCGGTCTCGACGATGGTCGGCTCGATGAAGCCGGGGCTGACGACATTGCCGCCGACCAGCACGGTTTCCGATTTCGCCGCATCCAGATAGCTGCTGACCTTGTCGAAATGCGCCTTCGAGACAAGCGGACCCACGCGGTTCGCCGGATCCAGCGGATCGCCGACCAGCCAGGTCGCGGCCTCGGCCCGGACCTTCTCCAGCAGCCGGTCCCTGATGCCGCGCTGCACGATCAGCCGCGAGGCGGCCGAGCAGTTCTGCCCCATGTTCCAGAACGCGCCGTTCACCACATGCGCCGCCACCGCGTCCAGGTCCTCGGCATCGTCCAGCACGATGCAGGGGTTCTTGCCGCCCAGCTCCAGCACCACC
>NZ_JRKO01000024.1 GCF_000763885.1 Paracoccus versutus | reverse complement strand
CCTGGGCTGGGGGCTGTCGGGCTTCTGCCCCGGCGGCGCCATCCCCGCCATCGGCCTCATCCGCCCCGAACCCGTCCTCTTCACCGCAACAATGGCCGCCGGAATCGCAATGGTCAAAATCGGGCAGCGATGGGCCGCGGCCCGGTCTGCCGCCGATCGGCAGGGGGCATGAATGTGGCCCTTTCGACGGCGCGGCAAGCCGCGGATTCGCAAGATTGACGACCGGTTCTCGGCCACCGGCCAGCTTCGCCTCGAAGACCTGCCGGCGGTCGCCGCGGCCGGGTTCCGGGTGCTGGTCTGCGTTCGCCGCGACGGCGAGGAACGCGGCCAGCCCGATTTCGCCACCATCGCCGCCGCTGCCGCGCGCCTGGGCCTGACCGCCCGCCACATTCCGGTGTCCGGCCAGCCCTCGGCCGGCCAGATTGCGGCTTTCCGCCGCATCCTGGCCGAGGCGAAGGGGCCGGTGCTGGGCTGGTGCCGCTCGGGCATGCGGGTCCGGGCGTTCTATGCCCTGTGCCGGCAACAGGCGGTGGCGAGCAGGGCGTGATGCCTTTGCGTAACCCGGCACCTGCGAAAGGCTGGGCCTGAAAAGGCGGGGCCTGGACAGGAGGTTCGCTTGCGCCAAGGGCCGCGGCCTGCCGCAGCAAGGCGCCGGAGCCCAGCGTCGCCCGGCCTGCCGCATGGCATTGCGGGCCGGGCTTGCGCCTCGCCGGATCAGCCCTTCGGGCCGCAGAACGTGTTGTAGAGCACTTCCATCACCTTGCGGGCCGGCTGGCTTTCGATCCGATACCAGATCGTCTGCCCGTCGCGCCGGCCAAGGATGATCTTGTCGCGGCGCAAGAGCGCCAGGTGCTGCGACACGGTCGAATCGCGGATGCCCAGGAATTCCGCCAGCTGGCCCACGGATTTTTCGCCCTGCACCAGCTGGCACAGGATCAGCAGCCGATGGCGGTTGCCAAGCGATTTCAGAAGCTCGCTGGCCTCGTCGGCGGCTGCGCGCATGGTTTCGGGGTCTATGCTGACGTCGGCACTCATGCTCCATAGCTACATTAATGCGAATATACGGTCAAGATGCGCCCGCAGGCTGCCGGTGCCCGGCCCAGGCGAGGGGTCAGATCGCGACAGTTTGCCGCATTAATCTTCGAAGTTTCGAATGTTACGGCCTTTTACATAACGCGCATCAGCAAGCCATCAACAGCAAGCAACAAGGTGATTTCCATGCACAAGATCTTTCTGGCCGCCGCCGTCCTGGCCCTTCCCATCACGGCCCAGGCTTCCGAGCCCGGCGATATTGCCGCCGCGCGCATCGGCTATTTCAGCCTGGTCAACCTGGAGATGGGCGGGCTGGCCGCCATGGCGCAGGGCAAGGCGCCCTATGACGCCGAACGGGCGCGGGCGCTGGCCGGGGATCTCAAGCTGCTGTCGGAATACCTGCATGACGACCTGCTGATGCCGGGAACCTCGAATGCCGACCTGGCCGGCAAGACCCGCGCCCTGCCGGCGATCTGGGAACAGACCGAGGATTACCGCGCCAAGGGCATGGCCTTCCGCGAGGCGGTCGCCACGCTGCACGGCGTCGCCGGCGAGGGGCAGGAGGCGCTTGCCCCCGCCGTCGGCCAGGTCGGGGCGACCTGCAAGGCCTGCCACGACAGCTATCGCGCCAAGGATTTCTAGGATGCGCGACGGCGCAGCCACCACCTCTGCCGAGCCTACCCAGGTGGTCCGGCTGTGGGATCTGCCCTTGCGGATCTTTCACTGGGCGCTGGCGATCTGCGTCGCCGGGGCCTGGGGATTGGGCAAGTTCGGCCCCGATGTCATGACCCTGCATTTCCTGTTCGGCTATGCGGTGATCGGGCTTCTGGCCTTTCGGCTGCTCTGGGGCTTCGTCGGGCCGCGCCCGGCGCGGTTCCGCAGCTGCCTTCATGGTCCCAGGGCGGTTCTGGCCTATCTGCGGCAGTTTCCGGCGCGGCAACCCAGCTTCTGGCCGGGGCACAATCCCCTGGGCGGGCTGTTCGTGATCCTGCTTCTGGCCGTGCTGTCGGTGCAGGTCGCGGCCGGCCTGGTCGCCGATCCGCAGGATTACGTCAATACCGGGCCGCTGGCCGGGGCGGTCAGCGCCCGGATCTCGCGCCTGGGGCTGGCCCTGCACGACCTGCTGGGCAAGCTGGTCCTGCCCATGGTGCTGCTGCATGTCGCGGCGGTGCTGTTCTATCGCCTGTGGAAGCGCGAGAACCTGATTCGCCCGATGATCACCGGGTGGAAGCGCATCCGCCGGTGACGGCGCATCCTGGCCGGAACCGCAGCCGTGGTTCCGGCCGAGGGCTGCGACCAAGGCGAAATGTCGCAGGCTGCAGGTTCGATTCCGGGGCGTCGTTGAAGACATTCTCCTTGAAACCGATTATACGTATATATGTATATACTGTCGGCAATCGGCTGTTCTGGAGTTCCCCGATGACACTTGATCGCACCATTCTTGCCTTTGCAGGGTTCATGGTCCTGCTTTCCGTCGCGCTGACCGTCTGGGTTTCGCCCTTGTTCGTCTGGCTGACGGTCTTTGTCGGCGCCAACCTGCTGCAATCCGCCTTTACAGGCTTCTGCCCGGCGGCCATGATCTTCCGCAAGCTTGGCATAAAACCCGGCTGCGCCTTCTGAAAGTTCGATCCATGCGATTGCTGCTGCTTGTCGCGCTTGTCGCCACCGGGCCGGCGCTGGCCGAGCCGTTGATCCTGGACTGGAGCGCGGTGCCCGAGATGAAGGCCGTCTACGGCACGGTCGAGGCCCGTGACACCATCCCGGCGCGGGCGCGCATCGGCGGCACGGTCGTGGAACTGCTGGTCAGCGAGGGGGATCGCGTCGAGGCGGGGGCGACGCTCGCCACCGTCCGCGACGACAAGATCGCCTTCCAGATCGCGGCTTTCGCCTCGCGGATCGAGGCGCTGCGGGCGCAACTGGCCGAGGCGGAATCCGACTATGCGCGCGGCCAGTCGCTGGTGCAGCGCGGCGCCGCCTCGCAGCAGCGGGTCGAGCAGTTGCAGACCGCGGTCGATGTCATCCGCGGCCAGATCGCCGCGGCCGAGGCCGAGCGCGCCGTCATCGAGCAGCAGCAAGCCGAAGGTGCGGTCCTGGCCCCGGTCTCGGGCCTGGTGCTGAGCGTACCGGCCGTGCGCGGCTCGGTGGTGATGCCGGGCGAGGTGGTGGCGAGCGTGGGCGGCGGCGGCTTCTTCCTGCGCCTGTCGGTGCCCGAACGCCATGCCGCCGACCTGGCCGAAGGGGCCGAAATCCAGATCAGGGCCGGCGGCCAGGCTGCTGCGGGCCGGCTGGCCAAGGTCTATCCGCTGATCCAGGGCGGCCGGGTGCAGGCCGATGTCGAGGTCGACCGGCTGCCCGACGCCTTTGTCGGCGCGCGCGTGGCGGTGGACCTGCCCGTGGGCGAGCGCCGGGCGCTTCTGGTGCCCGCCGTGGCGGTGACGACCCGCGCCGGGGTGGATTTCGTCAGCGTCGCCGGCGCCGCGGGCGAAGAGCGGCGGGCGGTGCTGACCGGCGAAAGCCTGGCCCAGGACGACATTGAGATGGTCGAGATCCTGACCGGCCTTGCGCCGGGGGAAACGGTGATCGTCCCATGAACACCCCCGGCGATACCCCCCGCAGCCCCGGCCTGGCCGGCTGGCTGACGCGCGGCTTCATCACCTCGCCGCTGACGCCGCTGTTCCTGATCGCGGCGCTGGCCTTCGGGCTCATCGCGCTGATCAGCCTGCCGCGCGAGGAAGAGCCGCAGATTTCGGTCCCCATGGTGGACATCCGCGTCCAGGCCCCCGGCCTGCGGGCCGAGGATGCGGTCAAGCTGGTGACAGAGCCGCTGGAGACCATCGTCAAGGGGATCGACGGGGTCGAGCATATCTATTCCCAGACCCAGGACGACGGCGTGCTGGTCACGGCGCGCTTCCTGGTCGGCACCCCCTCCGATGCGGCGGTGCTGCGGGTGCATGACAAGCTGCGCGCCAACATGGACCGCATCCCGGTCGGCATCCCCGAGCCGCAGGTGCTCGGGCGCGGCATCGACGACGTGGCCATCGTGGCGCTGACGCTTTCGGCCCGACCCGATGCGGCGGACCGGGTGACGGCGGCCGAACTGACCCGCATCGCCCGCGAATTGCGCACCGAACTGGCCAAGATCGACGATGTCGGCCTGACCTATCTGATCGGCGAGACGGAGGAAGCGATCCGCATCGCCGCCGACCCCGCCCGGTTGGCGCTTTACGGCATCACGCTGCAACAGCTGGCCGGCAAGGTCCAGGGCGCCAACCGCGCCCTGCCGGCGGGGATGCTGCGCGACGACGGCCAGCAGGTGATGCTGGTCGCGGGCGAGACCCTGCGCAGCCCCGACGAGATCGGCAACCTGGTGCTGACCGCGCGCGACGGCCGCCCGGTCTATGTCCGCGACGTGGCCGACGTGGGTTTCGTCTCCGATACGGCCGAGGCGCTGGTCGCCACCGTCACCCGCGATTCCGCCCGGCGCCCGGCGGTGACGCTGGCGCTGGCCAAGCGCGCCGGCGCCAATGCCGTCACCGTGGCCGAGGCGATCCTGCACCGCGCCGAGGCACTGCAAGGCACGCTGATCCCCGACGACATGCAGGTCGAGATCACCCGCGACTATGGCGAGACGGCCAACGAAAAGGCCAACGAGTTGCTGTATCACCTGGGCCTGGCCACGCTGTCGATCATCGCGCTGGTCTGGCTCGCCATCGGCCGGCGCGAGGCGCTGGTGGTGGCGGTGGTGATCCCGGTGACGATCCTGCTGACGCTGTTCGCATCCTGGATCATGGGCTATACGCTGAACCGGGTCAGCCTGTTCGCGCTGATCTTCTCGATCGGCATCCTGGTGGACGACGCCATCGTGGTGATCGAGAACATCGCCCGGCATTGGGGCATGGGCGGCACCGACCGTCGCGAAACCGCCATCAGCGCGGTGATCGAGGTCGGCAACCCCACCATCGTCGCCACCCTGACCGTGGTGGTGGCGCTGCTGCCGATGCTGTTCGTCTCGGGGATGATGGGGCCTTACATGAGCCCGATCCCCTCGAACGCCTCGGTCGCGATGATCTTTTCCTTCTTCGTCGCGGTGACGGTGACGCCCTGGCTGATGCTGAAGGTCGCGGGCCGCGCGCCGCTGCACCACGGCGCCGAGGGGCAGGGCGGCCGGCTGGGCCGCGCCTATGCCGCCGTCGCCCGGCCGGTTCTGGCCAGCAAGGGGCGCGCCTGGCTGTTCCTGGGCGGGGTGATCGTGCTGACCTTCGGCTCGCTCGCGCTGTTCTATACCCGCGACGTGACGGTGAAGCTTCTGCCCTTCGACAACAAGTCGGAACTGTCCGTGACCATCGACCTGCCCGAAGGCGCGGCGGTCGAGGCGACGGATGCCGTGGCCCAGGCGGTAGCCAGGGTGGCGATGGACCTGCCCGAGGTGGTCTCGGTCCAGACCCATGCCGCCGCCGCGGCGCCGTTCAATTTCAACGGCCTGGTGCGGCATTCCTTCTATCGCACCCAGCCGCAGCAGGGCGAGGTGGCGGTCAACCTAGCGCCCAAGCATGACCGCGACCGCTCGAGCCACCAGATCGCGCTGGACCTGCGCGCGCGCATCCTGGCCCTGCCGCTGCCCGAGGGCACGGTGCTGAAGGTGGTGGAACCTCCGCCCGGCCCGCCGGTGATGGCGACGCTTCTGGCCGAGATCTATGGCCCCGACCCGCAGACCCGCCGCGCGGTGGGCGAAAAGGTCGAGGCGGCCTTCCGCTCGGTCCCCTTCATCGTCGATGTGGACAATTCCTGGGGTGATGCCGCGCCGCGGCTGCGGGCGCTGATCTCGCCCGACGACCTGGATTTCTACGGCGTGGCGGAATCGGATGTCTTCGACAGCATCGCCATCCTGAACGGCTCGACCACGGTCGGCTATTCCCACCGGGGCGAGGGGCGCGCGCCCATCCCGATCCGCGTCGAGCGGCCCCGCGAACAGCGCGTGCCGGGCGAGGATTTCCTGACCACGCCGATCCCGGCCGACCTTCTGCCCGGCAATCGCGGCGTGGTCGAGCTGGGCGACGTGGTGCGGATCGAGGAAGAGCGCGCCTCGCATATCCTGTTCCGCCACAACGGCCGCCCGGCCGAGATGGTGACGGCGGAACTCGCCGGCGATTTCGAGGCGCCGCTCTACGGCATGATGGCGGTCAAGGATGCGCTGGAGGCGCAGGACTGGACCGGCCTGCCCAAGCCCGAGATCCGGCTGCGCGGCCAGCCCGAGGACGATAGTGCCAGCACGCTGCTGTGGGACGGCGAATGGGAGGTGACCTGGGTCACCTTCCGCGACATGGGCGGGGCCTTTGCGGTGGCGCTTCTGGGCATCTATATCCTGGTCGTGGCGCAGTTCGGCTCGTTCCGGCTGCCGCTGGTGATCCTGACCCCGGTGCCGCTGACCTTCATCGGCATCCTGGGCGGACATTGGTTGTTCGGCGCGCCTTTTTCGGCGCCGTCGATGATCGGCTTCATCGCCTTGGCCGGGATCATCGTCAGGAACTCGATCCTGCTGGTGGATTTCATCCGCCACGACACCACCGGCCGGCCGCTGACCGAGGTGCTGATCGACGCCGGGGCCGTGCGTTTCCGGCCGATCCTGCTGACCGCTCTGGCGGCAATGATCGGGGCGGCGGTGATCCTGACCGATCCGATCTTCCAGGGGCTGGCGATCTCGCTCTTCTTCGGGCTGATCTCCTCGACGCTGCTGACGGTGCTGGTCATCCCGGCGGTCTATCGGGTGTTCCGCACCTGAGCCGCCGGGCCGATGGCTGGTCTTGGCGGGATGGTTGCCCTATTCCCAAGGAAAAGCCCGGCCGCCTTTCCTGCCACGACCGATGCCATGCAAGCAAACCGTTATCACCACCTCGGCTGGCATCACGGCATCGAACTGTTCGAGGCCGCCTTCAGCCACCAGACCTTTGGCCGCCATGCACATGAGGGCTTTGCCATCGGCGCCATCGCCGAAGGGGCGGGCGGCTATGTCTGCCGCGGCGAAACCATGGTCTTGCCGGCCGGCACCCTGTCGCTGATGAACCCCGAAGAACCGCATACTGGGCACGCCGCCGCCGACCGGGTGCGCTATACCATGCTTTACGCGTCCGAGGCGGCGGTCCGCGCCGTGCTGGGGCTGCGTGTCCTGCGCGGCTTTGCCGCCATCGCGCCGCGCGACCGCGGATTGCGCCTGGGCCGGGCCCTGGCGCATCTGGCCCATTGCCTGAATGCCCCGCCCAGCCCCGACTGGCGCCTTGCGGCGGAAGAGGCCGCGCATGGGGCCCTGGCGCTGGCCTTCGGCCAATATGGCCGCGCCGAATTGCGCCCGGCAGGGGACGAGCCGGCGGCGGTCCGGGCAGTCCGGGCACGGATCGCCGCCGGGGTCGAGGCGGGCGAGGCGCTGGCCCTTGCCGACCTGGCCGCCGAGGTGGGGCTGAACCCCTCTTACCTGATCCGCAGCATGCGGCGGGCCACCGGGCTGACGCCGCATGCCCATGTATTGCAGGCCCGCATCGGCCATGCCCGCAGGCTGCTGCTGGAGGGCGTGCCCGCCGCTGAGGCTGCGGTCGCGGCGGGGTTTTGCGACCAGGCGCATCTGATCCGCCAATTCCGCCGCCACCTGGGCGTCACCCCCGGCGCGCTACTGAGGCATTAGTAGGTCGATTTCGTCCAATCCTTGCCCGCTCGATCCATGGCACGGGGTCCGGGAAAGGATTCGCCCATGCCATTGAAACCCGTCATCATCCTGGCCGCAGACCTGCCCCTGGGGCTCAAGGCCAATTTCGCCGCCGTCCTGGGCATGAGCCTGGGCCGGCTTCGTCCCGACCTGCTGGGCGGCGCGACCCCTACCGGCGACGGCATCGTCTTGCCCGGCATCACAACCGTTCCCCTGCCGGTGCTATGCGCGCCGCCGCAGGATCTGCCCGGCCTTTTCGCCCAGGCCGAGGCCCTGCAGCTGCGGCTGGCCTATATGCGCGCCGCCTTCGAGGCGCGGGACTATCCCGATTACGCCGCCCGCATCGCCGCCGCGCCGCTGGCCGATCATGCGCCGCAGGCGATCCTGCTGGCGGGGCCGCGCAAGGCGGTGGACCGGATCTGCGGCCGCCTGCCGCTGCTGCGTTGACCATGGCCGACCCGCAGGCCCTCCTGGCGATGGCCAGTTTCGCCCTGGCAGCCTCGGCTACGCCGGGGCCGGTCAATATCATCGGCGCCATGACCGGCGCGCGGTTTGGTCCGCGCCGGGCGCTGGCCTTCGTCAGCGGGGCGACCGCCGGCTTCCTGGTGCTGCTGCTGGGCTTTGGTGCCGGCCTGCTGGCGGGAACGACCTGGATCCTGGCGCTGTCCCGGCCCCTGACGCTGGCCGGTGCGGCCTATCTGCTGTGGCTGGCATGGCGCCTGCTGCGCGACGACGGCCGGGTCGCATGGCGCGATCCGGCGGGGCAAGCCGCGCCCGGCTTCTGGTCCGGCGCGCTGGTGCAGGGCCTGAACCCCAAGGCCTGGCTGGCGGCGCTGTCCTCGCTTTCGACCTTCGTGATGCCGCTGGCCGAGCCGGCGGCGGGGCTGGTGGTCTTCGCCGCGCTTTTCGGCGCGATCTGCTGGGCCTCGCTGGCCGCATGGGCCTGGGGCGGGGCACGGTTCGGACAGGGCCGGCTGCGGGCGTTCAACCGCGGCATGGCCCTGATCCTGGCGCTATCGGTCGGCTGGATGCTGGTGCAGGCCTTCTGACGAGCCTGCGCGCAAGCGCAGGGCGGTCCCGGAGCCCGACCACCCTGCACTTGCGCCCCGGATCAGGGATTCTGCCCGGACCGCGGAGGCCGCAGCAGCGACTGGACGGTATAGACCAGGATGGCGCTGCCGACCGCGCCCAGCACCGCCACGCCCAGAAGCACGATCACGTCGATCGGCCCGCCGATGTCGCGCAGGCCGGAATGCGTCATCTGCTGGACGAAGATCACCGCCAGAATCGCACCGAAGGGCATGGACAGCTGCGCCCAGAGGAATTTGCGCATCGACATCGCCCGGTCACGGATCAGCACGTAAAGATAGGCCGCCGTGACCAGCAGGGCGAGCGCGACCATGGTCCAGAACAGGCCGCGGCCGAAGATTTCCTCGAAGACCGCGATCAGGGTGCCGAATGTCAGTTCTTTCATGTTGCTTCCCCTTTCGTCAGGCCCGGCCGCGCAGCATGGCGTTATAGGTGGCCTTCAGCGCCACCTCTTTCATCAACCAGCTGATCCACAGCTCTTCCAGCGGGGCGATCACGCCGGGGAACGAGGGCACCAGGTTGTTGTGATAGTCGAACTCGACCAGCATCGCCCGGCCGACGCGGGTGATGAGCGGGCAGGAGGTGTAGCCGTCATAGATCTCGGTCCCCTCGCGCCCCTGCAGGGCGGCGACCAGATGGTCCTCGATCACCGGAACCTGCCATTTCACCGAAGCCGCGGTCTTGCCCTTGGGCACGCCCGCCACGTCGCCAAGCGCGAAGATCTCCGGGTAGCGCAGATGGCGCAGGGTCTTCATGTCGCATTCGACCCAGCCCTGGTCGGTCCATTTGTCGGCCCAGGAAAGCCCCGACTGCCGGATCACCTCGGGCGCGCGCTGCGGCGGGATGACGTGCAGGTAGTCATAGGGCATCTCGGTGGTGGACTTGACCATCTCGCCCGTCGCCGGGTCGGGGGCGGCGGTTTCGAACCGCGCCGTCTTGCGGCCGGGGTCGATGGATTTCAGCGTATGGCCGTAATAGGTGGCGACGCCACGCTCGGCGAACAGCATGCGCACCTTTTCCGCGACGATCGGCACCGAGAACAGCGCCGTCTGCGGGCAGGTGTAATGCATCTCGTACTTGCCCTTGGCACCGCCGCGGCTGGCGATGTCGTCCAGCAGGAAGGTATGCTTCAGCGGTGCGCCGGCGCATTTCATCTCGGTCTCGGGGCGGGCGAACAGGCCGATGCCGCCTTCCTCGGTGAATTTCGACGCCGCCTGCCAGGTCCTGGCCGCATATTCCGGCCCGGCATAAAGCGCGCCGATCCCGTCCTTGCCCACCATGTCCAGCGAAAAGCCCTGGATCGCGCCGTGATCCAGCACCAGGCCCGGCGCCACCACCAGGAAGTCGTAGTCGAGCTTTTGCCCCTTTTCGGTCGAGACGGTCTTGGCCAGGGGGTCGATGGCAGCCGCCGCCTCGGCGATCAGCGTCACGCCCGAGGGCAGCCAGTCGGTCGTCTTGGACACCACGTAATTGGCCGGCTTCAGCCCCGCGGCGACCAGCGACAGGCCGGGCTGGTAAAGATGCTGCGCCCTGGGGTCGATCAGGGTGATCTGCGCCCCGTCCAGCCGCTGCACCAGGCGGTTGGCCAAGGCGGTGCCGCCGGCGCCGGCGCCGATGATGATGATCCTGGCTTTCGTCGCGATCCTGCTGGCCTGGGCGGCGCGAACCCCCAGTCCCGCCGTCACCGCGCCGGCAAGGGCAAAGCTCAACACTCCCCTGCGAGAGGGTCGGAAATCGTCTCGTCCTGTCATTCGGCCTCCTCCGTGACCTTTTGCGGCCGGCCCCGGAGCGTGGTTTCCGGTTCTGCGGCCACATGCGCTGACACCCGCCCGAGCCTGCAACGACCGTCAAGCCAGCCGCAGCACGCAGGCGTCCTACAGGTAAGCACAAGACGGTCGGGGCGGCGTTCCCAGTTACCCGAGCCAGATGTTGGATGTATTCATATTCGATCCTATGAATGTATCAATATGCCAGATGGCTCGCATTTTACTTGCGCGGCACTTGGTCGCAGCGCCCGGCAAGGCAGGGCATTTGCGCCATTGCGCGGTTGCCACTGGCCTTTTTGCGCAAACCCGCCCACAAGCCGGTCCATCGAACAGAATCCGAGAGACGTGATGGGCTATTTTCCTGACTGGCGCCCCGCCGCGGGCGCCACGGTGCTTCCCGATGAAAAGCTGCCGCTGACCCAGGCGGTGCCGATGAGCCTGCAACATTTGCTGGCGATGTCCGGCTCGACCATCCTGGCGCCGCTGATCATGGGCTTCGATCCCAATGTCGCGGTGTTCTTTTCCGGCATCGGCACGCTGCTGTTCTTTGCCGTCACCGGCGGGCGGGTGCCCAGCTATCTGGGCTCGTCCTTTGCCTTCATCGCCGTCATCATGGCCGCGACCGGCTTTGCCGGCGGCGGGCCGAACCCCAATATCGCCGTGGCGCTTGGCGGCATCATCGCCGCCGGCCTCGTCTATGTGCTGATCGGGCTGGTGGTGATGGCCATCGGCGCGGGCTGGGTGGAAAAGCTGATGCCGCCGGCGGTGACGGGCGCCATCGGCATGTCCATCGGGCTGAACCTGGCGCCGGTGGCGGTCAAGCAGCTGGCCGGCAGCCACGCGCATCTGAGCATCGCGCTGGCGACCGTGCTGTGCATGGCCATGGTCTCGGTCTATGGCCGGCAGGCCACGCGGCGGATCGCGGTGCTGGTCGCGCTGCTCTTCGGCTATGGGCTGGTGCTGGTCCTTGGCAACGGGCTGGGGCTGGTGCCGGGCATCGACTTCGCCGCCGTCGCCGCCGCGCCCTGGTTCGGGGTGCCGAACTTTACCGCGCCGCGCTTCGAATGGTCGGCGATCAGCCTGATCGCCCCGGTCGCCATCGTGCTGGTGGCCGAGAACCTGGGCCATATCAAGGCCCTGGGCGCGATCACCGGGCAGAGCATGGACCGCTATATCGGCCGGGGCTTCTTGGGCGACGGGCTGGCCACCATGCTGGCCGGCGCGGGCGGCGGCACCGGCGTCACCACCTATGCCGAGAACATCGGCGTCATGGCCATGACCCGCGTCTATTCCACGCTGATCTTTCCCATGGCGGCGGCGATCGCGATCTTCCTGGGGCTCTCGCCCAAGTTCGGCGCCGTGCTGCAAACCATCCCGGCGCCGGTGCTGGCGGGGCTGGCGGTGTCGGTCTTTGGCCTGATCGCCTCGGCCATGGCGCGGATCTGGGTGGACAACAAGGTCGATTTCTCGGACCCGCGCAACCTGTTCACCGTGGGTGTGGCGCTGATCATGGGGGCGGGGGATTTCACCGTGAACATCGGCAATTTCTCGCTGGGCGGCATCGGCACCTCGACCTTTGCGGCGCTGGCGCTCTACCAGCTGCTGGGCATCGGCCGGCGGGCGTGACATCCTGAGGCGGGCCCCGCGACCGGGGCCTGCGCCCTGGGGCGGCCGGATGCCCCTGCGGCAAGGACCGCGCGCCAGGGACAACATGTATGGCAGGCTGCGCTATTGCGTGCGGTTTCAATCGCATTATGACTGGCGGCGCCGATCAGCCCATGGGGAATGCCAGATGCGCATGCGCGACACCTTCATCAAGCCCATGCACCGCGAGGGCATCCGCTTCGTGGCGGCCTTTGCCGCCGCCACCCTGCTGCTGTTCCTGATATGGGAGCCGCTGGGCTGGATCGGGGTCGGGCTGACCGTCTGGTGCTATTACTTCTTCCGCGATCCCGAACGGGTGACGCCGGCGCGGCCCGGACTGGTCGTCAGCCCGGCGGACGGCGTCGTCTCGCTGATCGAGCCGGCGGTGCCGCCGGCCGAGCTGGGCATGGCCGACACCCCGCTGACCCGCGTCAGCGTGTTCATGAGCGTCTTCAACTGCCATGTGAACCGCAGCCCCGTGGCGGGCGAGGTGGTGGCGGTCGCCTATCGGCCGGGCAAGTTCTTCAACGCCTCGCTGGACAAGGCCAGCGTCGACAACGAAAGAAACGGGCTGCGCATCCGCATGGCGGACGGGAGCGACCTGGCGGTGGTGCAGATCGCCGGGCTGGTCGCGCGCCGCATCGTCTGCTTCGTCAAGCCCGGCGACCGGCTGGGCCGGGGCGAACGCTTCGGGCTGATCCGATTCGGCTCGCGGCT
Source organism: Paracoccus versutus (assembly GCF_000763885.1). Classification (GTDB taxonomy): domain Bacteria; phylum Pseudomonadota; class Alphaproteobacteria; order Rhodobacterales; family Rhodobacteraceae; genus Paracoccus; species Paracoccus versutus. The sequence goes on along the minus strand of NZ_JRKO01000024.1, from coordinate 70,782 downwards.
GGATGTCTATCTGCCGCCGGGCGTGGTGCCGCTGGTCGAGATCGGCCAGACCATGGTCGCGGGCGAATCGGTCATCGCCGAACTGGCGCCGGCCGGGCAGGCGGAGGCGTGATGGACCAACCCACCGGCCCGCAGACCGAATTTTCGCTGGTCCAGCTCTTGCCCAACGTGCTGACCATCGTCGCGGTTTGCGCCGGGCTGACCGCCATCCGCTTCGGCGTGCAGGGCGACTACATGCCGGCGGCGCTGCTGATCATCGCCGCGGGCATCCTGGACGGCATCGACGGGCGGATCGCGCGGCTGCTGGGCTCCTCCAGCAAGATGGGGGCCGAGCTGGATTCGCTGGCCGATTTCCTGAATTTCGGCGTCGCCCCGCCGCTGATCCTGTATTTCTGGGCGCTGCGGGACTCTCGCGGCCTGGGCTGGATCTGCGTGCTGCTTTTCGCCGTCTGCTGCGTGATCCGGCTGGCACGCTTCAACGTCTCGGCCAAGTCCGAGGATACGCAGCGCGACAGCGCCTATTTCGAGGGCATCCCCTCGCCCGCCGGGGCGCTGCTGGTGATGCTGCCGATGTATCTGTCCTTCGCCTTCGCCGACCGGCCGATGCTGCCGGCGATACTGATCTGCCTGCACATGGTCCTGGTGGGGCTGCTGCTGATCAGCCGCATCCCGACCTGGTCCTTCAAGACCACCCGGATCTCGCGCGAGAACGTCAAGTTCTTCCTGGTCGGCGTGGCCTTTGTCGGGGCGGCATTGCTGACCTTCGCCTGGGTGACGCTGATCGCGTTGTGCCTGGGTTATGTCGTCATGGTCATCTGGGCCTGGATCGACCGGGAACGACCCTCAAACCGATAGGAACGGCCATGGACATTAAATCCATCCAAGCCTCGTATTCACGCTGGGCGCCGGTCTACGACCGGACCTTCGGGGCGGCGACCAACATGGGCCGGCGCCGGGCGGTGGACTACATCAACCGCCGCGGCGGCTCGGTGCTGGAGGTGGGGGTCGGCACCGGCCTGTCGCTGGAGCATTACGGCCCGCACATGCAGGTCACGGGCATCGACTTCAGCCGCGAGATGCTGGACAAGGCCGTCGCCAAGGTGCAGCGGCTGGGGCTGAAGCAGGTGCAGGCGCTGCGGCAGATGGATGCGCGGGGGCTGGATTTCCCCGACAACCATTTCGACACGGTGACGGCGATGCACGTCCTGTCGGTGGTGCCCGAGCCCGAGCGGGTGATGGCCGAGATCGCGCGGGTCTGCAAGCCGGGCGGCAAGGTGGTCATCACCAACCATTTCGCGCGCGACCGCGGCGCCATGGCGGCGGTCGAGCGGATCTTCGCCCCCCTGGCCAACACCATCGGCTGGCATTCCGATTTCCGCATCGAGCGGGTGCTGGGCCAGGAATCGCTGGTCCTCGAGGAACGCCGTACCCTGCCGCCCCTGGGCATGATGACCTTTCTGGTTCTGGCCAAGGCGGGCTAGGCGGGGCTTTCCGCGGCGCGCCGGGACGGCTATGTCCTGGGCATGACCGATCAGGACCAGATCCTGGGCCGGCTGGCCCGGTCCGCCTTTCGCAGCCGCTTTCGCCTTGGCCGGAAGGAGCGGAGCTATGCCGACGCCAGGGGGCGCGAGACCGTCGCCGCCCATGCGCGCGACTTCATCGCCGCGCGGCTGGCGCCGGCCGAGCCGCCGAACGACGGCCGCCAGACCCCGATGCGCGGCCATCCGGTCTTCATCGCCCAGCACGCCACCGCCTGCTGCTGCCGCTCCTGCCTGCAGAAATGGCACGGCATCCCGCGCGGCCGGGCGCTGGATGCCGCGCAGCAGGCGCAGATCGTCGACCTGCTGATGGCCTGGATCGACCGCGAGATGGGCTTTCGCCCGCCGCCGCCGGAAAGGCCCGCGGAATGAGCGGCGCCACCCCGGCCACGCAATTCCTGCTTCGGGCGCAGGTGGCCTTTCGCCCGGTCGAATACCGCTATGATCCGGGGTCCGAGCGCGTGGCGCTGCAAGCGGCCGAGGCCATCGGCCTGCCGCCCGCCCGCCTGCTCAAGACGCTGATGGTCGAGGTGGACGGCCGCCCCGCCTGCGCGGTCCTGCCCGGCGATCGCAGCCTGTCGATGAAGCGGGTGGCGGCGGCATTCGGCGGCAAGTCGGCAACGATGATGCCGCCCGCCAAGGCCGAGCGGCTGACCGGCTATCATACCGGCGGCATCAGCCCCTTCGGCCAGCGCCGTCCGGTGCCGGTGGCCTTCGAGGCCGAGGCCATTGGCTTTGACGAGGTGGCGATCAACGGCGGCAGGCGCGGGCTGTTGCTGCTGCTGTCGCCGCGCGATGCGCTGGCCGCGCTGTCGGCCAGGGCGGCACCGCTGTCGGCCTAGCCCCCGCAATCGCCATTCCCCTTAACCAGTTGCTGGTGGCTGCGAGAAGGTCGCAGCCATTGAAGGGGATGGTCCTGCGGTCGTAGCGGGTAGGGCGGAAGTGTCTGGGTCTGTCGAAGCCGCGTTCGATGCGGTTTCTGTCGTTCGCAAACAGACGGCTATCGTTTCCGGTCCGGCCCGGATCGCCTGCCTTTCCGGGCAGATGCGACGCGATCCTCTCCCGTTGGGCGTGGCTCAACGCCGAGCGCTTCGTGGCCATCCTGAACCTCGTGTCATCTCGGGATGTCCAGTGAACCGCTCCATTCCACCCAAGGAAATCCTGAATGTCGATCCGCCCTGGGACACCGCGCGGGGGCTTCAGCGGACTGCCTTGATCCCTTCCAGGATCAGGGTGGTCGCCACGTCGGCGTAATCCTCGCGCGTGATGCGGCCGCCGTCGCGGAACCACATGTAGACCCAGTTCATCATCCCGAACAGCGACATGGTCACGGGGGTCAGCAGGGGGCGCTGCGGATCGTCCAGGTCGGGGTTGATCTCGCGCAGGACGGCGGCGAAGCGCTTGACGATGCGGCGCTCGACGCCCAGGATCTCGGCCTTCTGCTCGTCTCCCAGGGCCGGGGTGGCGTTCAGCTGCACCTTGTGCTGGTTGTCCGCGCCGCGATAGCGCTCCAGCACCGTGCCGACCAGCCGGCGCAGGCGCTGCTGCGGCGGCAGGGTCGGGTCGTCCGCCTCTTCGATGGCGGCTTCCAGCTCTTCCAGATGGGTGATGATGATGGCGAAGATCAGCGCGTCCTTGCTGGGATAGTAGTGGTAAAGCAGCGCCTTGGAGACCTGGCTGTGGGTGGCGATCTGCGCCATGGATGCCTTTTCCATGCCCAGATCGGCAAAGACCTCGGCCGCCTTGTCCAGAAGGCCGCGTTGCTTTTCCTCGAAATCCGCTGCCCGTGTCCGAGCCATGCCATTCCTCATCAGATCATTTGTTCGCCCGCGGTCGGGAGGCGAGAAAAACAAGGGGGCGCATGGCCCCCCAACGACTTAGCGGGTTTGCGACCGCGCGTCATATTGGTTGCCGCGTTGCGGCATCATGTCTTGGGCCGATTGTCAAGCACCCGCTTGGCCTTGCCTTCGGAACGGGCAATGGCGTTGGGGTCCTTGACCTCGATCCGGGTCGAGACGCCGACCACGCTTTTTATGTGATGCGCCAGTTCCTTGGCGGAATGGGCGCGGGCGGAATCCTCGGCCATCTCGGCGGTGCATTCGACATGCACGACCATGCTGTCCATCCGGCCCGAGCGGGTCAGCTCGATCTGGAAATGCGGCGCCAGGCCCTTGCATTTCAGGATCTGCTCTTCGATCTGGGTCGGGAAGACGTTGACGCCACGCAGGATGATCATGTCGTCGCTGCGGCCGGTGATCTTCTCGATCCGGCGCATCGAGCGGGCGGTGCCGGGCAGCAGGCGGGTCAGGTCGCGGGTGCGGTAGCGCACCATCGGCAGCCCTTCCTTGGTCAGCGTGGTAAAGACCAACTCGCCGATCTCGCCGTCGGGCAGCACCTCGCCCGTCGCCGGGTCGATGATCTCGGGATAGAAATGGTCCTCCCAGATGTGCAGCCCGTCCTTGGTCTCGACGCATTCCATGGCGACGCCGGGGCCCATGACCTCGCTGAGGCCGTAGATGTCGACGGCGTGCATGTCGAAGGCTTCCTCGATCTCCTGCCGCATGGCGTTGGTCCAGGGCTCGGCGCCGAAGATGCCGATCTGCAACGAGGACTCGCGCGGGTCCAGGCCCTGGCGGCGGAACTCGTCCAGGATCGACAGCATGTAGCTGGGCGTCACCATGATGATGCGCGGCTTGAAGTCGTCGATCAGCGTCACCTGCCGCTCGGTCATGCCGCCCGAGATCGGGACCACGGTGCAGCCCAGCCGCTCGGCGCCGTAATGCGCGCCGAGACCGCCGGTGAACAGCCCGTAGCCATAGGCGTTGTGCAGGATGTCGCCCGGACGCCCGCCCGCGGCGCGGATCGAGCGCGCGATCAGGTTCGCCCAATGGTCGATGTCGGCCTGGGTATAGCCCACGACGGTCGGCTTGCCGGTGGTGCCGGACGAGCCGTGGATGCGCACCAGCCTGGACTGCGGCACGGCGAACATGCCGAAGGGATAGGTGTCGCGCAGGTCCTGCTTGGTGGTGAAGGGGAATTTCGCGATGTCCCTGAGGGACTTCAGATCCTCGGGGTGGGCGTCATGTTCGATGAAGCGGTTGCGATAGAAGGGCGAATTTTCGAAGGCGTGCTTCAGCGACCGCTTCATGCGGTGGAATTGGAGGGCCTCGATCTCGTCGCGCGAGGCGATCTCGATCGGGTCCAGCTCTTTCCTTTCGGGCGCCAATGGGTGCATGGATTCCTCCCCTTGCGATGGGTTGCGGTCAGGCTTCGACCGGCAGATGGGTGCCTTTGACGGTGCGGGAATGGCCGCGGAACTCGGCCACATGCGCACCGTCCTGGTTGGTGATGCGGATGTCGTAGATGCCCGAGCGGCCGCGGCGCGACACCTCGCGCGCCGTCGCCGTCATGCGGTCGCCGATGCGGCCCGGCAGCAGGTAGGTGATCGAGCAATGCTGCGCGACGACCAGCTGGTTGTAGCTGTTGCAGGCAAAGGCAAAGGCGCTGTCGGCCAGGGTAAAGATATAGCCGCCGTGGCAATTGCCGTGGCCGTTCGACATGGCCTCGGTGATGGTCATGGACAGCGTGGCCTCGCCCGGTGCGATATGGTCCAGGCTCATGCCCAGCCGCTGGCTGGCGGAATCGTCGTTCCACATCGCCCTGGCCGAGGCTTCGGCCAGCTCCTGCGGGGTCATCTGCGCGGCGGGTTTCCCGGTCATGTCGTTCATTGTCCCCTGAACTCCGGCTTGCGCTTTTCCAGGAAGGCGGCGACGCCTTCGGCATAATCGGCGCTGTGGCCGGCCCGCCGCTGGCAGTCGCGCTCCAGGTCGAGCTGTTCTTCCAGGCTGTTGCCGGCCGAGGCCTGGATCATCTGCTTGGTCAGGCCCAGCCCCAGCGTCGGGCCGGCCGCCAGCGATTTCGCCAGCGCCGTGGCCTCGTCCATCAGCGCCGCGTCCTCGACGGCCTTCCAGATCAGGCCCCATTCGGCCGCCTTTTCCGCGCCCAGCGGCTCGGCCGTCAGGGTCAGCGCCTTGGCGCGCGGCTCGCCCAGGATGCGGGTCAGCGACCAGGAGCCGCCGGCATCCGGCACCAGCCCGATCTTGGCGAAGGCCTGGACGAATTTCGCCGATTTCGCCGCCAGCACGATGTCGCAGGCGATGGCGATGTTCGCACCGGCGCCGGCGGCGACGCCGTTCACCGCGCAGACCACCGGCTTGGCCAGCGAACGGATCAGCCGCACCGAGGGGTTGTAATAGGCTTCCAGCGTATGGCCCAGGTCGGGCGCCTCGCCGCCGTTGCGCGGGTCGCGGTCGCCCAGGTCCTGGCCGGCGCAGAAGCCGCGGCCGGCGCCGGTCAGCAGCACCGCGCGCACCGCGGCATCGTCATGCGCCCTTTGCAGGCCGGCATGCAGCGCCAGGTGCATGTCCTTGTTGAAGGAATTCAGCTTGTCGGGGCGATTGAGCGTCAGCGTCAGCACGCCATCGGCCAAGGCCGTCAGGACGGTTTCCGTCATCGGTAAAACTCCCATGCCCCGGCTTCTGGGGCTCCCTGAAAATTTTTGTTGCATAAACCGACCGGCCGGTCAATGATAATCTGGCAAATGAGGGGGAACGCCGTGACAGAATTTTTCGACCGCCATCGGCCGATGCTGGACGCCGCGCTGGACGCTGTCCGCCAGCGCGCATTCTGGAGCCCGTTCCCCGAGATTCCAAGCGGCAAGATCTATGGGGAATCGGCGCGCCAGGACGGCGAAACCGGCTTCGCGGCGCTGCGCCATGCCGCCTTCGAACTGCCTGGGCATCCGAATCAGCGCCGGCTGGGTGCCGAGGTCTCGCCCTTTGGCGGCGCGCTGGGGATCACCTATCCGGCCGCCGATGCCGCGACGCTGATCGCCGCGGCGCAGGCGGCGCAGCCGGCGCTGGCGGCGGCCAGCCCCGAGGCGCGGGTGGGCGCCTGCCTCGAGGCGCTGGTGCGGCTCAACCACATGAGCTTCCTTATCGGCCAGGCCACCATGCACACCACCGGCCAGGCCTTTGCCATGGCCTTCCAGGCGGGCGGGCCGCATGCCCAGGACCGCGGGCTCGAGGCCGTGGCGATGGCCTGGGACGAGATGACGCGCTTTGCCCCGCAGGCGCGCTGGGAAAAGCCGCAGGGCAAGGCGGCGCCGATCCTGCTGGAAAAGCACTGGTCGATCGTGCCCGCGGGCCTGTCGCTGGCCATCGGCTGCAACACCTTCCCGACCTGGAACAGCTATTCCGGGATCTTCGCCAGCCTGGCCACCGGCAACCCGGTGATCGTCAAGCCGCATCCCGCCGCCATCCTGCCGCTGGCGCTGACCGTGCGGGTCTTGCGCGAGGTGCTGGCCGAGGCGGGCCTGCCCGCCGATTCGGTGCTGCTGGCCGTGGACGAGCGCGGGGCCGAGATCACCCAGGAACTCGCCACCGATCCGGCGGTGCGGCTGATCGACTATACCGGCTCGGCCGCTTTCGGCGACTGGCTGCGCAGCCACGCGACCCAGGCGCAGCTGTTCACCGAAGAGGCGGGGGTGAACACCGTCACCATCGCCGCGACCGACGACTTCGCCGGCATATGCGACAACCTGGCCTTTTCGCTGGCGCTTTATTCCGGGCAGATGTGCACCGCGCCGCAGAACATCTATGTGCCCGAGGGCGGCATCGACACCGACCAGGGCCGCAAGAGCTTCGACGAGGTCGGGCTGGCGCTGGCCGGCGCCATCGACGCGCTGCTGGCCGACCCGGCCCGCGCGGCGGGCATCTGCGGCGCCATCGCCAACCAGGCGACGCTGGAGCGGGTGCAGCAGGCGCGCGGCCTGGGCCGGGTGCTGCGCGATTCGGCGCCCGTGGGGCAGGGGCGGACCGCGACCCCGCTGCTCTTGGCGCTGCGGGACGGCGATCCGGCCTGCGAGCGGGAATGCTTCGGCCCCGTCGCCTTCGTCGTCGCGGTCAAGGATGCCGATGCCGCCATTGCGCGGGCCGCCGAGCTGGCGCGGCGCAAGGGCGCGATCACCGCCGCGCTCTACGACCGGGACGAGGCGCGCATCGCCCGTGCCGCGCAGACCTTTGCCGCGGCCGGCGTCAATCTGTCGGTGAACCTGACCGGCAACATCTATGTCAACCAATCGGCTGCCTTCAGCGATTTCCACGTCACCGGCGCCAACCCGGCCGGCAATGCCTGCCTGACCGACACCGCCTTCGTCGCCAGCCGGTTCCGGCGCGCCATGTGGCGCCGGCCTGCGGCGGCCTGACCCTGTAAACTGGTTCTCTGGGAGGAGACACATCATGAAAAAGACCCTGACGACGACCGTTCCGGCCGCGCTGATCGCGCTTGGCCTGGCCTCTGCCGCCAGCGCCGAGATCAGGATCGGCGCCTCGGTTTCCGCGACCGGCCCCGCCGCCTTCCTCGGCGACCCCGAGGCCAAGACCCTGCAAATGCTGGTCGAGGAGCTGAACGCCAAGGGCGGCATCAACGGCGAAGAGATCGCGCTGGTGCTTTACGACGACGGCGGCGACGCCAACAAGGCGCGCACCTTCGCCACCCGGCTGATCGAGGACGACGAGGTGCAGGCCATCGTCGGCGGCACCACCACCGGCACCTCGATGTCGATCCTGGCCGTGGCCGAGGACGCCGAGATCCCCTTCATCTCGCTGGCCGGCGCCATCGACATCATCCAGCCGGTCAAGCCCTTTACCTTCAAGACCCCGCATACCGACCGCATGGCCTGCCAGAAGATCTTCGAGGACATGCAGAAAAGCGGCATCCAGAAGATCGGCATGATCTCGGGCACCGACGGCTTCGGCGCCTCGATGCAGGCGCAATGCAAGGACGTGGTCGGCGAATACGGCATCGAGATCGCCGCGGACGAGACCTATGACCCCAAGGACGCCGACATGACGGCGCAGCTGACCAAGATCCGCAACACCGATGGCGTGCAGGCGGTGCTGAACCCCGGCTTCGGCCAGGGCCCGTCCATCGTGACGCGCAACTATCGCCAGCTGGGCATCGAGCTGCCGCTCTACCAGTCGCATGGCGTCGCCTCGGACGGGTTCATCGAGCTTGCCGGCAAGGAAGCGGCCGAGGGCGTGCGCCTGCCCGGCACCGCGCTGCTGGTCGCGGACCTCTTGGCCGAGGACGATCCGCAAAAGCCGGTGGTGACGGCCTACAAGGCCGCCTTCGAGGGCAAGTTCAACGAGCCGGTCGGCACCTTCGGCGGCTATGCCCATGACGGCTTCGCCCTGCTGGTCGATGCGGTGACGCGCGCCGGTTCCGCGGAACCTGCCGCGATCCGCGACGCGCTGGAGCAGACCTCGGGGCTGGCGGGCACGACCGGCATCTACACCATGTCGCCCGAGGACCATCTGGGGCTGGACCTGTCGGCCTTCCGCATGCTGGAGGTCAAGGACGGCAGCTGGTCCATCGTCGAATGACCCCGCGCGGTCCCCGCCCTGGGGACCGCTTCCGCCCGCTCGGGAGAGCCCAGCCAGAGAGCCTCGGCATGTCTGAACTTCTGCAATTCCTGTTTTCAGGGCTGACGGTGGGCGCGGTCTATGCGCTGGTCGCCCTGGGTTTCACCATCATCTACAACGCCTCGGACGTGGTGAACTTCGCCCAGGGCGAGTTCGTCATGCTGGGCGGCATGGTCACATGGTTCGCCCATGCCGCCGGGCTGCCGCTGCCGCTGGCGGCGCTGGTCGCCATCCTGGCGACCGCAGCCCTGGGGGTCGCGATCAACAAGCTGGCGATCGAGCCGGCGCGCGGCGCACCCGTCGTCTCGCTCATCATCATCACCATCGGTGCCTCGGTCTTTCTGCAGGGCGCGGCGCAGCTGGTGTTCGACAAGCAGATCCACAGCTTCCCGGCCTTTTCCGGGGACACGCCCTTGCGCATCGGCGGCGCGACGATCCAGCCGCAAAGCCTGTGGGTGATCGGTGGCGCGCTGGTGGTCTTTGCCGGGCTGTGGCTGTTCTTCACCCGCACGCTCCTGGGCCGGGCGGTGCTGGCCACCTCGAACAACCGGCTGGCGGCGCAGCTGGTCGGCATCAACACCAATTTCGTCATGACGCTGTCCTTTGCGCTGTCGGCCGGGATCGGCGCCTTGGCCGGGGTCTTGGCGACGCCGATCACGCTGACCGCCTATAGCGTCGGCATCGGCTTCGCGCTGAAAGGCTTTGCCGGCGCCATGCTGGGCGGCATGGGCAATCCCAAGGGCGCGCTGGCCGGCGGTTTCCTGATCGGGCTGATCGAGGCGCTGACCGCGGGCTACCTGTCCTCGACCTACAAGGAGGCCGCGGCCTTCGTCGTGATCCTGCTGGTGCTGTTCTTCATGCCGCAGGGCCTGTTCGGCCGCAAATCGACGGAGCGGGTGTGATGCCGAGACTGTCCGCCAAATCCGCCACGCTGCTGGTGCTGGCCGCGCTGATCGCGGTGACGCCGTTCTTCTTTCCCTCGGGCTACTACTACCGCGTCGGCGCGCTGATCTTCGTCAACGGGCTGGCCGTGACCGGGATCGTGATCCTGACCGGCTATGCCGGGCAGATCAGCCTGGGCCATGCCGGTTTCGCCGGCATCGGCGGCTATGCCTGCGCCTTGGCGCCCACGCATCTGGGCCTGCATCCGTCGCTGGCGGTGGTGCTGGGCGCGGTGATCTCGGGCGTGCTGGCCTATCTGGTCGGGCGGCCGATCCTGCGGCTCAAGGGCTATTACCTGGCCGTCGCCACGCTAGGCTTCGGCATCCTGGTCGCCATGGTGCTGAACAACGAACGCCAGCTGACCGGCGGACCGGACGGCATCGCCGTGCCCGAACTGGGCTTGCGCGGGCTCTTGAAAGACTGGGGGCTGGACCTGACCAACGGCCAGTTCTGGTATTTCTTCTGCGGCATCGTGCTGCTGATCGGCGCCTGGATCGCGCTGAACCTCTATCAAAGCCCCAGCGGCCGGGCGCTGCGGGCGCTGCACGGCTCGGAAATCGCCGCGGGCACCGTGGGCATCGACGTGGCGCGGGTCAAGCTGCAGGCCTTCGTCATCTCGGCCGTCTATGCCTCGGTCGCGGGCTCGCTGGTGGCGCTGCAGAACAAGTTCATCACCCCCGACGTCGCCGGCTTCATGCATTCGATCGAGATGGTGACGATGGCCGTCCTGGGTGGCGCCGGCTCGGTGCTGGGCGCGATCTTCGGCGCCGGCATCCTGACGCTGCTGCCGCAGGTGCTGACCGTCTTTGCCGAATACGAACAGCTCGTCCTGGGCCTGGTGATGATGCTGGTGATGATCTTCCTGCGGGAGGGGCTCTTGCCCTCGGTCCTGCGCAAGCTGCGGGGGAGGGGTGAATGACGCTGCTTTCGGTCGAGGGTCTGGGCATCAGCTTCGGCGGCATCAAGGCCGTGCATGATGTCAGCTTCAAGGTCGAGCCGGGCGAGATCGTCTCGGTCATCGGCCCGAACGGCGCTGGCAAGACCACGCTGTTCAACATGATCTCGGGCGTCTACCAGCCCGGATCGGGCCGGGTCGTGCTGGAGGGCGAGGACGTGACCGGCATGGCGCCGTTCCGCCTGGCAAGCCGCGGCATGTCGCGCACCTTCCAGAACCTGCAGATCTTCCAGAACATGACGGTGCTGGAAAACGCCATCTCGGGCTTTCACCTGCAGGAAAGGGGGCCGGTGCTGGCGGATCTCCTGCACCTGCCATCCTCGCGCCGCCGGGCCCGCGCGGCCGAGGCGGGCGCGCGCGAACTGCTGGCCCGCGTCGGGCTGGAGCGCGCGGCGGACCGCGAGGCGGGGAACCTGTCCTATGGCTCGCTCAAGCGGCTCGAGATCGCGCGGGCGCTGGCGATGCGGCCCAAGGTGCTGCTGCTCGACGAGCCGGCGGCGGGCTGCAACGCCGTCGAGACCGAGGAGATCGACCACCTGATCGCCGAGGTCGCCGCCTCCGGCACCGCCATCCTGCTGGTCGAGCATGACATGAAGATGGTCATGCGCATTTCCAGCCATATCGTCGTGCTGGACCATGGCGAAAAGATCGCCGAGGGCGCGCCGGCCGAGGTCAGCCGCAACCCGGCGGTGATCGCCGCCTATCTGGGAACCGAGGAGGGTGCCGATGCTGACGGTTGAGGGCTTGCGCTCGCGCTACGGGCGCATCGAGGTCTTGCACGGCATCGACCTGCATGTCGATTCCGGCGAGATCGTCACCGTGGTCGGCGCCAATGGCGCGGGCAAGACCACGCTGCTGCGCTGCCTGTCGGGGGTGCAGCCGGTCTCGGCCGGCACCATCACCTTCCGCGGCGAGCCGCTGGCCTCGGTGCCGGCCTATCGGCGGCTGGCCCGCGGGCTGGCGCAATCGCCCGAGGGGCGGCAGATCTTCACCAACCTGACGGTCGAGGAGAACCTGCGCCTCGGCGCCTTCCTCTACAGCGACGAGCGGGTGGAAAAGGACATGGAAGACGCCTTCCAGATGTTCCCGATCCTGAAGCAGAAGCGCAACCTTGCCGCCGGGGGCCTGTCAGGCGGCCAGCAGCAGATGCTGGCCATGGCGCGGGCGCTGATGGGCCGGCCGTCCTGCCTGCTTCTGGACGAGCCCTCGATGGGCCTGGCGCCGATCATCGTCCAGCAGATCTTCGACGTGGTCAGCGGGCTCAAGGCGCTCGGCGTGACCGTGCTGCTGGTGGAACAGAACGCCTTCGGCGCGCTGAAGATCGCCGATCGCGGCTATGTCATGGAAACCGGCCAGATCACCATGCAGGGTCCGGCCGAGGAGCTGATCGCCGATCCGCGCATCCGCGAAGCCTATCTGGGGATATGAGGAAATGACCGTAACCATCGCCCGCCAAGGGGAAATCGCCACCGTCACCGTGGACAACCCGCCCGTCAACGCGCTGTCCGCGGCGCTGCGGCAGGGGCTGTGGGACGCGGTGGAGACGCTGGACGCCGACGGCTCGGTCGCGGCGGTGGTGCTGGTCTGCGCCGGCCGCACCTTCATCGCCGGCGCGGACGTGACCGAATTCGGCAAGCCGCCGGTTCCGCCGCACCTGCCCGACCTGGTGGACCGGATCGAGGCGGCCGCGAAGCCCTGGGTCGCGGCGATCCACGGCTCGGCGCTTGGCGGCGGGCTCGAGGTGGCGATGGGCTGCCGCTTCCGGGTGGCCGCGCAGGGTGCCTCGCTGGGCCTGCCCGAGGTGAGCCTGGGCATCGTTCCCGGCGCCTCGGGCACGGTGCGCACGCCGCGCCTGGTGGGCGTTCCGGCCGCGGTCGAACTGGTGACTTCGGGCCGGCCCCTCCGGGCGGCGCAAGCCGCCGAGGCCGGGCTGGTCGATGCGGTGATCCAGGGCGATCTGCTGGAAGGCGCCGTGGCCTTTGCCCGCCACGCGCTGACCCGGCCCTTGCCCCAGCCGACCTCGGCCCGCCCCGTCGCCGCGCCCGACCCGGCCTTCTGGGCCGAGCAGGAAAAGGCCGTCGCCAAGGCCGCCAAGGGCGCCGCCGCGCCGCTGCGGGCGCTGGCCTGCCTGCGCAAGGCGGCCGAGGCAAGCTTTGCCGAGGCCATGGCCTTCGAGCGCGAGACCTTCCTGGAGCTGCGTAGCTCGGAACAGGCGGCGGCGCTGCGCCACGTCTTCTTCGCCGAGCGCGCCGCGCCGCGCCCGGCCGCCCTGCGCCATGTCGAGCCCTTGCCCCTGCGCCGCGCGGCGGTGGTCGGCGGCGGCACCATGGGCGCGGGCATCGCCGCCGCCCTGCGCGACGCCGGCCTGCCGGTGGTGCTGGTCGAACGCGACGACGAGGCGGTGGCGCGCGGCACGGCCAACCTGCGCGGCATCTTCGACGGCGCTGTCCGGCGCGGCAAGCTGACCCAGGCGCAGGCCGCCGACCGGCTGGCCGGCGTCACCGGGACCACTGACTACGCCCAACTGGCCGATGTCGACCTGGTCATCGAGGCGGTGTTCGAAGAGATCGGGGTCAAGCGCGCCGTCTTCGACCGGCTCGCCCAGGTCTGCCGGCCGGATGCGGTGCTGGCGACCAATACCTCCTATCTCGACCCGCGCGCCATCGCCGGGGGGCTGCCCGGCCCCGAGCGTTTCATCGGCCTGCATTTCTTCAGCCCGGCCAATGTGATGAAGCTCCTGGAGATCGTGCCCGTGCCCGAGACTTCGGAGCGCACGCTGGCGACCGGCTTTGCCCTGGCACGGCTGCTGAAGAAGATCCCGGTCCGCGCCGGCATCTGCGAGGGCTTCATCGGCAACCGCATCCTGAAGCGCTATCGCGCCGCGGCCGAGGCGCTGGTCCGCCAGGGCGTGGCGATTGCCGAGATCGACGCCGCCATGCGCGGCCATGGCTTTGCCATGGGCCCGTTCGAGGCGCAGGATCTGGGCGGGCTCGACATCGCCTTCCTGCAACGCGAGGGCGCGCGGGCGGCGGGGCAGGCGGTGCCCGAGACGCTGGGCGACATCCTGGTCCGCGCCGGCCGCAAGGGGCAAAAGACCGGCGGCGGCTGGTATGACTATGCCCCGGGCGAGCGGCGCCCGCAGCCCTCGGCCCTGGTGGCTGCGCTGCTGGCGGGCGCAATCACCCCCGGCGCGGCGATGGACCGCGAGGCGATCGCCGCGCATCTGGTCGCCGAGATGGCGGCCGAGGGGCAGGCGATCCTGGACGAGGGCGTCACGCAAACTCCCGCCGACATCGACCTGGTCGAGATCCACGGCTACGGCTTTCCGCGCTGGCGCGGCGGGCCGATGTTCGCGACCGGCATCCGCGGCTGAAGCGGCGGGGGCCGGGGCTGGACAGGGCAGGGTCGCTTGAAACCATGCGGCCCCTGCCATGCCCGGATCGGTGCGACGCAGAACCTTGCGATTTCGCCGCCGCCACGCGATGTCCTCGTCGGGCGTCGGGCGTCGGGCGTCGGGCGTCAGGCGTCGGGCGTCAGGCGGCGCGGCGCAGGCGCGTGGCGGCGGCCCCGGCCAGATCCAGCAGCAGCGCGCGGCTTTCTTCCCAGCCCAGGCAGCCGTCGGTGATGCTCTGGCCATAGACCGGCACCTGGCCGGGCTGCAGATCCTGCCGCCCCGCCACCAGGTTGCTTTCCAGCATGACGCCGCGGATGCGCGCCTCGCCCGCGCGGATCTGCGCCGTGACATCGGCGATCACCGCCGGCTGGCGCGCCGGATCCTTGCCGCTGTTGGCGTGGCTCGCGTCGATGACGATGCCGGGCTCGACGCCGGCCTTGGCCGCAGCCGCCGCCACCGCCGCGACATGCCCGGCGTCGTAGTTCGGCCCGTCATGGCCGCCGCGCAGCACGACATGGCAGGCATCGTTGCCGGTGGTGGTGGCGATGGCCGCCGCCCCCTGGGCGGTGATCGCCGGGAAGCTGTGCGGCCGCGCGGCCGAGCGGATCGCGTCCAGCGCCACCTGCACCCCGCCATCGGTGCCGTTCTTGAACCCGACCGGGCAGGACAGGCCCGAGGCCAGCTGGCGGTGGATCTGGCTTTCCGTGGTGCGCGCGCCGATGGCGCCCCAGGCGATCAGGTCGGCGAAATACTGCGGCAGGATCGGGTCCAGGAACTCGGTCGCCGCCGGCAGGCCCATGCGGTTGATCTCCAGCAGCAGGCGGCGGGCCAGGGGCAGCCCGTCCTCGATCCGGTCCGAGCCGTCCAGATGCGGGTCGTTGATCAGCCCCTTCCAGCCGACGGTCGTGCGCGGCTTTTCGAAATAGACCCGCATGACGATTTCCAGCCGGTCGGACAGCGCGCGGCGCAGTTCGGCCAGGCGCGCGGCGTAATCCAGCGCCGCCGGAACGTCATGGATCGAGCAGGGGCCGGCAACGACCAGCAGCCGGTCGTCGCCCCCGGCCAGGATGGCGCGGATGGCGGCGCGGCTGTCGGCGACGGTGCGCGACACCGCCTCGTCCCGCGGCAGCGATTCGGCCAGGGCGGCCGGGGCGGGCAGGGGTCGCAGGGTGGCGATATGCAGGTTCTCGGTCTGGATGGGCATGGCTCTCTACTTTCTGCAAGAGGCCGGACCGGAAGCGCATGGAACTGAAAAAGCCGCCGGTCTTGGGCCAGCGGCTTGGGGGTCAGTATCGCGTTCGCGCTACACCCGGCTCCGCTGGGGACAGCGGAACCAATAAAACGAAATGGTGCAGGGCATTCGATGCGACATGGGCCATCCATAACCGCTGCGCGGCGCGCTGTCACGCCGATTCTTGCGCACGGGCTTTGGCGGCGCTCGGCCCCGTGCTACCCTGCCGCGCATGATCAGGATGCAGCCTTCCACCGCGGGACCGGGCGGGGCCGATGGGGATGAGCAGGGCGGCTCGCCCCCCTGCCAGGCCGCGCGGATCGCGCCGGATTACTTCGACCCCCTGGCCGTCGATGCAAAGCAGGCGCGCGACGTGGCGCGCTGGCGCAAGGCGCGGCGCGAGGAATTGCTGGCCCACCGCGCGGGCCTGAGCATCGCCGCGCGCCAGACCGCCGCCGCGGCCATCGCCAGGGCCCTGGACGAGGTGCTGGCCGCGCATCTGCCCGATCCCCGCGGCCGGGTGATCGCCGGCTATTGGCCGATCCGGTCGGAACCCGACCTGCGCCCCTGGCTGGCCCGCCTGCACGAACGGGGCGCCATCCCGGCCCTGCCGGAGGTCGTGCGCCCGGCGAGCCCGCTGGTCTTTCGCCCCTGGCATCCCGGCGCGGCGATGCGGCGGGGGCATTGGAACATCCCGGTGCCGGCCAGCGCCGAGACGGTGGCGCCCGAGGTGGTGCTGGCCCCGCTGGTCGGCTGGGATGGCGCGGGCTATCGGCTGGGCTATGGCGGCGGCTATTTCGACCGCACGCTGGCCGCGCGGCAGCCGCTGGCGATCGGGGTCGGCTTGCAGGCGGCCCGGCTGGCGACGATCTATCCGCAACCCCACGACATCCGGCTGGCCGCCATCGTCACCGAACGCGGCCTGCAATATCCGCCCCGTCCCGGCATGGCGTGAAAAATCTTGCCGGGCATCGCGTCGATTTCCGCGCCCGCGGCGTTGGGCGACAGCCGGCGCCGTTCCGCGCAACCCTCGGCAGGCAGGAAAGGAAACAGCGATGACCAAGACGATCCTGGGCCTCAGTGGCAGCCTGCGGCGCCCCTCGTTCAACGCCGGGCTGCTGCGCGCCGCGGCCGACCTGGCCCCCGAGGGGATGCGCATCCAGATCGGCTCGATCCGCGAGGTGCCGCTCTACGACGGCGATCTGGAGGCCGAGTCGGGCTTGCCCCAGCCGGTGCGCACCCTGCAAGCGCAGCTTGCGGCGGCGGACGGGTTGCTGATGGTGACGCCGGAATACAACAACGGCGTGCCGGGCGTGTTCAAGAACGCCATCGACTGGATGTCGCGCGGCGACGGGCTGGCGATGTTCGTGGGCAAGCCGGTGGCGGTGATCGGCGCCTCGCCCGGCGGTTTCGGCACCATCCTGGCGCAAAGCCATTGGCTGCCGGTGCTGCGCACTCTCAAGGCCGCGCTGTGGACCGAGGGGCGGCTGATGGTGTCACGCGTGGAATCGCTGTTCGACGACCAGGGCAACCTGACCGACGACAAGACGCGCGCGCAGCTGCGCAAGTTCCTCGAGGGTTTTGCCGCAACCCTCTGATGCAGGCCGGATAAACGCCAAAGGCAGCCCGGAGGCTGCCTTTCCTACGTCGGTGCGGCGAAAGGTTATTCGGCCGCGAAGGTTGTGGCGAACTGGCCGCACCAGTCGTTCGACTTGACGACCGGCCAATAACCCCTGGTGTCCGCGTCCCTTTGGTTGACGGGCGGGTTGGCGCGGCACAGGCCGGAATCGGACAGCGTGCTGGCGGAGTTGGCGACGTGATCCTCGTAGAACGCGCAGGCGTTGCAGGCGGTTTTGGTCATGGCTGTTGCTCCTGTCTGGCGGGCATGTCTTGGTTGCTGGCTGGCTTTCGGCTGGCTGGCGACCTTGGCAAGGATATAGAGGCCGATTCGCCGAAGGTCAAGAAATAATCTTGTAAAAACATATAGTTGACAGAATTACTTGGCGTTCTGATCCTGATCCGAACGCTCGGATTTGGATTTTGCGTCCTGTGAAAAACGCTCGGGAAAGGGCGCCGCGGGCGTCAAGAAAGCTTCACCGGACTGCGCCAATTCCGTCACCGATCCCGGCTATCAGCGCCCCAACCGCTCATGGAGGGCCGCCTTGCTTGCAGTTCAGAACGTCACCCGCGTCTTTTCCGGGCGTGCCGCGGTGGACGACATCAGCTTTGCCGTGGACGGCCCGGCCTTCGTCGGCATCATCGGCCGCTCGGGGGCGGGGAAATCGACCTTCCTGCGGATGATGAACCGGCTGACCGATGCCTCGGCCGGGCGGATCTGCGTGGACGGGCGCGACATCCTGGCGCTGCGCGGCCGCGACCGCCGCGCCTGGCAAAGCCAATGCGCGATGATCTTCCAGCAGTTCAACCTGGTGCCGCGCATGGACGTGGTCTCGAACGTGCTGCACGGGTTGCTGAACCGCCGCCCGGCGCTGGCCACGCTGTTCAACCTGTGGCCGCGCGCCGACATCCTGCGCGCGCTGGAGATCCTGGACCGGCTGGGCATCGCCGAACAGGCGCCCAAGCGGGCCGAGGCGCTGTCGGGCGGCCAGCAGCAGCGCGTGGCCATCGCCCGCGCGCTGATGCAAGACCCCAGGATCATCCTGGCGGACGAGCCCATCGCCAGCCTCGACCCGATGAACGCGCAGATCGTCATGGACACGCTCAAGCGCATCAATGTCGAGGACGGGCGCATGGTCATCGCCAACCTGCACACGCTGGACACCGCGCGGCGCTATTGCGACCGGGTGATCGGCATGCGCGACGGGCGCATCGTCTTCGACGGCACGCCGGCGCAGCTTTCGACCGGCGTCGCCCGCGACATCTATGGCGCCGACCACAGCTTCAACGAGGCCGCGACCTCGACCGCCATTCCCGCCGATGCCATCGCCGATGCGGCCTATGCCGCGCGGTTGATGGCCTGACGCTTCCCGCAAGACCGCAACCCATGGAGAGACCATGAAACCGCTTGCCCTGGCGCTTGCCGCCGCCACCGCCCTGACCTCCGGCCTGATCTCGGCCGCCTCGGCCCAGCCGATCACCGGCTTCAACCTCGGGATCATGGGCGGCGAGAACGCGCAGGACCGCATGACCTCGAACGAATGCTACCGCGCCGCCATCGAGGCCCAGCTGGGCGTGCCGGTCAAGGTCTTTACCCCCGCCGATTACGACGGCGTCATCCAGGGCCTGCTGGGCGGGACGCTGGACATGGCCTGGCTGGGCGCCTCGGGCTATGCCAAGATCCACCTGACCGATCCCGAGGCGGTCGAGCCGGTGCTGACCAAGCAGAACATGGACGGCTCGACCGGCTATTACGCCATCGGCTTCGCCCGCAAGGACAGCGGCATCGCCTCGATCGAGGACGCCAGGGGCAAGTCCTTCGCCTTTGCCGAGCCGAACTCGACCTCGGGCTACCTGGTGCCGGGGGCCGAGCTGGCCGAGACCCATGGCAAGCTGGAGGATTTCTTCGGCCAGGTCCGTTTCGCGGGCGGGCACGAGCAGGCGATCATCGGCGTCGCCAACGGCGATTTCGACGCCGGCGTCAGCTGGGCCGACGGTCTGGGCGACTGGGAGGACGGCTATAACTCGGGCGCCTTCCGCAAGGCCGCCGATGCCGGGCTGGTCGAGATGAACGACCTGGTCGAGATCTGGAAGTCCAAGCTGATCCCGGAAGGGCCGATGGTGCTGCGCAAGGCCCTGCCGCAAGAGGTCAAGGACAAGGTCACGCAACTGACCGCCGACCTGCACGAGACCGACAAGGACTGCGCCTATGGCGTCGCCCATGGCGAGGCCATGGATTTCGTGCCGGTGACGCATGACGCCTATCTGGGCGTGGTCGCCGCGCGCAAGTTGCAGGAAACGGCGCAGTAAAGCGCCCCCGGCCGCGTCCCCCAGGGGGCGCGGCATCCGCATTTCATCCGCAGGATCTTCATGGCCGCCCTTGCCCCGGACGACATCCGCGACGCCTATCTGGAACTGACGCGCCGCCGCCGCCTTTATGGCGGGCTCTTGCTGGTGATCTTCGTCGCCATGATGGCGGCCGGGTTCCGGCTGGCCGAAAGCCGCAATGCCGGCGGCTTCGTCGACGGGCTGCCGATGCTGCTGGCCTTCCCCTCGGAGGTGCTGGCCGAGGCATGGCAGAAGCGCGCGAACCTGCCCGGCCTTCTGGCCGAGCATCTGCCCTCGCTGGTCGAGACGCTGAACATCGCCGCCGTCTCGACGCTCATGGGCGGGCTGATGGCGATGGGGCTGGCGCTTCTGTCCACGCGCGGGCTGGCGCGCTGGCCGCGGCTGACGGGGCTGTTTCGCCGGCTGATGGACGCGCTGCGCGCCGTGCCCGAGATCGTGGTCGCGCTGGTGCTGATCTATATCCTCGGCGGCGGGCCGGTGCCGGCGGTCATCGCCATCTCGCTGCATACCGCCGGCGCGCTCGGCAAGCTGTTTTCCGAAGTGGCCGAGAATGCCGACCTGAAGCCGGTCGAGGGGCTTGCCTCGGTCGGCGCCGGCTGGAGCCAGCAGGTCGGGCTGGGCGTCCTGCCGCAGGTGGCGCCGAACTGGCTGTCCTATGCGCTGATGCGGTTCGAGATCAACCTGCGCGCCAGCGCCATCCTGGGTTTCGTCGGTGCGGGCGGCATCGGCTACGACCTGAAGCTGGCGATGCAATGGGGCATGGGCCGCTATGACGAGGTGGTGGCGATCTTTGCGCTGCTCTTCGTCGCCATCGTCGCCATCGACCGGCTGTCGGACCATGCGCGCAGCCGGCTGGTAAGGGGCTGAACCATGACCGCTGCCACGCTTTCCCCCGCCCTGGCCGATACCGTGCTGACCCGTTTCGCCCGCCGCCGGCTGGCGGCCTTTGCGGTGCCGCTGGCGATCCTGGCCTACCTGGCCTATGCCGCCATGGCCTTCGACCTTGCCGGGCTGGCCGGGCGGGCGCGGATGGACAATGCCGCGGTGCTGCTGTCGGATTTCTGGCAGCACAAGACCCATGTGACGCGGGACAACCGTTCGGGCGCCTTGCGCGTCGCCATCGACGGCGAGGCCAAGGGCACCTATCCGCCGGACCGCCTGCCGGGCTGGATCGCCACCCAGGGCGACGCCACCCGCATCGACCTGGGCCAGGGCCATGTCGTCACCTATGACGCGCAGGGCGCGCGCTACGAGGTGCCGGGCTATGGGCTGATCGACATCCGCCCCCAGGACGGCGGGCTGCACCTGACCGCGCCCCAGCCGCTGCCCGACTGGATCAACGCCTCGGACAGCCGGGTCAGCGTCACCACCCCGGCCGGGCGCTTCGCCTATACCCGCTCCAAGGTCGAGACCTTTCGCTACCAGCCGGGCTGGGCGCTGTTCTTCTTTACCCTCGACAGCCCGTTCCACTACATGAGCTGGCCCGAAATCGCCGCCAGCGCGCTTTGGGGGCCGCGCCTCGATTCCGGCCTGCCCAATGTCGCCGCCATGGCGCGGGACTTCTGGACGAACGCCATGTGGCGGCACGGCGACGTGATCTGGGCCATGTTCGAGACGGTGCTGATGGCCTTCCTGGGCACCTTCGGCGCGGCGCTGGCCGCGCTGCCGCTGGGCTTCATGGCGGCGCGCAACATGATGCCCTTTGGCGCGCTGCGCTTTGGCCTGCGCCGGGTCTTCGACTTCATCCGCGGCGTGGACGGGCTGATCTGGACCATCGTGCTGGCCCGCGCCTTCGGCCCCGGCCCGATGACCGGGGCGCTGGCCATCCTGCTGACCGATACCGGCAGCTTTGGCAAGATGTTCTCGGAAGCGCTGGAAAACATCGACGAAAAGCAGGTCGAGGGCATCCGCTCGACCGGCGCGGGCGCCGTGCAGCGGGCGCGGTTCGGGGTGATCCCGCAGGTGACGCCGGTGCTGCTGTCGCAGGTGCTGTATTTCCTGGAATCGAACACGCGCGGCGCCACGGTGATCGGCGCCATCGTCGGCGGCGGCATCGGCCTGTTGCTGACGCAGGCGATCCAGACCCAGAAGGACTGGGAGGACGTGGCCTATTACATGGTGCTGATCGTGCTGATGGTGATGGCGATGGACAGCTTCTCGGGCTGGCTGCGCCGCAGGCTCATCAAGGGCTAGCGCCGTCGATCAACGCGCAAGGCGGGAAGGCGGCAGAAACCGCACCCCCCCGGTCGATCATGTCCCAACCCTGCTTGCGCCCCCGCATGAGGGCAGGCACCCCAGGGCGAACCCGGCGCATGGCCTTACGCGCGGTTGGGCCTGCGGCCTTCCGAAGGTGGCGGGCGAAGGTTGTTGGCTTCAAGCCAGGCCGGTTTTTCGGCATACATGTCGCCAATCAGCCGCTTGACCAGGTCGAGATGGCGCGACGCATCGCCCGCGCGGTGGTAAAGGATCACCGGGGACACCGCCCGCGGGCTGTCGATAAGGCGATACTGCACGTCGGACCGCATCTGCCGGGCCGACGACGGTATGATGCAGACGCCCGAATCCGCGGCGACCAGGCCAAGGGCGGTCTGGATCTCCCGGACCTCCAGCACCTCGGAGGGACGGATGTCCTCGTCCTGAAGCAGGCTCAGGACCTGGTCGGCATAGCTGGGGCGCGGCTCCTTGGGATAGACGATCAGCTTCTGGCCGGCGACGGCGGCAAGCGGCAGCGGCGCGTCGTCCTGGGCCAGGGGCGTGCCCTCGGGCAGCGCGACGACAAGGCGTTCCTCGCGCATGAGCGTGCTGACGACATTCGGGTCGCTGTGCTTCAGGCGGCCGAAGCCGATGTCGATGCGGCCTTCCTTCAGCGCCGGTATCTGCTGGATCGACAGCATTTCGAGCAGCTGGATATCCAGCTCGGGGGCGTTCTGGCGCAGCTTCCTGATCAGCGACGGAAGGCCGCCATAAAGCGTCGAGGCCACGAAGCCGATGGACAGCACCCGGTTGCGGTTCATGCCCACCCGCCGCGTCGCATCCTTCATCTGGTCGACCCGCCCCAGCACCTGCAGGGCCTGTTCATAGAACAGGCGCCCGGCATCGGTCAGCTTGATCGGCCGGCTCTTGCGGATGATCAGGACGACGCCCAGCTCTTCCTCGAGCAGCTGGATCTGCCGGCTCAACGGCGGCTGGGCGATGTGCAGGCTTTCGGCTGCGCGGGTAAAGTTGCGCTCTCGCGCGACGGCGGCGAAATAGCGCAACTGCCGCAAATCCATGGAAAGCCCCTCCTGTCTGCCAGACGAATCTTGCGCGCGTCCTGGGTATTTGGCGGCGGATCAACCCGCTGAAATGCGGGATAATTCGCAGTATAATACCTTCAGAGCATAGTATCAAACCCAAACGGTGTTGGACGAAAGGCATGGCCGGCCGCAATCTTGCCGGCATGAACCAGACATTCGCACCCCTTGCCCCGACCAACGCCGTCAGCCCGGTCATCGACCGGGTCGAGACCATCCTGGTCGACCTGCCCACCATCCGGCCGCACAAGCTGTCGGTCGCCACGATGAACGGCCAGACCCTGATGCTGGTCAAGCTGCATTGCAGCGACGGCGTGGTCGGCATCGGCGAAGGCACGACGATCGGCGGGCTGGCCTATGGCGGCGAAAGCCCCGAAAGCATGAAGCTGGCGATCGACACCTATTTCGCGGCGGTGATGCTGGGCCAGGACGCGACCCGCATCCAGGCGCTGATGGCGCGCATCGGCAAGGCGGTCAAGGAAAACCGCTTTGCCAAGAGCGCCGTCGAGACCGCGCTTCTGGATGCGCATGGCAAGCGGCTGGGCCTGCCGGTCAGCGAGCTTTTGGGCGGCCGGCGCCGCGACCGGCTGGCGGTGGCCTGGACGCTGGCCTCGGGCGATACCGCGACCGACATCGCCGAGGCCGAGCGCATGCTGGACCTGCGCCGCCACCGCATCTTCAAGCTGAAGATCGGCGCCCGCGACATCCGCGACGACATCGCCCATGTCGCGGCGATCAAGCGCGCGCTTGGCGACCGCGCCGCGGTGCGGGTCGACGTGAACATGGCCTGGAGCGAGACCGAGGCGGCCCATGGCATGGCGGCCCTGGCCGATGCCGGCTGCGAGCTGGTCGAGCAGCCTGTGGCCGCGGCCGCGGGGCTGGTGCGGCTGGTGCGCCGCTTTCCCACGGCGCTGATGGCCGATGAATCGCTTTCCGGCCCGGAATCGGCCTTCGAGCTCGCCAGGGTGCATGGCGCCGATGTCTTTGCCGTCAAGATCGAGCAATGCGGCGGCTGCTTCAATGCGCTGCGGGTGGCGGCCATCGCCGATGCCGCCGGGATCGGCCTTTACGGCGGCACCATGCTGGAAGGCGCGGTGGGCAGCATCGCCTCGGCCCATGCCTTCTCGACCTTCGCGAACCTGCAATGGGGCACGGAACTGTTCGGGCCGCTGCTTCTGACCGAGGAGATCCTGTGCGAGCCGCTGGATTACAGCGACTTCGCGCTGACGGTTCCGTCCGGGCCGGGGCTCGGCATCCAGCTGGATGACGACCGCGTGGCGTTCTTTGCCCGCGACGGCCTGCGCCGCAAGACCCGCCCCGCCGGCCAAGGAGGATGACGATGCTGTTCCATGTTCGGATGGATGTGAACATCCCCCGCGACCTGCCCGCCGACGAGGCGGCCGAGATCATCGCGCGGGAAAAGGCCTATTCGCAGGCGCTGCAGGCCAGCGGCAAGTGGCGGCACATCTGGCGCATCGCGGGCGAATACGCGAATTTCAGCATCCTCGACGTCCGGGACAATGCCGAGCTGCACGAGATCCTGTCGGGCCTGCCGCTGTTTCCCTTCATGAGGATCGAGGTGACGCCCCTGCTGCGCCACCCGTCCTCGATCCGCGAGGACGACCGCTAGAGCCATCATTCCCAAAGGGCCGGCGGAGGAGCCGACCCGTCCCAGTTTCCACGAGAATCCAGGAGGAGAGACCATGACTGTCAAGATTTTCGACCGGCCCGACGTGCAGGCGTTCCTGCGCGAACTCAGCGGGCAGAACAGCGACAGCGGCAACCCGCGCATGAAGCAGATCATCCACCGGCTGATGTCCGACCTGTTCAAGGCCATCGACGACCTGGACATCACCCCCGACGAATACTGGACGGGCGTGGCCTGGCTGAACGATCTGGGCGCGGCCGGGCAGGCGGGGCTGATCTCGCCCGGACTCGGCATCGACCATTTCCTGGACGAACGGCTCGACGCCATCGACGCCGCGCTGGGGATCGACAATCCGACGCCGCGCACCATCGAGGGCCCGCTTTACGTCGCCGGCGCCCCGGAATCGGTGGGCTTTGCGCGGCTCGACGACGGCACGGATGCCGACGGGCACACGCTGATCATGCATGGCACCGTGCATGGCGCGGACGGCAAGCCGCTGCCCGGCGCCAAGGTCGAGGTGTGGCATTGCGACACCCGCGGCTTCTATTCGCATTTCGACCCGACCGGAAAGCAGGCGCCGTTCAACATGCGCCGCACCATCATCGCCGACCAGGACGGCCGCTACAAGTTCCAGAGCATCCTGCCCAGCGGCTACGGCGTGCCGCCCGGCAGCCCGACGGAAAAGCTGCTGTCCGCCCTGGGCCGCCACGGCCAGCGCCCGGCGCATATCCATTTCTTCATCAGCGCCGACAGCCACCGCAAGCTGACCACGCAGATCAACATCGAGGGCGATCCGCTGATCGACGACGACTTCGCCTATGCGACCCGCGAGGGGCTGGTGCCGAAGGTCGTCGAGCGCACGGACGAGGCCAGCATCCACGCCAACAACCTCAACGGCCCCTTCGCCGAGATCCAGTTCGACATCCACCTGACCGCGCTGATCGACGGCGTGGACAACCAGGTCAACGAACAGCGCCGCCGCGCCGTCGCCTGACCCGCGTCTTCGGGCGGCCCCTCGGAAGGGGGGCGGCCGCCCGGCCCGAACCCACCTTTCATCACCGACATCGGCAGGGGCTGGCGCGCGAAACGTGCCTCCCCCTGGGGAGAGAACTCATGTCCGCGATCATCGAAAAGGCACGCGATCTGGAACATCTGCTGGCCGTTGCCGTGCAGGACGACAAGGAAGCCGGCCTCTACCGCTGCCGCCGCGACATCTTCACCAACGAAGATCTGTTCGCGCTGGAAATGAAGCACATCTTCGAAGGCAACTGGGTCTATCTGGCGCATGAAAGCCAGATCCCCGAAATCAACGACTATTACACCACCTGGATCGGTCGCCAGCCGGTCGTCATCACCCGCGACAAGACCGGCGCGCTGAATGCCGTCATCAACGCCTGCGCCCACAAGGGCGCGATGCTGTGCCGCCGCAAGCAGGGCAACAAGGGCAGCTTCACCTGTCCGTTCCACGGCTGGACCTTTTCGAACACCGGCAAGCTTCTGAAGGTCAAGGACGCCAAGACCACGCAATATCCCGAGCAGTTCGGCAAGGACGGCTCGCACGACCTGACCCGCGTGGCGCGCTTCGAAAGCTATCGCGGCTTCCTGTTCGGCAGCCTCAATCCCGATGTGGCCTCGCTCGAGGATTTCCTGGGTGAGACCAAGGTCATCATCGACCAGATCGTCGACCAGGCCCCCGAGGGGCTGGAGGTGCTGCGCGGCAATTCCTCCTATATCTACGACGGCAACTGGAAGCTGCAGATGGAGAACGGCTGCGACGGCTACCATGTCAGCTCGGTGCATTGGAACTATGCCACCACCATGGACCGGCGCAGCGAGACCGGCACCAAGGCGGTCGATGCCAACAGCTGGTCGAAGTCGGTCGCCGGCGTCTATGGCTTCGAGAACGGCCATATCCTGCTGTGGACCAACACCAGGAACCCCGAGGTCCGCCCGGTCTGGAACCGCCGCGAGGAAATCGCCGCCCGCCTGGGCGAGGAGAAGGCCGGCTTCATCGTCAACCAGACCCGGAACCTGTGCCTCTATCCGAACGTGTTCCTGATGGACCAGTTCAGCACCCAGATCCGCGTCGTGCGCCCGCTGGGCGTGGACAAGACCGAAGTCACCATCTTCTGCTTCGCCCCCAAGGGCGAGTCCGCCGAGGACCGCGCCCACCGCATCCGCCAATACGAGGATTTCTTCAACGTCTCGGGCATGGGCACCTCGGACGACCTCGAGGAATTCCGCGCCTGCCAGACCGCTTACGCCGGCACGCTGGCGCTGTGGAACGACATGTCGCGCGGCGCGCCGCTGTGGATCGACGGGCCGGACGAGAATGCCCGGCGCATGGGGCTGAAGCCGCTGCTGTCGGGCGAACGCAGCGAGGACGAGGGGCTTTTCGTCTGCCAGCACGAATACTGGGCCGAGGTCATGCGCAGCGCGCTCGCGGCCGAGAAGCAGGGAGAGGCGGCATGAGCCTGGATCACACCGCAACCCGCCTGGACTACAATGCCATCTGCGCCTTCCTCTATCGCGAGGCGCGCCTGCTCGACGACCGGCAATGGGACGAATGGCTGACCTGCTATGCCCCCGATGCGCCCTACTGGATGCCCGCCTGGGACGACAACGACCAGATCACCGAGGATCCGCAATCCCAGATCTCGCTGATCTACTACCCGAACCGCGAGGGGCTGGAGGATCGCGTCTTTCGCATCAAGACCGAGCGTTCGGGCGCATCCACCCCCGAGCCGCGCACCAGCCACGCCGTCCAGAACGTCGAGGTGGTCGAGGACCGCGGCTCCGAGGTGGACGTGCGCTACAACTTCCACACGCTGAACCACCGCTACAAGGTCACCGACCAGTTCTTCGGCACCATCTTCGTGACCCTGCGCAAGGACGACGGCGGGCTGGTCATCGCCGCCAAGAAGATCGTCCTGAAGAACGACTACATCCGCCAGGTCATCGACGTCTACCACGTCTGACCCGTCCCAGCACAACCGCAAGGAGGAGGCGACCATGTGCTATCGCATCGCATTGAATTTCGAGGACGGGATCACCCGCTTCGTCGATTGCAAGCCGGGCGAGAAGGTTCTCGACGCCGCGTTCCGCAACAAGATCAACCTGCCGATGGACTGTTCGGACGGTGTTTGCGGCACCTGCAAGTGCCGCGCCGAAAGCGGCGCCTATGACATGGGCGACGACTATATCGACGACGCCCTGACCGAGGACGAGGCCGCCGAGGGGCTGGTCCTGACCTGCCAGATGGTGCCGTCCTCGGATTGCGTGCTGTCGGTGCCGACGACCTCGCTGGCCTGCAAGACCGGCCAGCAGGTTTTCGCCGCCACCGTGACCCGGATCGAGCCGCATCAGGACGCCGCCGTGGTGCTGGAGCTGGCGGTGGACGACGAGGCGCAGGCTCCCGCCTTCCTGCCGGGGCAATATGTCAACATCGCCGTGCCGGGCAGCGGCGATCATCGGTCCTATTCCTTCAGCTCCGCTCCGGGCGAGCGCAGCCTGGGCTTCCTGATCAAGAAGATCCCCGGCGGGCTGATGGGCAACTGGCTGGCGCGCGCGAAGCCGGGCGACCGGCTGGACCTGACCGGGCCGATGGGCAGCTTCTACCTGCGCGACGGCAAAGGCCCGCTGCTGTTCCTGGCGGGCGGCACCGGCCTGGCGCCCTTCCTGTCGATGCTGGAGGTTCTGGCGCGGGCCGGGTCGCGGCGCCAGATCCACCTGGTCTATGGCGTGACGCGCGATCAGGATCTGGTGCTGGTCGATGAGCTGGCCGCCTATGCCGGCCGCCTGCCGAACTTCACCTTTGCGACCGTGGTGGCGGATCCCGCATCCGGCCACCCCCGCAAGGGCTGGGTGACGCAGCACATGCCCGAGGACATGCTGGCCGCCGGCGGGGTCGATGTCTATCTTTGCGGACCCCCGCCCATGGTCGATGCCGTGCGGCATTACCTGGACGGGCAGGGCGTGCAGCCCGCCAGCTTCCATTACGAGAAGTTCACCCCCAACGCGCCGCTGAAGGCCATCGCATGACCGGGGCCGTCTTTGCCGGTCGCTTTGCGGGCAAGGTGCTGGTCGTGACCGGGGCCGCGCAGGGCATCGGCCGCGCCGTCGCCCTGCGCGCGGCGGCCGAAGGGGGGCGGGTGCTGTTCGTGGACCGTGCCGATTTCGTGGCCGAGGTGGCGGCGGAAGCGGGCGGCGGTGCCGCGGCCTTCACCGCCGACCTGGAAACCTGGGACGGCGCCGATGCGGCGATGCGCCATGCGGCCCGCACCTTCGGCGGCATCGACATCCTGATCAACAATGTCGGCGGCGCGATACGGATGCGGCCCTTTGCCGAATTCGAACCGGCCCAGATCGACGCCGAGATCCGCCGGTCGCTGATGCCGACGCTGTATTGCTGCCATGCGGTCCTGCCGCATCTGCTGGCGCGCGGCGGCGGCACCATCGTCAACGTCTCGTCGAACGCGACGCGCGGCATCCATCGCGTGCCCTATTCGGCGGCCAAGGGCGGCGTCAACGCGATCACGCAATCCCTGGCGATGGAGATGGCCGGCCAGAACATCCGCGTGGTCGCCACCGCCCCCGGCGGGACCGAGGCGCCGCCGCGCCGCGTCCCGCGCAATGCCGATGGCGACAGCGCCGACGAACGGCGCTGGATGGCCGAGGTCGTGGACCAGGTCAGGCAATCCGCCTTCATGCGCCGCTACGGCAGCATCGACGAACAGGTCGCGCCGATCCTGTTCCTGGCCTCGGACGAGGCGTCCTACATCACCGGCTCGGTCCTGCCCGTCGCGGGGGGCGACAGCGGCTGACCGCGATTTCAACGACGAGACAGGGAGGAGACAAGGAATGCGCAGCATAGACGTGAACGAGGCCATCGACCAAGGCCCGTTCGGCAGCTTTCAATGGAGGGTGGTCGCGCTTTGCGGCGCGCTGCTGGTGGTCGATGGATACGACGTGTTCGTGGCGGGCACAGTGCTGCCCACGCTGATCGTGGAATGGGGGCTGACCAAGCCGCAGGCGGGCGCGCTGCAGGCCTGGGCGCTGTTCGGGATGATGTTCGGCGCCCTGATCCTTGGCCCGCTGGCCGACCGGATCGGCCGCAAGAAGGGCGTGGCGATCAGCTTCGTGCTGTTCACCTCGGCCACCGTGCTGACGGGCTTTGCCAACTCGCCCGAGCAGTTCAAGGTCTTCCGCTTCATCGCGGGCCTGGGCTGCGGCGGGCTGATGCCGAACGCGGTGGCGCTGATGAACGAATATGCGCCCAGGCGGTTGCGCGGCACCATGGTCGCGCTGATGTTTTCGGGCTATTCGGTCGGCGGCATGGTCGCGGCGGGCCTGGGCATCGGCCTGATCCCCAGCTTCGGCTGGAGGCCGATGTTCTTCATCGCCGCCGTGCCGCTGCTGATGTTGCCGCTGGTCCTGTGGAAACTGCCGGAATCGCTGGGCTTCCTGATCCGCCAGGGCAAGCAGGACGAGGCGCGGCGCATCTTTGCCCGCATCGACCCGGCCACGCCGCTGGCCCCCGAGGACCGGCTGGTCTTTGCCGAGGCCAAGGGCGCATCGGCATCGGTGGCGGAGCTGTTCCGGCACGGCCGGACGCTGCGCACGCTGATGCTGTGGCTGTCCTTCTTCTGCTGCCTGTTGCTGGTCTATCTGCTGTCGTCCTGGCTGCCCAAGGTGCTGCAAGAGGCCGGCTATGCCGAACGGGCCAGCCTGCTGTCGCTGTTCTCGCTGAACTTCGGCGGCATGGCGGGGGCGATCATGGGCGGACGCCTGGGCGACCGTTTCGGCCTGCCCAAGGTCGTGGTGGGCTTCTTTGCCGCGGCGGCGGTCTCGATTGCGCTGATCGGCTTCAACCCGGCGCCGGGGCTCTTGTTCCTGCTGGTCTTTGTCGCCGGGGCGACGACCATCGGCACCCAGATCCTGCTTTATGCCAGCGTGGCGCAGCTTTACAACCTGTCGGTCCGTTCGACCGGCCTTGGCTGGGCCTCGGGCGTGGGCCGGATCGGCGCCATCGTCGGGCCGACGCTGGGCGGGGTGCTGCTGGCACGGGAACTGCCGCTGGGGCAGAACTTCATGCTCTTCGCGATCCCGGCGGCGCTCTCGGCCCTGGCGATGCTGGTCTTTGCGCTTGCCAACGGGCGTGCCCGCGACGCGACGCGGCTTGCCGCCGCCTGAGCATCACCGAAAACAGGCGCGCGGTTTCGGCCGCGCGTCCAAATCCGCATGAAAGGCCGACCATGCCCTATCTGGACCTGCCCACCCACCGGCTTCACTATCGCATCGACGGCGCGGCAGGGAAGAAGCCATGGCTGACCTTCTGCAATTCCCTGGGCACCGACCTGCACATGTGGGACGCCCAGGTCGCCAGCCTTTCCCAGGATTTCCGCATCCTGCGCTATGATCGCCGCGGCCATGGCAGGTCCGGCGCGCCGGTGCCGCCTTACGGTCTGGCCGATCTGGGCGGCGACGTGATCGCGCTGTGGGACGCGCTGTCCATCAGGCGCAGCCATTTCTGCGGCCTGTCCATCGGCGGGCTGACCGGGCAATGGCTGGGCATCCACGCCGGCGCGCGGCTTGGGCGCATGGTTCTTTGCGCGACGGCCGCCCGGATCGGCACCGCCGAAAGCTGGCATGCCCGCATCGACGAGGTCCGGGCAAACGGCCTTGGCGGTCTTGTTCCCGCGACTGCGGAACGCTGGTTCACGCCCGGTTTTCGCGCGACCCATCCTGCCACGGTCAAGGCGGTCCTGGACGGTTTCGCCGCCACCTCGGTCGATGGCTATGTGGGATGCTGCGCCGCGCTTGCCAGCGCGGATCTTCGCGACCGCCTTCCCCAGATCGCCAATCCGCTGCTGGCGATTTCCGGCGACGACGATCCGGTCTGCCCGCCCGCCGAATTGGCCATGATCGCCAAAGCGGTGCGCTGCGGGCGTCACCTGTCCCTGCCGGGGCGGCATATCGTGAACCGGGAATCGGCGCCGCGCTTCGACATCGCCTTGAAGGACTTTCTGACCGCAGCCCCATGCGGTGCCTGAAGGAGCGGGGGCGGCAACGTCATCCCGAATTCGGCCTCGCGTCAGCCGGTTTCTCATGGATGACGCCGTCGACCCACGCGCTGGCGTGCCTGGGCGAGCGACCGCCATCCGATCCTGCGCCCGCCGTCAGGCCGCCTTTCGCCCGGTGCGGCGGCAGGTCGCCATGGACACCATGCCCTGAGCGCGGCGGCCTCTCCCTCGGCGACGGGGCGGCGGCAAGGGACAAGGCACGCGATTCCCCGAGTGCAACCTTGCGCTGTATCTGCTAGACTACCCGTCGAGGACGGTTCGGCCCGGCATGTTCGCGGGCGGGGGGCCGGATTCCCCGGCTGACGCCTCGCCCTATCGCGGGCCCTCCAGGAAGGGAGGATGCAGCCATGCACCGAGAGACGATTGGAAACCCGCTGAGCTGGAGCGCGCAGAGGCTGGCCGGCATAGGCCGCAGCGCCGGGGCGGCGGTGGACGGGATCGGCAGCCACGAAAGAGCCGTGCCCACGGTCAACCAGATCGGCTGGGGCGACATCCGCGCGGCGCTTCGCAAGGGCGTCGAGGACTTTGCCGCGCTGCGCACCGACGTGATCACCGCGGTGGCGCTCTATCCGGTGATCGGCTTCGTCCTTGCCGCCTGGGCGTTCAACGCGGGGCAGGTGCATCTGCTGTTCCCGCTGGCCGCGGGCTTTCCCTTGATCGGACCTGTCGCGGCGATCGGCCTTTACGAGATGAGCCGGCGGCGCGAGCGGGGCGAGGATACGAATTGGGGCGCGGTGCTGGCGACGCTGACCGGCCGGGTGCTTGGGCCGGTGCTGATGCTGGGCTTGCTGCTCGCGGCGATCTTTGCCTTCTGGCTGCTTGCCGCGCATGCGATCTGGGTCGTCACCCTGGGGCCGGGGCCTTATGACAGCCTGCTCGTCCTGCTGCGCGACAGCTTCACCACCGGCGCGGGCTGGACGATGATCCTTGCCGGGATCGGCGTCGGCTTCGTCTTTGCCGCCGTGGTGCTGTGCGTCAGCCTGGTGTCGTTCCCGATGCTGATCGACCGCCCGGTGGGGGTGCCGGTGGCGCTGGCGACCTCGCTCGCCGTCGCGCGCCGCAACCCTGGCGCGACGGCGCTTTGGGGGCTGATCGTCGCCGGCGCGCTGGTGCTGGGGATGATCCCGCTTTTTGCCGGGCTGATCATCGTGCTGCCCATCCTCGGCCACGCGACATGGCACCTTTACCGCCGGGCCGTGGGCTAGGGGCAATCGACCGAGCTCGTTGCAGAGCAAGCGCAGGGCTGGCGCAGCCGCTGCAAATCTCCGCCGCCGGGGACTGCGTTCGCGGCGGCCTGCCCATCGCATGGGCTGGCGGGCGGTTATGAGTTGCGCGCGGCCTTTCCGGTGGACGGCAAGGTGCCGACGCCCTGGCCGCCGTCCTCGGGGCGCAGGGTCAGCGTCACCCGGTCGCCGGCGAACCAGGTGGTGCCGTATTCGACCGGCACGCCGCCCGCATCCACGTTCACCGCGACCGAGCGCAGCATCGGGGCGCCCTCGGGCACCTCCAGCGCCAGCGCCATCACCGCGGGCGCAAGCTCTGCCGTCAGCCGGGTCGAGGCGCGGGTGTAGTCCTTGAGCCCGCATTCCGCCAGCGCCGCCGTGACCGAAGGGATCGCCGCCACATGCCGCAGCAGTTCCGGGAAACGCCCGGCATCGAAGACCGAGCGGAACGCCGCCACCGGCTGGCCATCGACCAGCGACACGCCCTCGACCACATGCACCGGGCTGCCGGGGGCAAGGTGCAGCGCCTCGGCCTCTTCGGCATTGGCGGCGCGCGTCTCGGCCAGCGTCAGCCGGCGCGAGGGCGTGCGTCCCGAGGCGGTGATGTTCTGGTGAAACCGCACCCGCAGGCCCAGCGGGTAATCCGTGGGTCG
Source organism: Paracoccus versutus (assembly GCF_000763885.1). Classification (GTDB taxonomy): domain Bacteria; phylum Pseudomonadota; class Alphaproteobacteria; order Rhodobacterales; family Rhodobacteraceae; genus Paracoccus; species Paracoccus versutus. The sequence continues at coordinate 37,373 of NZ_JRKO01000024.1, read as the reverse complement.
CGCCGCGACGAAGACCCCGGCGCCACGGCGCGAGCGTAGCGTCCCCGCCTCGGCCAGTGCCGCCAGCGCATGGCGCACGGTATGGCGGTTGACGCCGAACCGTGCGGCCAGCACCGCCTCGGAGGGCAGCTTGTCGCCGGGGCGGTAATGCCCCTCGGCGATCTCGGCCGCCAGCGTGTCGGCGATGGATTTCCAGATCGGACTGCGGGCCATGTCGCCTCCGTCACCAAAAATTCACGATGCCGCCCCTTGAGCAGAATCGGCGGGCGGGCTATCACTTGTCTAGTTGTATAGTAATCTAGACAAACCCGCAAGCTTGTCGAGGCCCGGAATGTCCCAACCATCCCCATCCGAAACCGCCCTGCGCCGCGACTGGATCTCGGCCCTGGCCAAGGCGCCGCCAGGGCGGCTGGCGGCGCTGCTGCCCGACCTGCCTGCGCATGAGATGCTGCGCGCGCCCGAAATCGGCACCGTCATGGTGCAAGGCCGCATCGGCGGCACCGGCGCGCCCTTCAACCTGGGCGAGATGACCGTGACCCGCTGCTCGGTCCGGCTGGCCGAGGGCGCGGTGGGCCATGCCTGCGTGCAGGGCCGCGACAAGGCCCATGCCGCTCGCGCCGCCCTGGCCGATGCGCTGATGCAGACCGCGGCCGCGCCGCGGATCGAGGCGCAGGTGCTGGCCCCCCTGCGGGCCGAGGCCGCCGGGGCCCGCGCCAGCCGCGCCGCCAGGGCCGCCGCCACCCGCGTCGAATTCTTCACCATGCTGCGCGGAGAGGACGCATGAACGCCATCCTGACCGGCGGTTTCGCCGACCCTTCGACCCAATCCGCCCATGCCTTCCGCGCTCTCCTGGAGGCCATGGCGCGGCCCGGCCGCATCCTTGCCGTCGAGGGCGCCCGGCCGCCCGCGCCCCTCTCGGTCGCGGCCGGGGTGGCGCTCTTGACCCTGACCGATGCCACCACGCCGCTGCATCTGGCGGGTGCGGCGGATTGCGAGGCGCTGCGGGGCTGGATCGGCTTTCACACCGGCGCGCCGCTGGTCGCGGCCGAACAGGCGCAATTCGCGATTGGCACCTGGGACGCTCTGCACCCCCTCGGCCGCTTCCGCATCGGCGAGCCGTCCTATCCCGACCGCTCGGCAACGCTGATCGTCGAGGTGGACCGGCTGGAGCCCGAGGGCGCCCGCCTGACCGGCCCCGGCATCGAAACCGAGGCGCGGCTGTCCCTGCCCGAGACCGCCGCCTTCCGCGCCAACCGGGCGCTGTTCCCGCTGGGCTTCGATTGCATCCTGACCTGCGGCGCGCGCCTTGCCGCCCTGCCGCGCAGCACCATCGTGGAGGACGCCTGATGTATGTCGCCGTCAAAGGGGGCGAGCGCGCCATCGACGCCGCCCATGCCTGGCTGGCCGAGGAACGCCGCGGCGACCCCGCCATCCCCGAGCTGACCGTGGCCCAGATCCGCGAGCAGATGGCGCTGGCGGTGAACCGGGTCATGGCCGAGGGCTCGCTCTACGATCCCGACCTGGCCGCGCTCGCGATCAAGCAGGCGCGCGGCGACCTGATCGAGGCGGTGTTCCTGATCCGCGCCTATCGCACCACCTTGCCGCGTTTCGGCACCTCGCGCCCGGTCGACACGGCGGCGATGGCGGTCGATCGCCGCGTCTCGGCCACCTTCAAGGATCTGCCGGGTGGGCAGGTGCTGGGGCCCACCTTCGACTATACCCACCGCCTGCTGGATTTCGCGCTGGCCGCCGAGGGCGAGGCGCCGCCCGCGCCCCAGGCGCCTGCGCGGGACGAGCCGGTGCCGCATGTCACCGGCCTGCTGGACCGCGACGGGCTGATCGAGGGGCAGCCGGCGGACGACACGCCCGCCCCCGACCTGACGCGCCAGCCGCTGGAACTGCCGGCTTCGCGCGCGCTGCGCCTGCAGGCGCTGGCGCGGGCGGACGAGGGGTTCACCCTGTCGCTGGCCTATTCCACGCAGCGCGGCTACGGCCGCACCCATGCCTTCGTCGGCGAATTGCGCATCGGCCGCGTCGCGGTTCAGGTCGACCTGCCCGAGCTGGGCTTTGCCGTCGAGATCGGCGAGGTCGAGCTGACCGAATGCGACACGGTGAACCAGTTCAAGGGCTCCCGCACCGAGCCGCCGCAATTCACCCGCGGCTATGGCCTGGTCATGGGCCAGTCCGAGCGCAAGGCGATTTCCATGTCGCTGGTGGACCGCGCCCTGCGCTGGCAGGAACTGGGCGAGGATTTCACCGGCGCCCCGGCGCAGGATGAGGAATTCGTGCTAAGCCATTGCGACAACATCCAGTCGACGGGTTTCCTCGAACATATCAAGCTGCCGCATTACGTCGATTTCCAGGCCGAGCTGGAACTGGTCCGGCGCATGCGGCGCGAGGCGATGCAGATGCAGGAGGCGGCGGAATGACCGACCAAGCCTATAATTTCGCCTATCTGGACGAACAGACCAAGCGGATGATCCGCCGCGCGCTGTTGAAGGCGCTGGCGATCCCCGGCTACCAGGTGCCCTTCGCCAGCCGCGAGATGCCGATGCCCTATGGCTGGGGCACCGGCGGCGTGCAGGTGACGGCGGCCTGCCTGACCCCGGACGACCGGCTGAAGGTCATCGACCAGGGCGCCGACGACACCACCAACGCGGTGTCGATCCGCCGCTTCTTCCAGCGCACGGCGGGGGTCGCAACCACCGAGCGCACCACTGACGCCACGGTGATCCAGACCCGCCACCGCATCCCCGAGCAGCCGCTGGCCGAGGGGCAGATCCTGGTCTACCAGGTGCCGATCCCCGAACCCCTGCGCTTCTTGGAACCGCGCGAGACCGAGACGCGCAAGATGCACGAGCTTGAGGAATACGGGCTGATGCACGTCAAGCTTTACGAGGACATCGCCCGGCATGGCGAGATCGCGACCGCCTATGCCTATCCGGTCAGGGTCGAGGGGCGCTATGTCATGGACCCTTCGCCGATCCCGAAGTTCGACAACCCGAAGCTGGCCGGCAATCCGGCGATCCAGCTGTTCGGCGCCGGGCGCGAGGCGCGGATCTATGCCCTGCCGCCCTATTCCGACGTGGTCAGCCTGGATTTCGAGGACCACCCCTTCACGGCCTCCAAGGCCGATCACGCATGCGACCTGTGCGGCTCGGGCAGCAGCTATCTGGACGAGGTCATCACCGACGACCGCGGCACGCGCATGTTCGTCTGTTCCGACACCGATTTCTGCGCCGCGCGCCAGGCGCAGGGGCATTGCGGCCGCCTGTCGCCGCAAGGAGACGCGCCATGACCCTGATGCAGAACGCCATCACCGCCGCACCGCTGCTGTCGGTGCAGGGCTTGACGAAACGCTACGGCCCGCGGATCGGCTGCGCCGATGTCGGCTTCGACCTTTACCCCGGCGAAGTGCTGGGCATCGTCGGCGAAAGCGGCTCGGGGAAATCGACGCTGCTGTCCTGCCTGGCCGGGCACCAGCGCCCGGACCAGGGGCGGATCCTGTTCGACGGTGCCGATGTGCTGGCATTCTCCGAGGCCGAGCGGCGCCGGCTGTTGCGCGGCGACTGGGCGTATGTCCACCAGAACCCGCGCGACGGGCTGCGCATGGGCGTGTCGGCCGGCGGCAATGTCGGCGAGCGGCTGATGGCCGTGGGCGCGCGCAACTATGCCGCCATCCGCGACAGCGCCACCGACTGGCTGGGCCGGGTCGAGATCGCGGCGGACCGCATCGACGACCGCCCCTCGGCCTTTTCCGGGGGCATGCAGCAGCGCTTGCAGATCGCGCGCAACCTGGTGACGGGACCGCGGCTGGTGTTCATGGACGAACCCACCGGCGGGCTTGACGTCAGCGTGCAGGCGCGGCTGCTGGACCTGCTGCGCGGGCTGGTGCGCGACCTTGGCCTGTCGGTGGTGATCGTCACCCATGACCTGGCGGTGGTGCGGCTGCTCGCCGACCGGCTGATGGTGATGAAGTCGGGCAGGGTGGTGGAAACCGGCCTGACCGACCAGGTGCTGGACGATCCCCAGCACGCCTATACCCAGCTGCTCGTGTCCTCTGTCCTTCAGGTGTAGCCGATGATCGAGATCCAGAACCTTACGAAAAGCTTTACCCTGCACAACCAGGGCGGGGTGGCGATCCCGGTGATGGCCGGGGCGCATCTGCGCGTGGCCCCTGGCGAATGCGTCGGGCTGGTCGGCCGCTCGGGCGCCGGGAAATCGACGCTGATGCGCATGGTCTATGGCAACTACCTGGCCGGGGGCGGGTCGATCCGCATCGGCGGGGTCGACGTGGTCACGGCCGAGCCGCGCCAGATCCTGGCGCTGCGCCGCGCGGTCCTGGGCCATGTCAGCCAGTTCCTGCGCGTCGTGCCGCGCGTGCCCACGCTGGAGGTTGTGGCCGAGCCGCTGTTGCGGCTGGGCATCGCCCCCCAGGCGGCGCGGGCGCGCGCCGCCGATCTGCTGGCGCGGCTGAACATCCCCGAGCGGCTGTGGCGGCTGTCGCCCACCACCTTCTCGGGCGGCGAGCAGCAGCGCGTGAACATCGCCCGCGGCTTTGCCCATGACTATCCGGCCCTGCTGCTGGACGAGCCGACCGCCAGCCTGGATGCGCAGAACCGCGAGGTGGTGCTGTGCCTGATCGAAGAGGCCAAGGCCCGCGGCGCGGCGATCCTGGGCATCTTCCACGACGAGAGCGCGCGGGACCGGGTCTGCGACCGGCTGGTCGACGTGACCGGCTTCACGCCGGGGCTGGCGGCATGAGCCGGCGGCTGGTCGCCGTGGTCGGCCCCTCGGGCGCGGGCAAGGACACGCTGATGGCGCTGGCCTGCGCCGCGCGGCCCGACATCCGCGCCGCCCGCCGCGTCGTAACCCGCCCGGCCGAGGCCGGCGGCGAGGATTTCGAGGGCGTCAGCGAGGCCGAGTTCGCCGCCCGCCGGCAGGCCGGCGCATTCGCCCTGCATTGGCGCGCGCATGGGCTGGGCTACGGCATCCCGGCCGAAGCCTTGGCCGGACAGGGCACGCTGCTCATCAACGCCAGCCGCGCCGTGCTGGCCGAGGCGCAGGAGCGGTTCCCCGGCCTGACGGTGCTGCTGGTGACGGCACCGCCCGAGGTGCTGGCGCAGCGGCTGGCCGGGCGCGGGCGCGAAAGCGGCGCGGACCAGGCGGCGCGGCTGGCGCGGGCGGGCTTTCCGCTGCCGCCCGGCATCGTGCCGCGGGTGGTGGTGAACGACGGCACGCCCGAACAGGGGCTCGCGCGCTTTCTGGCCGCGCTTCAGCCGGAAAGGGTATAGCGATGCAGCAGGCGAAAGCGCCCGTCCTCGGCCTCGCCGAACAGGCACAGGTCGGCGATGCGAAAGGGCCGGGGCAGGACCGGGGCGAAATGCGCATCCAGGATCTGCGCCGCCTGGGTGGCCAGCGGTTCCTCCAGCCGGTCGGTCAGGGTCAGGTGGAAACGGAATTCCTCCATGACATAGGGATAGCCCCAAAGCCGCAGCAATTCGCGCTGGCGTGGGGTCAGGCGATCGGGGCGGCGGCGGGCGATCTCGGCCTCGGTCAGGGGCGCGCGCAGGCCGTCGAGCGCCGCCACCACCGTCGCGGCCAGGGCTTGCAGCCGTGCCGCGTCGCCCTCCGGCACCAGCGCCAGGAAACCTCCCAGGCTGGCGAGCCGCAGGCCAGGCAGGGTGACGGGCGAAAGCCGCCGGGCCAGCCCCGCCACGGCGCGGTGCAATTCGTCGGCATCCCGGCCCTCGGCCAGCCGGAAGGGCGGCTTCAGCGTGCCATGAAAGCCGTATTTGCGCGGGTCGCGGGTGATCTCGGCGGCCGGCAGGCCCAGGTCGGGCGGGTCCAGCGGCTGGCCCGCGGCGGCATCCCAGCCCAGCCAGGCGCTGGCGCGGCTGGCGAATGCGCCCTCGGGCGGGGCGTAATAGACGGCGTAACGCTTCATCATGTCCATGCGCAGGCTCTTATCGCTGGCGTGTCACAGGCTTGTGACACGGCGCTGGCATTCAGCCCGTCCATGGACCCGGACGCAAGACAGGACGACAGAAGATGACCGAGACGATCCTTGCAAACGCCACGCTTGTCCTGCCCCGCGAGGTGATCCGCGGGGCGCTGCGCATGGCCGATGGCCGCATCAGCGCCATCGACCATGGCGCGACCGTGCCCCAAGGCGCGGTGGATTGCGGCGGCGATCTGGTGATGCCGGGGCTGATCGAGCTGCATACCGACAATCTGGAGCGCCACATCCAGCCCCGCCCCCGCGTGCACTGGCCGCATCAGGCGGCGATCCTGGCCCATGACGGCGAACTGGCCAGCGTAGGCATCACCACGGTTTTCGACGCGTTGCGCGTGGGGTCGGTCGTGTCGGACGGCAAGGCGAATTACGGCGAATATGCCCGCGCCCTAGCCGACGAGATCCTGGAGCTGCGGTCCATGGGCGCGCTGAAGATCAGCCATTACCTGCACCTGCGGGCCGAGGTCTGTTCCGAAACCCTGGTGGCCGAGATGGCCAAGTTCGGTCCCCAGGACCGCATCGGCATCGTCAGCCTGATGGACCACACGCCCGGAGAGCGGCAGTTCCGCGACATCTCCAAGCTCAAGGATTACGTCTGCGGCAAGCATGGCCTGTCGGACGAGGGCTTTGCCGACCATGTCGCCAGCCAGCGCGCCCTGCGCGAACGGCTGGGCGCGCTGCACGAGGAAACGGCGGTGGCCGAGGCGCGGCGCTATGGCGCGGTGCTGGCCAGCCATGACGACACCACGGCGGCGCAGGTCGCGGTCTCGGCCGGGCATGGCGCGCATTTCGCCGAGTTCCCGACCACGGCCGAGGCCGCGCGCGCCTGCCGCGACCACGGCATCCGGGTGATGATGGGGGCGCCGAACCTGATCCGCGGCGGCAGCCATTCGGGCAATGTCGCGGCGGCGGACCTGGCCGAGGCGGGGCTTCTGGACATCCTGTCCTCGGACTACGTGCCTTCGTCGCTGCTGTCGGCGGCGCTGCTGCTGGGCGATCTGTGGGGGGACATGGCGCGCGGCATCGCCACCGTGACCCAGGGCCCGGCCCAGGCGACCGGGCTGGCCGACCGCGGCCGGCTGGCCCCCGGCACGCGGGCCGACGTGATCCGCGTCGCCCGCATCGGCCGCGGCGCCGCGCTGCGCGGCGCCTGGGTGCAGGGGGTCCGCGTGGCCTGATCGCATCGCCGGACGCAGCCCCGCCGAGGCAAGGGGGCTGCGCGGGCGGCCCGTTCAGAACGGGCTGTCGGGATAATAGAACTGCTCGGCGTTCTCGGGCGTGATCAACTGGCTGCCGATGATGAAGCGCCCGGTCATCGGCGCGTTCGACACGAAGTTCAGCGCCGTCATCTCGATGGCCGAGGAAATCAGCGCCGGCGGATAGGTCACGTTCACCGGCAGCTGCTTGTCGCCATCCATGATGCGCTTGACGATCTCCTTCATGCCGGCGCCGCCGATCACCCACATCTCGTCCTGGCGGTTCGCGGCCGAGATCGCCTCGAGCACGCCGATGGCCATGTCGTCGTCGGCGGCCCAGACCGCGTCGATCTGCGGGTATTTCGCCAGGTAGTCCTGCATCACCGCAAAGGCGTCGTCGCGGTTCCAGTTGCCGTGCTGCATGTCCAGGATCTCGACCTCGGAGCCCTCCAGCGCGGCGCGGAAGGCATCGACGCGCTCGTTGTCCAGCGTGGTCGGGATGCCGCGCAGCACCACGATCTTGGCGCCGGGCTCAAGGTTTCCCTTGAAATATTCCCCCGCCACGCGGCCGAAGGCGGTGTTGTCGCCGGCCACGTATAGATCCTCGATCCCTTCCTGGCTCAGCCCGCGGTCCACCACGGTCACGAACTTGCCCGCATCCTTGACCGCCTTGACCGGGGCGGTCAGCGGCTCGGATTCGAAGGGCAGCACCACCAGCGCGTCGATGTTGCGCGTGGCCATCATGTCCTCGATGTCGTTGACCTGCTTGGCCGGATCGCCGGCGGTGGACAGCACGAATTCAAGGTTGGGATAGGTCGCGCCCAGCCGCTTGATCGTGTCCTGCGCGTGCCAGTTCAGCCCGCCCATGAACCCATGCGTGGCCGACGGGATCGACACGCCGATGATCTTCTTCTCGGCCTCCTGCGCGACGGCGGGGGCGGCGATCCCCATCGCGGCCATCAGCGCGGCGGCTTTCATCAGGCTTCTGCGTTTCATCTGTTGCTTCCTCCCCAGTCACCGCTCCTCGACGGTGCGTTTCTCCCGCTGCAAGACGACAGCAAGAACGATGATGACCCCCTGGATCGCCCCGTTCAGATAGGGGCTGACCAGGTCGGCCAGATTCAGGATGTTGTCGATCAGCGACAGGATCAGCACGCCGACCACCGTGCCCCAGACCCGGCCGCGCCCGCCTTTCAGCGCCGTGCCGCCGATGATGACCGCGGCGATGGCCTCAAGCTCCCACAGAACCCCGGTCGAGCCCGAGGCCGAGCCGAGGCGCGGCACGTAAAGCACCACCGCCAGCCCGACCAGCACGCCCAGCAGCACATAGGTCAGAAGCCGCATCCGGTTCACGTCGATGGCCGAATAGCGCGCGACGCGGTCGTTCGAGCCGATGGCCTCGACATGCCGGCCAAAGCGGGAATGGCGCATGGTCCATTCGCCCAGGACCGCGACGATGGCAAAGACGATGATCGGCCAGGTGATCCAGCCGATGCCGCCGTAATAGACCGGCCGGTAGAGCGTGCGCAGCCCGTAGTCGAGGCTCAGCGTGCCGCCGTCGGCCAGCCATGTCACCAGCGAGCGGAAGATGCCCATGGTGCCCAGCGTGACGATGAAGGGCTCGATCCGCGCCTTGGTGACAAGCGCGCCGTTCAGGTAGCCCGCGGCGATGCCGCCCAGGACCGCGACGCCCATGCCCAGCAGGATCGTGCCCCAGTTGCTGCCCAGGCCGGGCAGGGCGGCGTTCATGGCGATGATGGCGATCCCGGCCAGAAAGGCGGCCATGGACCCCACCGACAGGTCCAGCCCGCCCGCGGTGATGACGAAGGTCATGCCGACCGCGATCAGCCCGATGAAGGCCGAGCGCGCCAGCACGTTGGTGATGTTCGCCGGCGCCAGGAAGGCGCTGTTCAGGACCGCGCCCAGGATCACCAGGGCGACCAGGGCGACAAGCGGGCCAAGGGTATGCAGGTCGAGTTTCATGCGGCTTCTCCGGTCACGCCCATGGCCAGGCGGACGATGCGGTCTTCGGTCATGTCCTCGCCGTCGAGTTCGCCGGCCAGCCGCCCCTCGCGCATGACCAGCACGCGGTCGGCAAGGCCGATCACCTCGGTCATCTCGCTGCTGATGACGATCAGGCTGCGGCCCTCGGCGGCGAGCTTGCGGATGAAGGCATAGATCTGGCGCTTGGTGCCCACGTCGATGCCGCGCGTCGGCTCGTCGATAAGAATGATTCGAGGATCTGGAAGCATAACCTTGGCCAGCAACAGTTTCTGCTGGTTTCCGCCGGAAAGTTTGCCGGCCGGCATGTCGCGGCGCGGGGCGCGGATGTCGAATTCGCGCGTGGCGCTGTCCAGCGCGGCGTCCTCGGCCCTGGTGTCCAGCCGCCAGGTGCCGAAGCGCTCCAGCGTGGCCAGCGTCAGGTTCTCGCGCAGCCCCTTGTCGAGCAGCAGGCCGGCTTCCTTGCGGTCCTCGGTCAGATAGGCGAGGCCGGCGGCAAAGGCGTCGCGCAGGCTGCGGATGGCGACCGGCCGGCCCTCGACCCGGATCTCGCCCTGCGAGGGGCGCAGGCCGACCAGCCCCTCGGCCAGTTCGGTGCGCCCCGAGCCGACGAGGCCGGCGATGCCCAGCACCTCGCCGCGACGCAGGGTAAAGCTGACGTCGCGGACCCGACCGGGCACCGAAAGGCCCCGCACCTCCAGCGCGGGCGCGTCGCCCGGCTGGCCCTTGGGCGGGTAGAAATCCTGCAACTCGCGCCCGACCATGGCGGTGGCCATGCCGTCCTCGGTCAGCTCCCCGCGCAGCGCCTGGCGCACCACGCGGCCGTCGCGCAGCACGGTGATGCGGTCGGCCAGATGCGCCACCTCCTCCAGCCGGTGCGAGCAGTAAAGGATCGCCACCCCCTCGGCCCGAAGCCGGTCGATCTGCTGGTAAAGCGAGCCGACCTCGCGATGGGTCAGCACGGCGCTGGGTTCGTCCATGATCAGCACGCGGGCCTTGCGCGACAGGGCCTTGGCGATCTCGACCATCTGGCGGTCGGGCACGGACAGGTCGCGGATGCGCGCATCGGGGTCGATGCGGGTGTCCAGCCGCTTGAGCAGCGCGGCGGTGGCGTCCCGCATGGCGGCATGGTCCAGCCGCCAGCCGCCGGGTTCGCGCCCCAGGAACACGTTCGCCGCCACGGTCAGGTCGGGGGCAAGGTTGAACTCCTGGTGGATGACGACGATGCCCTGCGCCTCGGCCTCGGGGCCGCTGGCGAAGCGGACGGGCTGGCCGTCCAGCAGCACCTGGCCCGAGGTCGGGTCCAGGAAACCGCCCAGGATCTTCATGATGGTGGATTTGCCGGCGCCGTTCTCGCCGATCAGGGCATGGACCTCGCCCGGCTCCAGCGCCAGGTCGACGCCGTGCAGGACCTTGATCGGGCCGAAGCGTTTCGAGACGTTGTCGAGCGCCAGAACGGTCATGGTCCGACCTCGACCCATGCGCCGCCCCGTGCCGAGGACGCCTGTGCGGCGGCGATGAAACCCATGCCCGACAGCCCGGCATCCAGCCCCGGCACGCGGTCTGCAAAGCTGGAATCTCCTTGAATGATCGACGCTATATCACGGTATAGATTGGCGAAACCTTCCAGGTAGCCCTCGGGGTGGCCGGGCGGGGTGCGATATGAGGCGCTGCGGTCCTGCGCCCGCGTCAGGACGCGGGCCGGGCCGTCCTTGGGCGACAGGATCAGCCGCTCGGGGTCGGGCAGGCGCCATTCCAGCGCCGCCTTGGTGCCAAAGACCCGCAGCGACAGCCCGTTTTCCTGGCCGACGGCGACCTGGCTGACCCAGATGCCGCCCCGCGTGCCCGAGCCGTAGCGCAGCGCGATGCGGGCATCGTCGTCGACCGCGCGGCCCGGCACCATGCTGGAGAGTTCCGCCGACAGGGACGCGGGCGTCTGGCCGGTGACGAATTGCGCAAGCTGCCAGGCATGGGTGCCGATGTCGCCGATGGCGCCGGCCCCGGCGCGGGCGGGATCGGTGCGCCATTCGGCCTGCTTGCCCTTGGCCGGGTCGGCCAGCCAGCCTTGCAGATATTCGGCCTGCACCACCCGGATGTCGCCCAACGCGCCCTCGGCCACCAGCGCGCGGGCCTCGCGCACCATGGGCATGGCGCAGTAGTTGTGGGTCAGGAAAAACCGCGCACCGCTGGCCTGCGCGGCCTCGGCGATCTCGTGCGCCTGTTCGGGCGTGGCCGCCAGCGGCTTGTCGCAGATCACATGGATGCCGGCGCGCAGGAAGGCTGCGGCGGGGGCGGCATGCAGGTGGTTCGGGGTGACGATGCTGACCGCCTCGATCCCGTCCTCGCGCGCCGCCTCGGCCCGCGCCATCTCGGCGAAATCGCCATAGCTGCGGATGCCCAGCTCGGCCGCGCTGGCCGCCGCGCGGGCAGGGTCCGAGGACAGCGCGCCCGCGACCAGCGCGAAGCGCCCGTCCATGCGCGCGGCGATGCGGTGGATGGCGCCGATAAAGGCGCCGCTGCCGCCGCCGACCATGCCCAGGCGAACCGGCCTCATAGCCCCAGCGCCCTGTCGATGGCCGCGCGGTCCACGCGGCTGGCGGCGAAATCGTCGAAGGCATGGGGTGTCACGCGGATGACATGGTCGCGCACGAAACGCGCGCCTTCCCGTGCTCCGTCCTCGGGGTGTTTCAGCGCGCATTCCCATTCGACCACCGCCCAGCCGTCGAAACCGTATTGCGTCAGCTTGGAAAACACGCTGCGGAAATCGACCTGCCCGTCGCCGGGGCTGCGGAAGCGGCCGGCGCGATCCGCCCAGGGCTGATAGCCGCCATAGACGCCCTGCCGGCCGGTCGGGCGGAACTCGGCATCCTTGACGTGGAACATGCGGATGCGGTCGTGATAGAGGTCGATGTTCTGAAGGTAATCAAGCTGTTGCAGGACATAATGCGAGGGATCGTAAAGCATGTTCGCCCGCGCGTGGCCGCCGATCCGGTCCAGGAACATCTCGAAGGTCGCGCCGTCATGCAGATCCTCGCCCGGATGGATCTCATAGCAAAGGTCGATGCCGTGATCCTCGGCCAGGTCCAGCAGCGGGCGCCAGCGCGCGGCCAGCGTGTCGAACGCCGCCTCGACAAGCCCCGGCGCGCGCTGCGGCCAGGGGTAGAGGTAGGGCCAGGCCAGGGCGCCCGAGAACGTCGCCATCCGGTCCAGGCCCAGCAGCCGGCTGACCCGGATGGCGCGGGCGACCTGATCGACCGCCCATTCCTGCCGCGCGGGGGGATTGCCGCGCAGGGCCGGCGGCGCGAAGGCGTCGAAACCGGCGTCATAGGCCGGATGCACGGCGACGAGCTGGCCTTGCAGATGCGTCGAAAGCTCGGTCACTTCGACGCCGTTCTGCCGGGCGATGCCCAGGAATTCGTCGCGGTAGTCCTGCGACTCCCCGGCCCGCGCCAGGTCCAGCATGCGCGGGTCGCTGGTCGGCACCTGCACGCCCAGATAGCCGCAATCGGCCGCCCAGCGGGTGATGCCGTCCCAGCTGTCGAAAGGCGCCGTATCGCCGATGAACTGCGCCAGAAACAGCGCCGGTCCCTTGATGGTCCGCATGATCCCCTCTCTCCCCAAGGGTCAGGCTGCACCGCTCTGCAATCGATTGCAAACATTTTCTTGCACCGCATCGCGCCGGGCGCGTAACCTTTGGCGATGGAAAGCCAGATCCCGCCCGGACGGGCCAGATTGTCGGATGTCGCAAGGCGCGCGGGCGTGTCGGCCTCGACCGTCAGCCGGGTGCTGTCCAATCCGGCGGTGGTGGCCAAGGCCACGCGCGAGGCGGTGATGCAGGCCGTGGCCGAGACCGGCTATCGCATGAACCACGCCGCGCGGAATCTGCGCAAGCAGCGGACCGGCTGCGTGGTGGCGCTGGTGCCGAACCTGGGCAATCCCTTCTTTGCCAAGATCCTGGACGGGATGGGGCGCGAACTGGCCGCCGCCGGCTATGACCTGCTGGTCGCCGACACGCTGGAGGACAGCGGCCGCCATACCCGGCTGGACCGTTTCCTGGACCCCTCGCGCGCGGACGGGATCATCCTGCTGGACGGGCTGGCGCCCTTTGGCGACCTGGCGGGGCGGGCGGACCTGCCGCCGGTCGTCACCGCCTGCGAATGGATCGAGGGCGCTGACCTGCCCCGCGTGATGCTGGACAATCGCGAGGGCGGGCGGCTGGCCGTGGCGCATCTGCGCGCGCTTGGCCACGACCATATCGGCGTGATCGGCGGCCCGCCCGGCAACGTGCTGCACAAGGCGCGCCGGCAAGGCGCGCATGAGGCCGCGGGCGGGGCGCGGATCACCGAGTTTCCCGGCGACTTCACCATGCAATCCGGGCAGCAGGCGGCGCTGGCCTGGCAGGCGCTGGCACCGGCCGACCGGCCGACCGGGATCTTTGCCTTTTCCGACGAGATGGCCTGCACCTTCATGTCCGGGCTTCAGCGCGCCGGGCATCATGTGCCGCGCGACCTGTCCATCGTCGGCTTCGACGACATCGAGCTGGTCTCGCACCTGTCGCCGGCGCTGACCACCATCCGCCAGCCCAAGCGCGAGATCGGCCGCAAGGCGGCGCGGATCATCCTGGACCGCATCGCCGGGCGCGAGATCCCCCCCGTGACCCTGCTGGCGCCGCGGCTGATGCTGCGCGAGACGACGGCGCCGCCGCCCTGAACGGAAAAAGGGCGCCCGCGGCGGGGCGCCCCTTGTTGCAGTCGCGGCGGGTCAGTCGGCGCTGGCCTCGTTCAGGCGCAGCCCGGCGGGGGCGCCGTGCAGGTCGTGGATCGGGGCGACCTGGCCCCCCGCCTCGCCGGCCAGCACGCGGTCGAACTGTTCGCGGTCCAGCGCGCCTTCCCAGCGGCTGACGACCACGGTGGCCACCGCATTGCCGATGAAATTGGTGATCGAGCGGCATTCCGACATGAAGCGGTCCACGCCCAGGATCAGCGCCATGCCGGCGACCGGCACGGTCGGCACCACCGACAGCGTCGCGGCCAGGGTGATGAAGCCGGCCCCGGTGACGCCCGCCGCGCCCTTCGACGACAGCATGGCGACCAGCAGCAGCAGGATCTGCTGTTGCAGCGTCAGGTCGGTATTCGTCGCCTGGGCGATGAACAGCGCCGCCAGCGTCATGTAGATGTTCGTCCCGTCCAGGTTGAAGCTGTAGCCGGTGGGCACGACCAGCCCGACGACGGAGCGCTTGCAGCCGGCCCTCTCCATCTTCTCCATCAGCGAGGGCAGCGCCGATTCCGAGGAGGAGGTGCCCAGCACCAGCAGGATCTCGGCCTTGAGATAGGAGATCAGCCGGAAGATGGAAAAGCCGTTGAGCATGCAGACCGTGCCCAGGATCACGACGACGAACAGCGCCGAGGTCAGGTAGAAGGTGCCGACCAGCGTCGCCAGGTTCACCACCGAGGCGATGCCGTATTTGCCGATGGTAAAGGCGAAGGCGCCGAAGGCACCAATGGGCGCGGCCTTCATCAGGATGTCCACCATGCGGAAGACGGCGTGGCTGATCGCCTCGAACAGCGCCACGACCGGCTTGCCCTTGTCGCCGATCAGGATCAGGCCGATGCCGAACAGGATGGCGATGAACAGGACCTGCAGGATGTTGCCCTCGACGAAGGCCGAGGTCATCGTGGACGGGATGATGTCCATGACAAAGCCGGTCAGCGAGGAGTCATGCGCCTTGGCGGCATAGTCCGCGACCTTGCTGGCATCCAGCGTCGCCGGGTCGATGTTCATGCCGGCGCCGGGGCGGATGACATTGGCGGTGATCAGCCCGACGATCAGCGCCAGGGTCGAGAAGGTCAGGAAATAGCCGAAGGCCTTGCCGACGACCGAGCCCACGCCCTTCAGCGTGCCCATGCCGGCAAGGCCGGTGACGATGGTCAGGAAGATGACCGGGGCGATGATCATCTTGACCAGCTTGATGAAGGCGTCGCCCAGGGGCTTCAGCGCTTCGCCCGTTTCGGGATAGAAATGCCCGATCAGCGCGCCGGCGGCGATGGCGCACAGAACCTGGAAATAGAGATGTCTGTAAAAGGGCCGCGGTGCGTGAGCGACCGGCGCGGCCGTGGTGTCGATGTGCATGGGGCCTCCTCCAACCTGCGTATGACGGTGATGTGACCGCCATGATAAATTCGCGGGCCCTGGCGCCAAAAAACCGGGCGCATGACAGCAATGCGTTGTAATCATGGCTTTTTGTCGCCAGCGGCCGGGCAAATCCGTGTGGTTTTCCACACAGGGCGGATCTGCTAGTGTGGAAACCCGCACAACATCCGTCCGCCAGGGGAAGCATGGCCGCCACAACCGATTCGCAAGGCGCAAGGCCCGGCCCGATGCTGTGGCGGCTGCTGGTCGCGGCGACCGTGGCGCTGGCCATGCTGGCGGCCTTGGCGCTGGCCTTTCGGCTGGCCCATGGCAATGCCGCCCGCGCCCTGACCGAGCGGCTGGAGATCAGCGCGCAAAGCCGGGTGCAGACGCTGGAAAGCGTGCTGGCCAAGCAGCGCGCCGTGGCCACGGTCCTGTCCGACGATGCCGCCGTGCTGCAGGCGCTGGCCGAGCCGTCGCCGGCCAATGTCTCGCGCGTGTCGCAAAAGCTGGAACGGTTGCAGGAGCAGACCAGCAGCGCGGTGATCTATCTGCTCGATCGCGACGGCGTCGCCATCGCCGCCTCGAACTGGCACGATCCCGACAGCTTCGTGGGCTCGGACTACAGCTTTCGCAG
Source organism: Paracoccus versutus (assembly GCF_000763885.1). Classification (GTDB taxonomy): domain Bacteria; phylum Pseudomonadota; class Alphaproteobacteria; order Rhodobacterales; family Rhodobacteraceae; genus Paracoccus; species Paracoccus versutus. Next base: position 21,394 of record NZ_JRKO01000024.1, on the reverse strand, counting down.
CTATTTCAGCGAGGCGCTGCTTCGCGGCGAGGCGACGCAATTCGCGCTTGGCACCGTCAGCCGGCGGCCGGGGCTCTACCTGTCCCACGACGTGCCGCAGATGGGCGAGCCCCTGGGCGTCATCGTGGTGAAGGTGGAATTCGACGCGATGGAGCAGGGCTGGGCGCAGGCGGCCGAGACCACGCTGGTCACGGACGCGGCCGGGCAGGTGATCCTGTCCAGCGCGCCGCAGTTGCGCTTTGCGCCGCTGCCGCCGATCCCGGCCGGGCAGGTCTCGGCCCGGCGCGCGGTGCCGGGCGCGGGCTGGGTGCTGTGGGTCCGTGCGCCCTCGGCCGAGGCGGTGCGGGCGGCGCTGCTGGCGGCGGGCACCGTCGGCTTCCTGTTCACGCTGCTGCTGGCCGGCGGGGTTTCCGCCGCGCGCGCCCGCACCCGCGCCGCCCGCCGCGCCGAGGCCGAGCGCCGCTATCGCGCCGACCTGGAACGCGCGGTCGAGGAGCGCACCCGCGACCTGACCGCCGAGATGCGCGAACGCCGCGCGGCCGAACAGCGGCTGGCGCAGTTGCAGGGCGAGATGGTGCAGGCCAACAAGCTGGCGACGCTGGGCCAGATCACCGCCGGCGTCGCGCATGAGGTGAACACGCCGCTGGCCACCATCCGCCTTTTGGCCGAGAACGGCCGGCAGATGCTGCCGCGGGACGCGCCCGACCTGGCCCCCGACCTGGCCGCCGACCTGGATCGCAACCTGTCGCAGATCTCGCGCATGACCGACCGCATCGCCCAGATCACCACCGAGCTGCGCGGCTTTGCCCGCAAGGCCACGGGCGAGCTGGGTCCGGTTGCGCTCAAGGATGCGCTGGATGCGGCGCTGCTGCTGACCGCCAGCCGGCGGCGGGCGCAGGACATCCGCCTGGTCCTGCCCCAGATCCCGCCCGGCCTGCGGGTCATGGCCGAGACCGTGCGGCTGGAACAGGTGCTGGTCAACCTGATCCAGAACGCGCAAGAGGCGCTGGAGGGCCGGCCCGACCCGGAAATCCGCATCGTGCTGCAGGACGACGGGCCGGTGCTGCGGCTCAGCATCTCGGACAACGGGCCGGGGCTGTCGCCGCAGATCGCCGCCCAGCTTTTCACCCCCTTCGCCACCAGCAAGCCCGAGGGGCTGGGCCTGGGCCTGGTGATCTCGCAAGAGATCGCGCGGGATTTCGGCGGCAGCCTCACGGCCGGGCCGCAGCGTGAAGGGCAGGGCGCCATCTTTCACCTCGACCTGCCGAAGGCCGCATGACCGACGCGCCCCTTGTCCGCCTTGTCGATGACGACCCCGACCTGCTCGAGGCGCAGCTGCAGGCGCTGCACCTGGCGGGTTTTCGCGCCGAAGCCTTCACCGATGCGGCCGAGGCGCTGGCCGGCCTTGGCCCCGACTGGCCCGGCGTGGTGCTGTCGGACGTGCGCATGCCCGGCATGGACGGGTTCCAGCTGTTCCAGCGCATCCATGCGCTCGATCCCGACCTGCCGGTGATCCTGCTGACCGGGCATGGCGACGTGCCGATGGCGGTCGCGGCGCTGAAGCAGGGGGTCTACGATTTCCTGACCAAGCCGGTCGGAGGCGGCACGCTGGCGGCGGCGCTGGCGCGGGCGGCCTCCAGCCGGGCCCTGGTGCTGGAAAACCGCGCCCTGCGCCGCCGGCAGCAGGACAGCGCCGCGCGCGAGACCCGGCTGATCGGGCAAAGCCCGGTCATGCAGCACCTGCGCGAGACCGTGGCGCGGCTGGCCGAGGCGGGGGGCGACGTGCTGGTCCTGGGCCCCGGCGGCTCGGGCAAGGAGACCGTGGCCCGCGCCATCCACCGCCAGAGCCCGCGCCGCGCCCGCGCCTTCGTTCCTGTCGCCTGCGCCGCGCTGGACGAGCCGCGCTTCGAGGTCGAGATGCTGGGCGCCGAGCCGCAGGGCCGCGGCCCGCGCGCGCCGGGCCGGCTCGAGGCTGCCCATCGCGGCACGCTCTACCTCGACGAGATCGACGCGCTCGCGCCCACGCTGCAGGCCCGCCTGCTGGCGCTGATCGAGGCGCGCGAGATCCAGCCCCCCGGCAGCGCCGCGCCGCGCCCGCTGGACCTGCGCGTCATCGCCTCCAGCCGCGCCGACCTGGAACGGCTGATGCGCGAGGGACGCTTTCGCAGCGACCTTTACTATCGGCTGTCGGGCGCAGTCCTGACCCTGCCGCCGCTGGCCGAGCGGCGCGAGGACATCCCCGAATTGTTCCGGCATTTCCTGCTCGCGGCGGCGGCGCGGCTGGACCTGCCGGTGGCGCCGGTCACCGGCGCGGTCAAGGCCCGGCTGGCCGGCCATGGCTGGCCCGGCAACCTGCGCGAATTGCGGCAATTCGCCGAAAGCCATGCGCTGGGGCTGACCCCCTTCGATCCGCCGGCCGAAGGCGGCGAGGCGCCGGGCCTGTCGGAGCTGGTCGCCGAATACGAGGCCGAACTGATCCGTGAGGCGCTGCGGCTGGCGCAGGGCAACGCCACCCAGGCGATGGCGCGGCTGCGCCTGCCGCGCAAGACCTTCTACGACAAGCTGGCGCGCCACGGCATCAAGCCCGCCGATTTCCGCCCCGGCTAAAGCGCCGCCAGCCGCTTGCGCAGATCCGGCATCCGCGCCAGCGTCGCGGCCAGCCGCCCGCGCCAGGACGGGCCCTGCGCCATCGCCGTCTCATAGGCGTCGCGCAGCTCGTCGGGGCGCTCTTCGGCCAGCACCTCGATCAGGAACTCGGCCTGCGCCCGGTCCTTGCGCGCCTTCAGCGTATCGGGCCCGTCGCGCCGCCGGTCGGCGACGATCAGCTTGTGGATGGCATAGCGTTCGGGGCGCGGCACCTGGATCAGGAAGCCGGCGCGGTAAAGCAGCGGCACCCGGATCGGCTGGGCGATCAGGAAGTTCAGGTAATGCAGGCTCTGCGCCGAGACGCCAAGCGCCGGCAGGTCGCGCAACCCCTCGGTGCCGTCGAAACAGGGGGTCAGGAACTCGACCAGCGTCTGCTGCTCGCCCTGGCGCCAGCGCCAGACCCGCTGCCCCTCGACCGAGGGCAGGGGGGCAAAGCGCAACTCGCGAAACACCTCGGCCAGCGGCTCGATCACCTGGTCGCCCAGCACCAAGGACAGCCGCTCGAAACTGGCGATGTCGATGTCGTCGGTCATCGCCGCCTGGTCGAAGCCGATGCGCACGCCCAGCTCGCCCTCGTAGCAGCGGAAGGCCTGGGTGCCGACCAGCGTGCCGCCCAGGCGGAACACCCCGGCCCGCGCCATGGCCGAGATCACCTGCCCCGAGCCGCGGTCGGTCATCAGGCAACCCTCGGCCCGCAGGATGCGCATCAGCCGCGAGCGTTCGCGCTGGCTCTGCTTCTCGGCCTCGCGCAGGGCCTCCAGCCGGTCCAGGCGCGCGCGCAGCTCCTCGCCATCCTCGCCGATATAGCGGTCCAGGGTGCGGTCGCCGATGCGGAAATGGTCATACCAATAGGCCCTTTGCCCGACCTTCTTCAGCCGCGGCACGCCGCGCAGCTCGCTGACCGCCGCATCCTTCAGATGCCGCAGCAGATCGGTCCAGGCCGCCACCGCCACCGGCGAAAGATGCTGCGCCACGAGACTACCCCACAGTTTCTTCCTTGTGGGGCAAGGATAGTCGCCCCGCACCTACCCCACAAGAAAAAATTCGTGGGGTAAGGTCGCCCCATCTTCTTCGTTCTTCAAATACTCATGCTCCCGTGCAACTCGGCGCTGCGCGGGCCGGCTCTCTGCCATGCTCGGCAACCCAGGCCAGGGCGCCTGCCAGCACCGCGTCATGGACTGCGGCGCCGATCGCCTCGCCCAGGGCGGTGTGCAGCCCGGCAAAGGCGGTGCCGCCCGCATCGCAGGCCAGGGCGATGCAATCGGTGCCGGTGCCGGTGGCGCGCCCGGTCGGCAGCTCGATCCCGGCAGCGATGACGGCGGCGGTGCGGGCCTGGGCCACGATGCTCAGCGCCTCGATCATGGCGGCATCGGTCAGCCCGTCCTCGACCAGCAGGGCGATGTTGATCGTGCCATAGCTGCTGGACGGAACCATGCGGCGCCGGCCGACCCGCTCGGCATTGCCCAGGCCGACGGTGGCCAGGCAGGCCACCGGCCCGGCCTGGGCCAGCCGGTGATGGTGCAACCCGCGCGAGGTCATCATGCCCACGTCGCCGGCATGGCCGATCCGCGCCATCTCGGCCCCCAGCCAGTTCACAGCGTCTAGGTCCGGGGTCAGGTCGGCATCGCGGACCTGGCGGATCAGGATATGCCGCGCGCTGCGAAAGCCGGGGCGATGCGGGGCAAAGGACAGCACGCGCCGCACCCGTCCCAGATCCGCCACCAGCCAGGGCGGGGCCAGTCTGACCCGCAAATCCGTCCCTGCCACAGCCATCCCCCGCCCCTTGCCCCGCGCGGGCCGGGTTTGCGTCATCGCGGGGCGGCGATCAATGCCCCTTTCAGATATGCAGCGCGTGGCCAAGCGCGCGCAGGCAGGCTTCGTGCAGCGCCTCGCCGCGGGTCGGGTGGGCGTGGATGGTGCCGGCAATGTCCTCCAGCCGCGCGCCCATCTCCAGCGCCAGGGCAAAGCCGCCGGCCATCTCGGCCACGCCGGCGCCGACCGCCTGGATGCCCAGCACCTCATGCGTGTCGGGGCGGGCGGTGACGCGGACGAAGCCCGCCTCGTCGCCCGCCGTCATCGCCCGGCCGTTGGCGGCAAAGGGGAACAGGCCGGTCACGACCTCGCGCCCCTCGGCCGCGGCCTCCTCGGGGGAGATGCCGACGCTGACGATCTCGGGGTCGGTAAAGCAGACCGCCGGGATCGCCCGCTTGTCCCAGGCGCGGCGCTGGCCGGCGACCAGCTCGGCCACCATCTCGCCCTGGGCCATGGCGCGATGGGCCAGCATCGGCTCGCCGGTCACGTCGCCGATGGCCAGCACGCCGGTCATCGAGGTGCGGCAGCGCTCGTCGATGCGGATGAAGGGGCCGGCCATCTCCAGCCGCAGCCCCGCCACCCCTGCCGCGGTCGCGCGCGGGCGGCGGCCCACCGTCACCAGCACCTTGTCGGCCTGGATGTCCTCGGCCCCGTCCACCCCGGCGACGCGCAGCGCGCCGCTATCCGACAGCCCGCCGGCCCGCGCCCCGGTCAGCAGCCGGATGCCCAGCTGGGTCAGGCGCTGCGCCACCGGGCGGGTCAGTTCGGCATCGTATTGCGGCAGGATGCGCGGCGCGGCCTCGACCACAGTCACCTCGGCGCCCAGCTTGGCATAGGCGATGCCCAGCTCCAGCCCGATATAGCCGCCGCCGACCACGGCCAGCCGCCCCGGCACCTCGGTCAGCGCCAGCGCGTCGGTCGAGGAGATGACCTTGCCGCCAAAGGGCAGGGCGGGCAGCTCGATCGGTTCCGAGCCGGTGGCGATCACCAGAACCTCGGTGCGGATCTGCACCGGGCCCTCGGGCGTCTCGACCAGCACGGTCTTGCCGTCGCGAATATTGGCCCGGCCCGTCACCAGCCGCACCCTGGCCTTGCGCAGCAGCGTGGCGACGCCGCCGGTCAGCCGCTCGACGATGCCGTTCTTCCAGGCCATCGTCGCGCCCAGGTCCAGCCGCGCCGGACCGGCCGAGATCCCCATCGAAGGGGTCGAGGAAAGCTGTTCAAGCCGATGAAATTCCTCGGCCGCGTGGATCAGCGCCTTCGAGGGGATGCAGCCCACGTTCAGGCAGGTTCCCCCCGGCGGCTCGGCATCGACCACCACCGTGTCGACGCCCAGCTGCCCGGCGCGGATGGCGCAGACATAGCCGCCGGGGCCGGCGCCGATCACCAGCAGCCTGCATTGGATCTCGCGCATCGCTCAGCCCTCCACGAAGATCAGCGCCGGGGTTTCCAGCAGCTCTTTCAGCCGCGCCACGAAGACGGCGGCATCCCAGCCGTCGATCACCCGGTGGTCGAAGCTGCACGACAGGTTCATCATCTTGCGCGGCTCGAAGGCGGCGCCGTTCCAGAACGGCCGCACCGCCAGGCGGTTGACGCCGACGATGGCGACCTCGGGCACGTTCAGGATCGGGGTCGAGGCGATGGCGCCCAGGGGCCCCAGCGAGGTGATGGTGATGGTCGAGCCGGCAAGCTCGTCGCGCTTTGCCGTGCCCTCCTTGGCGGCCGTGCCCAGCCGCGCGATCTCGGCGGCGGTCGCGCGCAGGTCCAGCGCCTCGGCATGGCGGACCACCGGCACCATCAGGCCGTGGGGCGTCTGCGCCGCGATGCCCAGATGCACCCCGCCGAAGCGGCGGATCAGCCCGGCCTGGGCGTCGTAATGCGCGTTCAGCAGCGGCTGTTCATGCACGGCGCGCACGATGGCGCGGGCGATGAAGGGCAGCAGCGTCAGCCGCGTCCCCTTGCCTTGCGCATTCATCCGGCCGCGCAGATCCTCCAGCGCGGTGGCGTCCACCTCTTCGACGATGGTGATCTGGGGGATGCTGTTCGCGGCCTCCATCCGCTCGGCGATCTTGCGGCGCAGCCCGATGACGCGGATCTCCTCGACCGCGCTGTCGGGTTGCGGGCCCGAGGGCGCCGGGATGCCGCCCGAGGCGATGAAGGCGTCCAGGTCCTCGTGCCCGATCCGGCCGGCCGGACCCGAGCCGCGCACCAGCCGCAGGTCAACGCCCGCCTCGCGCGCCCGTGCCCGCACGGCGGGCGAGGCGATGGGCCTTTCGCCCTCGGGGCGCAAGGGCGCGGCCGCGAGGGTTTTCGCCGCCGGTTTCGGGGTCGGCGGCTCCGCCTCGGGCTCGGGTTCGGGCTTGGGCGGCGCCTCGGCCTTGGGCTCTGCGGGTTCGGGATCGGGGGGCGCGGTCTCGGCCTGCCGCGACGATCCCGCAGCCGGCGCTGCGGCGCCCGCCTCGGCCGCGACATTGCCGGGGCCGTCCACCTCCAGCCGGATCAGCTCGGCGCCGACGGCGATCACGTCGCCGGGCTGGCCCGCCTGCCAGACCACCGTGCCGGTGACGGGCGAGGGGATTTCCACCGTCGCCTTGTCGGTCATGACCGCGACCATCGGGTCGTCCTCGCGCAGGACATCGCCGGGCTTGACCAGCCATTCGGAGATCTCGGCCTCGGCGATGCCTTCGCCGATGTCCGGCATACGGATTGCGTGAATACCCATCTCAGGCCACCTCGACCAGTTGACGCAATGCCTCGGCCACCCGTGCGGGGCCGGGGAAATAGCTCCATTCATGCGTATGCGGATAGGGCGTGTCCCAGCCCGCCACCCGCCGGATCGGCGCCTCCAGGTGCCAGAAGCACTCGGCCTGCACCAGCGCCGCCAGTTCCGCGCCATAGCCCGAGGTCAGCGTCGCCTCGTGCAGCACCAGGCAGCGGCCGGTCTTGTTGACCGAGGCCACGATGGTTTCCATGTCCAGCGGCAGCAGGGTGCGCAGGTCGATCACCTCGGCATCGACGCCGGATTCCTCGACCGCGGCCAGCGCGACATGGACCATGGTGCCATAGGTCAGCACGGTGGCCGCCCGGCCCTGGCGGCGCAGCACCGCCTTGCCCAGGGGGACGGTGTAATGCCCCTCGGGCACCTCGCCCAGCTCGTGGCTTTTCCAGGCCGTGACCGGACGGTCGTGATGGCCGTCGAAGGGGCCGTTGTAAAGCCGCTTCGGCTCCATGAAGATCACCGGGTCGGGGTCTTCGATAGCGGCCAGCAGCAGCCCCTTGGCGTCCCGCGGGTTCGAAGGCACCACGGTCTTCAGCCCGGTGACATGGGTAAACAGCGCCTCGGGCGACTGGCTGTGGGTCTGGCCGCCGAAGATGCCGCCGCCGGTGGGCATGCGCACCACCATCGGGCAGGTGAACTGCCCGGCCGAGCGATAGCGCAGCCGCGCCGCCTCGGACACGATCTGGTCATAGGCGGGATACATGTAGTCGGCGAACTGGATCTCGACCACCGGCTTCAGCCCGTAGGCCGCCATGCCGATCCCGGCGCCGACGATGCCGGATTCGTTGATCGGCGTGTCGAAGCAGCGGGTCTTGCCGTATTTCGCCTGCAAGCCGGCGGTGCAGCGGAAGACGCCGCCGAAATAGCCCACGTCCTCGCCGAAGACCACGACGGAAGGGTCGGCGCCCATCGCCACGTCCAGCGCGTCGCGGATCGCCTCGATCATCGTCATGCGTGCCATGTCAGAACCCCGCCTCGTGACGTTGCTTCAGAAGATGCGGCGGCATCTCGGCATAGACATCCTCGAACATGTCGGCGGGGCTGGGGTGCTGGCCGTGATGCAGCGTGCCGATGGCCTCGGCGCGCTTCTGCTGTTCGGTGATCTCGGCCAGGATCTCGGCCTCGGCCTGGGCGTGGCGCTCGTCGCTCCAATGGCCAAGCGCGATCAGGTGGTTTTTCAACCGCAGGACCGGGTCGCCCAGCGGCCAGGCCGTGCTTTCCTCGGCCGGGCGATAGGCCGAGGGATCGTCCGAGGTCGAATGCCCGCCGGCGCGATAGGTGACGTATTCGATCAGCGTCGGGCCCAGGTTGCGCCGGGCGCGTTCCGCCGCCCATTTCGCCACCGCCAGCACCGCAAGGTAGTCGTTGCCGTCCACCCGCAGCGAGGGGATGCCGAAGCCATGCCCGCGCGCTGCGAAAGTGCCTGAACCTCCGCGTGCAATCCCCTGGAATGTCGAGATCGCCCATTGGTTGTTCACGATGTTCAGGATCACCGGCGCCTTGTAGGTCGAGGCAAAGACCAGCGCGGCGTGGAAATCGCTTTCCGCCGTCGAGCCGTCGCCGATCCAGGCCGCCGAGATCTTGCGGTCGCCCGAGATGGCCGAGGCCATGGCCCAGCCCACCGCCTGGATGAACTGCGTGGCCAGGTTGCCCGAGATGGTGAAGAAGCCATGCTCGCGCGAGGAATAGCAGACCGGCAATTGCCGGCCGCGCATCGGATCCTCGGCGTTCGAGAAGATCTGGTTCATCATCGCGCTGAGCGGATAGCCGGCGGCGATCAGCAGTCCGGCCTGGCGATAGGTCGGAAAGTTCATGTCGCCCGGCGCAAGCGCGCGCTGGAAGCCACAGGAAATCGCCTCTTCGCCCAGGTGCTGCATGTAGAAGCTGGTCTTTTGCTGGCGCTGCGCGTTCAGCATCCGCGCGTCATAGATGCGCAGCGTCATCATGTGGCGCAGTCCGATCAGCAGGTCGTCGGGGGTGATCTCCAGCGCCTCGGCCCAAGGCCCGACGGCCTGGCCCTCGCGGTTCAGGACGCGGATGATGGTGAATGCCAGGTCGCGGATCTCCTCGGGGTCGACGTCGACCGGCGGGCGGCGCACCGTGCCCGCGCGCGGGATCGCGACATGCGAGAAATCCGGCTGGCCGCCGGGCCGCACCTCTGGCTCGGGCACCACAAGGCCAAGCGGCGGATAGTCATTCGGGTCTGGCCTTTGCATCGGCACCTCCTTTGCCTTGGGGAACGGGCCGGGTTCCGGCCCTGCCGCCGCGGATGACGGGCATCCGGGCGATGCGGCGCTGGCGTTCCACCCCATTCCTCCCAAGGGGATGATGCCACAGATCGCCGCAAAATCTTCTTTCTTTGTTTTCAGCTATCAGCCAAAATGCAAAAGATTCTTCTGATAATAACGGTAAGACATGAGCGGATCTTCTGCAACGCGCCAGCTTGACGCGATCGACCTCAGGATCTTGCGGGCGCTGAGTCGCGACGGGCGGCTGTCCAACAGCCAGCTTGCCGAAAAGGTCGGCCTGTCGCCCAGCCCCTGCTGGCAGCGCACCCGCCGGCTGGAGGCCGAGGGCGTCATCAAGGGCTACAGCGCCCTCCTGGACCAGTCCCGCCTGGGCGCCGCCGAAACCGTCATCATCGAGATCACGCTGGAACGGCACGACGACAAGGTGCTGGAGGAGTTCGGCCGCGCCATGGCCGCCATCCCCGAGGTGCAGGAGGTCTGGCTGACCACCGGCGAATACGACTACCTGCTGAAGGTCGCGGTCAGCGGCACCCGCGGATACGAGGAATTCCTGCGTCGCAAGCTTTACCGGGTGCCGGGGATCCGCAACGCCCGCTCGATCTTCACCCTGCGCTGCCTGAAGGAACGCGGCAGCATCCTGCCGCTGCTGGCCGAGGCGGACTGACGCGGCCGTCCCGGTTGCTGGATCACCGCCTCGACGCGCCATGGCCATGCCGTCCCCCTCCCTCTCTCAGCCGATGCGGATGCGGGGCGTGCCGGTCTGGTCGCGCGTCACTTCGACCTCGTGGCGGCGGTCGCCGATCATCACGCTGGCGCGGAAGCCCGGCCAATGCGAGGGCAGGGCGGGGGCCACCTCCAGCCTTTCGCCGTCCTTGATGCGCAGGCCCAGGATATGCTCGACCGCGACGCGGTGCAGCCAGCCGGCCGAGCCGGTATACCAGGTCCAACCGGCGCGGCCGATCTTTTCCTCGGCGCCATAGACGTCGGCGGCGACGACATAGGGCTCGCCGCGATAGACCTGAAGCGTGGCGGCGTCGCTGGCATGGCTGATCGGGTTGAGCAGCCGGAACACCTGCCAGGCGTCGTCGGCGCGGCCCGCCATGCACAGCGCCTGCACCATCCAGATCGCGGCATGGGTATATTGCCCGCCGTTCTCGCGCACGCCGGGCGGATAGCCCTTGATATAGCCGGGATCCTGCGGCGCATCGGCAAAGGGCGGGGTGAACAGCCGCAGCAGCATGCCGTCCTCGTCCAGCAGATGCTCCAGCGCCGCGTCCAGCGCCGGGTCGCGGCGGTCCTTGCGGCCTGCGCCCGAGATGACCGACCAGCTTTGCGCGATGGAGTCGATGCGGCATTCCTCGGACTGGGCCGAGCCCAGCGGCGTGCCGTCGTCATAGATACCGCGCAGATACCAGCCGCCGTCCCAGCCGTGCCGGTCCAGCGCGCGCGACAGCTTGGCGGCATGGGCGCGCCAGCGCTTTGCCCGCTCGTCCTCGCCCCGCGCCTCGGCCAGGGGGGCCATCATGGCGATGGTCTGGGCCAGGAACCAGCCCATCCAGACCGACTGGCCGCGCCCGGCGGCGCCGACGCGGTTCATGCCGTCGTTCCAGTCGCCGCCCAGGAACAGCGGCAGGCCCTCGGCCCCGGTGCGGGCGATGGCCATTTCCAGCGCCAGCGCGGCATGGTCGTAGAGCGGCGCCATGCGGTCGCTGGTCTCGGGCCGGTAGAAGGCGTCGTGCTCGCCCGGCTCCAGCACGCGGCCCAGGATGAAGGGCCGGGGCTCGTCCAGGATGCTGCGGTCGCCCGTCACCTCGACATAGCGCGCCAGCGCATGGCCCAGCCAGACCACGTCGTCGGCGATCAGGGTGCGCACGCCCGCGCCGGTGCCGGGCAGCCACCAATGCTGCACGTCGCCTTCCGGGAACTGGCGCGAGCCGGCTTCCAGCAACTGGGCGCGGGCCAGCGCCGGGTCATAGACCAGCATGGCCGAGGTGTCCTGCAACTGGTCGCGGAAGCCATAGGCCCCCGAGGCCTGGTAGAAGGCCGAGCGCGCCCGGATCCGGCAGGCGATGGCCTGATAGGGCAGCCAGCGGTTCACCATCAGGTCGAAGGCCGGGTCGGGGGTCTGCACCTGCAAGCGGCCGAAGATATGCTGCCAATGCTCGGTCTGGGCGGTGGCGGCCTGCCGGGCGGTCTCGGTGCGCTCCAGCAGCGGCGGCGCTGCGGCGCCGGGCGCGGCGGCCAGGCGGAAGGTCACGTTCTGGCTTTCGCCCGGCTCGATCTCGATGCGGGTTTCCAGCATCATCACCGGGTCGCCGTCATGGCGATGCACGAAGCGGCGGCTCAGCGTGGCGTCGAACCAGGCCGGCAGGCAGGCGTCGCGGTTGCGGCCCTGCCAGATCAGCCGCGACAGGCAAAGCCCCGTCACCTCGCGGTCCACCGACAGGATCATGCGCTGGCCGGCATAGTCGATGGAATAGGGGTTCTCGCATTCCACCGCCCGCGCCTCGGGCAGGTAGCGCATCTGCAGATAGGGCGCGGTCTTGGCGCGGGCGCCGCCCATCACCGGCTCCAGGAACTGCGCCACGTCCAGCGTCAGCCGCCGCGTGCCGTGGTTGGTCAGCCGCAGCCCGATCACCCGCAGCGGCGCGTCCGGGGTCAGGCTGTGCAGCGCGGTGATCTCCAGCTCGCCCGACCAGGCGGTGAACTCGGAGAAGCCGGCGCCGTGGCGGCATTGGTAAAGCGCCTCGCGCTGGCTCGACAGCGCCGCATAGGGGGTGTGGATCGCGCCGGTGCCCAGGTCGCGGATCAGGATGCCCTCGCCCGGCGGGTTGCTGACCGCATCGTTCGACCAGGGCGTCAGCTGGTGGTCGCGCGAATTGGCCGACCAGGTAAAGCCCGCGCCCTCGGCCGAGATGTGAAAGCCGAAATCGCTGCGGGCGACGACGTTGATCCAGGGGTTCGGCGTCGCCTCGCCATGGCGCAGGCGGATGACGTAATTGCCCTGCGCGTCGAAGCCGCCGGTGCCGTTCCAGAAATGCAGATCCTCGGGCGGGAAGTCGCTGCGCAGCGCGGGGCGCTGCAAGGGCCGGGACGGCGCGCGGGCGATGCCGCGGCGCAGCTCGGCCGCCTCCAGCCGCTGGATCTGCCCGGCCAGGCTGCCGTTCTGGGCGTGGATCACCACGCGCGCCACGGCCAGCAGCGTGTCGCGCGTCTCGGCCGAAAGCCCGTTGGCATCGACGGCAAAGACCGAGGGGCGCGAATGCAGCAGCTGCATGCTGTGGCACAGGTTGTTCAGTGCCTCGTGCAGGTGGGCGGCATAGCTTACGCGCTGTTCGTTCAGGATCACCAGGTCGCATTCGAGGCCGCGCATCCGCAGGTATTCCTGCATGCGGATCGCCTGGCGCGCCACCGGCATCAGGTCGGGGTCGTTGATGCGCAGCACCATGATCGGATTGTCGCCCGAGACCGACATCGGCCACAGCGCCGATTGCTGCCCCATGACATGGCGCACCTGCGAGGCCAGCATCTGGTTGGGATAGACTAGCAGCGCGGCATAGCGGCGGAACAGCGCCGCTTCCTCGGGGGTGATGCTGGCATGGTGCAGCTGCACCTGGCTGCGGGTCCAGGCCATCTGGTGTTCGTTGTCATAGGCGGCCTCGTCGGCCAAGTGCAGATGCGCCTCTTCCAGGGCCTCGCGGCTGGCGGCGGCGACGGTCCAGAAGGTCACGACCGCCTCTTTCCCCGGATCCAGGGTCAGCCGCCGGCTGAGCGAGAAGATCGGGTCCAGCGTATAGCTTTCGCCCGGCACGACATCGGCCAGCAGGCCGGGATCGTCCAGCGCCTGCGGCGCGCGGATCGAACGGCCGCGGCCGATGAACAGCCGCCGGTCGGTGGCCGCGCCGTCGGGCACGCCGGCCCCGGCGCTCAGGTGCATCAGGTGGCGGTCGGGGTCGTGCGGGTTGCGCTTGTTGCGGCGGGCGAAGATGCGGCCGCGATCCGGCTGGGCCTCGGTCGCGACGAACATGCGCGAGAAGGCGCTATGGGCGCGGTCGGCGTCGTTCTGGTCCAGCACGATCTCGCCATAGCTGGTCAGCGCCAGCTGGCGCGGCCGGTCCGACAGGTTGCGCAGCTTGACCCGCGCGCCGCGCGCGTCCAGGTCGTCGGACAGGATCACCTCGGTCTCGCAATGGATGCCCTCGCCCAGGGCGGCGAAATTCGCCTTGTAGTCGAACAGCCGCGTCGCATAGCCGATCTCGGGGTCGAAGCCGGGCGCGGCGGTGGCCGACCACCAGCGCCCCGAGGCGAGGTCGCGGATGAACAGGAACTCGCCCCAGACATCGGCCGCCGGGTCGGGCCGCCAGCGGGTGATGGCGGTGCCGTCCATGCGCAGCCGTCCCGCGCCGCTGGCATCGAGCAGCATCGACAGCCGCCCGTTCGACATGACCGCGACGGTATGGGGCGCGGCGGCGGCATCGGCCACCTCGACGATCTCGGTCTGGCCCAGTTCGGACGGGCCGGGCAGGCGGCGGCGCACCGTCTCGCGCAACAGCGGCGAGACCTCGCGCGGGGTCTTTTGCTGCAAGAGCGTCGAGACGCTTTCGATCACCGGGTCGGCATTGAAGCGGTTGCGGTGCAGCCCGTCCATCAAGCAATTGGCGATGGCGATCAGGCTCATGCCCTGGTGATGCGCCATCACGCTGCGCACCACGGCGCATCGGTGCCCCTGCGGCAGCCGCGAGGGGGTGAAGTCCACCGCGTCGAAAAAGCCGTATTCGCCGCGCGCGCCCAGGTCCGCCAGCCGGCGCAGGTTCTTCAGCGCGCTGCGCGGGCGGAAGCCGGCGGCGATGAAGCTGGCATAGGGCGCGACCACCTGGTCGTCGCGCAGCCAGCGCCGCAGCGCCAGCTCCGACACCCCGAAGGCGTAATACTGATAGTTCATCTGCGCGTCGCGGGCGTTATAGGCGCTTTCCGACACGCCCCAGGGCCGGCCTGCGCGCCAGCCGTCGCGGATCTGCGCCTCGACCGCCACGTCGCAGGAACTGTGCAGGATCGAGCCGGGTGGCTCGTCCATCACCAGGGGCGCCATCAGGTATTCGAACATCGAGCCCGACCAGCTGACCAGCGTCGAGCCATAGGGCATCACTGTCATCGGCCGGCCGAGCCGGTTCCAGTGCTCGGTCGGCAGGTCGCCCTTGGCGATGGCGAAAAGCGAGGCGAGCCGCGCCTCGGAGGCCAGCAGGTCGTAGAAGGACTGGTCCGGCGCGCCCTCGACGCAATTGTAGCCGATGGCGAGCAGCTGGCGCTCGGGGTCCAGCAGGAAGGCGAAATCCATCTCGAAGGCGAAGGCGCGGGCGCGTTCGGCCAGAGCCGCCATGCGCCGGGCCGCGACGGCGACCTCCTCGGGGTCGATGCGGCCCAGCCCCTCCATCTTGTCGCAGGTCGAGACCAGCCGGCTCGTCCACCAGTCCAGCTCGCGCGCGGCGGCGGTGGGGATCTCGGTGACGAGGCCCTGGATCAGCACCTGCAGGTTGGCGGCGGCGCGGGCGTGGCTTTGCACATGCAGGGGCGCCAGGTGCGGCGCCTGGGCGCTGGCCATGCTGTGCCACAGGGCGGTGATGCGTTCCTCGATGCGGTCGCGCAGCGGGTTGAGGCTGCGCCGCTCGCGCGGGATGGCCGCATGCAGGCGGCGCATCAGCGACAGGATGTCCACCGCCCCCGACAGTTCCGGCAACAGGTAGAGCGCCGGGTTGCGCGCCCATTCCTTGAGCGTCGAGGACAGGGTGATCAGATGCCCGGCCAGGTTGCCGCTGTCCACCGCCGAGACATAGCGCGTGCCCAGGGGTTGCAGGCTGTCGGTCGCATACCAGTTGTAGAGATGGCCGCGATGCCGCTCCAGCCGCTCGATGGTGGTCAGCGTGGCCTCGATCCGGTCCAGCGCCTCGCCCAGGGTGATCCAGCGGAACTCGTGCGCGGTAACGGTCGAAAGCAGGTAAAGCCCGATATTGGTGGGCGAGGTGCGCTCGGCCAGCTTGGGCTGCGGCTGGTCCTGGTAATTGTCGGGCGGCAGGTGGTTGGTGCGGGCATCGACGAAGGTTTCGAAAAAGCGCCAGACCAGCCGCGCCTCGGCCCGCCATTCCAGCCGCTCCTCGGCGGTCAGGGGGCGGGCGCCCTCATGCTCGATCGGGCGGGCGCTGACCCAGGCGATCAGCGGCGCGCCCAGCCACAGCACGCCCAGCACCAGCGCCGGCGCCAGGTTCTCGGGGCGCAGCAGCGCCGCCAGCGCGACGAAGCCAAGTGCCAGCGCCAGCCCGCCGCGCATCAGCAGGAAATGGCCGGGCAGCGTCTCGTGCGCGCGGCGGGCCACGGCGTCGGCGGTGGTCCATTCCAGCAGGTGCCGCCGCGATACATAGACCCGGCACAGGCTGCGCACTATCGCATCGACCATGCTGAAGGCCATCTGCGGCAAAAGCGTCAGCCGCATCATGAAGGCGGTGATCTGGTCCATCAGCTCGTTGCCGATGACCAGCATGTGCCGCAGCCGCGCCACGCCGGACTGGCGCGGCATCAGCCCCATCAGCCAGCCCAGCAGCTGCGACAGCCCGACCGAGACGCCCAGCAGGCCCAGCCAGAACAGCGCATCGGCATGGGGCAGGCCGATCACCGCCACCAGCCCCGCCAGCATCAGCGAGACCGGCAAGAGGCTGCGGCGCAGGTTGTCCACGATGCGGAACCGCGCCAGCGCATCCAGCCCGTTGCGCAGGTCCAGCAGATAGGGCAGCAACTGCCAGTCCCCGCGCGCCCAGCGGTGCTGGCGCGCCAGGTCCACGTCGAAGCGCTTGGGATATTCCTCGATGAAGTTCACGTCGGTCGCCAGGGCCGCGCGCAGCCAGGCGCCCTCGATCAGGTCGTGGCTGAGGACCGAGTTCTCGCGGATGCCGTCCTGGGCGGCGGTGGCGAAGGCATCGACGTCGTAGATGCCCTTGCCGGTATAGGTGCCCTGGCCGAACAGATCCTGGTAAAGGTCCGAGACGGTGAAGACATAGGGGTCGAGCCCCTTGTCCTGCGACAGGATGCGCTGGAAGGGCGAGGTCTGGCTGCCGTGCTTCAAGAGCGAGGTGACGCGCGGCTGGATCAGCCCGTGGCCGCGCACGATGCGCTGCCGCGCCGGGTCGTAGACCGGGCGGTTGACCGGATGCGCCATCATGCCGACCAGCATCCGCACCGTGTCGCGCGGCATCCGCGTGTCGGCGTCCAGCGTCACCACATAGCGGATGCCCTCGGGCGGGCGCGGGCCGGTATCGACGAAGCTGGTGTCGGGGCTGCCGCGCAAGAGCGCGTTCAGCTCGACCAGCTTGCCGCGCTTGCGCTCCCAGCCCATCCAGACGCCCTCGGCCTCGTTCCATTGCCGGCGCCGGTGCAGCAGGTAGAAGCGCCGCCCGGTATGGGCATATTTCTCGGCCAGCGCGGCGATGCCCTGGCGGGCATAGGCCAGCAGCTCGGCGTCGCGCGGCGTCGTCTCCTCGGCCGCGTCGGTGAAATCCGTGAGCAGCGCGAAGCTGAGCGCCGGGTCGGGATTCGCAAGGTAATGCACCTCGAGATTGCTCAGCAGGTCGTCGATGGTGTCGAGACTGGTCAGCAGGCAGGGGATCGCGACCAGCGTGGCATGGTCGGGCGGGATCCCGTCCTTGAACCCATAGGCGGGCAGCTGCGCCGGCGCGATCAGCCGGCTGGCGACGAAGCGCAGGAGCGCCAGCCCCGCATCGAGGAAGGCCGCCAGCGACAGCACGATCAGCGTGGCGGCCAGGAAGCCGCCGGTCTGCGCCGGCACATAGGTCAGGCACAGCGCCACGGCCAGCAGCATCAGGGCCGCCAGCGGCAGGATCAGGCTGAGGATGCCGTGGCGGCGTGCCAGCCGCGCCAGCCGCTCGCGCCAGACCGGGCGATAGCCGCAATCTGCCTCGAAGCGCGGCGCGTCGTCGCCCAGCAGCACGACCGAGACCGGGATGTCCCGCCGCCCGGCCGCCGCCAGCGCGCGCTCGGCCACCTCGGGCTCGGCCAGGGCGGAATGGCGGGCGATCATCTCGATGCGGTTGCGGATCGCGTTGCGGGTCTGGGGGGCGAGGCGCTGGTGGTCGGGATCCTCGCGCAGGATCGCCTCGGTGCGGCTGGTGGCCTCGAACCATTCGCGCCAGTTGATTTCGTCCAGGCGCTTCAGCGCGCGGATGATATGGGCGGCGGTGACGTTGTTCGCGGTCTGGCGGGTCTGCTCGCCGGCCATCACCTGCTCGGCGGTGCGGCCCTGCGCGGCAAGCCGGCGGGCAAGCTGTTCTGTGATGGCATGGGTGCGGTCCAGGCCGGCATGGACGCGATAGATCACCTGCGCCACGAAGGCCGCGTTCTGCAAGGCCGGGCCGGGCACCGCCTGGTCGAAATCCGCCGGGCCCGGCTCGTCCATGGCCATCAGCCGGTCCATGGCGGCATTGGCCTCGCGCCGGCCGCGGCGCGCGCGCTCGGTCTCGTCGCTCAGCCGCAGCATGCGCAGCAAAAGCGCATAGCGCAGCATCGAGGGCAGCGACCACAGCTCGCCGATGGTCAGCCAGTCCACCTGCTGCGCCCCGGCGATGAAATCGGCAAAGCTGCGCTCGCGCAGGTCGCCGTCGGTCATCGCGGCATAGTCCCAGGCCAGGGCCAGCACCCGCGGGATCGGCTCGGCCACCGGCTGGAACGGCCCGCGCGGCAGCGAGCGCAGGAAGGCCGGGCTGAGGTCGCGGGTCAGGTGGCGATAGGTCTCGGCGATGGTGTGGTAGTTGTCCAGCAGCCAGCGCGTCGCGGTGGTGATATGTTCGCTTTCGGCATCGGCCCTCAGCGCGGCCTGATACAGCAGGCGCTGGTCCCGCGCCGCCTGCCCCAGCTCGAAGCGCGCGGCGCGGGGGTCGAAGCCGGGGATTTGCAGCCGCTGCTGCTCCAGGACCGCGCGCCCGGCCGCCTCGAAGACCGAGGCCGCGGTGGCCCCCATTCCGCCGCCCTCCGGGTTTCCGACACCGGCCCCGTCTGCCTGCATGTTCCGTCTCCGTCCCGTCGCTTCCCGCTAAGGAAGGGCCTGGGCGGCGGCAGGGTTCCCAAAAACCTGCACGCATCGCCCCGCGACACGGCATTGCCCGCCATCCGGGCAGGGCGGCATCACGGATCTGACACCGAGCTGCCGCATCGCTGTCACCTGCCCAGCCTAAAGCCACCACATCGCGACGACAAAGGATTTCGAACCATGCGCCTTGGCCTTGCCCTGCTTGCCTGCACCATCGCCGCCCCCCTTGCCCCCGCCGCCCTGGCCGAAGAGGTCTTTCCGGCCCGGCTGGCGGGCCATGCGGTCCTGCCCGCCCTGACCATGGTCCCGCCGCCGGCGGATGCCCCGCGCGAGCTGTGGCTGTCGGGCCGCTTTACCGGCGCGGCGCGCAACGACGCGCCGATGTCGGTCGAGGGCGATACCGGCCCGACCTATGGCAGCCACAAGACCGGCATCGCGCTGCCCTTCCTGGGCCAGCCGGTGCAGGGCATGTCGGGTTTCGCCATGAACCGGGCCCCGGACGGCAGCTGGTTTTCCCTGACCGACAACGGCTTCGGCACCAAGGCCAACAGCCCCGATGCCATGCTGTTCTTTCACCGCATGCAGCCGGATTTCGCCGCCGGCACGGTCGAGCGGCTGGAGACCGTGTTCCTGCGCGACCCCGACCGCAAGGTGCCCTTCCGCATCGCCAACGAGACGACCGAGGGCCGCTATCTGACCGGCGCCGATTTCGACCCCGAAAGCATCCAGTATCTGGACGGCGAGATCTGGATCGGCGACGAGTTCGGTCCCTCGATCCTGCGCGTGGCCATGGACGGGCGGGTGCTGTCCGTCCACCGGACCCTGCTGGAGGGCAAGGCGCTGGCCGGCCCCGACACGCCCGGCGTCACCGTGCCCGCCCAGCCCGGCAAGGATTTCCGCGTCCAGCGCTCGGGCGGCTACGAGGGCATGGCGCTGCAACCGGGCACCGGCCTGCTTTGGGCGATGCTGGAAAAGCCGCTGCTGGGCGACGACGGCCAGCCCGAGGGCGATTTCCTGCGGGTGATGAGCTTCGACACCGGCAAGGCCGACTGGACCGGCGACAGCCATCGCTTCAGGCTGTCCGAGGGCGCGACGGCGATCGGCGACTTCAACTTCATCGACGAGACCCGCGCCCTGGTGATCGAGCGCGACAATGGCGAAGGCGACGCCGCCCGCGCCTGCCCCGAGGGCGCGGCGGACCTGTCGGCCTGCTATCCGCTGCCCGCGCGGGTCAAGCGGGTGGTGCTGGTCGATACCGCCAGCCAGGATGCCGAGGGCTATCTGCGCCGCATCGGCCATGTCGACCTGCTGGACATCGCCGACCCGGACGGCAAGGCGCTGCCGGGCCTTGCGGCCGGGGAGGGGCGTTTCACCTTCCCCTTCTTCACCGTCGAGGACGTGGCGCGGGTCGATGACGACCACATCATGCTGGCCAACGACAACAACCTGCCCTTCTCGGGCGGGCGGCGGATCGGCGCGGCGGCGGATAACGAATTCATCCTGCTGTCGGTGCCGGAACTGCTGGCGGCGAAATAGCCGCGCCGCGCCGGCGGCTTGGACAGGTTCACGCCGGGAAGCCTTGCAGCCGTTCGGGCGCAGCAGGACCAGGCGATCGCGTGCCGGGATGCCGGCCGCCGATCCTGAACGGGCGGGCAGGGACCATGGCCATGCATTCGGCTGTTATCTTATCGGCCTCTTGGCCGCGGCGCTCTTTATCTGTCGATGGCGGGAATCCGATAGCGCGGCGGGGCGGCGGATGACGTAGTTTTTCTAATGCCTCACGCCTGAACATTCTCCTTTGCGGCGGGACGGCCGGCTGCCCTACCACTAGGTGGACAAAAGCCCGCGCAGAGGAGGCCGCGACATGACACCCCGCCTGGTTCTTGAAGGCATTTACACGCCTGTGATCACGCCGTTCCAGGGGGATGGCTCGATTGATTTCGACGCTTTGGGCGATCTGGTCGAGCGGTTGGTGGCTGCGGGGGTGCACGGGTTGATCTCGGGCGGCTCGACCGGCGAGAACTATGCCGAGACGGTCGATGAGCGGCTGGAGCTGGCCCGCTTCATCACCGAGCGCGCCGACGGCCGGCTGCCGGTCATCGTCGGCACCGGCGCCATGCGCACCCCCGATTCCATCGCGCTGGCCCAGGGCGCGCGCGAGATGGGGGCGGATGCGATCCTGCTCGGCACGCCGCCCTATTCGGTGCCGACCGAGGCCGAGAACGCCGCCAACGCGCTGGAAATCGACCGCGCCGCCGGCCTGCCGGTGATCCTCTACAACTACCCCGGCCGCATGGGCGTCAGCATGGGGCGCGCGTTCCTGGATATCGTCGGCCAGTCGCCGAACGTCATCGGCATCAAGGAAAGCTCGGGCGACGTGAACCGCATCCACACGCTGGCCTGCGACTATCCGCAGATCCAGCTGAGCTGCGGCATGGACGACCAGGCGCTGGAATTCTTCGCCTGGGGGGCGCGCAGCTGGATCTGCGCCGGCTCGAACTTCCTGCCCGAGGAGCATGTGGCGCTTTACGAAGCCTGCGCCGTGCGCGGCGATTTCGCCCAGGGCCGGCGCATCATGACGGCGATGATGCCGCTGATGGCGGTGCTGGAACAGGGCGGCAAGTTCATCCAATGCGTCAAGCACGGGGTCGAGACCACCGGCCTGCGCGCCGGGCCGATGCGCCCGCCGCTGCAGGGGCTGAACGACGGCGAAAAGGCCGAGCTGGAAGGCGTCATCGCCACGCTGAAGACCGCCGTCCAGGCCATCGTGGAAGGGAAGTGAGATGACCGATCTGCTGAGCACCGAGGATTACAGGGCCA
>NZ_JRKO01000023.1 GCF_000763885.1 Paracoccus versutus | reverse complement strand
CGTCGAAAGCCAGGTCCTGGCCCGCGCCATCCACGCCCATATCCACCGCCGGGTGTTCCTCAACGGCAACAAGACTGTGGTCTTCCCCGCCTCGCCAGGAAGCTACGCATCCGAAAGAATGGGGTGAAACAGCGCCCCCCAACCCCCAGCCCCGTTCCTCCGTGGACAAATATCCCCGCCGGAGGCAAGCAGCGGGGAAACCGGCGAAGGCCTTGCCCGCCTGTTCCCGTGCCGCCTCCCAACCTGCCATCGCTTCGCTTCCGAAGCACTCGCCGTCAAGCTCATACCCAATCGTGATGACCACGGAATCTACGGTTTCCGTCCGAGGTGCCGAGGGAGGGCGAGCGGCTCCTTTGCTGACAGGCAACGGATCCTGCGCCCGGCGGCGGAGAAGATCGGCGCGGCATGGGGTCCAGCCCGCAGCGATGGCCCGGATGAGTTCGGGGTCAGCATGGTCCTGCGCGATCGGCCCAACCGCTCCCTGCGTGGCGGATTGGCCGCGACGCCCCGAAGCCGTGCGCCTTGCCGGCGACAAGCCTGGGGCAAGGCTCTCGACAACCGGCCGTTCTGACGGGCGGCTCTAGGTCGCCATCGTTTCCCTTGCGCGCTGGACCAGCCCGCGCAGGTCATCGAGGCTGTATTCGCCGAAAGCGCCTTCGTCGCCGGCGACGAAGGTGGGGGTGCCGATCAGCCCCATGTGCTCGGCCAGCATATGGCTCATGGCGATGTGACGCTCGACCGGCTCGGCTGCCATATCGCGCTCCAGCCGGGCGGTATCGAGGCCGATGTCGCGGGCGGCGCGCATCGTGGCGGCCTCGGTCACTCGCCCCCTGGTGCGGAACAGCGCGGTATGGAACTGCCAATACCGCCCCTGTTGCAACGAGGCCAGCGAGGCCCGTGCCGCGAAATCCGAATCCTCGCCGAAGACCGGCCATTCGCGAAACACCACCCGCAGCTTCGGGTCCGAGGTGATCAGCCGGTGCATCGGCTCGACCATCTTGCGGCAGAAGGGGCAGTTGTAGTCGAAGAACTCGGACAGGGTGATGTCGCCCTGCGGGTTGCCCAGAACCGGGGCGGTCGGGTCGCGTTCCAGCGACTGGCGCAGCGCCTCGGGCATCGGGTTGGCGCGCTCTTGCGCCAGGCCCGTGCGGGGCAGGACCGGCAGGGCCAGCAGGCTTGCGCCCGCAAGGACGAGGTGACGGCGTTGCATGATCTCTCCTTCATGGTTCCGCCCCCGGTGGGTGCGCCGGGAAGCGATGGCGGCGGGGATGTCCCGCCCTTTGTAGACCATCCTGCTCAGGACGTCCGCCGTGCCTGGGCGATGGCACCGCGCAGGCGCGTCTCGTCCAGCGCGCCGGGATGGATCGTCCGGCCGATGATGAAGGCCGGCGTGCCGCGCAGCCCCAGCGCCGCCGCCTGCGCCGAGTTGCGCGCCAGCAGCCCGTCCCATTTGTCGCGTTCCGCTCGATAAGCGGCCAGCGCCGCGCCGGTGTCGATGCCGCCGTCGCCCAGCACCTGCCGGATCCGATCCTCGGAGAGCCTGGCTTCGGTCGCCATCAGCGCCTTGAGGGCCTGCGCGTAATCGCCCATCGCGGCCGCCCCGAGGACCAGCTGACTGGCCAGGACCGAGGGCGCGCCGAAGATCGGCCAGTCCCTCATCACCAGCCGGATGTCGCCGTCCTCGCCGACCACGCGGGTCAGCATGGCATGGCCCAGCTTGCAGTAGGGGCATTGGTAATCGAAATATTCGACGATGGTCAGCGTGCCCTCGGGGTTGCCCAGCACCGGATTGTCGGGATCGTGCAGCACGTCGTTGGCGGTCATTTCGGCCGCGGCGGTGCCGCTGGCGCCGTTCCCGCCTCCCCTGCTCCGGGTCAGCAGGACGGCTCCTCCGACAAGGCCCGCCAGGCCAAGGCCGGCTGTTCCGGCCAGGAGGTGACGTCGGGTGATGCTCATGTCGTTCCTCCTGTCTGAACGGGGCCGGCAGCCAGCGCATCCGGGGGCGCGGGTTGCGGCAAGGGCTGGCCCGGCGGCACCGTGCCCTTGCCGGATTCCGCCTCGCTCAGCACGACAACCTTGGTCATGCTGCCGGTCTGTCCGGCGAGGTGGATGATGTCCTGGTTGAACAGCCGGATGCAGCCCGCCGAGGTCGCCTGCCCGATCGAGGCCGGGTCCATGGTGCCGTGGATGCGGTAATAGGTATCGCCCCGGCCGTTGTGCAGATAGAGCGCGCGGGCGCCCATCGGGTTGTCGATGCCGCCTTCCAGCCCCTGCTCGACCGGGCCGTAAAGCTCGGGCTGGGTCGCGACCATGTTGTCGGTGGGCTTCCAGCTTGGCCAATCGCGCTGATAGGGGATATGCGCCTCGCCGGTGAAGCCATAGCCGGCCGCGCCCACGGCGACGGCATAGCGCATCGCCTGGTTGCCGGGCCGGACCTGATAGAGATAGCGGGCATGGGGATCGACGATGATCGTGCCGGGCTTTTCGTCGCTCCAGTAATCCACCACCTGCCGCGCCTTGTCCCCGGTCAGCAGCTTCGGATCGACGGCAGGGATATGGTGGCCGTTGTCGTCCATCGCGCCATACATGGCCGCCATCTCGGGACTGACGGCGGGCGGCGGCGGATCGGCGGGGGCTGTCGGTTCGGTCGAGGCGCAGGCCGCCAGCGCCAGCAGGGCCGCGCCCGCCCATGCGGATCGTATCGGGTTCATCGTCATTCTCCTGTCGCTTGCGCGATCATCCGGGTCAGGGCGGCGCGCGAGATCTCGCCCGTCTGCGCCGCGACCAGCCGCCCCCTGGCGTCGAAGACCAGCGTCGAGGGCAGGCCGACCGCATTCAGCGCCCCCATCAGCCGGCCATGCGGATCGCGGATCATGCCCTCGGCGGGCAGGCCCTCGGCCTTCAGGAAGGCCACGACCTGTTCGGCCTCCTCGCCCTGATTGGCGAAGACGAAATCGACGCCGGGCGTCTTGGCGGCCAGTTCGGTCATCATCGGCATCTCGCGCCGGCAGGGCGGGCACCAGGTCGCCCAGAGGTTCAGAACCACCGGCCAGTCGCGTCCGCCCAGGTGCACGCCGCGCCCGTCCAGCGCGATCAGTTGCATGTCCGGGATCGTGACCGCCGGACGTGTCAGGGTGGCGATGACGGCCTGATGCCCGGCCAGCGCCGCCGCGCTGCCAAGAGCAAGCGGCAGGACCGCGCCTCGCGCCCGTCGCAACAGCGCCAACAGGAAAACGGCGCTGCCGCCGGCCCAGCCGGCAGCGGGCAGGAAGCCTCCCTGCCACAGCTTGATCGCATCCAGAGGATGATCGGCAAAGCTGGGCCAGTTGGCGACGACGAAACCCATGCGCGCGGCTGCGATCCAGGCCAGCACGGCAAATCCCGCCCATCGGGACGCATCGCTCTTTTGCAGCCGCGCCGCGATCTCGATTGCCGCGAAGAACAGCAGCAACGCCACGACTGCGGCGAAACGCGCGCCGTCGAAGACCAGCGGGCCGATCGAGATCGCGTTCATCGGGCCACCTTCCCGATCGAGGCCAGCAGCGCGGCGCTGTCCATTGCGCCGACCAGGCGGCTGCCCGCGGCCTCGGCGCGGCTGGCGTCGAGAAAGACCATGGTCGGCGGCCCGGCGGCGGCAAGATCCCGCATCAGTGCCTGCGCCTCGGCGTCGAAGGTGCTGACATCCAGCTTGATCGCCGCCAAGCCGGCCAGCGCGGCATGGACGGCGGGATCGGCCAGAGGCCCGCGCTCGATGGCGCGGCAGGTCACGCACCAGTCGGCGGTGACGTAAAGCAGCGCCGGCCTACCCTCGGCCTGCGCCAGCGCCCGATCCAGCCCTGCGCGGGTGGTGACGGAGGCGAATTGCGCCTCGGCCGGCGCGGCGCCCGCCAGCGGTGCCAGCGGCCGCAGCGGATCTTGCGCCCCAAGCGCCGCGCCGAAGCCCTGCATCAGCCCGGCGAACAGCAGCAGCACCGCCAGCGTCGCGCCAAGCCGGCGGCCCCGCGAAGCATCGCCCTCCAGCCGGTCCAGCGCACCCAGGAAGACCGCCGTTCCGACCAGCAGCACGGCCCAGAGCGCCAGCGTGACCGGCCCCGGCAGCTCCCGCCCCGCCAGCCAGATCGCGAAGCCCAGGAAGATCACCCCGAAGGCGCGCTTGGCACCCTCCATCCAGCCGCCGCTGCCGGGCAGGATGCGCGGGCCGAAAATCCCGATGGCCAGCAGCGGCAACCCCTGCCCCAGCCCCAGCGCGAACAGCGCCGCCGCGCCCAGCATCACCTCGCCGGTCTGCGCGATATAAAGCAGCGCCCCGGCCAGCGGCGCGGTCACGCAGGGCCCGACGATCAGCGCCGAGGTGAACCCCAGCAGCATCGCCCCGCCGACCGAGCCGCGGCGGCCGCCGATACGGCCCAGGCGGGCTTGCAGCGCCTGCGGCAGCTGCAGGTCGTAAAACCCGAACATCGACAGGGCCAGCGCCACGAAAAGCGCCGCGACGACCGCGGTGGCGGCGGGCGATTGCAGCACCATCTGCAGGTTCGCCCCCGACCATGCCGCCGCCACGCCCAGCAGCCCGAAGGCCGCCGCCATCGCCAGCACATAAGCGCCCGTCAGGACCAACCCGCGCCTTGCGGTCAGGCTCTCGCCCTGCCCGGCCAGCATTCCGGCGACGATGGGAAACATCGGAAAGACGCAGGGCGTGAAGGCCAGCAGCAGCCCGAAGCCCAGGAAACCGGCGATCACCAGCGCCCCGCCGCCGCGCGCGGCCAGGCCCTGCACCAGCCCCTGATCCTGCGCCAGGGTCAGCCCGCCATCGGAAACCGCCACGCCATCCGCGGGCCACGGGCTCCAGCCCGAGCCGCCGGCACCCTTATCCGCCAGCACCCTGCCCTCCGCATCCAGCCGCACGCTTTGCGGCGCATAGCAGATGCCGTCCTGCTGGCAACCCTGCCAGCGCAGGGTGACGGGCTGGCCCGCGCGTTCCAGCCGCGCCTCGACCGCGCCGCGATAGATCTGGCCTTTGCCGAAATAGGGATCGTCATGGCTCTCGCCCTCGGGCAGGGACAGCGGCAGGCTGCGATCTCCCGCCTCTGCCGCGAAGCCGCTGCGATAGAGGTAGTAGCCCTCGGCGATGCGCCAGTTCAGCACCAGCGCGCCATCCTCGGCCGGGCTGACGCTCAGCGCAAAGGCGTCCTGGGGTTGCAGGGGCCGGGCCTGCGCCGCCACCGGAAATCCGGCGAGCAGCAGCGGCAGCGCGGCCATCAGGAAAGCAAACAATCTCGTCATCATGCCGGGCTGGCTAGGGACGCGACCTTAAGCCCAGCTTAAGCTCCGCCGACGAAAGCGTGATCGTCAAGCCAAGGGAGAACGCCATGCGCCTGCTGATCGTCGAGGACGACCCGGTCCTGTCCGATGGGCTTACCGTCGGGCTGGGGCTTTCGGGCTTCAATGCCGATGCGGTCGGCACCCTTGCCGATGCCCGCGCGGCGCTGGCGGGCGGCGGTTTCGCGGGCGTGGTCCTGGACATCATGCTGCCCGATGGCTCGGGGCTGGACCTGCTGGCCGAATTGCGCCGGGCGGGCGAACGGCTGCCGGTGCTGCTGCTGACCGCCCGCGACCGGGTGCGCGATCGGGTCGCGGGGCTGGACGCGGGGGCGGACGACTACCTGGGCAAGCCCTTCGACCTCGACGAACTCGCCGCCCGGCTGCGCGCCATGCTGCGCCGGCAGGAAGGCCGCGCGGCGGCGGTGATCGAGTGGAACGGGCTCAGCCTCGACCCCGCCACACAGGCCGGGCGGATCGGCGGGCGCGAGTTGCGCTTTTCGCGCCGCGAATTCACCATCCTGCACGCCCTGGCCGAGCATCCGGGCCGCATCCTGTCCAAGACCCAGCTGGAAGAGCGGCTCTACGGCTGGCAGGAGGATGTCGAAAGCAACACGGTCGAGGTCCATGTCCACCACCTGCGCGCCAAGCTGGGCCGGACGTTCATCGAAACCGTCCGCGGCGCCGGATACCGGCTGGCGGCGGCAGGGAAAGGGCAGCGGACATGATCTCGATCCGCAGGCGGCTGCTGACCATCCTGCTGCTGGCGACCGGCGCGATCTGGCTGTCCGCCGTCATCTGGATCCAGCATTCGACCCGGACCGAGGTCGGCCATGTGCTGGACCGGCGCCTGCAGGAATCGGCGCAGATGGTCGCCTCGCTGATCCGCCGGGGCGGCGGCATCGCCGGGCCGGAGGCGGCGGCGCTGGCCGAGGCCGCCCCGGCCCTGGCCGAGACCGGGCGCGGTTTCGCCCGCCAGCTGATCTGCCAAGTCTGGGGCTTCGACGGCCAGCTGAAAAGCCAATCCGACGGCGCGCCCGCGGGGCAGCTGGCCCGGCAGGAAGGCTTCAGCGAGCGCGCGGTCGATGGCGAGGTCTGGCGCGTCTATACCCATGTCGACCCGGACCTGGGCATCCGCGTCATGGTCGGCGATGCGCGGTCCATGCGCGACCGGCTGGTGCATGGCGTGGCGATGGGGCTTCTGGCCCCGGCCATGCTGGTCCTGCCGCTGCTGGCGGCGCTGATCTGGCTGGCGGTGCGCAGCGGGCTTGCGCCGCTGGACCGACTGGCGCAGGCGCTGTCGCGCCGCCCGGCGACCGACCTGAGCCCCTTGGGAGAAA
The DNA here is from genome assembly GCF_000763885.1 of Paracoccus versutus. Classification (GTDB taxonomy): domain Bacteria; phylum Pseudomonadota; class Alphaproteobacteria; order Rhodobacterales; family Rhodobacteraceae; genus Paracoccus; species Paracoccus versutus. Next base: position 78,019 of record NZ_JRKO01000023.1, on the reverse strand, counting down.
CCCGCGCGCCCACGGAACTGCGCCCGATGATCGAGGCGCTGAACGGCCTCTTCCACCGGGTCGAGGGGCTGCGCGAGCGCGAGCGCAGCTTCACCGCTTTCGCCGCCCATGAGTTGAAGACCCCGCTGGCCGGGTTGAAGACCCAGGCGCAGGTCGCGACGCTGGCCCCCGATGCCGCGACGCGCGACCGGGCGCTGGCGCAGATCGCGCAAGGCGTCGACCGCACCGACCGCATGGTGCGCCAGCTTCTGGACATGACAGCGACCGAGAATGCCATCGACGGCACGGCTCCGGCCGAGGACGGCGCAAGGATCCTTGCCGATGTGGCCGACGAACTGGCCGGGCTGGCGCAGGCGCGCGGCGTCGCGCTGCGGCTGGAAACCGGCGGGACCGAATGGCGCAGCACGCAGGGGCCGCTGCTGGCGCCGGCGCTGCGCAACCTGCTGGAGAATGCGATCCTCGCCTCGCCCAAGGGGGCGAGCGTCGAGGCGCGGCTGACGCGCGAGGGCGAGAGGATCCGCTTCAGCGTGCTGGACCGCGGCCCCGGCATCGCCGAGGCAGACCGCCCCCATGTCACCGAGCGCTTCTACCGCGGCGCGGCCAGCGCTTCGGGCGGCGGCAGCGGGCTGGGTCTCGCCATCGTCGCGGCGGCCGTCGAGGCGATGGGGGGCGAGCTGCGCTTGTCGCCGCGCAAGGGCGGCGGCGAGCAGGCCGAAATCATCCTGCCCGCCGCGCCTGCTTGAGCCTCCCACGCCCTCCAGAGCAGCATCCCCTGCTTGAGGCGCTGCGCGAAAGCTTCGAAAGCCGCGGTTGACCGGCAAGCGGACCGTCGCGGGGCGGTTCCTGGTCCCGCCGGCCATCCGGCGGGACCATCCGCGACCCATCATCGTCGCGAAGGTCGAAGGCCCGGCCCTCGCGGCGAAGTCACGCCCCTGCCCGCGTCAGCTTCTCGATCTCATCCGCGCCCAGCGTCAGCGCCGCGGCCTTGGCGAAGCTCTCGACCTGCGCCACCGTCGTCGCGCTGGCGATCGGCGCGGTAGCGCCGGGCTGCGCCATCAGCCAGGCCAACGCCACCTCGGCAGGCTTCGCACCATGCGCGCCGGCGACCTCGTCCAGCGCGGCAAGGATCGCCATGCCCCTGGGCGTCAGGTATTTCCCGACCCCGCCGCCGCGGGCGGATTGGCCCAGGTCGGCCGCCGAGCGGTATTTCCCCGACAGGAACCCGGCGGCGAGGCTGTAATAGGTCACGACGCCGATCCCCTCGGCCAGGCAGAGATCGCGCAGCGGCCCCTCGAACCCGTCGCGGTCATAAAGATTGTATCCCGGCTGCAGCACCTGGTAGCCCGGCAGGCCGGCATCCCGCGCGGCCCTGAGCGACTCCCCAAGCTGCGCCGCATCGACATTGGACACGCCGATGGCGCGGATCTTGCCGGCCTGCCGCAGCTTGTCGAAGGCCCCCAGCGTTTCCTGATAGCTGGTGCCGAGCGGGTCGGGCCAATGCGCGAAGTAAAGGTCGATGGCCTCGATCCCCAGCCGCTGCAGCGAGGCGTCGCAGGCGGGCAGGATATGCGCCTCGGTCAAGCCGCCCTCGTGCGGGGCGCCGGTGATCGAGCCGACCTTGGTGAAGATCGTCACCCGGTCGCGCATGCCGGGGCGGGCCTTCAGCCAGTTGCCGATGATCGTCTCGGATTCGCCGCCCCTGTTGCCGGGCGCCCAGGCGGAATAGCAATCCGCCGTGTCGATGGCATCGAAGCCGTGATCGACGAAAGCGTCCAGCACGGCGAAGCTCTGCGCCTCGTCGATGGTCCAGCCGAAGACATTGCCGCCGAAGACCAGCGGCATGATCCTCAGCCCGCTCCTGCCCAGATCGCGACGTTCCATGGGGGCCTCCATCCGATGTTGGTTCCGAAGGCCAGTTCCACCACGTCCGCGTGCCGGCGGCAAGCGCGGCAGGAAGGCCGGCAGCTTTCATGCAGGCCTTCGCAAGGGGCTAGTCGCCCCTGGGCAACGGCGACAGCCGGCCCATGGGTCGCGATGGCGCCGGATCACGCCGGCGCCATCCCAAGTCCCCGTCAGTGCGACCGCCCGTGGACGATGCCGTTGGGCCGATCACCGACCGGGATCGTCCGAATGACCGTGCCGCTTGCCGCCTCGATCACCGAGATGCTGTCCTCGGCGGTGTTGGTCACGAAGACATGCGCCCCATCGGCCGAGGCCGACACGCCATGGGCGCCCTTGCCGGCGGTGACGGTCCGCACCACCCGGCCGGTCGCCGTGTCGATCACCGAGACGGTGTCGTTCGGCTCTGCCTCGCTGCCCTGGTTGGCCACATAGACCCAGCGGCCGTCCGCGGTCGCCAGGACCTGGATCGGACCCGGCCCCACATCCACCTTGCCGGTGACCCGGCGGGACCGGGTGTCGATGACCGCCACCCGGTTCTCGTCGCGAAGCGAGACATAGGCCTGGTCGCCCGAAGGCGTGAAGCCCACCTGAACCGGCCCGGCACCGACCGGAATGCGGGCGAGTTCGGCCAGCCCGGCCGTGTCGATCACGGACACCGACCCGTCCCGGACATTGGCGACGTAGAGCTGCGCCTCGTCCGGGCTGAGCCGCAGGCCGTGCGGATAGCCGCCCGTCGCGATGCGCGCGACCACCTCGGCCCGCGCCAGATCGACCACGGCGATCGCGTCGCCGCCGGCCAGGGACACATAGGCGCGCCCCAGCCGGTCGGCGACCACATGGGCCGGATGCGGCCCCACCGCGACCGCCGCCGCCGGCGCCGCAAGGTCTTGCGGATCCAGGATGACGAGCAGCCCTTCGCCTGCGTCTGCGTCTGCGTCTGCGTCTGCGCCAACGCCGGCGCCATGGCCGTGGCCCTGCGATCCGTGGTCGCCCTGGGCCGCGGGATCGCCGACCGCCAGCAGCAGCCCGCCGTCCGGCGTCAGGTCGACGTTATGCGGGGCGATGGGAAGCGAGACCGTGGCGGCCGCCCCGGTGCCCAGGTCGACGGCGCTGATGGAATTGCCGCCTTCGTTGGCGGAATAGACGGCGCCCCCCAAAGGCGCGGCGGCGGCCGCTTCCCCGCCTGCCCTGGCCGTGAGCCAGGCCTGCATCTCGGCGATCTCGCGTTCCTGCGCCTCGATGATCTGGGCGGCCCATGCCTGCGTCTGCGGATCGTCCCCGTATTGCCGGACGATCCGGGCCATGTCGATCGCACCCTGATGGTGCGGGATCATGCCCTGGACAAAGGCCAGGTCGGGGTCATCGGCCATGATCCCCTCCATCATCGGCCCATGCATGTCGTTCATCGCCGCGACATTGGCCTTGGTGAAATCGGGAAGGTCGGCGGCGGCGGGCGACACCGCGGTCTGGGGCGCCTGCCCGATTTGCGCCGGGGGGTTCCCGGAGTGATGGGCGTCATGCCCGGCTTGCGCCAGGGCAAGGCCGGGCAACCCGGCCAGCAGCCCGACGGAAAGGGCGATTGCGGCTTGTCTCATTGTTGTCATCCTTTGGCAGCGCGGAACCGGCGCCGCCTTGGGGCGCGGGATTCCGCCTTCGTCTGATTGGACCGGCAGAGGGGGGACGCCCTCTGCCATGCGCGATTCAGGCAGTCGCAATCGGACGTGGCGGCCTCAGGATGCCCGCGGGGATGCGCCCCTGGCGGTCCGGCCTCCTGACGCCAAGGTGGCCGTTTTCCGGCGAGGGCGGCAGGGCCTGGGTTTCGGGAAGGATGGCAGCGGCCAGGCAGGCCTGGCAGCAATCGAACAGGCCCGGTCCGGCCGGGTCGGGATCGCAATGATCGGCGGCAGCCCCGTCGCCCGGTCCATGGGCATGCGGGCAAGGCTGCGCCATTGCCGCGGCGGCGACGTCATGATGCGGGGAATACCCGTGCGGACCGGCATGCGCCACCGGCAGCAAAAGGACGCCGCCCAGGGCCAGCAGCAGCAGCGCGACCGACAGAAGGCGCAACCGGAACGCCGCCCGCAGGCGCGGGCCGGAACAGGATCGGGGCGGTCTGGTCACGGGGCGGGCGATCATGGCGGCCTTCGATCAGATCTCCTTGGCGCCGTGGAAGCGGGCATAGGTCTTGCGGCCCGAGGCGTCGAACAGCAACACGTCGTAGGATTCGGGCTCGGTGCCGGGCAGGTCCATGCCGGGCGAGCCGGCGGGCATTCCCGGCGCGGCAAGGCCGATGGCCTGCGGCCGCTCGGCCAGAAGGCGGCGGATGGCCCTTGCCGGGACATGGCCCTCGATCACATAGCCCGCGACCTCGGCCGTGTGGCACGAGGCCAGGTCGGGCGGCACGCCCAGCCGCTCCTTGAGGGCGAAGACCTCGTCCGAGTTCACCGCGCGGACCGGAAAGCCGGCGGCGCGCATGTGGTCGATCCAGCCGCCGCAGCAGCCGCAACCGGGATCCTTGGTCACTGTCACCAGCGGCAGCGTTTCGGCCCGCAGCCGGCCAGGCAGGGCGAACGCCAGGGGAAGGACGGCCGCGGCCATCAGGACGGCGCGCCGGCTCAGGGTGTGATTTCGCATCGTCAAACCTCGCTTGCGGATGGCATTCTTCCGCCATGCCGCGCGGGACGCCAGCCACGATAAGGTGAACGGGCGCCCGCATTCCGCGGCATGGTGTCGCGAGCGCCCTGGGGCCGGCGGTCCCGCCCGATCCCCAGGGCCTGGGGCCGGCGCGACCCGAGGGGCGCGCGGCCGCCGCCGTCATTCGCCTGCGCCGGCCTGTGCCATCGCTTCCAGCAGTTCGGTGCCGTTCTTGCCGGCGGCATCCATCTCGGCCGCCCATTCCTGCGCCGCCTTCAGCAGCTGCTCGCGCCATAGCCGGACCTCGGCCTCGGGCAGTTCCGACACGGTCAGCTCGCCGCTGGCGATCAGGCTTTGGCGGATGTTCTCGTCATCCTCGTCCGTCCAGGCGCAAAAGCTCTGCTGCACGGGAAGGCCGGCCGCGGTGATCGCCTGCTGCACGTCCTCGGGCAAGGCCGCAAACCGGCTTTCGCTCATCCCGACGAACCAGCTGGAGACGCCGAACTTCACCCCGCCGACCTCATGCCTCAGTTTGCCGCCAAGCTTGTAGGCATTGGTGCTGGAATAGGGGAAAAGCGCCCCGTCGACGGTTCCGCGCGACACGGAATCGTAAAGCTCCGACGCGGTGATGCTGATCGGGATGCTGCCCACGGCCCGCAGCGCCCTGGGCAGGGCGGAGCCCGCGGCATAGATCTTGAGCCCGCCCGCGTCGCCAAGCGAGGCGACCGGCTTCGATGACGTCATGTAGCGCTGCGGCGCCGTGGTCATCGCAAACACCACCCGCAGGCCCTGCGCGCCATATTCGGCCGCATCCAGGGCGCCGCCGGGCCTTGCCAGTTCCCAATATTTCTCGGCCGCCTCGCAGGTGGTGTCGTAGAAGCTGGAAAACTCGGTCACGCCGGTCAGCGGGAACTTGTCGGGCGCGTAAAGCGGCACGATCATCGCCATGTCGGCGATCCCCGAGCGCAGCAGCCCATAGGCATCCCGGCCCAGCTGGTTGGCGGGATAGACCTCGAACTGCACGCGCCCGTCGGTCGCCTCGGTGATGGAATCGAGCATCTTCTTGATGCCCAGTTCCCAGGAATAATGGGTCTCGGGCAAGGGATGCGCCACTTTCAGCGTGATCGTCTCTTGCGCCACGGCGGGGGTGCCGCCCAGGGCAAGGACCATCGCCGCGACGCGAAAGGCGGGGAAAACAACCGATCTCATTCATTCCTCCCTATGAGCTGGTCTTGTGGTCAAGCGCGCGCAGCACGGAAAAGCCGCTTGCGCGCTCGATGATCTTGCCCGCGGCCAGCAGGACGTCCTCGCGGAACCACCGCGCGACCAGCTGGACGCCCACCGGAATGCCATCCGCCAGGCCGGTCGGCACCGCTAGGCCCGGCAGGCCGAGCGTGGCCACCGTGGTCAGGCAGGACAGGTCGCGGATCATCTCGCGATAGCGCTCGGGCGTGTGCTGGTCCTCGTCCAGCGGAATGCGGTGGCGCCACGAGACGGGGGTCAGCATCAGGTCATGATCGGCAAGATGCAGCGACCAGGCGCGCGCGATGGCAAGCTTGCGCTGATAGGCGGCAAGCGCCTCGTCGGTGTCGCGCGGCGCCGACATCTGCAGGATGTTGTCGAACACCTTGCGGGCCATGCGGTCCCCGGTCTTGTCGATGCCGGCCTGCGCCCGCCGGCTGTCGTCGACGGCCATGCGGTTGCGCATCTCTTCCAGCTCGTCGAAATGCGGCGGCATCCCCTCTTCGACGATGCAGCCCGCCTCGCTCAACGCCGCCGCCGCATGGTCCAGCGCCGCCGCCACCGCCGGGTCGGCGCCGCGGCCCCCCCAGCGGCGGAACAGCGACACCCGCAGGGGCGCGGGGATCGCCTGCTCCAGGGGCGCCGGAACCCATTGCGGATCGCGCGGATCTGGCTGGCCGAAGACCGCCAGCGCCAGTTGCGCATCGCGCACCGTGCGCGTGATCGGCCCCCAGACCGAGGTCAGCTGGTTGGTCAGGTTCCGCTCGGCCCTTTCGCTGGCGTTGCGGACCGCGACCCGCCCCGCCGTCGGCCGCAGGCCCACGACGCCGCAGGACCAGGACGGCAGCCGGATGGAACCGCCCCGGTCGCTGGCGACATGGATCGGCCCCAGCCCCAGCGCCGCAGCCGCGGCCGCCCCCCCGCTGGAGCCGCCCGCCGAGGCGGTCGCGTCGAAGGGATTCAGCGTCCGGCCGTAAAGCTCGTTATCGGTGAAGCCGCGCATCGAGAAGCACGGCGCATTGCTTTTCCCGATATAGATCGCACCGGCGCGACGCAGGTGGCCGACAGCCGGGGCATCCTCGGCCGCCAGGTTGTCGCGCATCGCCGCCGAGCCGAAATCGGTGATCTTGCCGGCCACGTCGGTATCCAGCTTGACGGTAAAGGGAACCCCGTGCAGCGGCCCCGCCGGCCCATCCTGGGCCAGCCGCCGGTCGGCGTCGCGGGCCATGGCGCGGGCCTCGTCGGCCTCGACCGAGGTCAGGGCGTTATGGGCCGCGTTCACCTCTTGCACCCGGTCCAGGACCGAATCGACGGCCTCGGCGCAAGAGATTTCGCGCCGGCGTATCCGGTCGGACAGTTCAGCCGCATCCATCATCCAGAATGGAAGCATGAATCACTCCTCCGCTGTGGCTAAGCGATGAAAACGCATTGCAGGATCGACGAGATCGCAGAGGGGTGGCCGGTTCCTCCGCGATGTCCTGACTTCTTTCGGCGCCCTTGCGCCATCCCAGGCATCATCTACGGCGGTCAGGCTATTGCCCGGCCCCGGTCTCTTCAATTTCCTTTTCCGAAAGCCGCGATTTTGCAGGACAGAATTCGGCTTGGCCGCATGGGTGCGGGCCAGCTCGACATGGCCGATGTCAATGCCGCGCAATGCCGCCATGGGTGTCGACATGGACCGGCACCAAAACGGCAGCGAAGATGATGAAGATCATGCGCCCGCCGGATCCGGGGCAACCCGCCGATCAGCGCCGAGAGCCCCGTCCTGCGGGCGCCCTTGGATATGGCGCTGCGACCAGCGCCGCGGGCCGGTCCGGCAACAGCCCGGCCGCCCCGCCCCGCCTTGGGAAACCGGCTTCTACGACGCCAGCCAGTTCTGCGCCGCCGCCGGGCGGCGGTCACGGCCAAGGGTCGCGGGCGTCATATGGTCTTCGATGTCGAGCCGTCTCAGCGCCGCGAGTGCGCTTTTCGCCATTTCGGGGGAAACCCGGCCGGTGGAATCGCCACCGGCAATTCGGATCAGCGCCTGGGTGATGGTATCCGCGCCGATCGGCGTTCCGGCCCGCGCAAGACGCAGAATCACCCGGCCGAGCGTGAAGGCAATCATGTCAGGGTTATTAGTGTAAAGCAAATCGTCACCCTCCCAATAATGTCAACCGCTTGCAAAGAATCCCCAAGCGAGAACCAATCTATAGTTGCATGTTTGCCAATCCATTCATCCAAGGCAACCATGTTGAATGCCGGGAAACCTGGAGAAAAAGGCAAGTCGCGCGCAAGGTTGGGGGAAAATGTTCATGCCGACACAACCCAGGCGATAGCCGGGCGGGCATCCAGGGAGCCGCAGGACGCGCAAGGGCGATGTTTACTTGACGTCACGCCTGAACCACTCGGTGGATCGAACTTGGCATTTATGGTATTCAGCGCCCCGAACTGTTAGCGGAAACTCTCAGCATATGTTGGCATACATCCTGGCCGGCGTCATCGGAGGCATGACGTCGGCGGTCATCACTCTTGCACTCGGCTGCGCCTGGGTTGCGGCACTCTTGTGTTACGTCGGCTTCGGCATTGCCGGGCTTACCCTGGCGGTGCTTCCGCGGATGGCGGTCCCGTCCTGGGCAAATGGCCGGACCGGGTCGCCGGAATGCGGCCCGATGAACGATCTGGGACGGGCCGGATAATCGCCCCCCTGCGATGACGGGCGGATGGCGCCCTTGGATCGCGCCGAATCCCGCCGATCCCAATACAACCGGAAAGATATACATTTAGCCAGCTACACGCTTCGGGAGACGGGAGCATAATGGATCTATTCATTATGCTCCGTTTCACCGTGTCGTGGTTTCCGATTCTCGCGAACTGGCTGTTATTGGAGTAGACCATGACCTACCAAAACCGCGGCAGCAGGAATCTCTGCACCGATGCGACCAGCGCCTTTCGCAAGCTGCTGACCAAAACCGGCCGCCCGCCCAGCCTTGACGAGGTGGCGGCGGCGCTCGAGATCCCGCCCGAAACCCTGGCTTCCGTCTTTCGCGACGAGGCGCATCTGATGGAGATGGCGATCGAAAGCGCGCTGCTGCGCCTGCACGACCGCTGCATCCGGGCGACGACGGTGATCGACGGCGCCGACCCGATGGCGCAGCTCAAGGCCCTGGCCGACGCCTATATCGACTGGGCCATCGACCATCCCGGCGTGTTCCTGGCCCTGCATTCGCCGACGCTGGGCGCGCTGCGAAAGAACGCCCGCGTCACCCGCTTCGAGCAGGCGGTGATCGCGCTGATGCAGCGGCTGATCGCCCGCGCGCAGCAGGACGGCCTGCTGGCCGGGCGGGACGATCCGGGGATGCTTGCGGAACTGATCCGCTCGTTCATCTGCGGCGCGCTGCACAAGGCGATGCTGGAACGGCTGCCGGGGGAAAAGCCCGGTCCGGGGGATCTGGCCGAGATGCGCGAAAACCTGCGGCTGCTTCTGCAGCGGCTGACCGCCTAGCCCGACAATCGACGCGCCGGGCGCGATCTAGGGCAGCCGCGCCTGGATCAGGCGCCACCAAGCCTCGATGCTGGGCTCCTGCAGCAGTCCCCGCGCGCCAAGCGTGATGCCCGCCTGCTTCAGCTCCCCCACCAGCGTCATCACGGAAAGCGAATCCAGGCCCGGAAACAGCAGGTTCTCGTCGGCCGGGCTTGGCGCGGTCGAGGAGCCCGAGGGCTGCTATTTCGACTACCTGGGCCGACTGGGCCCCGACCCGGCCGAGGCGGCGGACCGCGGCTGGTGGCGCGCGCGGCTGCGCGACCTACTGCCCCCGCCATCCCTGCCGCTGAGCGACGCGGCGCCGGCGCCGGAAAGCACCCGGCTTTCGGTCCTGCTTTCGCCGGCGCAGGCCGCGGCGCTGCGGGGCCTGGCGCGGGAACTGCCGGTCACGCGAACCTCGCTTTACCTGGCAGTCTTTGCCGCCGTTCTGGCGCGGGCGACGGGCGACCGGGCCTTTCGCCTGACGCTGCCGGGCTTTTTCCGCACCCTGGTGATGCGCGACGCCTCGCGGCTGGTCGGGGATTGCACCAATATCCTGCCGCTCGGCCTGCGGGTGGGACCGGGGGCCACGCTGGCCGGGCTGGCGCGCGAGACGGGGCGCGAGATCGCCGAGGCGCTGTCGCACCAGGCCTGCCCCGGCGTCGCCGTGCTGCGCGAGATGTCGCGTGGCGGGCAGGGCGTGGACTCCGCGCCGGTGGTCTTTACCAGCGGGCTCGACTTGGACGGGGCGCAGCGCCAGCTGCTCAGCCCCCGCGTCGGCCGGCTGTTCGGGCGGGCTGGTCTGGAGCGTCTCGCAGGCGCCGCAGGTGGCGCTGGACGTGCAGGTGGCCGCGCTGGCCGAAGGCGTGCTGCTGAACTGGGATCTGCGGCTTGACGCGCTGCCCGAGGATTGGGTCCGCGCCGGTTTCGATGCCTGCCACGCGGCGCTGCGCCGGCTGGCCGATGCGCCCGCCCTGGCGGCGGCGCCGCTGTCGGACTGGCTGCCGGCGCCGACGCGGATGCGGCGGCTGGGCGACCTGCAAAAGGCCTATCTGCTGGGCCGCGAGGGCGAAGTGCCCCTGGGCCGCACCGCCATGCAGGAATATCGCTGCTATCGCGGCCTGCTGGATGCCGGGGCCCTGGCGATCCGGGCCAGGGCGCTGATCGCCCGGCACGAGGCGCGGCGCAGCGGGCTCGACCCCGCCCATTCCGCGCTGCGCGTGCTGGACACGGCCGAGGCCCGGCTCTCGGCCCTGCGGGACGAATTCGCCCACGCGCCGCTGCCGCTGGACGGGCTGCTGTGCCGGCTGGTGCTGGTGGACATGCCGCAGGCGGATGACCAAGCGCTGCTGGTCAAGATGGACGCGCTGGAAGCATGCCCCCCGGTCTCGCGGGGGCATGCGGCATTGTCCCGCTCGCCGGCGGCGGCCTATTACCTTTACACCTCGGGCACTACCGGGCGGCCGAAATGCGTGGTGCTGAACAATCGCGCCACCGCCAACGTCGTCGGCCATACGCTGGACGCCTGGGGGATCGGCGCCAAGGACGTGGTGATCTCGGTCACGCCGCTGCATCACGACATGTCGGTCTTCGACCTGTCCGGCACGCTGGCCGCCGGCGCGCGGTTGGTCATGCCGTCGCCGGCCGAGGAAAAGGACGCGGTCGCCTGGAACCGCCTGGTGCGCGACCATGGCGTGACCGTCTGGTGCTCGGTTCCCGCCATCGTCGAGATGCTGCTGGCCTGCGCGCCCCAGGACGGGCTCGGCTCGCTGCGGCTGGTGGCGCGGGGCGGCGACTACATCAAGCCCGCGGTGATCGACCGGCTGCGCCGGCTGCGGCCCGGCATCGCCCTGTGGTCGCTGGGCGGCCCGACCGAGACCACGATCTGGAGCGTCTGGCACCGGATCGGCCCCGAGGACGACCGCATCATCCCCTATGGCCGCGCCTTGCCCGGCAACCGCTACCTGCTGCTGAACCCGCAGGGCGAGCCCTGCCCCCAGGGCGTGGCCGGCCGCATCCACACCACCGGCGTGAACCTGGCCCTGGGCTATCTGCGCGACGGCGCGCTGGAACAGACCGACTTCACCGAGGTCGAGGACACCCGCGCCTTTCGCAGCGGCGACCTGGGTCGGCTGCGCGGCGACGGCACGATCCTGATCGACAGCCGGGTGAACGGCTATGTCAAGGTGCGCGGCGTGCCCATCTCGTTGGCGGATGTCGAGGCCGAGCTGGCCGCCCATCCCGCCGTCGCGCAGGCGCTGGTCGTGGACCTGCCCGACGCGCGGGACGAGACGGTGCTGGCCGCGCTGATCGCCGGCCGCGCCCTGCCCGAGCCGCGCGCTGCGCGCCTTCCTGCGAAAGCGACTGCCGCAATCGCATCTGCCCGACCGCATCCTTGCGGTCCCGGCGCTGCCGCTGTCGGCCACTGGCAAGCCCCACCGCCGCCGCGCGCGCCAGATCGCAGCCGAGCCCGGCCCCGAGCCCGCCGCGCCGCGCCGGACACCGGGCGACGCGCCCGCGGACGCGGACGAACTGGCGGGCCTGATCCTTGACGCCTTCCGCGAGGCGCTCGGCGCGCCGGGGATGGGGCCCGAGGACGATTTCTTCAACCATGGCGGGCATTCGCTGGTCGCGACCCGCATCATCGGCAAGTTGCAGGCCGAATACGGCATCATCCTGCGCTTCATCGACATCTTCCGCCATCCGACCGCCCGTGCGCTGACGAATGTCGCCACCCGCAGCGCGCCAGCCGCACCGCCGCCCGCAGCCGGCGAGGACGCCGCCAAGGCCCAGGCGGCGCCCCTGTCCTTGGCCCAGCAATCGCTGCGGAAGGCCTATGCCGCCTTCGGCCATGGCGGCATCTTCAACCTGCCTTTCGCCTTGCGTTTCCCGACACCGGTGGACGAGACGGTCTTCGGTCTGGCTTTCGGCGACCTGATCCGCCGCCATCCCGTCCTGCGCAGCCATTTCCGCGAACGGGACGGCCAGCCGCTGCAAGAGGTGGTCCCGGTCGAGCGGCTGGGCGACGACCGCGGGTTCTGGACCAGCGCCGAGGCCGGCGATGCCAGCCGCCGGACCGAGGCCGGCCATGTCTTCGACCTTGCCCGCGAATTGCCGCTGCGGCTGCGCTTCTTCCGCGAGGGGGACGAGCAGGTGCTGTCCATGCTGTTCCACCATGTCGTGCTGGACGAATGGTCGCTGAGCCTGCTGATGGACCAGCTTGGTCACGCCTATCGCCGGCGGGCGGCGGGGCTGGCGCCGGAATGGCCCGACCAGCCGCCGGGCTTCCACCGCTTCGCCACCGCGCAAAGGGCGGCGCAGGCGGACCGCGCGCATCTGGACCATTGGCTGGATCACCTGCGCGGCGCGCCCCGCGCCCGGCCGATCCTGGGCGATGCGCCGGGCGGACGGGATCCGCAGGGCGGCTGGACCCGGATCGACCTGCCGGCCGAAATCGCGCGCGGGCTCTATGCCACGGCGCGGCGAAACACGGCTTCGCTCTTCGCCACCGCCTATGCGGCGATCGGCGTGGCGCTGGGGCGCCTGGGCGGCATCGGCGACCTGGTAATCGGCACCTCAGCCTCGGGGCGCAACGATCCGGCTTGGTTCGATACCGTGGGCTATTTCACCACCATGACCGCGCATCGCCTGGCTTTGGGGGCGCAGGACACGCCCGCCGCGCTGATCGCGCAGGTGCGCGACCGCGTAGCCCGGTCGCTGCCGCACTCCGAGATTCCGCTGGATCAGGTGGCCGAAGCGCTGACCGGCAATCCCGTCACCCGGCTGGACGAGATGTTCGAAGTCTTCATCCAGATCCACGCCCGGAACCGGATGAACGGCGCCATCGCGCTGATGGACGGCAGCCGCGTCGAATACCGGCAGATCGACCCGGACAAGGCCGAGACGCTTCTTGGCCTGCAATTCGAGATCGTCGAGGACGTGGCGGGCGAGACCGCCGGTCTGCGCATCATGATAAGCCATCGCGCCGACCGCTACGGCCCGGCCAAGATCCGGCAGATCACCGCGGCGGTCCAGGCGATGCTGGCCCACTTTGCGCAACCCCAGGACGATCAGCCGCTGGCCGCCGGCCTGGCAGACCCCAGTGGCGCGGCCAGCGCCCCGCCGGCATGGGCCTCGCGGGATCGTATAGGGGCCGCGGACCTGCAGCTCGCCCGGCTCGCCGATGGCGGCCTCGCGCCTGTCGGGACGGATGATGCGCAGCTCGTCCCAGGGCGACATCGGCCGGCCCTGGGTGTTCACGATGCGCTCTTCGCTGTCGGTCGGCGCGGTAAAGCGGACCAGCCCCTCGGCCATGCCGAAGACCTGCTGCAGCTGGCAGCCCAACCCGGGCCGGATGCGCCGGGCGCTGGACGGGTTCAGCTTGGCGTCACCGACCTGCAGCAGCCGCAGCGAGCACAGATCCGCCCCCAGCCCGGCCTGCGCATCCAGCCACAGCAGCGCCAGCGGCGGCACCAGTGCGGTCGCCGTGACGCGATGGCGGGCGATCAGGTCGAAGCAGATCCCGGCCTCGGGCTCGGGTGCGATGACCACCGTTCCCCCGGCCATCAGCGTGCCCAGAAAGCCCGGACAAGCCATCGGGAAATTGTGCATCATCGGCAGCACGCACAGATAGCGGGCGTCGCCGTCGAGCCCGCCGGCCGCCACCGCCATGCGGATATCGTAGAGATATTCCATGTGCCGGCGCGGGATCAGCTTGGGCACGTCGGTCGTCCCGCCCGAGATCTGGAAGCAGGCCACGTCCTCGCAATTGAGCCCGGCGGGCAGCGGAACATCGGCGCGAAACAGGCTGTCGAAGGGCGTTGCGCCCCGGCTGTCGCCCAGCACCACCACATGCCGGACCGAAGGGCACCTGGCCTGCACCCGCCGGGCCAGCCCGACCATGTCATGGCCGTCGGGCTCTTGCACCGTCAGGACCGCACGGGCGCCGGTGAAATCGGCGAACTGGCCGATCTCGAGGTCGCGATGGCCGGGCAAGGCCAGCACCAGGACCACCCCAGCCGGCAAAGCGCAAAGAACAGCGTGACGAATTCGGCGCGGTTGGGGAATTGCACCACCACCCGGTGGCCCCTGACCAGCCCCAGCGCCGCAAGCCCGCCCGCCAAGGCCAGCGCATCGCGGTGCAGCCGGTCGTAGCCGATATGGCGCGCCCCGTCGATCAGGGCCATCCGCCCACCCAGCCGCCCGGCCTGCCGGGCCAGAAGGTCGAAGAAAGTCTCGTATCGCCAGATCCCGGCTTGGCGGTAACGGTTTGCAACATCCTGGGGCCAGAATGGGCATCGGGCCTGCCAGTCCAGAGCGTGGTCTGCCACAGCGATCTCCTTTCGCCAATCTGCCGGCGAAGGGCCGAACAGACCTTTCGCAAGAAAGACCGCATCCGCTCAGCCTGGATTCCGACCGTGGCGACTGGCGGAGGACTGAACGCACGGTATCCGAGTTTTTGTCGGATTACCGTCGAGCAACCGCAGATAGGTGTAAAACGGACCTTGGGCGCGGGTTTTGGCGCCCGGATCACGTCTCGGGTTGCGGGGCGGTCCCGATTCCCGCCGCCAGCGCTTCCAAGGGCTTAGCCTGCGCCGCGTTTCGGCGGATTTCAGCTGCCGGCACGGGAATCACATCTGGCAGCCAGCACGCGCCAGCCCGCAGCTTCTCAAGAGGCTTTGGAGATGAATGGACGCAAGACCCCGGCATGGGTCGGCGCGGCCGCCCTGCTGGCATTGGCCATCGCCCCGGCGCTTACCCAGGACGGCCAGGGCGCGACCGAGATGATGCGGCTGGACGAGATCGTCCTGACCGGCGAAAAGCGGGCGCGCAGCGTCAAGCACACCGCCTCTTCCGTGGCGATCCTGACCGCGCGCGACCTTGAGGAGAACGGCGGGCAGGACAGCATCGCCGATGCGGCCACGGGCATCGCCAACGTGACCTATGTCGCCTCGGGCGGACAGGGCGGCGCGCCCACCATCCGCGGCCAGGACAGCGAGGGCCCGCATTCGGGCGCGGTCGCCTTCTTCGGCGGCACTGCGCCGCGGCTGGCCTTCACCCTCGACGGCCATTCCCTAGGCTATAACGAAATCGTCTGGGGCAGTCAGGCACTATGGGACGTAGAATCAATCGAGGTCTTCCACGGCCCGCAGACGGCGACCCAGGGCGCGAACTCGATCGCCGGGGCGATCATCGCCAGGACCAAGGATCCGATCTTCCAGCCCCAGGGCGCCGCGCAGATGGAATACGGCAGCCACAGCCGCCTGATGGCCTCGGGATCCTTGTCCGAGGATCTGGCCGGGCGCATCGCCGTCGATTACTGGGCGCGCGACAACTGCATCGACTATACCAATCCCGCCTTCGCGGTCGGCTCGACCGACCGGGACCATGAATCGCACACCATTCGCGCCAAGCTGCTGTGGCAGCCGCAAGAGATCCCCGGATTCCAGGGCAAGCTGACCTTCTTGCACGGCATGACGAACCGGCCGAACTGGGAGGCCGTGACCGAACCCTATGAGGACCTGGAAAGCGCCACCGCCTCGAACCCCAGCTGGCGGCTGCGCACCAACACCACGATCCTGGACCTGAGCCATGATTTCGGCAACGGCTGGACGCTGTTCAACCAGCTGCAATATTCCGACATCCGGATCAAGCGCTCGACCGAGCCGGTCAACTCGGGCACGGTGGTCCTGGACCAGGACGTGACCTCGAACGAGACGCGCGTAACCTTCGGCACGCCCGAGGACCGGATCAGCGGCGTGACGGGGCTGTTCGTCTCGCACACGGATTCGGACGAGTTGCTGGATTACCGCGGCACCACCCCCTATGACGACCGCAAGGACAGCCTGGGGCTGTTCGCCGAAGCCACCTGGCGGACCGCTGGAACCTGACCGGCGGGCTGCGCTATCAGCGCGACGACATCACCCGGCGCGGCGTGTCGAGCTTTACCCCCAACCTGCTGGACGACGACGAAAGCTTCGACGCCTGGCTGCCCAAGCTGGCGCTGGCCCATGACCTCGACCGGTCGAGCCGCATCGGCGTCATGGTCAGCAAGGGCTACAACCCCGGCGGGGTGACGCTGAACCTGACCAGCGGCGAATACGTGCCCTTCGATGCGGAGATCTCGTGGAACTCCGAGATTTCGGCCGCATCCGGTTGCTCGACGACCGGATCGGGCTGACCGGGAACCTGTCCTGCACCCGGCTGCACGATGCGCAGCGCTATGTCGTGACCAGCCTGCCCGAGAACATCGGCAGCGCGATCACCGTCAATGCCGAGCGCACCAGATCCTATGGCCTGGAACTGGGGATGGACGATCTGCTGCGCGACAACCTGCGGGTCAAGGCGGGGCTGGGCCTGCTGCATGCCGAGATCGGCCGCTTGACCAGCGCGGCGGCGGAATACCAGGGCCACCGCTTCGGCCGCGCGCCCGACTATACGCTTTCGCTGGCGGCCGATTGGGACATCACGCCGCAATGGCGGCTCAGCGGCCAGCTGCGCCATGCCGACGGCTATTATTCCGACGACAACGAGGATCGCGAGACCTGGGTCGACCCCTATACGGTGGCCAATACCCGCCTGACCTGGCAGCCGCGCGAGAACCAGCAGGCATTCGCCTATGTCAGCAACCTGTTCGACGACCGCTCGGTGACCTCTCTGCGGGCCAGCCGCTCGATCGGCGGCTTCGGGGCCACCGTGGTCGAGCCGCGCCAGCTGGGCATCGGCCTGAAGGTGACGTTCTGGTGCAAAGGGTGCCCCGGCAGGGACCGGGCCGCCCTGCCCCAGGGTCGCGCGGCGGCAGGCGGGTCAGGCGCCGTCCAGCCCGCCCAGGCGGCGGATCTCGGCCACGACCTCGGCCACGCCCTCGCCGGTGCGCAGGGAGCAGAAGCGCACCGGGCGCGCGCCGCGTTGCCG
This sequence comes from Paracoccus versutus, assembly GCF_000763885.1. Taxonomy (GTDB): domain Bacteria; phylum Pseudomonadota; class Alphaproteobacteria; order Rhodobacterales; family Rhodobacteraceae; genus Paracoccus; species Paracoccus versutus. The sequence goes on along the minus strand of NZ_JRKO01000023.1, from coordinate 60,825 downwards.
GGCCGCGTCGCGCGCCATGCGGTCGCGGTCGCAGCCCACCGCCTCGGCGATGTCGATCTTGTTGACGACCAGCAGGTCCGAGCGCGTGACCCCCGGCCCGCCCTTGCGCGGGATGTCGTCGCCCATGCCGCAGTCGATCTGATAGACCGTCAGGTCCGCCAGTTCCGGCGAGAAGGTGGCCGACAGGTTGTCGCCCCCCGACTCGATCAGGATCACGTCGAGGTCGGGAAAGGCCGCCGTCAGCTCTTCGACGGCGGCAAGGTTGATCGAGCAATCCTCGCGGATCGCCGTATGCGGGCAGCCGCCGGTCTCGACGCCGCGGATGCGCTCCAGCGGCAGGGCCTGCACGCGCATCAGGTATTCGGCATCCTCGCGCGTATAGATGTCGTTGGTGATCGCGGCGACGGACAGGTCTTGCGACAGCGCCCGGCAAAGCGCCTCGGTCAGGCGGGTCTTGCCCGCGCCGACCGGGCCGCCGATGCCGATGCGAAGCGGGCCGTTCGGGCTGGTCATGTGCGATAGATCCTCGGTTGCAGCGTTTCGTGGCGGATGGCGGCCAGGTCGCCGCGCAAGGCGTAGCCGCCCAGCTCGTCCAGCGTCGCGACCTCGGCCTCGGCGGCGATCTCGCGGATCAACGGCATCAGGGCGGCCAGCATGCGCTGGCCCTGGGTCGGGCCGATGGGCACGGACTTGACGCAGGCCGTGACCAGGTTCGAGGCAAAGGCCTGCAGGAAGAGCGCCAGCGTTTCGGCAAGCGGCACCCCCGCACGGGCGGCCGCCATGCCGATGGCGACGGGATAGGGGGCGGGTGGCAGCGCGCCCTCGACGGCCGAGAGGGCGCGGGCGAAGCTTGCCCCCTGCTCGGCCGCCTCGCGGCGACGCTCGGCGCAACCGGACAGCGCCAGGGCAAGCTCGGCCACATCCTCGCCCCGCCAGGCATGGGCCAAGAGGATCGCGTCATTGCGGCCCGCGCCGTGGCGCAGGATGTCGGCGATCCAGTCCTGCACCGCGTCCGGCCCGGTCAGCCAGCCATCGGCGATGGCCTGCTCGATGCCGTGCGAATAGGCAAAGCTGCCCACCGGCCAGGCGGGCGACAGCCAGGCAAACAGCCGTTGCAGCGCGGCAAGCTCAGCCATGGGGGTGGGGGTGGCCATGCGCATGCTGGTGCCCGTGCCCGTCCCCATGTCCATGCCCATGCGAATGGCCCATGACCTGGGCCGGGCCATAGGCGCCGCCTTCGGGGGTAAAGGGGCGCCACGCCTCGGTCACGGTCGCGCCCAGGCCCTGCAGCATGGCGCGCAGGACGTGATCGGCGCGGATGACCAGGTGGAAGGGCTCGATCTGGCAGGGGGTGTGGCGGTTGCCGATATGCCAGGCCAGGCGCGGCAGGTCGCCGGTGACGATCAGCACCGGCTCGGCTGCGGCGACGACCTCGACCGGGCCGGCATCGCTCAGCAGCGCGTCGCCATGGGCCAGCGCGGTGACTTTCGGCAGATCGACCAGCAGGTCGGCGCCCGAGCGGGTGCGCAGCAGCTTGCGGCGCAGGAAGCGGGCATCGTAGTCCAGCTCGACCCGGTCGATGGGCCGGGCGGCAAGCGGCGGGTGAAGGACGGCGGTGGCTTTCATCGTCAGAACAGGAAATAGCGTTGCGTCATGGGCAGGCTTTCGGCGGGCTGGCAGGTCAGCAACTCGCCATCCGCGCGCACCTCGTAGGTTTCGGGGTCGACATGGATCTCGGGGGTGGCGTCGTTCAGCACCATCTGCGCCTTGCCGATGCCGCGCGTGCCGCGCACGGCGACCGTGTCCTTGGCCAGCCCCAGATGGCCCAGCTCGGCATCGCGGCTGACGAAGGTCACGGCGCTGCGTTCGACCGAGCGCCCGAAGGCCCCGAACATGGGCCGCGAATGCACCGGCTGCGGCGTCGGGATCGAGGCGTTGGGATCGCCCATCTGCGCCATGACCACGGTGCCGCCCAGCAGCACCATCTCGGGCTTGACGCCGAAGAAGGCGGGGTTCCACAGCACCAGGTCGGCGCGCTTGCCCGGCTCGACCGAACCGATCTCATGCGCCAATCCATGCGCGATGGCCGGGTTGATGGTGTATTTCGCGACATAGCGGCGGACGCGGAAATTGTCGGCCGGGCCATCGCCCAGCACGCCCCTTTGCACCCGCATCTTGTGGGCGGTCTGCCAGGTGCGGATCAGCACCTCGCCCACCCGGCCCATGGCCTGGCTGTCGGAGGAGATGATCGACATGGCACCAATGTCGTGCAGGATGTCCTCGGCCGCGATGGTCTCGCGCCGGATGCGGGATTCGGCAAAGGCGATGTCTTCCGGGATCGAGCGGTCCAAGTGATGGCAGACCATCAGCATGTCCAGATGCTCTTCCATCGTGTTGACGGTGAAGGGCCGCGTCGGGTTGGTCGAGGACGGGATCACGTTCGCCAGCCCCGCCACTCGGATGATGTCGGGCGCATGGCCGCCGCCCGCGCCCTCGGTATGGAAGGCATGGATGGTGCGGCCGGCGATGGCGGCGATGGTGTCCTCGACAAAACCGCTTTCGTTCAGCGTGTCGGTGTGGATCATCACCTGCACGTCCATGCGGTCGGCGACGGAAAGGCAGCAGTCGATGGCGGCGGGGGTGGTGCCCCAGTCCTCGTGCAGCTTCATCGCGCAGGCGCCGGCGCGGATCTGTTCCTCCAGCGCGGCGGGCAGCGAGGCGTTGCCCTTGCCCGCAAACGCGAGGTTCATCGGGAAGGCGTCCGCGGCTTGCAGCATCCGGCCGATATGCCAGGGCCCCGGCGTGCAGGTGGTGGCCAGCGTACCATGCGCCGGGCCGGTGCCGCCGCCCAGCATGGTGGTGATGCCCGAATGCAGCGCATCGTCGATCTGCTGGGGGCAGATGAAATGGATATGCGCGTCCATGGCGCCGGCGGTCAGGATGCGGCCTTCGCCGGCGATGATCTCGGTCCCCGGCCCGATCAGCACGGTGACGGCGGGCTGGGTATCGGGGTTGCCGGCCTTGCCGATCACCGCGATGCGCCCGTCCCGCAGGCCCACGTCCGCCTTGTAGATGCCGGTCGCATCCACGATCAGCGCGTTGGTGATGACGGTGTCCATCGCGCCCTCGGCGCGGGATTTCTGCGACTGGCCCATGCCGTCGCGGATGACCTTGCCGCCGCCGAACTTGACCTCTTCGCCATAGGTGGTCAGGTCGCGCTCGACCTCGATGACCAGTTCGGTGTCGGCCAGGCGCACGCAGTCGCCGGTGGTGGGGCCATAGATCGCCGCGTAATCGGCGCGGGACAGCGTGGCGGGCATCCTACAGCTCTCCCATGACGGCGGCGCGAAAGCCGAAGACCCGGCGGTCGCCCGCAAAGGGGATCAGGCCCACGTCGCGGGTCTGGCCCGGCTCGAAGCGGATCGCGGTGCCGGCGGCGATGTCGAGGCGCATCCCTCGCGCGGCCTCGCGGTCGAAATCCAGCGCCGGGTTGGTTTCGGCGAAATGGTAATGGCTGCCGACCTGCACCGGGCGGTCGCCGGTATTGGCGACGGTCAGGACCAGGCGGGGGCGGCCGGCGTTCAGCACGATCTCGCCCTCGGCGGGGATGATCTCTCCGGGGATCATCTCAGGCCACCGCCAGCGCAAGGCCCGCCGCGGCGGTCGCAGCGCCCAGCCAGCGCGCCAGCGGCAGGCGCCCCAGCGCGATGCCGATGCCGTGCAGGCCCGCCGTCGCCAGCGCAAAGCCCGCGGCATAGGCGGCCAGCCCCTGCGCCGGGCCTTCGATCCCGTGCGCATGGCCGTGCATCATGCCGAAGACCGCGATCACCGGCAGCACCATGGCCAAGCCCGGCCGCAGGGCCAGCGCGATCGCGGCCCCGATGACGATGGATGAGGCCAGGATCACCGGCTCGACCAGCGGCAGGCCGACCCCCGCCGCACCCAGCGCGCCGCCCGCGACCATCGCCGCCACGAAGGCCAGCGGCAGCGCCCAGATCGCCCGTCCGCCGATGCCGGCCGCCCACAGGCCCACAGCCAGCATGGCCAGCAGGTGATCGGCCCCGCCCATCGGGTGGGACAGGCCCGCCACCAGGGGCGCGCCCCCGCCGTGGCCGGTGTGGGCAAGGGCCGCGGTCGGTGCCAGCAGCAGGGCGGCAAGAAGCTTTTTCATCGCGAAGTCCTTCAGCGGATGGGATGGTGGACCGTCACCAGCTTGGTGCCGTCGGGAAAGGTGGCCTCGACCTGGATCTCGGGGATCATCTCGGGCACGCCTTCCATGCAATCCTCGGCGCGCAGGATCTCGGCGCCCCAGGACATCAGGTCGGCGACCGAGCGGCCGTCGCGGGCACCCTCGACCACGGCGTCGGTGATGATGGCGACGGCCTCGGGGTGGTTCAGCCTGACGCCGCGCGCCATGCGGTTGCGGGCGACGATGGCGGCCATGGCCACCAGCAGCTTGTCCTTTTCGCGGGGTGTCAGGTTCATCTTTCGCCTCACAATTGCCAGACGCGCGGCGGCGGGCCGGCGCGGAAATGCGCGATGAGCGGCACCAGCGCCGCCCGCAGGGCCTGGGCCGAGGGTGCCAGGAACCGCGCCACCAGCAGGCCCGGCAGCGCGCTGACCCCGGCCTCGGCGCCCTGGGGGATCGCCGCGCGGGCCGCGTCCAGCCCATGCTCGGCCCCCGGCGCGGCAAGGATCATGGTGGCGGCGGCGCGCACCCCCGCCAGGGTGGCGGGCCCCGTGGGCATCCCGTCCAGCCGCATCGCCTCGGCATGGATCAGGCGGTCGCCGCGGCGGATGCGCCAATGGTCGCGCAGATGGAACCGGCGCAGCGTTTCCCCATGCGCCGCGCGCCCGAAGACCACGCTTTCGGCGGCCAGCAGCGTCGCGCCCGGCGCCATCTCCACGGTCAGCCGCCGTTCGAGGGCCGAGCCCTCGAACAGGATCGTCTCCTGCGGCAGCCAGTCGATGCGGGCGCCTTCGTCAAGCGTCAGGAGGTTCGACACCTGCCCTGCCCCGCCGGCGCTGCGATAGACGCGCTCGGCCGCCTGCGTCGTCACCGTCAGGCTTTCGCCCCGGCCCGCATGGATGCCAAGCGCCAGCCGGTCGCCGCCGGTGATGCCGCCGGCGGTATTGACCACCACCGCCTCGCAGCGGTTCCGCGGCATCAGGATCTTGAGGCAGCCTTGCTGGTGCAGGCGCCGCAGCCGCCCTTCGGCACGCGACAGCTGCGCCGCGCCGTGGCTGCGCGGCAATGCCTGAACCGAACTGGAGATGTCCAAAGCCATGAGCGGATCCCGATGCGTTGCCCCGACCTCGGCCATGAAACAGGGCGGCGATCAACCGATGGGCAGCCGCCGCCAAGCGGCCGGGGCAAAACGCCCGGCAACCTGCCCGGATATTCGCCACGGCGACGGGTTTTTGGGCAATCGCCGAACGCCTGCCGCCCTTTGGCCGCCGGTGCCGGACCTGGGCCGGGAAAACCGACCGCCCCGGCCCTGCTTCGATCCATTTCTGCCCGTTCGGCAAGCGATCGCCCGCGGAACTGGCTGAAACTTCATCACCGCATGTCGCCCGGCGCCGCGCCGCGGCATGGGATTTGGCGCGGTGCCGCCGATGGCCTCTAGTGCCCCTGAACCCGCTGCCAATGACACAGGGAAGGGAAGACAGGGATGAAGAGGATTATCAGCGCAGCCGCCGCACTGGCCGTTTCGACCGGCCTTGCCAGCACCGCGCAGGCGCAGGCGCAGGAAGGCGAGCCGATCAAGATCGGCGTGCTGCATTCGTTGTCGGGCACGATGGCGATTTCGGAAACCACGCTGAAGGACACCGTCCTGATGATGGTCGAGCGCCAGAACGCCAAGGGCGGCCTTCTGGGCCGCCCGCTGGAGGCGGTGGTGGTCGATCCCGCCTCGGACTGGCCGCTCTTTGCCGAGAAGGCGCGCGAACTGCTGACCGTGTCCGAGGTGGACGTGATCTTCGGCTGCTGGACCTCGGTCTCGCGCAAGTCCGTGCTGCCGGTGCTGGAGGAACTCAACGGGCTGATGTTCTATCCCGTTCAATATGAAGGCGAGGAAAGCTCGAAGAACGTCATCTATACCGGCGCCGCCCCGAACCAGCAGGCGATCCCGGCGGTCGATTACATGACCGAGGAGCTGGGCGTCGAGAAATGGGCGCTGCTCGGGACCGACTACGTCTATCCGCGCACGACGAACAACATCCTCGACGCCTATCTGAAGGGCAAGGGCGTGGCAGAGGGCGACATCTTCGTCAACTACACGCCCTTCGGGCATTCCGACTGGTCCAAGATCGTCGCGGACGTGGTGGCGCTTGGCGCCGACGGCAAGAAGGTCGGCGTGGTCTCGACGATCAACGGCGACGCCAATGTCGGCTTCTACAAGGAGCTTGCCGCGGCGGGCGTCTCGGCCGAGGACATCCCGGTCATCGCCTTCTCGGTCGGCGAGGAAGAGCTTTCGGGGCTGGATACCACGAACCTCGTGGGCCACCTGGCCGCCTGGAACTATTTCCAATCCGCCGACACGCCGGAAAACGCCGCGTTCATCGAGGACTGGCACAAGTTCATCGGCGACGCCAAGCGCGTGACCAACGACCCGATGGAGGCGACGGTGATCGGCTTCAACGCCTGGGTGGCGGCGGTCGAAAAGGCCGGGACCACGGATGTCGATCCGGTGCTGGACGCCATCGTCGGCGTCGAGGTGCCGAACCTGACCGGCGGCACGGCGACGGTCCTGCCCAACCACCACCTGACCAAGCCGGTGCTGATCGGCGAGATCCGCGAGGACGGGCAGTTCGACATCGTCAGCCAGACCGAGCCGGTGCCCGGCGACGCCTGGACCGACTTCCTGCCCGAATCCGCGGTGCTCGAGGCCGACTGGCAGGACAGGAAATGCGGCATGTTCAACACGCAGACCGACAGCTGCGTGCAGATCCAGTCGAATTACTGACAGATTGCGGGGGCGGTTCCGCCGCCCCCTTCCTTGGACGGGAGCGCCCATGACCTGCCGCCTGATCGCCCTTTTGCTGACGCTGCTTCTGGCCCTGCCTGCCGCCGCCAACCCGGCGCTGGAAGCCGTCGTCGCCGACAACCTCGACCAGATCGAAAAGCCCTCGCGCCGCACGGTCGGGCCGCTGGTCGCCGAGATCGCCGCCACCGGCCCCGAGGGGCTGGCGCTGCTGTCGGCCTGGGCGGGCCGCGCGCTTGGCCTGGCCGGCGGGCGGCTGGTGATCGTGGACGGCGACGGCGCCACCGATGCGGTGACGGGACAGCCTGTCGCGGACGCGGAGCCCAGGATGCTGCGGCCCAATTCCGGCGTGCGCGGCGTCATCGAATCGGCGCTGGTCGCGGGCGAGATCGCCAGCCCCGACCGCGCCCGCCGCGCCGCCGCGCTGGCCAGCATCGCCCGCGACGGCACCGCCGCGCATCTGGCCGCCCTGCGCTCGGCCGCGCCCGAGGCCGATCCCGTCCTGGCCGCGCGCCGCGACCGGATCGAAAGGCTGCTGACCATCCGCTTCGATACCGACCCCGCCGCCCGCGTGGCCGCCATCCAGCTGATGGCGGGCGATGTCGGGCTGGATTTCCGCGCCGCGCTGAACCCGCTGCTGGCGACGCGCCGCCTGGCCGCGGCGGAGGAGCCGCAAGCCAATATCGCCCGCGAATTGCGCCCAGGCTCGGATGATTTCCCGCGCGAGGCCGCCGTCGCCCTGCTGACCGCCGAGGGGCTGATCCAGCCGCGCCTGACGCCCGCCGACCAGCGCGCTGCGCTGGCCGCGCATGTCGCCCAGGGCCGCGTGGGCGGCGTTCCCGTCGCAGAACTGTCCGACCCGCAGGCCCGCGACCGCGCCTATGAGGCGCTGGAGGCCGCGGGCGCCGTCCCCCCTGCCGCGACCGAGTCCGAGACCGAGGCGGCGCTGGCCGGCACCCGCTTCTTCGAGGTCTATGCGGAGGCCGACCCCGACGTGACCGACGCCGCCCGCGCTGCGCAAAGGGGCGCGGAATGGCGGCTGGCGGCGATGTCCGGCATCGACCTGGGGCTGGACGCGCTGTCCCTGGCCTCGATCTATTTCCTAGCCGCCATCGGGCTGGCGATCACCTTCGGCGTCATGCGCGTCATCAACATGGCGCATGGCGAATTCATCATGATGGGCGCCTATACCGGCTATGTCACCCAGACCATGATCGCGGATCGCACCCTGTCGCTGGTGGTGGCGCTGCCGCTGGCCTTTGCAGTGACCTTCGCGGCCGGGGTGGCGCTTTACCGGCTGGTGATCCGGCACCTGGCGCATCGCCCGCTGGAGACGCTGCTGGCGACCTTCGGCGTGTCCATCGCGCTGCAACAACTGGCCAAGAACATCTTCGGCACCCAGGCCCGGCCGCTGACCGCGCCGGCATGGCTGGAGGGGGCGATCACCGTGAACGACGTGATCTCGATCTCTTCGATCCGGGTGGCGATCCTGGTGCTTGCGGTGCTGTTCCTGGGGCTGTTCCTGTTCATCATGAAGCGCACCCGGCTGGGGCTCGAGGTGCGCGCGGTCACGCAAAACCCCGGCATGGCCGCCAGCATGGGCATCAACCCCGACCGCATCGCCATGATGACCTTTGGCCTCGGCTCGGGCATCGCCGGGATCGCCGGGGTGGCCATCGGCCTTTTCGCGCAGGTCACGTCCGAGCTGGGCCAGCAATACATCGTGCAAAGCTTCATGACCGTGGTGGTGGGCGGCGTCGGCAATATCTGGGGCACGCTGGCGGGCGCCGGGCTGATCGGGGTGCTGTCGAAGGTGATCGAATCCTTCAACCCCTCGAACACGCTGGCGGCGCAGACCTTCATGATCCTGTTCATCGTGATCTTCATCCAGTTCCGTCCGCGCGGCATCATCCCGCAGCGCGGCCGTGCGGCGGAGGCCTGACATGACTCGGCAACCCCTGATCCTGCGCAACCCCTCGGTGCTGGTCGTCCTGGCGCTGCTGGCCGTCTTTACCCTTGCCGTCACGCTGCTGAGCCAGGCCTACGGCTCGGGCGTCGTGCCGACCTCGACCGTCAAGATCCTGGGCAAGACGCTGTGCCTGGCGCTGGCCGCCCTGGCGATGGACCTGGTCTGGGGCTACCTGGGCATCCTGTCGCTGGGGCAGATGGCCTTCTTCGCGCTTGGCGGCTACATGATCGGGCAATGGCTGATGTATGCCAGGACCGAGGCCATCGTCGCGGCCGCGATGGCCGGCAACCCGATCCCGCCCACCGCGCAGGAACTGCGCGAGGCCGTCGCCAACCAGATCTTCGGCGTCGTCGGCTCGTCCGAGCTGCCCCTGGCCTGGGCCTTCGCCCACAGCCTGACGGCGCAGCTGGTGCTGGTGGTCGCGGTGCCGGGGCTGCTGGCGCTGGCCTTCGGCTGGCTTGCCTTCCGCTCGCGCGTGAACGGGGTCTACCTGTCCATCCTGACCCAGGCGATGACGCTGGCCCTGGCCTTGTGGCTCTTCCAGAACGACAGCGGCTTTCGCGGCAACAACGGGCTGTCGGGCCTGCAGAACATCCCCGGCCTGGACGGCGTCCCGCAGGCCACGCTGTCGGTCTGGTTCCTCTGGGCCTCGGCCGCGGCGCTGGCGCTTTGCTACGTGCTGGCCGCCTGGCTGGTCAGCGGCAAGTTCGGCAGCGTCATCCGCGCCATCCGCGACGACGAGACGCGGGTGCGCTTCCTCGGCTATCCGGTCGAGGGCTTCAAGCTGGTCGTCTTTACCCTGGCCGCGATGATCACCGCCGTCGCCGGCGCGCTCTATTACCCGCAGGCCGGCATCATCAACCCGGCCGAGTTGATGCCCATCGCCTCGATCTACCTGGCGGTCTGGGTGGCGATCGGCGGGCGCGGCCGGCTTTACGGCGCGATGATCGGCGCCATCGCGGTGTCGCTGCTGTCCAGCTGGTTCACCGGCGGCCGCGCGCCCGACCTGCCGCTGCCGGGCTACACGGTCAAATGGGTGGATTGGTGGCAGGTGGCGCTGGGCCTCAGCTTCGTGCTGGTCACGCTGTTCGCGCCCAAGGGCATCGCCGGCATCTTCGACCGGCTGGCGGGCGTGCTGCCGCCGCGCCGGCACGGCCGCGACCTTGGCCCCGGCCAGGGCGCCTTGCAGGAAAAGGAGGCCAAGGCATGAGCGCGCTTCTGGAGGTCGACGGCATCTCGGTCAGCTTCGACGGGTTCCGGGCGATCAACAACCTGTCCTTTGCCATCGGCGCGGCGGAACTGCGCGCGGTGATCGGCCCGAACGGCGCCGGCAAGACCACCTTCATGGACATCGTGACCGGCAAGACCCGGCCCGATTCCGGCGATGTCCGTTTCGGCGAGACCTCGCGCTCGCTCTTGCGGATGAACGAGGCGCAGATCGCCCGCGCCGGTATCGGCCGCAAGTTCCAGCGCCCCACCGTTTTCGAGGACCAGAGCGTCGCCGCCAACCTGACCATGGCGCTGAAAGCCGGCCGCGGCCCCTTTGCGGTGCTGTTCTGGAAACCCTCGGCCGCATCGGTGGCGCGGGTCGCGGAACTGGCGGCCGAAGTCGGGCTGGCCGAACACACCGGCCGCAAGGCGGGCGAGCTGAGCCACGGCCAGAAGCAATGGCTGGAGATCGGCATGCTCCTGGCGCAAGAGCCGCGGCTGCTGCTGGTGGACGAGCCGGCGGCGGGCATGACCCTGGCCGAGCGCGAGCAGACCACCGCGCTTCTGGTGCGGCTGGCGCGGACCCGCGCCGTGGTGGTGGTGGAACACGACATGGATTTCGTGCGCCGGCTCGACTGCAAGGTGACGGTGCTGCACCAGGGCTCGGTCCTGGCCGAGGGCACGCTGGACCACGTGACCCGCAATCCCGACGTGATCGAAGTCTATCTGGGGCGCTGAGAGATGCTGGAAGCCAGGAACCTGACCCTTCACTATGGCGGCAGCCAGATCCTTCACGGCATCGACATCGACGCCCGGCCCGGCGCGGTGGTCTGCGTGATGGGCAACAACGGCGTGGGCAAGACCTCGCTGCTTGCCCTGCTGGCCGGGCGGCATCCGCGTTCGGGCGGCACGATCCGCCTGGACGGGCGCGAGCTGGGCCGCGTCAGCGCGCAGCAGATGGCGCGGATGGGCGTGGGCTACGTCCCGCAGGGCCGGGCGATCTTCCCGATGCTGACCGTTCGCGAGAACATGGAGACCGGATTCGCCTGCCTGCCGCGCGCCGAGCGCCGCATCCCCGACGAGATCTTCGACAGCTTCCCGGTCCTGGCCGAGATGGCGCATCGGCGCGGCGGCGACCTTTCGGGCGGCCAGCAGCAGCAACTGGCCATAGCCCGCGCGCTGATCACCCGGCCGCGCCTTTTGCTGCTGGACGAGCCGACCGAGGGCATCCAGCCCAACATCATCGCCCAGATCGGCCGGGTGATCGCCGCGCTGCGCGACCGCGGCGACATGGCCATCGTGCTGGTCGAGCAGTATTTCGACTTCGCCTGGGATCTGGGCGACGACTTCCTGGTGCTGGAGCGCGGCCGGGCGGTGGCGCAGGGCCCCAAGGCGCGGCTGCGGCGCGAGGACCTGCACGCGCGGCTGGCCGGCCACGCGGCCGCCTGACGGGTCCAGGGTCGCCCGGCCTGTCCATGCGGCGCCATGGGACGGGGTTCGCGGCGACATGCCGGCCCGGTTTTGCAAAGGCGCTCCGGTCCTCTCGCATCAACGCCGGCCGTCCTGTGCAAGACATGCGGTTTCGGGACGCGACAGTCAGGCCGGACCCACCGGCACGGCGTTCCGGCCGGCCGGGAAAGGCGTCGGGACGAGCAGGAATTTCTGGCTGGATTGCGCGATTTGGACTATCATCGTCCCATTGCAACGGGGGCGGCAAAGATGCGTATCCTGGCCCTGACTCTCTCGACAGCAGCGATCGCGCTCGTTTCCGGCTGTGAGGAGGTTCCCACTTCCTCCGCAACCGGCCAGCAGGCGCAGCCGGCCGTTTCCTCGGCCGGGTCAACAGGCGGAACCGGCGGCGGCCGGGCAAATGAATCCGGCGGCGGTGGCTCGAGCGGCGGCAATAGCGGCGGCTCGGGTGGCGGAACCGGCGGCGGCGGTTCAGGCGGCGGCTCGGGTGACGGTTCGGGCGGCGGCGACAGTGACGGTGGCGACAGCGGCGGAGACGGCGGCAGCGGTGGCAGCGGCAACGACGGCGGCGATGACGGCGGAGGGGGCTGGGACTAGCGATGTCGGCCGGGCGACCAGCTAGGTCTCTGCTGCTGGCTGCGGCGGTGTCGCTGGGCCTGACCACCCTGGCCGGGGCCGAAGGCGCCCGCATCGCGCTGGTCGTCGGCAACGGGGACTATCAGCGCGCGCCCCCCTTGGACAATGCCGTGCGCGACGCCCGCGACATCGCCGACATGCTGCGCGGCTTCGGCTTTACCGTGCAGGAATCCCACGACCTCGACCGGACGGGCTTCGAAACCTTCCTGCGCACGGCCTTGCTGAACATTCCCGAGGGATCGGAGCTGGTCTTCTTCTATGCCGGCCATGGCATCCAGATCGGGCGGCGCAACTATCTGCTGCCGACCGACGTGGCCTTCGAAAGCATCTACGACCTGCCGGTGCAGTCCATCACCCTGGACCGGGTGGTCGAGCTGCTGTCGGCCCGCGGCTCGACCCATGTCGCCATGATCGACGCCTGTCGCGAAAACCCCTTTCCGAACCTGCGCCTGGCGGCCAATCTTGATGCGACGCTGTTCGAGACCAAATCCGGCTTCGAGGTCTTCTCGACCCCGATCAATTCGTTGGTCGCCTTTTCGACCTCGCCCGGACAGGTGGCCTATGACGGCGAGGCGGGCGGGAACGGGCCCTATGCCCAGGCCATCCTGGACGCGGCCGGGCAATATTCCGATGAAAACATCCTGACCATGCTGGCCGACGTGCGCCAGCGCGTCTATCAATCGACCAGCGGCCGGCAGGTGCCCTGGGAAAGCTCGACCCTGGTGCAGCCCTTCTACCTGGTCCAGGGCGGGACCGTCGCCGCCCCGCCGTCCGCGGATTCCGCCGTCTCGCAGCCCAACCGCAGCGCCGCGCCCGCGCGGGAACAGGCGGTCGACCTGACCCTGCCCTTCGCGCGCGAACTGCCGCTGGGCGAGCGGCTGGCCGAAGGGATCGGCGGCCCTCTGGGCGATGTCTCGGTGATCGAGGCGCCGCAGCATGGGCAGATCGACCTTGCCGGCGGCGCCCCGACCTATCGCCCGCACCTGGCCGAGACCCCGATGGCCGGCAGGACCGAGCATGTCGTCCGGGACCGCTTCACCCTTGGCATCGGCGGCGCCGAGCCCGGCGTGCTGACGGTCTCGGTCCAGATGCCCGCCCTGGCCTGCGACGTGCAGGCGGGCGATGCGCTGGACCTTCAGGGCGTGGGCCTTTACCGCCTGCCGAACCAGATCGAGCCCCGGCGCGCGCTGGCCGATTGCACGCAGGCCGTGGCCGAAAACCCCGGCGTCCCGCGGTTGCTCTACCAGCTGGGCCGTGCGCAGCAGGCGTCGGGCGACCTGAAAGCGGCCTATGACAGCTTTCGCGCCGCCGCCGCGGCCGGCCATGTCCGCGCCGGCCATGCCGCCGCCATGCTGCTGCTGAGCCCGCGCGTGGACCGCGCCGCGGTGCCGATCCCGCTGGACGAGGCGCAGGGCAACGCGCTGCTGGAGCAGGCCATCGCCAGCGGCGATCCCTTTGCCATGCACAGCCGCGGCCTGCGCCTGCTGCGCAACGGCCCTGCCGAAGCCGACCGCCAGCGCGGCTTCGAGCTGCTGGAGCGCGCCGCAGAGCTTGGCCATACCTATTCCATGAACGAGCTGGGCGCCTATTTCCTGGACCCCGACAGCCGCTGGTTCCGGCCCGAGCGCGGGCTGACCTATCTGCGCGCCTCGGCCGAGCGCAAGGACATCTACGGCTACAACAACCTGGGGCTGGTGGCGCTGCGCGGTCATGGCGACGTGAAGCCCGATCCCGCCGCCGCCCGCGACTGGTTCGAGCGCGCGGCCCAGGGCGGGCATCCCTTTGCGCCCGCGAACCTGGGCCGGATGATCATGCGCGGCCAGCTGGGCAAGCCCGATCCGCGCGCGGCGCTGCGCTGGTATGACATGGGGCTGGCGCGGGGCGACGGCTGGGGCGGTGCCAATGGCGCCGGCATCATCCTGGGGGGCGACGCCCGGCCGCTGGGCCCGGCCGATGCCGCCCTGCGCGCCGCCAAGGCGCTGCACCTGCCCTCTGCCGAGGCGGCCGCCCGCGCGCGCGAGCTGCTGGAGGGGGTCGCCGCCGCCGACCTGGACCGGGCGGCGCAGATGATCCTGAACGAGCTGGGCGAAGCGGTCGCCGTGGACGGGCGGGCCGGGCCCGCCACCATCGCGGCATTGGCGCGGGCGGGCAGCCGCGCGGGGCTGGAAGCCTTGCCGCCCCGCGCCGGCCCGCAGGAGCGGCTGCTGATGGCAGCCCGCGCCTGGTGGACGCAGAACCCGCCCCGCGTCGATCTGTTCTGAGGCGACCGGGACGGGCAAGCACCCCGCCCCGCCGGTCCTGGCTTTTCTGCCGGTGCGCTGCGTCCGCCTGCCCCCAGGCCCAGCCGACGGCTGCCCCGTCAGCGCATAGCTCGTTTGCAATCTCATGCGTTGCGGCGAATTGGTTTGGATGCCATCTATTTCTGCATCACAGCAGGATCTCCCCGATGTCCGAAGACGACGAGCAGGGCCGGCCGCCCCGGCTGGGCAGGCTGATCGGCCAGGCGAGCCGCCGCTGGCGGCAAGCCATCGACCACAGGCTCCAGGGCTGCAAAGTCACCGATGCCGGCCTGGCGCCGCTGGTCCAGCTGGCCCGCGCAGGCGAGCCGGTCCGGCAAAAGGAACTGGCCGCGGCGCTGTCGCTGGACAGCTCGTCCCTGGTCCGCATCCTTGCCCGGCTCGAGGCCGACGGGCTGGTGCGCAGCGCGCCCGACCCGCGGGACGGCCGCGCCAAGGCCCTGAGCCTGACCCCGGCCGGAGAGGCTTTGGGCCGCCGCGCCCTTGCAGTCTCGCGCGAGCTGGAGGCCGAGGTGCTGGCCGGCATCGACGAGGACCGGATCGCCGCCGCCCGCGACGTCCTGCAACGCATCCTTGACCGGCTGGCGCCGGAACGAACCGACAAAGGCAACGCCCCATGACCATGGCCACCTGTCACGAGCCGCAAGGCTGGCGAACCGCCCCGGCGCCCGCGCCGCTGTGGCTGCTGGCCATGCTTACCCTGGGCGGCACCATGGCGATCCATATCTTCGTGCCGGCGCTGCCGATGGTGGCCGCGGCCTTTGGCACCACCGCCGGCGCGGCACAGATGACGCTCAGCGCCTATGTCGTCGGCCTGGCGCTGGCGCAGGTCGTCTACGGGCCGATAGCCGACTGTTTCGGGCGCCGCCCGGTGCTGATCGCGGGCATGGTGATCTATGCCCTTGCCGGGGCGACGGCATTCCTGGCCCCGACCATCGAGATGCTGATCGTCGCGCGCTTCTTCGAGGCGATCGGCGGCGGCTCGGGCCTGGTCCTGGGCCGGGCGATGCTGCGCGACGGCCATTCGCACGAAGAGGCGGCAAGGAAGCTGTCGCTCATGAACCTGATGGTCATGGTCGGGCCGGGCCTTTCGCCGCTGGTCGGCGTGCTTCTGGCCGAGGCGACCGGCTGGCGCTCGATCTTCCTGGTCCTCTGTGCGCTGGGGCTGGTAAACCTGCTGCTGGTCTGGCGCCGCCTGCCGCATGGCCCCGACCTGCACGGCCGGGATCTGGGCCGGGTGATGCGCAGCTATGCCGGGCTTCTGGGCTCGCGCCGCTTCCTGGGCTATGCCATCGGCGGCGGCTTCGCCACGACGGCGATCTATGCCTATCTGGGCGCCGCCCCCTTCATCTTCGTCGACCAACTGCACCGCCCGGCCAGCGAGGTCGCCTTCTACCTGGCCTTCAACGTGCTGGGCGTATGGTTCGGCAGCCTTGCCGCCAGCCGCCTGGCGGGCCGCATCCGCATGGGGCGCCTGATGGTGGCGGGCAACCTGATCAGCTGCCTGGGGGCCGTGCTGTTCCTGCTGGCGGTCCTGAGCGGCACGCTGAGCGTGGCCCTGGCGGTCCTGCCGATGCTGGTGCTGAGCTTCGGCGCCGGGCTCGCCTCGCCCATGGCGCTGTCCGAGGCGCTGAGCCTCGACCCGGCCGCCTCCGGCTCGGCCTCGGGACTTTACGGCTTCATCCAGATGGTGATCGGCGCGGCCTGCGTCGCGCTGAGCGGCATCGGCGGCAATCCGGCCCTGGCCGCGGCGCTGGTGCTGACGGCGGCGGGCATCCTGGCGCAGCTGTCGTTCCACATCGCGCATCGCAGCCGGGCCTGACGCGGCGATCCCGGACCGAGCCGGCGGCGGCCGGCCCGCGCGGCCTTGCCGGGGGCTGGCTCAGGACGTGCTCAGGACGTGCTCAGTACGTGCCCTGGCGCTTCAGGATCGACACGAGGTCAAGCGCGTTCGTGGCACGGCCGGACAGGTCCAGGTCGCGCTTGATCTGGGCCAGATGCTCTTGCATCAGGCGCGCGCCTTCCTCGGCATCGCGCCGGCGGATCGCATCGACGATCCGGGAATGATCGTGGTCGCGGCAATCGGTCATGTCCTGCGCGCCGAAAATCCCGATGATCAGCGAGGTGCGCGTGATCAGTTCGCGCATCATCCGCAGCATCACCGAATTGCCCGCCACCTGCGCCAGAAGGCCGTGGAACTGGCCCGACAGGCGGATGGCGTCGCGGCGCCTGCCGATGTGGTGGGCTTCGTGCTCGCGCTCGATATGGGCGGCGAGCATGGCGATTTCGGCATCGGTCGCGCGCTGCACCGCAAGGCGGGTGATCGAGGGTTCCAGCATCAGCCGCGCCTCGAAGACCTCATGCGCCTGTTCCGCGGTCGGGCTGGCGACGAAGGCCCCGCGATTGGCCTGCAGATCGACGATCTGGCGGCTGGCCAGCAGCAGCAGCGCCCGGCGGATCCGCATCCGCCCGACGCCGAATGCATCGCACAGGGCCGATTCGGAAAGCTTGGTGCCGGGGGGCAGGCGCTGTTCTATGACTGCTTCGAAAATATGCTCGACGATGTCTTCTTCACCAATCTCGGTGCTTTCGTCCTGTGCTGCTGCGAACTCCATCGACAGTCAATTCCCCGGCAATGCCCTTCTGTTCCCCCGAAAATAGGGTCTAACCCAGGCTACAACAAGAATCCGACGCGATCCAGATTGTTAACATAATTGTTGACATATCTGTTAACGGGTTCACGATGGGCCTTGTCGAAAATCGCAAAAGCACCCGCGCGGCGGCCTGGAGCCACTGCCCGGACAGTCAACAGACAGGGAGAACTGAACTCATGCTGCGTCGTAGCTTTCTGAAATCCACCGCATTGGCCGCCGTCGCCACCCTGGCGCTGATCCCGGCGGCCCATGCCGAGAATGCCAAGCTGAAGATCGGCTTCGTGGGCGTGACCTCGGGCCCGGCGGCCGCCTGGGGCATTTCCAACCAGCGCTCGATGGAGGCCCGCGCGGCCTGGCTGAACGAACTGGGCGGGGTGCAGATCGGCGACACGACCTATGACGTGCAGATCGTCGCCTTCGACGACCAGAAGGATCCCAAGCGCGCCATCGCCGGGATGGAAAAGATGGCGCAGGACGGCGTGCATTACGTCGTCGGCCCGAATGTCGACGACGGCGCGGCCGCCGTCCGCCCGGTCGCCGAGCAGAAAGGCATCATCTATTTCCCCTATGCCTTCCCCAAGACGCTCTATGTCGCCCCCGCCTCGAACGCCATCCTGGGCATGGTCGCGAACTATCAGTCCGGCCCGGCGATCTACAAATACCTGATGGAGAACAAGGGCGTGAAGAAGGTGGCCTTCGTCGCCGCCAATGAATCCGACCCGCTGAGCCAGCGCGATTCCGGCATCGAGGCGGCCAAGGCGCTGGGGCTCGAGGTGGTGTCGGACAAAGTGACCTACCAGGTGGACACCACCGATTTCACCCCGGTCCTGCTGCCGGTGCTGCAGGCGCAGCCCGACCTGCTGGTGCTGTCGGGTGTGTCGCCCGCCAACGCGCCGCAGCTGATCCGTTCGGCGCGCGAACTGGGCTACGAGGGGCTGATCTCGACCGAGACCGCGCAGGATGCCAGCGTGCTGGCCGAGGGCGCGGGCGACCTGGCCGAGGGCTTCATCTCGGTCGGCGGCGCCTCGACCGAGGAGCTGGCCTCGGACGCGATGCGCGAATTCGTGGAGCGCTATACCAAGATGTTCGGCGAATATAACGACGAGTCGAACACCAAGGTCTATGCGCTGGAATACATCATCGAGACGCTGAAGGCGAACCCCGCCGCGATCAGCGACGTCGAGGAGTTCAAGAAGACCATCGACACCTTCGAGGCGCCCAATCCCTTCATGGTCGGCGATGCCAAGCTGCGCTATGTCGGCGAAAGTTCCTTCGGACAGAAGCGGCAGCTTTCGGTGCCGCTGGTCGTGAACGAATACCGCGGCGGCAAGTTCGAGACCCTGTTCGTGGCCGAGGTCGACTGACGCCGCATCGCGTCGGGGGCCTTGCGACCGCATGGCCCCGGTTTCACACACGAGGACGGGATGGAACAGATCATCGCAAACGGCCTGTATCTGGGTGCGCAATACGCCCTGATCGCCCTGGGCCTGACACTTATCTTTTCACTGATGAACGTGCTGAACTTCGCGCATGGGCAGATGTATGTCCTGGGCGGCTTCGTCTGCTACACCGTCGTGGCGCAGCTGGGGATGCCGTTCATCGTTGGGCTGGTCGCCTCGGCCCTGGTGCTGGCGGTGCTGGGCGGGCTGATCGAGCGGTTCCTGTTCCGCCCCGTCATCCGCCGCTCCAAGCGCGACGAATCCACCATGCTTCTGGCGGCGGGGATCGCCTTCTTCCTGGACGCGGTGATCCTGCTGCTGTTCGGCGAAAAGCAGCGCGGCGTGCCCAAGGTGGTCAACGGGGTCTTCAACTGGGACTTCCGCATCATCATGCCCTATGACCGCATCCTGATCGGGATGCTGGCCATCGGCCTGATCGTCGCCTTCATCCTGTTCATGCAATATTCCAAGGCCGGCCGCGCCATGCGGGCCCTGGCGCAGGACCGGGTGGCGGCGCAGCTGATGGGCGTCGACGTGGACCGCTATTCCATGATCGGCTTTGCCATGGGCGCGATGCTGGCCGGGCTGGTCGGGGCGCTGCTGGTCACGATCACCGGCGTCAACCTGGGCATGGGCGGCCCCACCTCGATCAAGGCCTTCCTGATGATCATGATCGGCGGCGCCGGGGTGATCTCGGGCGCCATCGCCGGGGGCTTCATCCTGGGGATGATGGAAAGCGTCGGCCTGTCGGTCTTGTCCTCCTATGGCGACGTGACCTATCTGGTGATCTTCGCCACCCTGATGATCTTCCTTGCCATCCGGCCGCAGGGCCTGATGGGCAAACCCTGGGGCTGAGGCGATGACGATGCAAAACCAACCGCACGCCGCGCCCTTGGCGGCCGGCAAGGGGCTGACGATGCCCAAGATGCTGGGCGTGGCCGCCTTCCTGGCCTTCGTCTTCGCAGCCGTGCCCATGTTCATCGCGGCGACCGGCCGCTGGGACTTCTACTATACGCTGACCTCGGTGGCGCTGCTGTCCATCGGGGCGGCGGGGGTCTGGCTGACCTTCTATATCGGGCGGATCAACATCGGACAGGGGGCCTATGCGCTGGCCGGCGGCTATGTCTCGGCCGTGCTGATCACGCAGGCGGGCGTCAGCTTCTGGCTGACCCTGCCGCTGGCGGGGCTGTTCTGCGCGCTGATCTCGGTGCTGATCGGCCTGCCGATCCTGCGGCTGCGCGGCGTCTATTTCGCCATGGTCACGCTGGTGCTGACCGAGGTGGCGCGGCTGACCGCGCTGGCCCTGCCGGTGACGAACGGGGCCAAGGGCATCACCTCGATCCCGCTGCCGGGGGGCGTCTCGGTCTTCGGCATCACCCTGATCCCCGATTTCGCCACGCTGCAGAACCCGCGCCAGGCGTTCTATTTCGCCGCCATCGGCCTGATGATCCTGGTCTACGTGATCCTGTGGCGGATCGTGAACTCGCGCCTGGGCCACCTGTGCCGCAGCCTGCAGCAGAACGAAGAGCTTTCGGCCTCCATCGGCGTCAACACAGCATGGCTGCGGATCATGGCCTATGCCATCTCCAGCTTCTTCGGGGGCGTCGCGGGGGCGATGTTCGTGTCGATCTCGCAATCCATCTATCCCTCGTCCTTCGTGGTGCAGGACAGCGTGAACTTCATGCTCTACTGCTTCCTCGGCGGCCTGGGCTATGTCTTCGGCCCGATGCTGGGCACGCTGCTGCTGTATTTCGGCTGGGATCTGCTGTCGGTGGCCGGGAAATACCAGCTGCTGATCTATTCGGGGGCGATGATCACGCTGATGCTGGTGCTGCCGAACGGCGTGCTGAGCCTGTTTGACCGAAAGGGGGGCGGCAAATGAGCCCGATCCTGGAAATCCGCAACGTCACCAAGAAATTCGGCGGGCTGACGGCGAACAACGACATCAGCTTCGACGTCGCACCCGGCGAGATCCTGTCGGTGATCGGGCCGAACGGCGCCGGGAAATCGACGCTGTTCAAGCAGATCGCCGGTTTCGAGAAGCCGACCACCGGCGAGGTCCGCTTCAAGGGCGAACGCATCTCGGGGCTGGCGCCGCACAGGGTGGCGCGGCTGGGCGTGGTGCGCACCTTTCAGGAAACCACCATCTTCCGGTCGATGACCGTGCGCGAGAACGTCATCGTCTCGCATCACCTGCGCTCGCGCGCCAGCCTGCTGGGCTATTTCCTGGGCACCGCCACCGCGCGCGCGGACGAGGCAGAATTCGCCCGCTCGGCCGACGAGATCATCGACTTCCTGGGCCTGGGCGCCATCCGAGACGAACTGGCCTCGAACCTGCCGCAGGGGCATCTGCGGGCGCTTGGCATGGCCATCGGCCTGGCCACGCAGCCGCAGGTCATCCTGCTGGACGAACCCTTCGCCGGCATGAACCACGACGAAACCATGCGCATGGTCGCCCTGGTCCGCAGGCTGCGCGACGAACGCGGCGTGACCGTGCTGCTGGTCGAACACGACATGCCCGCGGTGATGAAGATCTCGGACCGGATCGTCTGCATCAACTTCGGCGAGAAGATCGCCGAGGGCAGCCCCGCCGAGATTCAGGCCAACCCCCGCGTCATCGAAGCCTATCTCGGCTCGGAAGACGCGGCCATCGGGATGTAAGCGCATGACCAGGATGCTCAGCTTCGACAATGTCGAGCTTTACTACGACCATGTCTATGCGCTGAAAGGCGTGTCCATCGAACTGAACGAGGGCGAGACGGTGGCGCTGATCGGCGCGAACGGGGCCGGCAAGTCCTCGATCCTGCGGGCGATCACCGGCCTGCGCAAGATCAAGTCCGGCCAGATCACCTACATGGGCGAGCGGCTGGACGGCACCTCCGCCCCCGAGGTCGTCAGGAAGGGCATCGCCATGGTCCCCGAGGGACGGCGCGTCTTTCCGCTGATGAGCGTCAAGGACAACCTGCTGATGGGGGCCTTCACCCGCAGCGACAAGCCCGGCATCGAACAGACGCTGGAAAGCATCCTGACGCGGTTTCCCCGCCTGCGCGAACGCTTCAACCAGCAGGCCAGCACGCTTTCGGGCGGAGAGCAGCAGATGATGGTGATCGGCCGCGCGCTGATGGCCAAGCCCAGGCTGTTGCTGCTGGACGAGCCCTCGCTGGGGATCGCGCCCAAGCTGGTGCAGGACATCGCCCGGGCCATCGTCGCCATCAGCCGCGACGAGGGGGTGTCGGTCCTGCTGGTCGAGCAGAACAGCCGCATGGCGCTGTCCATCTCGAACCGGGCCTATGCGCTGTCCCTGGGACAGGTCGTCCTGTCGGGCAATTCGCGCGAGCTGCTGAACGACCCGCGCGTCAAGGCCGCCTATCTGGGCGGGGATGTCTGAGGAAAACATGCGCCTTCTGGTTCTGAACCCCAATACCACCGCTTCGATGACCGAAAAGATCGCCGCCGCCGCCCGGCGCGCGGCCTCGCCCGGAACCGAGATCGTGGCGGCCAACCCTGCCCGCGGCCCGGCCTCCATCGAGGGTTTCTATGACGAGGCGATGAGCCTGTCGGGCCTGTTGCAGGTGATCCGCGAGACCCCCGATGTCGATGCCGTGGTGATCGCCTGTTTCGACGACACCGGCCTCGATGCGGCGCGCTGCCTGACCGACATTCCCGTGGTCGGCATCGGCGAGGCCGCCTATCACATGGCCTCGCTGATCTCGAACAGGTTCTCGGTGGTCACGACGCTGGCGCGCTCGGTCCCGGCGCTGGAACACAACCTGCACCGCTATGGCCTGTGGTCGCGATGCGGGCGGGTGCGCTCGTCCGAGGTCGCCGTGCTAGAGCTGGAAGAGCCGGGCAGCAACGCCAGCGCCCGCATCGGCCGCGAGATCGCCCGCGCCATCGCCGACGACCGGGCCGAGGCCATCGTGCTGGGCTGCGCCGGGATGACCGACCTGACCGAGCGGCTGGCCGCCGAACATGGCGTCCCCGTGCTGGACGGGGTCAGCTGTGCCGTGACCCTGTGCGAGGCGATGGTGCGGCTGAAGTTGCGGACGTCCCGCCTGGGCGGCTATGCCCCGGTGCCGCAACACAAGCTGGCCCCGGCCTGACCCTGGCGCGCCCCGCGCATCCTGATCCCACGGAGGTAAGACAGATGAAACACCGCACCCATCCGGTTCTGGCCGCGCTGATGCTGACCCTGGCGACCGCCCCCCAGGCGCTGGCGGAAACGCCCGCCATCGTGCTGATCAACCCCAATTCCAATGCCGAGGCGACCAGAAGCATGGCCGATCTGGCCCGCGGCGTCGCCGGCGACCGCGCCACCATCGTCGAGCGGACGAATGCAGGCGTTCCCGCGCTGCTGACCACGCCCGAGGACATGGCGAATGCCGCCAGGGGCGTCGCCGCCATCGGGCAGGAGGTTGCTGCCGAGCCCGGCGTCGCCGCGGTCATCGTGGCCGCCTTCAGCGATCCGGGCCTGCCGGAGCTGCGCCAGGCCGTGACCGGGATCGGTGTCTTCGGCATCGGCGAGGAGGCGTTCCACGAGGCGGCGCGGGATGGCCGGCCTTTCTCCATCGTGACCATCACCCCCGACGAGGGGCTGCTCGAATCCTTCCGCCTGCGGGCCGAGGAGTTGGGCTATGCCGACCAATACCGGGGCGTCACGGTGACGGAGGGGGATCCGAACGAGCTGGTCAAGGATGCCGAGGCGCTGGACGCCGCGCTGGCGGATGCGGTCGAACGGGCCATCGCGGAAAAGGGCGCGGCGGCGATCATCATGGGCGGCGGCCCGCTTTCGGCCCCCGCGATGCGCATCCAGGACAAGTTCCAGGTTCCGCTGGTCGTGGCGGTGGCGGCGGCGACAAGGGCCGCCCTGGCCGGGATCGACTAGGACCGTCGCCGGCCGCGGCCGGGTGATCCGCACGGCAAGCCGGCCGCGGCCTGGCGCGCCCGTGATGCCGGCCAGGCAAGGCGGATCGCCGTCGCGGCAAGCCTGCGGAACGGCCGGGCCTGGCGCCGCTCAGGCGCCGGCGGGCCTGCGCGTCATGCCAAGCGCCCGCCGATGCCGCATCGAGCGGACGAGGACCGCGATGGTCGTGCCGTTATGCAAGAGCGCCGTGGTCGCGGGCGCAAGCAGGCCCGTCGTCGCCCCGGCCAGGATCGCCGAGTTCACCCCCACCGCGACGCGGAAGTTCGAGCGGATCAGCGCCATCGTGTCTTGCGCGATCTCCAGCACGTCGGCCAAGGCGTCCAGCCGGTCCTCGACCAGCAGCACATCGGCGGTTGCCCGCGCGATGTCGGCCGCGCGCGGCATGGCAAGGCCCACATCGGCCACCATCAGCGCCGGCCCGTCGTTCACCCCGTCGCCGACATAGGCGACCTTGGCGCCCTGCGCCTTGAGCGCGGCGATCAGGCTGGCCTTGTCCTCGGGCTGCTGTTCGTAATGCACCTCGTCCATGCCCAGCACGCGGCCGAAGGCCAGCGCCTTTTCGCGCGCGTCGCCGGTGATCATCACCATGCGCCGGATGCCCATCGCCCGCAGCCGCGCCAGCACCGGCGGCGCCTCGTCCCGCAGCCGGTCGCGCAGGGCGAACATCGCCAGCGGGCGGTCGTCCTGCGCGGCATAGAGCATCGACTTGCCCTCGGCCTTCAGCGCCTCGACCCGCGCGCGTTCGGCGGCGAAGGAGACATGCTCGTCGTCTTCCAGGAAATGCCGGCTGCCGAAGCGGATCACGTTGCCGCCGATCCTGCCCTCGACGCCATGGCCGACGATGAAGTTCACCTCTTCATGCGCGACATGAGCCAGATGCCGGGCCTGCGCCAGTTCCACCACCGCGCGGGCGATGGGATGGGCGGTGTGTTCCCCCAGCGAGGCGACCATGGCCACGGCCCGCTCTTCGTCCACGCCCCTGGCCAGCGGCACGATGTCGGTGACTTGCAGCGTATTGTGGGTCAGCGTCCCGGTCTTGTCGAAGACCAGCGTATCGACGCCCGCCAGCGCCTCCAGCGCCTGGCCGGACTTGATCAGGCAGCCCTGTTTTGCCGCGCGATACATCGCGCTCTTGATGGCGATGGGGGTGCCCAGCTTCACGGTGCAGGAATAATCGACCATGAAGACCGATTCCATCCGCCGCCAGTCGCGCGTCGCGGCAAAGACCCCGGCCGCCGAGGCCAGCGTGATGCCGATGCGCTTGTCGGCAAGCTGCTCGGACACGGTCTCGATCTCGGCCGGGCGCTCCAGCGCCTCCTGGATATAGCGGGTGATGCGGCCGGTGGTGGTGGCGTCGCCCACCCGGTCGGCGCGGATCACCAGCCGGCCGTCGGTGACGATGCTGCCCGACAGCGCCACCTCGCCCGGCATCCGCGACAGGGGCAGGCTTTCGCCCGTCACCGCCGACTGGTCGACATAGCCCGCGCCCGCCAGCACCAGCCCGTCGACGGGCACGGTCTCGCCCATGCCGACCACGACGCTTTCGCCGCCCTGCAGGCTGTCGAAGGGGACGCGGACGGTCTGGCCGCCGCGCTCGACCCAGACGTCGTCGGGGCGGCGGTGCAGCAGCGTGCGCAACAGCTCGTCCGAGCGCTGCTCGGTGCCCGCCTCGATGTAATTCGCCAGCTCCATCAGGAAGCGGGTGAAGTTCGCCGTGCCGTATTCGCCGCGCAGCGCCGGCAGGCCCATGGCGATGGCGTCCAGCACCTCGACCTTCAGCCCCTCGGTCAGCGCCGCCCCGGCGCCGGTCAGGACCGGCCGGGCGACATTCGCCCAGGTGGCCAGCGCGGCCAGGGGGCGCGGCAGGGCGAAGGCCCCGGCGACCGAGCCCGCCGCCAGCGCCAGGTCCAGCCCGTCCGCCCCCTCGGGCGGCACGAAGCCCTCGGCATGGGCGGGCGGGTTGGCGGCGGTGGCGAGGATGCGCGCGCGCAGGCCGGGGCGGGCGTCATGAGGGCCCCCGCCCGAGCCGCCCCGCCGGTTCACCCGCAGCCCGGTCACGCCCGGCAGGGCGCGGATCGCCGCCCCCGCCCGCGCGATCAGCGCGGCATCGGCCGGCAGCCGCAGGCGCAGGCGGCCGGGCAGTTCATGGGCGATCCGCATGGCCTAGCCGTTCACCGGGCGCGGGCCGCTGCGGTCGGCCTGGGGATCGACCGCCGCCTGGGGCTCAGCGGGGGCCTCGGCGGGGGCCTCGGGCGTCGCCGGGGCTTCGGCGGCCGCTTCGGCCTCGGCGTCGTGATAGCGTTCCTTCAACTCCTCGATCCCGCCCTGCAGCGTCGCCCAAAGCTGCACCGCGGTGCGCATGATGACGCGCTGCGCCGGCTCGCTGGTCAGAAGCCAGGCCGCGCCGGCGCCGACCGCCAGCCCCTTGACCAGCGAATCCGCCTGCGGATGCGGGTGTGGATTGGCCATGCCCGGCGCGGGCTGGCCGGGCTGGCCGCGATAGCCGGGAAAGGCCGGCGGGCCGGCCCATGGCTGGGGTTGCGGCTGGGGCTGCGGGACCATTTGCTGGGCCGGATCGGGCGCCGGCCAGCCCTGGCTGCCGTAGAAGTGATAGTGATAATGCACCCCGCCGTTATCCTTGCTCGACATGCTCACCCCTCCTGACCGGGCTTGTGAAAGACGTGCGAGACGACCTCGCGCAGTTCCGGCTTGCGGGCCAGGACCACCACGCCGGCGCCGATGGCCGCGCCGAGCCAGAATTTCGAGCCGCTGGCCCGTGCGATCCGGCCGAGGTTCGACAGGCTGAGCCCGTCCTGCATCACCCCCTCCAGCACGTCCAGCAGATCGACCCGGCGCGGTCCCGGTCCCGGACCATAGCCATAGGGTCCGCCCTGCGGCCCCTGGCCATAGCCCCAGCCGTGGGGCTGGCCGGGGCCGGATTGATAATCGTTGCTCATGGGATGCTCCTTTGCGACTGGTGCGGGGACGCGCCGTCCCCAAGCTGGCGATTCAGGGCCGCGGCGATCTCCGCGGCCCCTCCGTTCAAGATGACCTGCCAATCCGCCGCGCCGATCACCTGCGGATCGTATTCCACCACCACCGACAGCGCCGCCGGGTTGAGCCGCGCGATCCGCACCGGCAGGCGGCGCAGCAGGTCGAGGAACGGCGCCGGATCGGCCGAGGGCATGGCCCTGAGCGCCGCGGGCGCCAGCTTCAGCCGGATGCGGCCGGCAACGTGATGGGCCACGGTGACATGGCGGCGCAGGTGCAGGAAGGGGGCCAGATCGGGCATGGGATCAGCCATGGGGCACCTCGCGCGGGATCCATTCCCAGACCTCGGGCAGCATCTCGGCCACCGGGCAGGTGCAGCAAACGGGCCCCTTGCCGCAGGAACCGCAAGCATCGGCCACCAGCCGGGCGCGACCCTTGGCGGCCCAGATCTGCATCATCGCATGGGCGTTGTCGCGGCTGGTCTCCAGCGCGATGGACAGGTCGGTCAGGCTGGCGCGATGCGCGCGCTCCATATAGTCGCGAAGGGCGGCCAGCGTGGTCATGCAGCACCTCCGATCCGGCCCGGCAGCGGGGGGCGCTCGGGCAGCCGCCTGCGCGCGACCGAATGGCCCACCGCCCAAAGCGCGGCCATCGACCCGGCCAGCAGCGCCAGGCAAAAGGCGATCCAGAGCGTCGCCTGCGCCGGGTCGCGGCCGAAGCGCGCGCCCTGGTAGAACAGCGTCGCCGCCGTCCAGCCCAGACCCGTGGTCCAGCCGGCCGAGAACGCGGTCCAGCGCCAGCCGACCTCGTGCCAGATCGCGCCCACCGCGGCCACGCAGGGCATGTAGAGCAGGATCATCAGCAGATAGGCGAAGGCGCCGGCCTGCCCGTCGAAACGCGCCTCCATCGCGCGGAAGGCGGCGGGGGCGACCTCAAGCTCCTCGGCCACCGCATCCTCGCCCTCGGCCGTATAGGAGACGTCGATCCCCAGCGGATCGCCGGCCGAGCCGAAGGCATCGGCCAGGTTCGCGGGAATGGTGGCAAAGGCGGTCGCGATCTGTTCGCCGATGCCGGGCGCCTCTTCCTCGGCCGCCTCGCCGCCGGCTTCCGCCACACCAAGCTGGGTGTAAAGCGCGTTCAGCGTGCCGATCACGGCCTCTTTCGCCAGGATGCCGGTAAAGACGCCCACGGCGGCGGGCCAGTTGTCGTCGGTCATGCCCATGGGGCGGAACACCGGCACGATGCCGCGCCCGATGGCGGAAAGGACCGAATCCGTCTCGTCCTGGTGGCCGAAGCTGCCGTCGGTGCCGACCGAATTGAGGAAATTCAGCACCACGACCACCGGCACGATCACCCGCCCGGCCTTGACGATGAAGGCCTTGAGCCGGTCCCAGGCGCGCAGGATCACCGTGGTGAAGGTCGGCAGGTGATAGGGCGGCAGTTCCATGATGAAGGGCGAGGCATCGCCTTTCAGCACCGTGTTCTTCAGCAGAAGCCCGGTCAGCACCGCCGCGGCGATGCCGATGACGTATAGCAGGAAGACCAGGTTCTGCCCGGTTTCGGGAAAGAAGGCGGCGGCGAACAGCGCATAGACCGGCAGCCGCGCCCCGCAGGACATGAAGGGCGCCATCATCACCGTCAGCAGCCGGTCGCGACGGCTTTCCAGCGTGCGCGTGGCCATGATCGCGGGCACGTTGCAGCCGAAGCCGACGATCAGCGGCACGAAGCTTTTTCCCGGCAGGCCGATGAAGCGCATCGCCCGGTCCATGACGAAGGCCGCCCGCGCCATGTAGCCCGAATCCTCCAGCACCGACAGGAACAGGTAGAGAAAGGCGATAATCGGGATGAAGGTCGCCACCGTCTGGATGCCGCCGCCCACCCCGTCGGCCAGCAGCACCACCAGCCATTCCGGCAGGCCGATCGAGGACAGAGCCCGGCCGAAGCCGTCGACCGCCACCGCGCCCACCGCGATGTCGAAGAAGTCGATGAAGGCGCCGCCGATAGAAATGGTGAAGAAGAACATCAGATACATCATCGCCAGGAAGATCGGGATCCCCAGCCAGCGGTTCAGCACCACCCGGTCGATCCGGTCCGACATGGTGCGCGAGACGTCATGCGGCCGGGTCAGCACCGCAGAGACGATCCCGGTCACGAAGCCGAAGCGGGCATCGGCGATCAGGATGTCGCTGTCCTCGCCCAGCGCGCGCTCCAGCCCGTCGCGGGCGGCGGCGATCTGCGATTCCAGTTCGCCCCCGGTCCCGGCCAGCGTCGGCGGGTCGCCCTCGATCAGCTTCAGCGCCCGCCAGCGGCTGCCGGCATGGGGCATCAGCGCGGCGACGGCGGCCTCGATCTCGGGCGCATAGCGCGGCTCGGTGCCTGGGCCGGGGGCGGCGGTGATCGCGCGCTTCAGCGCCTCGATGCCGGTCCCGCGCGAGGCCACGACCTCGATCACCGGGCAGCCGAGCGAGCGCTCCAGCCCCGCCCGGTCGATGGCCAGCCCCCGCCGCGCCGCGATGTCGACCATGTTCAGCGCGACCACGATCGGCACCTGCATCTCCAGCAGCTGCGTGGTCAGGTAGAGGTTGCGCTCCAGGTTCGAAGCATCGACGATATTGACGATCACCTGCGCCGCGCCCGACAGCACGAAGTCGCGCGCGACGCGCTCGTCCTCGGACACCTGCACGGTCGCGCCCAGCGAATAGACGCCGGGCAGGTCGACCAGCTCATAGACCGGGTTCTGGTGGCGGAAGCGGCCGGTCTTTTTCTCGACCGTCACGCCGGGCCAGTTGCCCACCTCCTGCCGCGCGCCGGTCAGGATGTTGAAAAGCGTGCTCTTGCCGCAATTGGGGTTGCCGACGACGCCGATGACGATGGTCATTGCAGCTTCTCCACCGACAGAAGGGCGGCCTCGGCCTTGCGCAGGCTCATGGCAAAGCCGCGCAGGCTGATCTCGACCGGATCGCCAAGGGGCGCGACGCGGGTGATGGCGAATTCGACGCCGGGCGTCAGGCCCATGGACATCAGCCGCTGGCGATAGCCTGCGGCGCCATGGCCCAGCCCGAGGATCCGCGCCCTGTCCCCCGGCACCAGGTCGGAAAGCGTCAGCGCCGGCATGGCCGGTTCCAGCAGCCGCACCTTGACCCGCCGCGCGGTGTCCAGGTCCAGCGTCAGCCGCGCATCCTCGTTGATGGACACCAGCAGCCCTGCCCCGCTGCGCTGCACCACGCGCAGGCGGCAGCCGACATGCAGGCCAAGATCGGACAGGCGAAGCTGTTCTTCGGGCGGGGCCTCGATGGCGCGCACCCCAAGCGCGCCGTCCGGGGCTTCGTCAAGGGATACCGCGCACATGGATGACCTCGTTGGCAAGGAGGAAACGAGCTGGCGGCGGCTTGCCCGGATCATTTGATCCTAGCCCGATTCGCCCCTGCCGTCCTTGATCCGCATCAATCCAGGCGCGCCGTGCCCGGCCCGGCCGGGCCAAAGGGGTCTGTCCCGCGCCGCGCGGCTCAGCCGTTTCCGGGTGGCGGCGCCATGCCCATGCCGCGCCTGGCGGCGAAATCGACCGGGATCGCCAGCCTTCCCGCATAGCCGCCCGCGGGATCGCCGCTCGGCACCACGGTCTGCCGCCCGCGGCGAGCCGTTCCTCTGCACCCGTCCCCGCGCCTGAGCCGACGGATCGCATCGCCGAGACCGCGTTTCCCAACAGCCCCCAGATGCCGCCCCGCGCCGCAGGCGAGAAACCGCGGCCAGCCTTTCCTCTGAACCTGTCCCGGTGCCGAAGCCGACGGATCGCCGCCAAGGCACCATTTCCCAGCAGCCCCCTTGGGACACCGACCTCCGCCTCACGCACCGAGTCGAGATCCGGATTCTCGTCAACGATCCGGCCGCCCTGCGTAAACAGCAGGACGATCGAGATCGTCGCAGGCAATCGCAAGCCGGCTTGGCCCGACACTCGACACCGACGGGGCCAAGGGCCCTCCCCGCCCTTATCCCGCGGTCCCCGCCTGGCTCGCCTGCAATTCCCCGATCAGCGCCTCGATCCTGCGTTTTCGTTGCCGCGCCTCGGCGATCAGCGCGTCCACCGCATCGCGCTTTGCGCTCAGCAGGCGGATCGCCTCGGCGCAGGAGATCGGATGCGGGCCGGAACGGACCTCGACGCTAGCGATCTCGCGCAGGGTGAAGCCCAGCCCCTGCGCGTGCTCGATGAAACGCAAAAGCGCGACCAGTTCCTCGGGGTAGTCCCGATAGCCGTTCGGCCCGCGCTCGGCGGGCGCGATGATGCCGCGCTTTTCGTAGAAGCGGATGCGCGAGGTGGTCACCCCCGCCGCTTTCGCGATCTCGCCGATCTTCATTCCGGCCCCTTGACCTTAAACCTAGGTTCAAACCCTATATCCCGATGCGACACGACAAGAAAGGATCGCGCCGCATGCCGGATATGTCCCAATCCCCGCTGTTCCAGCCGCTTCAGCTGCCCAGCGGCCAGACCATCCCCAACCGCATCGCCAAGGCGGCGATGGAGGAGAACATGGCCGACCTGCGCCACCTGCCGGGGGAACGCCTGGGCCGGCTTTACCGGCAATGGGCCGAGGGTGGCGCCGGGCTGATCGTCACCGGCAATGTCATGGTCGCGCCCGATGCGGTGACGGGGCCTGCCGGGGTTATCCTCGACGCAAGCCAGCCGCTGGCGCCGTTCAAGGACTGGGCGGCGGCGGGGCGCGTGAATGGCGCGCGGCTCTGGATGCAGATCAACCATCCCGGCCGCCAGGTCTTTGCCCGCACCACGCCCGAGGCCATCGCCCCCTCGGCGGTGCCGATGCGAATGGAGGGCGCCTCGCGTCTCTTCGCCAAGCCCCGCGCCATGACCGGCGCAGAGATCGCCGAGGTGATCCGCCGCTTTGCCGAGACCGCCGCGCTGGCCGAACAGGCGGGCTTCGACGGGGTGCAGATCCATGCCGCGCATGGCTATCTGCTGAGCCAGTTCCTGTCGCCGCTGGCCAACCTGCGGACCGACGAATGGGGCGGCAGCCTGGAGAACCGCGCCCGGCTGCTGGTCGAGATCGTCCGGGCGGTGCGCGCGCGGGTTTCGCCCGGCTTCGGACTGGGGGGCAAGCTGAACTCCTCGGATTTCCAGAAGGGCGGGTTCGGGGCCGAGGATGCGGTCGCCGTGGTGCGGATGCTGAACGACCTGCCCGTCGACCTGGTCGAGCTATCGGGCGGCAGCTACGAAAGCCCGGCCATGCATGGCCGCCCCGCCGCCGCCAGCACCGTGGCGCGCGAGGCCTATTTCGTCGATTTCGCCCGCGACGTGGTGGCGGTGGCGCATATGCCGGTGCTGGTCACGGGCGGCATCCGCCGCCGCGCCACGGCCGAGGCCGCGCTGGCCCCCGATGACGGCCGCCCCGGCGTGGCCATGGTCGGCCTTGCGCAGGCGCTGGCCTGGGCGCCCGACCTGCCGAACCGCTGGCGCGCGGGCGAGGCGGTGGCCGAGGTGCCAGGGGTGCGCTGGAAAAGCCGCCCGCTGGCGAGCCTCGCCACCATGGCGCTGGCCAAGCTGCAACTGCGCCGCATGGGCGCGGGCAAGGCACCGACGCCCCGCGCCTGGGCGCCCGGCGTGGCGGTCCTCGACCAGGTCAGGACCGCTTGGCGCAGCCGCCGCTATCGCGCATGGTTGCAGGCCCGCCGTCAGGCGTGAGAGGATCGGCCATGAAACGCATCCTGCATGTCGTGACCAATACCGCCCATTACGACGACCCGAGCCACCCCACCGGGCTATGGCTGTCGGAACTGACCCATGCCTGGGACATCTTCGCTGCCGAGGGCCATGCCCAGCACCTGGCCAGCCCGCAGGGCGGCCGCGCGCCGCTGGAACCGCGGGCGCTGAGATGGCCGCTGCTGGACGCCTCGGCGCGGGCCTGGCGGGACGATCCGGCCCGGATGGCGCTGCTGGAAGAGACCGCCGCGCCCGACCGGATCGACCCGGCCGATTACGACGCCATCTATTTCACCGGCGGGCATGGCGTGATGTGGGATTTCCCCGACAGCGCCGGATTGCAGCGCATCACCCGCGAAATCTGGGAGCGGGGCGGCATCGTCGGCGCGGTCTGCCACGGCTATTGCGGGCTCTTGAACACCCGGCTTTCGGACGGCCGGCTTCTGGTGGCGGGCCGCCGCGTCACCGGGTTTTCATGGCGCGAGGAGATCCTCGCCGGGGTGGCCAAGGCGATGCCCTTCGAGGCCGAGGCCGAGATGGCCCGGCGGGGCGCGCTCTACCGCAAGGCACTGCTGCCCTTCGTCCCGCATGTCGTCGCCGACGGGCGGCTGGTGACGGGCCAGAACCCCGCCTCGGCCAAGGCCACTGCCCGGCACATCGCTCGGCTGCTGCGGGAATGATTGGGGAAGCGCCACGCTATGCCGCTGGGCCGGTGGGTCATGGCGAATGTCCCGCGGCCTTCATTCCGCCGCAGCGGCGTGGCGGGGCTGTCCTGCGGAAGCCAGGCGCTTCAGCGTCTCGGCCAAGGCCACGGCGAAACGGATCGCCCGGATGCTGCACGGCTGACCGGGGAAGCGCCACGCTATGCCGCTGGGCCGGTGGGTCATGGCGAATGTCCTGCGACCCTCATTCCGCCGCAGCGGCGTGGCGGGGCTGTCCTGCGGAAGCCAGGCGCTTCAGCGCCTCGGCCAAAGCCATGGCGAAACGGATCGCCCGGATGCTGCGCGGCTGATTGGGGAGGCGTCACACCATGCCGCTGGGCCGGTGGGTCATGGCGAATGTCCCGCGGCCCTCATTCCGCCGCAGCGGCGTGGCGGGGCTGTCCTGCGGAAGCCAGGCGCTTCAGCGCCTCGGACACCTCCACCCGGCGGTAGGTCTCGGTCGCCAGCCCCTCGGGCGAGCGCAGGGCCTGCCGGGTCTGCAGCGCCCTTTCCCGCTCTTCGGGGGCGATCTCGGCGTCGCAGGCGACCAGCCAATGCGCATAATCGTCATCGGCTTCCTTGATCGGGATGCCGCTGCTCGAGACCGCGCCGGGCGCACGGCGCATCGCGACGATCTCGGAAACCGGGCGCAGCACCTGCGCAGGATTGAACTCGGTGCGCCTGTCGGTCCCCGCGATCTCGACATCGCCGCCCGTCACCCGCCCCGAAGCGTCATAGACGAAGGCAGAGGCGATGCGGTCGAGCGCCGCCTCGACCTCTTTCGGGCGATGCACCACCTCGCGCAAGGGACGGTCGGGAACGGCGAGGCGGGTGATGCCGCGGTCGTTGATCGCATCCAGCACCTCGCGGTGATCGTCGGTGCGCAGGATCACTTCGCGCCGGGCGGGCCAGAAATCATAGGGCGCATGGGCGCCGTGGCACTTGCCGATATGGAAGGCATAGATCTCGGGATAGACGGCGCGACTGCTGCGGCGCGAGGGCTTGGCATCGTAATAGGCCATCATCGCGGATTGCAGCAGGTGGGTGGCGCCGACCCCGCCCACGGGCTCGTCGATCACCAGGCCGAAACGGTCAAGCTCGGTCCAGCCGGGGAAAAGCTCGTCCAGCCCTGCGGGCCTGCCACCGATGCGGATCGCGAACATGTCGGTGCGAAGCAGCGATACAACATGCATGATTCATCCTCCTGCACTGCGCTGGACCACTATAGGCGGCGCGAGCGGCCTGTCATCGGGCAATGAGGTAGCACGGGGCACGACCGTGACAGGCAGCCAGGCCCGCGAAACCGCCAGCGGGAGCCGGATCGCTGTCCCGATCCTGCACTCGCGCAGTTTGCGGCCGGGCGGCCGGTCATTCCTCCAGATGGCCGCGCAGGGTGTCGGCCGAGTATCGCGGCCGAAACAGCCCCTCCTGCACCAACCGCGGGATCAGCGCCTCCAGCAGCAGGTCCAGCGAGCGGATCGAGCCGCCCGGCACGGCGATGAAGCCGTCGATGGCGCCGGCGCGGAACCAGGCGGCGATCTCCTGGACCGCATCCTCGACCGTGCCGATCACCTGCCAATGCACCGAGGCCAGGATCTCGGGCCGGGCCAGCAGGTCGGCGGGCGTCGGGCGCTGGTCGCGCAGGATGCGGCGCAGCGCCTCGCAATGGCTGGCGCAGCGGGACGAGCGGTGGTCGGCCGGCAGGTCCGCCGGGGTGATCGGCCGGTCCTCGGGCCAGTCCCGCAGGTCGAGGCCCAGGAATTCCTGGGCCAGCCGCATGCGCTGGCGGCGGTCGATCCGGGCGTGGGTGGCCAGGAACAGCGCCCGCGCCTCGTCCCGCGTCTCGCCCAGGTAAAGGCTCAGGCCCGGCAACAGCCGCACGTCGCGCGGCTGGCGGCCATGGGCCAGCGCGCGTTCGGACAATTGCCGCCGCATCTCCAGCGCGGTCGGCATGTCGGGCGTCATGCCGAAGACCATGTCGGCGACCTGCCCGGCGAAATCCACCCCCAGGCTTGATCCGCCGGCCTGCATCAGCGGAATGTCCGGGCCGGGATATTGCGGCAGGTTCATCGGCCCGCTGACCTGGAACTGCGGGCCGTGGTGGTCGATGGGCAGGATCAGGTCGGTATCGGCATAGCGGCCGTTCTCGCGGTCGACCAGCAGCGCCTCGGCCGGGAAGCTGGCCCAGAGCCGGCGCACCACCTCGGTGAACTCGGCCGCGCGGGCATAGCGCGCCTGGGACGAGGGCATCTCGGGCAGGCCGAAATTCTCGTTGCCCTGCAAGGCGGTGACGACGTTCCACCCCGCCCGGCCCCGGCTGAGCCAATGCAGCGACATCAGCTGGCGCGCGGCGTGATAGGGATGGCCGAAGGTGGTCGAGATGGTCGTGACCAGCCCGATCCGGCGGGTTTCCTGCGCGATCGAGGCCAGAAGCAGGGTCGGGTCCAGGCTGGAAAAGCCGAAGGATTGCGCCATCACCGGCAGGGGCAGGAAGCTGGCGTCGGGGCGAAAGACAAAATCCATATGCGCCGCCTCGGCCCGCCGGGCCACGTCCAGCGCCAGGTCGCTGGAATAAAGCCCCTCGATGCCGCTGTCCCTGTGCCGCCAGCCTTCGCCGCTGAGCCATGTGGGCGCAACGGACATGCCGATGCAAAGTCTTGGTCGGAGCATCATTCGCCCTGCCTGCCTGTCAAAGAAGACCGGCGCCACGGGGGCGCCGGCCGGAATTGCGCGGTGCAGCCGCCTAGAAGGTGCCGCGGATGCCGATGCCGACCATGCGCGGCGAGGTCATGCTGCCCTGGGTAAAGACCACATTCCCCCGCGCCGCTTCAAGCAGCGTCGGCGTGCGTTCGTCCAGAAGGTTGTTGACATAGCCGTAAAGCTCGACCCGGTCGTTGACACGGTAGCTGGCATTGACGTCGACCAGGGTAAAGCCGTCCACCGCATAGGCCGGGGTGTTGGCGGTGTTGGAATAATAGCCGTCGATATAGCGCAGCTGCCCGCCCAGGTTCAGCCGGTCGGTCGCATCCCAGCTGGCGCCCAGCGTCAGCATCTTGCCGGGGGCGCGGGCGAATTCGTTGCCCTCGTAGGCGGGCATCTGGTCGAAGCGCTCGAACTTGGTATGCAGCAGGCCCATGCTGCCGCGCAGGGTCAGCGCATCGGTCGCGCGCCAGTCCGCGGCCAGCTCCAGCCCGTAGGCGCGGGCATCCTGGGCGTTCACGGTCTGCAGATAGGTCACGCCGTTGACCAGATGCGCGATATTGTGCTGCGCATCGCTGTAATCCATGTAGAACAGGTTGCCGGTCAGCATCAGCCGCCCTTCCAGCAGTTCGGCGCGGGTGAACAGCTCGTAGTTCCAGACGGTCTCGGCGTCGAACTCGGTCCATTCCTTGGAATAGCCGAAGTCCAGCGAGATGCCGCCGGGATTGTAGCCCTTGCTGACCAGCGCGCCGACGCTCCAGTCCGGCGTCGCCTGATAGGCCAGCGTCAGCCTGGGCAGCAGCGCGTCGAAGGTGTGGTCGTAATCCACGTCGCTGTTGGCGAACAGCGGCGAGACGTCGCCCTGCCGGCGGATATGGTCGCGCTGATAGCGCAGGCCCGCCGACAGCGTCCAACGCTCGTCCATGCGCCAGTTCACCTCGCCGTAAAGGCCCAGGTTCGACTTCTCGTCGCGGAAGGTCGAGATGCCGCCCTGGTTCAGCCATTCGTCCTGGTCGGTGAAGGCGACATAGATGCCGGCCACGCCGCTGAGCCCGTCGGCCGGCGTGCCGAAGGTCAGCTTGCTTTCGTTCGAGTAATTGTCCTGCGCGACATTCGCATCGCCCATGGTCGGCGTGCCGACGCGGCGCTCGACATCCGAGGTCGAATATTGCGTCCTGCTGCTCAGCACCAGGCCGTTGCCGATGTCGTAATCCACGTCGAGGATCGCGGTATCGGTGGTCTGGTCCCAGCCCGGCATCCAGGTGGCGATCGATTCCAGCTCGTCATAGGGTTCCGAGGCGCCCTCGGCGCTGGGGCGCTTCATCCGGCTGTGGCTGTAGGTCAGCTTGGCGGACAGGCCCGGCAGTTCGGCCGGCTGCCACAGCAGCTTCAGCCGCGCATTGGCGTTCAGGAAGTCCTGCCCGATCTCGTTCTGGATGAAGTTCGAGCCGACATAGTCGATGAAGGTGTCGCGGGCCGAATAGTCCAGCGAGACCCGCGCGGCCAGTTCCTCGGTGATCGGCCCCGACCACATGAAGGATGCGGCGCGCTGGTTGTAGTTGCCGCCTTCCAGCCGATACGCGCCCTCGGGGGTGAAGCTGGGATCCTTGGTGTTGACGATGATCGCGCCGGCGATGGCGTTCGCGCCCTGCGCGGTGGTCTGCGGGCCGCGGAACACCTCGACGCCGTCCACGTCCCAGGTCGAGGTCGCGCCGAAGTAAAGCTCGTTATAGCTGAGATAATGGCCGTCGAGGTTGATGGTCGCGCGCGGCACCGATCCGGCGAAGAAGGCGTTGGCGCCGGTATGCGGCCCCTGCGCGTCCTGGCCGCGGATGACCGGCGTGCTGACGTTGTCGGTATAGAGCACGTTCGGCGTGCCGGCGATGACGCTGCGGACCTCGGCCTTGCCGGGCTTTTCCTTTTCCAGCTCCTCGGCCGTCACCACGGAAACCGAACTGGGGGTCTCCATCAGGTCGCGGGTGATGGTGTCGCCGGTGATGATGACCGTCTCCAGCGTGATGGCTTCGGCGGGGGCTTCCTGCGCCTGCAGCGGCGCTGCGACCAGAAGCGTGACCAGGCTGACCCCTTGCGTCAGCCGCCTGCGATGATTCTTGGGCATGGGTTCCTCGGGCTTGTCGGCAAAAGCGCGGGCTGGCAGGGGAACCTTGCTGGCGGCATGTGTGCCCCATTGCGCAATGCATTCCGCATGTCAATCACATAGCGCGCCCGCCCCTTTGCCATCGCCGCCGCGCCGCGCTAGTGTTGCGCTGCTGCCGCACGCCCGATCCGCGAGCCAGCCGCAAGCGCAGGAGAAACCGCCCATGATGGAGTTCGAGCCCTTCCTTGACGAGGATGCGAAGCTCTCGGGGCAAAAGCGGTCGGGGACGATCCAGTCGATCACCATCGCCATGCGTTTCCTCAACATCCTGGCCGGGGCGGAACGCGCCCTGCCGCTGGCCGAGATCGCGCAGCTGTCGCGCACCGGCCGCTCGACCGCGCATCGCTACATGCAGAGCCTGGTGAAAGAGGGGCTGGCGGTGCAGGATCCCGCCTCCAGCCGCTATGACCTTGGCCCGGCGGCGCTGAGCCTGGGCGTCGCCGCGCTGCGCCGGGTCGATGCGGTCGAGATCTCGGGCACGCAGATGAAGCAACTGACCGAGAATCACGGGCTCAGCTCCGGCGTCTGCATCTGGACCGAGCGCGGCCCGACCATCGTGCGCTGGTATCGCAGCGCGCATTTCGCCATCACCGCCGTCAGCCTTGGCGACGTGCTGCCGGTGGACAACACCGCCTGCGGCCTGGTCTTCCAGGCCTTCCTGCCCCGCACGCAGATCGAGGCCGCACGCCGCCTGCAACCGGCCAGCTTCCGCGGCACGCCGCCCGGCAAGGCGGCGATCGACCGCATCCGCGCCGAGGGCTGGGCGGAACTGACCAGCCACCTTCTGTCCAACGTCACCGGCCAGGCCGCGCCGGTCCTGGATGCGCAGGGCGAGCTGGTCTGCGTCGTGACCACGGCCGGCAACCTGGGCAAGCTGGATTCGCCGCAGGCGGGGCTGGCGCTGCGCGACGCGGCGCGGCTGATCAACCGCGCGACCGGCGGGCAAAGCACCTTCGACTGATCAGCCGCCGCCCAATTCGCCGCGCGGACGCGGGATCACCATCGGCCGCCCGGTCAGCGGATCGGGCTGCACCAGCGCATCGAGGCCAAAGACCTGCCGCATCAGCGCATCGGTGACGATCTGGTCGGGCGCGCCCTCGGCCACCACGGCGCCATCGTTCATCGCCACCAGATGCGAGGCATAGCGAAAGGCCAGGTTCAGCTCGTGCAGCACCGCGACCACGGTGCGGCCCTGCGCGTTCAACCCGGACAGAAGCTCGAGCAGCTCGACCTGATGCACGATGTCCAGGAAGGTCGTCGGCTCGTCCAGCAGCAGGATGCCGGTTTCCTGCGCCAGCGCCATGGCGATCCAAACGCGCTGGCGCTGGCCGCCCGACAGCTCGGCCACCGGGCGCCCGGCCAGGGGCAGCGTGCCGGTGGTTTCCAGCGCCGCGCGCACGGCCCGCTCGTCCTCGGGCGACCATTGCTGCAGGAAGCCCTGGTGCGGAAAGCGGCCGCGGGCCACCAGCTCGGCCACGGTCAGCCCGTCCGGCGCCACCGGCGATTGCGGCAGCAGCCCCAGCCGCCGCGCCACCTCGCGCGAGGGCAGACCCAGGATCGCCTTGCCGTCCAGCACCACCTGCCCCGCATCGGGCACCAGCAGCCGCGCCAGGGCGCGCAGCAGCGTCGACTTGCCGCAGGCGTTGGGCCCGACGATGGCGGTGAACGACCCGTCCGGTATCGCCAGCGACAGGTTTTCCGACACCACCCGCGCCTGGTAGCGCAGCGTCACCGCATCGGCATGCAGGCGATGGGACATTCCCGTTCCTTCCCTTGAGCCGCCTTTTTCCGGCGGCATGTGTATTGCATTGCGGAATGCGCTCTGCAATATGGTTTCAGCCATTGCGCCGGAGCCCGGTCCGGCGATCAGCCATCCCTGCTTTTCAGACCAGCGCCCGCGACATGCTGCAGGCGGAAAGGATGCCATGGCCAGCCCGAACACGGAATCCGTCGAAGATCCTGACGACCTGCTGTCGCAGCAGGATCACATGCGCGACATGGATCGCGTCCAGCTGGAGGTGGCCGAGATCCGCCGCCCCTTTCCCTCGGTCGCGCGGGTGGTCGGCCGCATCGACGCGGCGGACCCCGCCGCCTGGCTGCCCGCGAACCTGGCCGTCCGCATCGAGGTCGAGACGCCCCAGGGCCAGCGGCCGGTCTCGCGCATCTACACGATCCGCAGCTTCGAGCCCGCCAGCGGCACGGTCGAGATCGACTTCGTGCTCCATGACGACGACAGCCCGGCGATGCGCTGGCTGAAGGCCGCCCGCGCCGGCACGCGCGCCTGGATGATCGGGCCGCGCCAGCACCTGGTCCCCGGCCACGCCCCCGACAAGCGCGCGGCGATCTTTGCCGACGAAACCGCGATCCCCGCCGTCCACGCCATCCTGGGCGCATGGCCGCAGGGTACCCCCGGCAGCCTGTGGATCGAGACCGCCGAGCCCGGCGCGTTCGAGGAACTGCCGCGCCTGCCCGGCATCGACTATCACCTGATCCGGCGGGACCGGCCCGCGGGCACCACCGGCGCGCTGCTGGCCGCCGCGCGCAACGCCATCACCACGCCCAAGGGCTGGACGCTCTGGGCCGCCGGCGAGCGCCAGGAAATGCGGGATCTGCGCAGCCATTTCCGCGCCCTCGGCCTGGCCCGAGAGGACGTGCGCGTCTTCGGCTATTGGAAGCACGGCGCCAGCAGCTCCGAGATCGACCGCATCCGGCTGCGCGAATATGCCGAGATCCGCAAACGCGGGCTGCGGCTGGAAGACCTTGACGACGCCGAACTGCCGATCTGAGGAATGCCCATGCCCACACGCCTCGCTCCGCTGCTCCTTGCGCTGAGCCTGCCCACCGCGGCGCTTGCCGACGAAGGCTGGCCGCGCAGCATTCCCGACGCCCTGGGCGAGGCGACGGTGGCAGCGCCTCCGCAGCGCATCGTCTCGACCTCGCCCAGCCTGACCGGCATCCTGCTGGCCATCGACGCGCCGCTTGCGGCCACCGCCTCGGCCATGGTCGGGCCGCTGACCGACGACAAGGGCTTCTTCACGCAATGGGCCGCCACCGCCGACCAGCGCGGGGTCGAGGTGCTGTATCCGAACCTGAATTTCGACATCGAGGCGCTGATCGTGCAGGAGCCCGACCTCGTCGTCGCCTCCTCCGTCGGCGGCGACAGCATCCTGCCCTATCTCGACCAGCTGCGCGCGCAGGAGGTGCCGGTGATCGTGCTGGACTACGCCAACGACGGCTGGGAGGAACTGGCCCACAGCCTGGGCCGCGCCACCGGGCACGAGGCCGACGCCGCCCGCATGACCCAGGATTTCGCCCGCCGGGCGGCCGAGGCGAAGGCGGGGCTGTCCCTGCCGCCGGGCGATGTCAGCATCGTGTCCTACAATTTCTCGGGCACCTATTCGGTCGGCAAGCCCGAAAGCCCGCAGGCGCGGGTGCTGGCGGCGCTGGGGTTCTCGGTCGCGGGCCTTCCCGACGAGATGCGGGGCGAGGTCTCGCGCTCGGCCGATTTCGATTTCGTCTCGCATGAGAACCTGCCCGCCGCGATCACCGGCGACAGCGTCTTCCTGCTGAACGGGACCGAGCAGACGGTGCGCGAATTCAGCGCCGATCCGGTGCTGGCCAACCTGCCCGCGGTGCGCGAGGGCCGGGTCTATCCGCTGGGGCCGAACTCGTTCCGGGTGGATTACTACTCGGGCCTGCAGATCATCGAGACGGTCGCGCTCTATTTCGCCAAATGACGCCGCTGTTGCGCCCGGCGCCGGCAGGGCGGCAATACGCGGCCGGCGCGACGGTGCTGGCGCTTCTGGCGCTGGCAAGCCTGGCCGTCGGCTCGCGCCCGGTGCCGCCCTCGCAGGTGCTTTCGGCGCTGTTCGGCTTCGACCCGGCGAACGACCTGCATCTGGTGGTGCGCGCGCTGCGGCTGCCGCGCACGCTGCTGGCGATCTTTGCCGGCGCGGCGCTGGGGCTGGCCGGTGCGGTGATGCAATCGGTGACACGCAACCCGCTGGCCGAACCGGGCCTGCTGGGGGTGAATTCGGGCGCGGCCATCGCGGTCGTCTTGGGGGCCTCGGCCTTCGGGCTGACGCAGATGGCGCAATATGTCTGGTTCGGCTTTCTGGGCGCCGGGCTGGCGGGGGTCGCGGTCTTCCTGCTGGGCCGGGCGCATGAAAGCGGCACCGACCCGGTCCGGCTGGTGCTGGCGGGGGCCGGGATCTCGGTCCTGCTGGGCGCGGCGGCGAGCCTGGTGATCCTGAACTCGGGGCTCGAGGTGCTGGACCTGTTCCGCAACTGGGGCTCGGGCGCGCTCGAGGGGCGCGGGCGGGCCGTGGCGGCGACCATGGGCGTGGCGCTGGCGCTTGGCGGCGGGCTGGCGCTGGCGCTGGCGCCGGGGCTGAACGCCATGGCGCTGGGGCATGACAGCGGCCGGGCGCTGGGGCTGCGGCCGCAGCGGTTCTGGGCGCTCGCCTGCCTGTCGGTGATGATCCTGGCCGGCGCCGCGACGGCCGCGGCCGGGCCGATCGGCTTTGTCGGGCTGGTCGCGCCGCATCTGGCGCGCGCCGTCACCGGGCCGGACAACCGCCGGGTGCTGCCGCTTTCGGCGCTGTTCGCGGCCTCGGTCCTCCTGGGCGCGGACATCATCGGCCGCGTCGTCGCGCCGCCGGCCGAGGTCGCGGCCGGCATCGTCGCGGCGATCCTGGGCGGGCCGTTCTTCGTCCATGTCGTGCGCCGCTTCCGGCTGGCGCGGCTATGATCCTGCCCGAGACCCGCGTCCTGCGGCTGGGCCGCGCCTCGCTGCTGTGGCGGCCGCGCGCGCTGGCGGTCTGCCTGGCGCTGCTGCTGCTGTGCCTGGTCCTGGCCCTGCTGCTTCTGGGCACCGGCACGGTGCGGCTGTCGCCGGCGCAGGTGGTCGAGGGGCTGGCCGGCACCTCGGGCGAGACCACGGTGACGCGGGTGCTGCGCGGCATCCGCCTGCCGCGGGTGCTGACGGCGGCGCTGGTCGGCGCCTCGCTGGGCATGGCCGGGGCGGTGTTCCAGTCGCTGTCGCGCAATGCGCTGGGTTCGCCCGACGTGATCGGCTTCACCACCGGGGCGGCGACCGGGGCCATCGTGCAGATCGTCCTGTTCAACGCCGGCACCTTCCAGGTCGCCTCGGCGGCGGTGGTCTCGGGCCTGGCGACGGCGGTGGTGGTGCTGGCGCTGGCGCGACGCCGGGGGACCGAGGGCGGCTATCGCCTGATCCTGGTCGGCATCGGCGTGGGCGCGGTGCTGACCGGGGTCAACAACATGCTAATGGTGATGGGCAATCTCGACCGCGCCATGTCGGCGCAGATCTGGCTGGCCGGATCGCTGAACGCGCGCAGCTGGTCGCATGTCTGGCCGGCCCTGGCGGGGCTGGCGCTGTTCGCGCCGCTGCTGGCGCTGAACGCGCGCCGCCTGGCCGTCCTTGAGCTGGGCGAGGGCATGGCGGCCCAGCTGGGCCTGAACATCGCCCGCACCCGGGTGCTGCTGGTCATCGCCGCCGTCGGGCTGACCGCCGTGGCCACCGCCAGCGCCGGCCCCATCGCCTTCATCGCGCTGGCCGGGCCGCAGATCGCCCGGCGCCTGACCCGCGCGCCGGGGGTGCCGCTGCTTTCCGGCGCATGGACCGGCGCGGCGCTGCTGCTGGCGGCGGACCTGATCTCGCAGCGCGCGCCGCTTGGCCTGCTCTTGCCCATCGGCAGCATGACCGGATTGTGCGGCGGGCTCTACCTGGTCTGGCTGCTGGGACAGGGTGGCGCGGGGGCCGGCAAGCGGTGAACCTTTGTCCGGCCATCCGCAGAAACAGGGGATCTCCTCATGCACGAGGCGCGGGCAACGCGCGCGGCCGTTGCAGCAAGGCTTGACCCTTTCTCGATGATGGACAAGCCTGTGGCGGGCGCCTTGCGCGCCATTCGATACCGGGAATTTCATGCAAGTTGCTGTTTCCATGGCCGAGTGCCGGCAGACCCTGCTGTCCTTTGGCTGGCTGGCGCAAAAGCCGGGCGCGTTCCAGTCCGCCCTTCTCGACGAGG
This sequence comes from Paracoccus versutus, assembly GCF_000763885.1. Taxonomy (GTDB): domain Bacteria; phylum Pseudomonadota; class Alphaproteobacteria; order Rhodobacterales; family Rhodobacteraceae; genus Paracoccus; species Paracoccus versutus. The sequence goes on along the minus strand of NZ_JRKO01000023.1, from coordinate 16,934 downwards.
CGAGGCTGCGCCATTACGAGGCCGGCCAGTATACCCATCACATCGGCGACGGCCTGGGCGGATTCTACGGGATCGTCCGGGGCAGCTTTGCCGGGCTTGGCCCGACCCCGGATGCCGGCATCGCCATGGGGCATATCTTCCGGCGCGGCGACTGGGTGGGGGAAGGGCCGATGGTCTCTCGCCAGCCGCGGACCCTGTCCTTTCGCGCCATGGAGCCGGCCGCGGTGCTTTACGTCTCGCTTGCGGCCGTGGACAGGATTTGCCGGCGCCTGCCCGAGGCGGCGCTGCATTTCGGCTCTCTTTCGGAATACAACCTCGACATAGCGGTCCGCTGCATGGCCGACCTGCTGATCCGGCGGGCGGATCGCCGGACGGCGGCGGTGCTTTTGCGCGTGGCCGGCACGGGCCCCTGCGAGGACGCGCCCGAGACCTGCCGGCTGACGCAGAACGACCTGGCCGAAATGGCCAACGCCTCGCGCCATATCGTGAACGAGACGCTGAAGAAGCTGGAGGCCCTCGGCTGCATCGAGGTCGGCTATGGCCGGATAACCGTGCTGAGGCCGCAGGGCCTGCGCGCCTATGTCACCGGGACCGAGGGCTGATACCCCGGCCATCCGCTCTCGGGTCCTGTCCTTTCAGGCCACGTCGCGCATTCGCCCGCGCTCCATACCCTCGGTGCCGGAAAGGGCGTCCTTGGCCATCTCGGGCGTCACCCGGCCTTCGGCGCGGCCCGCAGCGATCTGGCGCAGCCTTCCCTTGATGGTCTTGAAGTCGGTGGGCAGGTCGTCGTGGATAAGCTGCAGCACGACCCATCCGATGGTAAAGGCGATCATGTCGGGATTCCGGGTATGGCGAAGGTTTTTGCTCATAATCGCGCCTATGCAAATCTGGTGGGGACAAGGGGCGCCCGTGGGCGCCGTCTCCGGGTATAAGCGGACGGCCGATGGCCGGAATGTTGAGAATTCGACATTTCGGAAAATATGCGGCCGCCGCCCTGCCCGGTTCCTGCCCGGCTCCTGCCCCGGCCGCGGGGGATGCGGCCCGCGGAAGCCCGTCCAAACATTGGGGAAAACGCCGCGGCTCATGCAACTGCATGTTGAAAAGGCCGAACGCTCGGGCCATGGTGGTCCCATCTTCCTGCTCCCGGCGATCCTGCGAGGCGTCCATGACCGGCAAGGCCAATCCCGACCTGATAGATTCGCTGGACCGGATCGCGCGGGAGGGGACGGGGCTGTTGGGCGCGGCCGGGGTCGCGCGGGCGGGCGCGCTGCCAGCATGGTTCCTTGGCCCCAAGGCCGAGAACGAAGCGGTGCTGCGCGAACTGGTCGGGATGGCGATTTCCGGCCATGTCGCCGCCCGGCGGGACTATGCGCCGCAGGATCCCCGGCTGGGACCGGACCGCGTCTTCGAAAGCGACGCCTATCGCGCCACGGTCGAGCGCATGCGCGCCTGTCTTGCCGAGATGATCGGCAAGCTGGCCGGGTCCACGCCGCTTTCCAGCTATCGCAACCAGTCGCACATGTATTGGGACATCACCCTGCCGGGGGTTGCGGGCTATATCGCGGCGCTGCTCTTCAACCAGAACAATGTCGCGGCCGAGGCCTCGCCCGTCACCACCTTGCTGGAGATCACCGTCGGGCGCGAGTTGTGCCGGATGGCCGGCTTTGACGATGCGCAGCGCCCGCCCTGGGGCCATGTCACCTGCGACGGCAGCGTGGCCAATGCCGAGGCGATCTGGGCGGCGCGCAACCTGAAATACCTGCCCTTCGCGGTGGCGGAGGCGCTGCGCGAAGTGCCGGCCCTGGCCGCGGCCCGCGGGCTGGAGGTGCGGACCGGACAGGGGCAGGCCCGGCTGCTGGAGCTGGACGCCTGGGGGCTGATGAACCTGCCGGTGCGGACGGTGCTGGACCTGACCGGCGATCTTGCCCGGTCGGCCGGGGTCGAGCCCGAGGCGGCGGTCGCCGCGCTGGCAGGCCGCACCGTGCAGGATCTGGGCCTGGCCGAGATGCACCGCCGCCATGCCCCCGACCTGCCGGTGCCGCTGGTCCTTGCCCCGGCGACGGCGCATTATTCCTGGCCCAAGGGCGCGGCGCTGCTGGGCCTGGGACGCACCGCGCTGCGCAGCGTGCCGGTGGACGACAACGGCCGCATGGAGATCGGCGCGCTGGAGCGGATGCTGGCGGAATGCCTGGACCAGCGCCGGCCGGTCATGCTGGCGGTCGCCGTGCTGGGCACTACCGAGGAGGGCGCGGTCGATCCGCTGGACCGCATCGTCACCCTGCGCGAGGCGTTCGGCGGCCGCGGCCTGGGCTTTGCGCTGCATGCCGACGCCGCCTGGGGCGGCTATTTCATGTCCATGCTGCGCCAGCCGCCGTTGGGCAGTTCGGACCCCAACCACATGCTGGACATCGACGACGACGACGCGCCGCCCGGCATGCACCTGAACCCGCGGGTCGAGGCGCGCCTCGAGGCGGCGCGGCATTGCGAGACGCTGACCGTGGACCCGCACAAGGCGGGGTTCATCCCCTACCCCGCCGGCGCGCTTTGCTATCGCGACGGCGCGATGCGCGATCTGGTCAGCTTTGCCGCGCCGGTGGTCTTTCACGACGGCGTGGTGCCGACGGTCGGCATCTATGGCATCGAGGGCTCGAAGCCCGGCGCCGCGGCGGCCTCGGTCTGGCTGTCGCATCGGGTGATCCCGCCCGACCAGTCGGGCTATGGCCGGTTGCTGGCGAAATGCATCTTTGCCAGCCGCCGCTTCTATGCCGCGCTGCGGGCCGGGTTCCCGGCCGACGGGCCGGTCGCCGTCACCCCCTTCCAGCGCCTGCCGGCCGAGCGCCGCGGCCTCGACCCCCAGGCCGTGTCCGAGCAGGAGCGGCGGCTGCACGACGAGATCGCCTGCCTCGACAACGATGCGCTGGTCGACCGGCTGCTGGCCGATCCGACGCTGATGGCGTTGTTTCGCAGCATCGGCTCGGACACCAGCATCGTGCCCTATGCCTTCAACTTCCGCAGCGAGCGCGGGCTCAACACGGACCTAGGGCTGATGAACCGGCTCAACGACGCCATCTTCCGCGCGCTGAGCCTGGAAGAGGCGCCCGTTTCGGGACCGCCGCCGAAGCCGATGTTCGTCACCGCCTCGGAATTCGACCCCGCCGTCTATGGCGAGGGGTTCGTCGCGCGCTTCGCCCGGCGGGCCGGGGTCGAGCCGCAGCCGGGCATGGGCGTGCGCTTCCTGATCTCGACCCAGCAGAACCCGTTCCTGACCGCGACCGAGGACGGGGATTTCATTCCGCGGCTGATCGCGATCCTGCGCGAAACCGCCACCGAGGCTGCCGGGGAAATCTGCCGGGCCGCCGGATTGCGTCTGAAGAAAGGATGAAGATGGATCATTGCCCCGAACACGATCCGGCCGGGCCGCCGATCAGCAACATGGCGCATCAGCACGCCTTCACCATCGTCGGCGCCCAGACGCTGTTCGGCGTCCACATGACGCAATACCATACCGAGATGCACAAGTATCAGCTGGTGCTGCGCTTTTCGGTCCCGGCCGAGGTCGCCGCCGCCCTGCGCGAGATCCGGGCGCGCTATCCGCGCGACATCTTCGTGCTGGCCAACGACGAAAGCGACGAGTTCAACATCCCCTCGGTCGCGGCCGGGCTGAAGCCCACCTTCACCGGCAACATCTTCCAGGGCATCCCGCCCTTCGGTCCCGAGGACGAGAAGGACCCGCATTTCTTTCCCTGGCAGCTGACGCGGGTGCGCCCGGTCTTCGGCAAGATCCCGGTCACGGTCGAGCGCGTGGTGTATTTCCGGCCCTTCTCCCATGCAGAGCCCCTGCCCGAGGTCGCGCATTACCTGATGTTCGGCCGCGGCGCCGAGGCGCATATGACCGACCTGCAGACCGCGCCCGTCGCCCTGGCCGCGGACGGCGGCATGCTTTTCGGCCCCGGCTACGACCATGTGTTGAGCCTGGCGGGGACGCCCGGCTGGATCGCGCCGGACATGCTGGAGGCGGGGATCGTCGTCACCCTGCCCTCGATCCCCTTGCGCGGCCCGGACGGGCGGCCGCATATCCCCTGCGCCATCCCCATGGCCGAGGGCGAGGCGGTGGTGCTGGATTATCGCGGCCTGCCGCGCGACCCGCCCCTGACCGCGGTCGCCGGCCCCTCGTTCTTCTGCGCCACCGCGGTCTGCAACAGCGAGGGGCTGGACGTCTGCCCCGAGGATCAGTCGATGCACGCCTCCGAAACCCCCGACGAATACCTGGTCAGGCCCGATGTCCGATAGCGCCTCGCAGCCCGAATTCGGCAACGAGCAGCTTTGGCTGCAGATCTTTCGCGACGGCCATCCGGTGCTGATGGGCAAGCAGCGGCGCTACCGGCGGCTGCCGGGCCTGCCGCGCTGCAAGCTGTGCTTCGCGCCCTTCGGCGGCTGGGGCGGCTGGGTGGCCCGGCGGATCGGCCTGCGCCCGTCGAACCGCAACCCGCGCTTCTGCAACGCCTGCGACAGGTTCATCGAGCAGTTCCCCGGCGGCGCCGAGGTGCCGATCAGCATCCTGTTCTGCGACCTGCGCGGCTCGGTCGCATTGGGCGAAAGGCTGGGCGCGGCCGCCTATGCCGCGACGGTGGCGCGGATGCGCGACACGGTGGTCGCGGCGCTGTGGCAGCATGACGGCTTCGTGCTGGAGTTCCAGGGCGATTCCGTGATCGGCGTCTGGCCGCCCGGCTTTTCCGGCAAGGACCATGCGCTCAAGGCCGTCGCCGCCGCCCGCAGCATGGCCCGGACGCTGGCGCGGCAGGAGGATGCCGGCGACGACCCGATCCGCGCCGGCATCGGCCTGCATACCGGCACGGCCTTCCTGTGCACCTTTTCGGCGGCCAGCGGCCTGCTGCAAGAGGTCGGCGCCTTCGGCCAGGCGATGAACATCGCCGCCCGCCTTTCGGCCCTGGCCGAGCCGGGGCAGATCCTGGCCACCAGAGCCGTCTGCGACGCCGCGCGGCAGGCGCCCCCGCCGCTGCGCCAGGTCACGCTGAAGGGCATCGACGAGCCGGTGGAGATCACGGCTCTGGCCTGATCTGCTCGCCCGTGTCCAGCGCGGCGGCCAGCCTGGCGCGCGAGGGCACGTGCAGGCTGCGGCCCCGCCTTTCCAGCACCCCCAGCCGGGCAAGCCGGCTCATCTCGCGCGAGACCGCCTCGCGATGGGTGGCGATGCGGGCGGCCAGCTCCATATGGCTTGGCGCCGGGTCCAGCAGATGCGGCCCGTCGCCCGGCGCGGCCAGCAGGCGCAGCAATTCGCGCACCAGCCTTTCGCGCACCAGGAGCGTGCCGAATTCATAGACCCGCTCGGACAGGCCGCGGATGAGGCCGACGAAATGCAGGTGGATCGCACCGGCAAAATCCGGCTCTCGCATCAGCCGCTGGAAATCCTGGGGCGAGACCCATGCCGTGCGCCCCGCATCCCGCGCCACCACGCTGGTCGAGCGCGCGCCGCCGTCGATGGCGGCCAGGATGCCGACCAGGTCGCCGGGCACGACGCGGGAAAACAGGACCATGCGCCCCTCGGGCGAATGGGCCAGAACGTCGGCCTCGCCCGCCAGCATCAGGAAGACGCGCCGGTCCCGGTCGGCCTCGCGGATCAGTTCGGCGCCGGCCGGGTGGCTGCGCTGATGCGCGGACGCCATGAACATCGCCCGCGCCTCGCCGGTCAATTGCATCGCCTCTCTCCCATCGCGCGAATGATCCACAACCGGCGCGATTATTCCCCGGCGCTGTGGCAAATGCCACTGCGCCGATTCGCGGAATGCGCGAAACAGGTCTTACCCAAGGCGGCAACGCCGCGGACCATTTCAGACCCGCGATTTCGGAGGAAAATCATGTCTCTGCAGAAAGTCGGCAATTTCAGCCTGCACAATGGCGGCGGCTTCGTCGCCCGGATGAAGTTCGCCTATATCGACGACGAGGGCCAGAAGAAGAGCACGCGGGAAACCGGCGACATCCTTCTGGGCCAGACCAAGACCGCGAAACTGGAAGAGTTCGACATCCCGGACGGCGCGCTCGTCTATCTGCATGTCGACGTGGTCTGGGGCAAGGACAACGAGGCCGCGCGCGCCTTCACCTACGAGCGCGGCAATACCTGCACGGCGGCCTATACGATCACCGGCACGACGCTGTCGAACACGCTGGGGCTGATCGACGTGAACTGCTGAGCCCTTCCTTCAGGAGGATTTTCCATGACGCTGCAATATCTCGACACGCTTGGGCTTGGCGCCATCATCGTGGATGCCTGGCAAAATCACCTTGAAACCGAGAAGGACCCGGCCGGCGGCCAATGGTTCGCCAACGGTCCCGGCAACAACGGCGGGCTGTTCGGCAAGCTGACGGACACGCTGGCATCCGAACTGGTCTTAGACGTGCCGGCGCAGACCTTCAGCGTCTACCAGTCAGCGGCGGCGACCGGGATCGTGGACAACCGCAACGGCCTGACGCCCGAGCAGACGGTCGGCCTGTCCTGCACCTTCCAGGACACGGTGACGACGACGCATTCGGTCAGCAAGGCGGTCAAGACGGGCACCACGGTCTCGATCAAGGGCACCATCGACGCCAAGGTGGTGAAGAAGGAATTCGGCATCAGCTTCACCGCCGAATATTCGCATTCCTGGACGGATGCGACCGCCGTGTCGAAATCCGAGTCGCGCAGCTTCAGCGTCTCGGTGCCGGTGCGCAACGTGCCCGCCGGCCGGGTCTGGCAAGTCGTGCTGATGGCCAACAAGAAGGAACTCAGCATGCCCTATCGCGCCGACATCATCCTGAAGGGCAGCACGGTGGCGAATTTCCTGTCGCCGATCCGTGGCCAGAGGATCTGGCAGGCCGATGCCGGCACGCTGTGCGAATGGATCAACCGCCATGGCTCGGCGGGCGACGAGTCCTGGAGCTATGGCCGCGATCCCGCCGATCCCACGCAGGGGCGCATTTCCCTGCTGGGGACGCTGAAGGCGGTCCATACGGTCAATTTCACCGTGCGGACGCTGGATCTGACCGAAAGCTTCCGACCCGATGGCGACGGTGGTCTGGTCCTTGCGACCAACGCCGGGTCGGAAGCGCCTGTTGTTGACGAGGTTCTGGTTACCGAGCTTGCCGCTGCCTGAATCTCCTGGCAGGCCGCGGCGGCCCCGCCCCTTTCCGCAGATGGCAGCTGCGGAAGAGGCGGGGCTTTCCCCTTTCGCCGGGATCGGGTTTCCCGGCCCGCCCCCTTGCCGCCGGTCACGGCTCGAGCGGAAGGAACATCGGCAGGACGACGATCCCGACCAGCAGAAGCGCCCAGCAGGCGCGCGGGAACCATGTGGCCAGCAAGACCCTGCGCCGCGCATCCCTTGCCGGGACCAGCGTCAGCAAAAGCAGGGCCGCGCCAAGCGCATAGGCGGCATGGACCACCCAGTCGCGCACATGGACGACCCGCCCCGCGGGCCAGTTCGCCTCCTGATAGGCGGTCGTATGCGCGACCAGCAGGATGAAGGCCAGCGACCCGAGGCTGTTCATTGCGGCGGCAAGGGGCAAGGCGTCGTCTCCGTTGCAAGGCGATGAGAACCCGGAGCCTTACGGCCTGTGCGCCTGGGGCGCAATCCGCCCGCAGCGGTCGCCGCCTGCGATGCCGATGTAAAGCATACTTGACATCTGCAGCCTGCGGCCCGACTGTAAAGCGCGCTTTACATCGAGGACATGAAATGAGCCGGATAGCCCCATCCTTCATCCTGAGCATGCTGGCCTATATGGTCACGCTGGCAGTCTCGTTGCGCCTTTTGAACGGCAACGACTGGGGCCAGACGATGCAGATCGTCGTTTCGATGGCGCCCATGGTTCCGGCCGTCCTTCTGTGCTGGTCGGTCGTGCGCGCCATCCGCGCGCTGGACGAATTGCAAAGGCGCATCCAGTTCGAGGCATTCGCGCTGGCCTTTGCCGGCACGGCATTGCTGACCTTCAGCTACGGGTTCCTGGAAAATGCCGGCATGCCTCGGCTGTCCATGTTCGCGGTCTGGCCGCTGATGTGCGCGCTCTGGACCCTCGGGCTGGTCATCGGCCGGCTGCGCTACAAATGAACAACCGCGTGCAGCAGCTGCGCCAGGAGAAAAGCTGGTCGCAAGCCGAACTTGCCGCGAAACTGAATGTCTCGCGCCAGACCGTCAATGCGATCGAGCGCGAGAGATACGATCCCAGCCTCGAACTTGCCTTCAGGATCGCACGTCTCTTCGACCGGAAGATCGAGGAGATCTTTCTGCCCTGATCCCGGTTCGGCAGGCCACGGCGGCCTGATCCGACCGGGCCTGGTGCCTGACCGGATGCCTGGCGGGGCAGGCCGGGGGCGCGGGCGGTCGGCGCGCCGCGTTGCAGCGGATCACGCGCCCGCCATCCGGTGCCGCCCGATGGGCAGCATCATCGGGCGCCCCGAAGTCGGGTCCGCGATGATCCGGCTGTCCAGCCCGAACACCGCCCGCACATTCGCCGCCGTCAGCACCTCGTCCGGGCTGCCCGACACATGCAGCCGCCCCGCCGCCATCGCCACCAGGTGATCGGCATAGCGCGCGGCAAGGTTGAGGTCGTGCAGAACCATCACGATGGTCGTGCCGCGGCGCTGGTTCAGGTCGGTCAGCAGGTCCAGCACCTCGACCTGATGGGCAATGTCCAGGAATGTCGTCGGCTCGTCCAAGAGCAGCAGGTCGGTTTCCTGCGCCAGCGCCATCGCGATCCAGACGCGCTGGCGCTGCCCGCCCGACAGCTCGTCCACGGCGCGCTCGGCCAGGTCGGCGGTGCGCGTGGCCTCCAGCGCGGCGGCGACGGCCTGGTCGTCGCTGCGGCTCCATCGGGACAGGATGCCGTGATGCGGATGGCGGCCCCGGCTGACCAGATCGGCCACGGTGATCCCCTCGGGCGCCGTGGGCGATTGCGGCAGAAGGCCCAGCACCTGCGCCAGCTTGCGCGGCGCCATGCGATGCACCGCCTTGCCGTCCAGCAGCACCTGGCCGCCACGCGGCGCAAGCAGCCGCGACATCGACCGCAGCAACGTCGATTTCCCGCAGGCATTGGCCCCGACGATCGCCGTCATCCGGCCCGGCAGCACGTCGAGGTCCAGCCCCTCAAGGATCAGCCGGTCGCCATATCCGGCCGACAGCTGCTGCACGCAAAGGGTATGGGCGGTCACAGCGAGCCTCCGGTGCGGTTGACGCGGATGATGAGATAGATGAGGTAAGGCGCGCCCAGGGCCCCGGTCACGACGCCCACGGGATAGCGCCCCGGCAGCAGGAACTGCCCCGCGTAATCGCCGGCCAGCACCAGCGCCGCGCCCACCAGCGCGGCGGGCAGCAGGGCCGAGCCGTTCGGCCCGACGATCCGCGCCGCAATCGGCCCGGCAAGGAAGGCGACGAAGGAGATCGGCCCGACCACCGCCGTCGCCACCGCGATCAGCCCGACCGCCGTGACCACCACGAGGGCGCGTGTCCGTCCGACATCGGTGCCCAGCGCCGAGGCCGCATCGTCGCCCAGCCGCAGCGCCTCGAGATCGCGCGTGCGCAAGACCAGCAGCCCGCCGAAGACCAGCAGCGACAGCAGCACCGGCACGGCCTGCGCCAGCTGCGCGCCGTTGAGGCTGCCCGCCAGCCAGCGGATCGCCTCTTGCAGATCCCACGAGGGCGCGCGCGACAGCGTGTAGGAGATGAAGCTTTGCATCATCGCCTGCACACCGATGCCGACCAGGATCAGCCGCGTGCCGGCGACGCCGCCGCGAAAGGACAGCGCATAGATCGCAATCGCCACGCCCAGCCCGGCCAGGACGGCAAAGACCGACACCGCCGCGCCGTCGAGGCCCATCACGACGATGGCAAAGACCGCCGCGGCGCTGGCGCCCGAGCTGATGCCGATGATGTCGGGGCTGGCCAGCGGGTTGCGCAGCATGATCTGGAACGCCGCGCCGCCAAGGCCGAAGGACAGGCCCGCCAGGATCGCCATGACCGCGCGCGGCAGGCGCAACTGCCCGACGGTGAAGGAGACGCCCGGCACCTCGTGCCCGGCCAGCACCCGCAGCACGTCCTGCGGCGGGGTGAAGCTTTGGCCCAGCATCAGCGTGACGGCGAACCCCGCCGCCAGCAGCGCGAGCGCCGTCCAGATCACCCGGCTGCGGTAACGCGCGCGGCGCAGGCGCCCGGCGGTGACGGCATCGGCGATCATAGCTCGCGGACCCTCTGGCGGCGGACGATCCAGATGAAGAAGGGCGCGCCGATGAAGGCGGTGACGATGCCGACGTCAAGCTCTCCGGGGCGGGCGACGATGCGGCCGACCACGTCGGACGCGACCAGCAGCGCCGCGCCGGTCAGGGCCGAGAACGGCAGCAGCCAGCGATGATCGACCCCCACCAGCAGGCGGCACAGATGCGGCACGATCAGCCCGACGAAGCCGATGGGGCCGCAGACCGCGGTTGTCGCCCCGCAAAGCAGGATCGCCGACAGCGCAGCCGTTGCGCGCGCGACCGCGACACGCTCGCCCAGTCCCGCCGCCATCTCATCCCCAAGCGCCAGCGAGTTCAGCTTGCGCGCGGATGCCATCGCCAGCAGCAGCCCGAGGGCAAGGAAAGGCAGCACCGGCTGCATCCGCGCGAATGTCGCCCCGCCGACGCCGCCGATCTGCCAGGCCTGCAAGCCCCCGGCGATGTCGCCGCGCGTCAGCATCACCGCCACCACCAGCGAGTAGAAGGCGATCGAAGTCGCCGTCCCCGCCAGCGCCAGCTTCAGCGGCGTCGCGCCGCCTCGGCCGAGCGAGCCGATGGCATAGACGAAGACCGCCGTCGCGCCGGCGCCGCAGATCGCGACCCAGACGAAGCTGTGCGCGGCGCTGATCTGGAACCAGGCGACCGCGACGACCACGGCCAGCGCCGCCCCGGTATTCACCCCCAGGATGCCCGGATCGGCCAGCGGATTGCGCGTCACCCCCTGCATCAACGCGCCCGAAAGCCCAAGCGAGGCCCCGGCCAGCGCCGCAAGCATCGTGCGCGGAATGCGGGCCGAGACGGCGGCCTGCGCGATCGTTCCGACCTCTCCGCGCAGCCCGGCCAGGATGTCGTCAAGCCCCACCTGCCGGGTGCCGATGGCCACCGACAGCGCGCCAAGCAGCAGCAGCGCGGCCAGGACCACCGCCAGCCACAGCAGCCGCGCCCGCGCGGCGCGCCGCGGCAAGATGGTCGCGGGTTCGGTCATTCGGCTTTCTGCGCGGCCTCGGCCAGCATGGCGACGTAATCGTCCAGCACCCAAGCGATGCCCAGGGGCGTCGGATTCGCCGCGTTCCCGACCGGATCGTTCTTCAGCATGACGATGCTGCCATGGGCGACGGCGGGCATGTGGCTGACCAGAGGATCGGCCTTCATCGCGGCCAGCAAAAGCAGGTTGCCATAGGTCACGACGATGTCCACATCCTCGAAGGCGTCGATATTCTCGGCACTGACCGAGCCCGCGAACTTGCCAGGCTGCGTGGCATCCACGACGCTTTTCGGCATCGACAGGCCAAGATCCTGGAAGAACTTCACCCGCGTATCGTTGGCCGTGTAGAAATTCACGACGCTGAGGTTCGTGGTGTCCAGATGGGTCACGAACATCGCGGTCTTGCCCTGCAAGGCGGGATGCGCGGCAAGCGTGTCGGCGATCTGCGCCTCCATCCTGGCGATCAGCGCATCGCCTTCGGCCCCCATGCCCATGCCGGCGCTGTTCATCTGGATCATCCGCCGCCAATCGGTCGTCCAGGGCGAATCCGGGTAGGCGACGACCGGCGCGATTTGGCTCAGCGTGTCGTAATCGGACTGCGTCAGCCCGGAATAGGCGGCAAGGATCACGTCGGGGTCCACCGCCGCGACGGCCTCGAAATCGATACCGTCGCCTTCGTCGAACAAGGCCGGCGTGTCCGCGCCCAGTTCGGCCAGCTTTTCCTCGACCCAGGGCAGCACGCCGTCGCCGTCGTCGTCGCCGTAGTTCGCCGCCGCCATGCCCACCGGCACGACCCCCAGCGCAAGCGGCACCTCGTGATTGCCCGAGGCGACCGTCGCCACGCGGAGCGGTTTTTCCGTGATCGTCGTGGTGCCGAACGCGTGCGGGATGCTGACGGGAAACCCGGCCTCATCCGCAAGGGCGGGGGCGGCGGCCGTCATCAGGACCAGCATCGCAGGGCGCAGAATCCGCATCGTCATGGCCTTTCCTGGCAGGTTCGCCTGCGGATTTCCCGCGCAAGCGGACATGCGTCAACCCGTGCCGACCAAGGTATCCGCTTTTTCCCAAAGATTCCGACAAAAAAAGTGGGATTCTACAAGACAGGTTCGCGCCATCGGCCCTAGAAGCCCCGCCAGCATGACCGCCACGCCGTCCCTGCCCCAGCCTCGGGCACCGGGGGGCTGCCGTCATTCCAAGACCAGCCAGCCTCGGCCCCTCCTCTGATCCGCAGGCAGCCAGCAGCAACAACAACATCCATGCGGGACCTTGAACCATGGCACATGACATCCGGCGCGGCCCCCGCCGCCACCTTACCGCCCTTCTGCTGGGCTGCACCGCCCTGATCGCATCCCCGGCCCTGGCCCAGGATCCCGCGCCGCCGGATTCCGGGGCGGGAACCGAGGAATCGCCCTATCGCCTTTCCCCGATCATCATCAACGCCAGCGGCCCGTTCGACGACGACGCGAACACGATCGTCGCCAGCGAATTGTGGGTCGGCGGCAAGGTGGCGACCAGCATCCTCGACACCCCGGCCTCGGTTTCGGTGATCACCGAAAAGGAGATGCGCGACCGCAGGGCCACCACGCTGGAAGAGGTGCTGAGCTATTCGGCGGGCATCCACACCGACTATTGGGGGACGGACGACCGCAACGAATACTATCTCGTGCGCGGCTTCCAGGCGACGACCTATCGCGACGGGCTGACCCTGGGCTCGATGCGCGCCACGCGCGAAGAGCCCTATGCCTATGAGCGGGTCGAGGTCATCCGCGGCGGCAACTCGACGCTCTTCGGCACTTCGGATCCGGGCGGCACGATCAACTTCGTGACCAAGCAGCCGCGCTTCGAGCGTTTCGGCGAGGTCTATGGCTCGATCGGATCGCCGCGGAACGCGGAATACGGCTTCGACGTGGGCGACACGCTGAACGCCGATCAGACGCTGGCTTGGCGCCTGACTGCCAGGGTGCAGGACGGCGAGCGGGAATACGACTATTCGCGCAACGATTCCACCTTCGTCATGGGCGGCCTGTCCTGGCAGCCCACCACGGCGACCAAGCTCAGCGTGATCGCGGATTACCTGAAGCGCGAGAACACGCCCAACAGCGGCGGCTATCCGCTGGACCGCGAATACGACCGCAGCGACTTCTTCGGCGAGCCGGACTTCAACTATCAGAACGTGGAGCGCTCGAGCATCAGCGCCCTGTTTGAGCATGAGTTCGACAGCGGCCTCAGCCTGCGTGCGAACCTGCGCTACAGCGACCTGAAAAGCGATTTCGGCTATGTCTATCTGTCGGACAGCGCGGCGCGGACCGGCACCATGGTGGATCGCTGGTATTTCGGCGGCAACTCCACGGCCAAGGAACTGATCGGCAACGTCATCCTGCAATACGACCGCAGCTTCGAAGCCTTCGACAGCAGCACCGTGGGCGGCATCGAGTTCCGCGACGCATCGACCACCAGCGCCCCGTTCTATGGGCTTTACACACCCATCGACGTGGCCAATCCGGTCTATTCGGGCGCACCCGGCGCGCTGGCAGCGCCCTACGAACTGCGCGACAACGACTACAAGACCCAATCGCTGTTCGTGCAGCAGAACCTGTCCTTCGACGACAAGATCATCGCAACGGTAGGCCTGCGCCACGACTGGCTGGACATCGAGGAAACGCTGAACGGCGTGCGCTCCAGCGGCGATTACTCGGAAACCTCGATCCGCGGCGCGCTGACCTACAAGATCAACAGCGAAATCTCGGCCTATGCCAGCTATGTCGAATCCGTCGCGCCTCCGGGCGTCGGCGCCGAGCCGGAACGGGGCGAGCAATACGAAGTCGGGGTGAAATACCAGCCGCTTGGCACCAATGCGCTGATCTCGGCCTCGGTCTATGACCTGCGCAAGAACAACGTCACCGTCGCCGTGGTCCAGCCCGACGGCAATATCACCCGCGAACTGGTGGGCGAGCAGCGCGTGCGCGGCTTCGACCTGGAAGGCAAGGCTGAGCTGGCGAACAACCTCGACCTGATCGCGTCCTATTCCTACATGGATTCGGAAGTCGTGCGATCCGCGCCGATCCGGGGCGTGGAAGTGGAAGGAAACGAGTTCTCCGAGGTTCCCAACCACATGGCGTCGCTGTGGCTGAACTATACCCTTGAGGGCAATGAGACCCGCGGCGACATGACATTCGGCCTGGGCGCGCGCTACGTCGGTTCGTATTTCCACACGATCTCGAACAACACGGGCAAGGCCGATGCCTCGGTCACGCTTGATGCGGCCTTCAACTACAAGGTGCAGGAGAACACCAGCCTGGCGGTCAATATCAGCAACCTGCTGGACGAACAGCATGTCGTCGGGCGGGGCACGGCGGATTACTACAATCCGGGCCGCACCGTCGCGGTGACGCTGCGCCGCACCTGGTAAGCCGACGGCCCGGCCGTCGTCGCGACGGCCGGGCCCCTAGCTGACCAGCTGCATCCGCCGCCAGGCGGCGGGCGTTTCCCCGGCGACCTGGCGGAACACGCGCGTCAGATGCGCCTGATCGGAAAAGCCGACCTGGGCCGCGACATCGGCAACGGTCAGGTCGGTCTCGACCAGCAGCTTCTGCGCCTGGCCGATGCGTTGCGCCATCTGCCATTGCAGCGGCGTCTGCCCGGTCGTCTGCTTGAACACGGTCGCAAACCAGCTTTCCGACAGCCCCACCGTCGCGGCCATCTCGGCCACGGTCAGGCGGTGATCGCCCGCCTTTTCAAGACGCGCGGCCAGGCGGTTCATCTGCGCCGGGGTCAGCCCGCCGCTTGCACGCTCGGCCCCCTCGTGCGGAATGTCCAGAAGCCCGGTCACGATGCTGCCGACAAGGCTTTCGGCGAAAACGCCGTGGCGCGAGGGCTGCGCGACCTCTCCGACCAGCAGCCCGGCCAGGGTGTGGATCGCATCGGCGTCCTGGATCTCGACCGGGCGGCGCAGCGCGGCCAGTGCGGCGGATGCCCCCACCGTCGGCGTCAGGAAGCGCATCATCCGGTCCTTGTGGATATGCAGGTCCAGATGCGCAAAGACGTGATGGCCGGTAAAGCGCGACCACATCGGCACGCCCGCCGGGACATAGAGCGCCCGCATCATCGGTCGCCCGCTGCGTCGCATTTCGTCGTCGCGGTTCGAGATCAGGATATGCGAGGACACGTCGTCGAAGAAGAACATGATGCGCGGGTCGGGCGACAGGTAATAGCCATGCGCGCCGGCCTGGCCTTCGGCTTGCCAATAGACGCTGACCAGCCCGTCCAGCCCGCGCCATTGCACCGGCGACACGCAGCTGATGCCTTGGGTATAACAGATCATCGAGTGACGATAGCTCATCGTCCGAAAGCCCCGCTCGTGCTGAGTATTCCAGATGGCATGCCTGTCAGGCGCGGCGCAGCAGGGCGCGAGGCGTCATCTCTGGGAAGCGATCCATTGTCGACCACGCATGATGCGGGAAACGGCCCGCCTTGGCAATATGGCGGGCCCCCACGTCGTTTCGGCCGGGCCAGGCTGGTGTATTTTCGCGACGCAGCGCGGGCCGGCCGGCGGGACCGCCCGGCCCATCCCGCCCATGGCCGCGGGATGATCATGACCGGCACGCAATGTGGCTGAAACGCCACGAACGACATCCGACAAGAATGCCAGGGAAGCGGCTTGCGCTCCCGGAGTGGGTCATGACAGTGCGCTCGCCCGCAATCTGGTGATAGACCACGAGTGCCGGCGGCGCTCTGTCACCCTCCACCAGGTCGGCGACGACGCGCTGCGGCAGGTCGCCGACCCGTCGCCGGGCGCGGAAACCATCGTCCATGACCGGCAGCGCTTCGCATCGTCAGGCGCGCGCGGGCGGACCTGCCGCCGCGTACGCGGCTGGCCTTCGAACAGCATCGGCTGGGAGGGGCTCGGCAATGCCGAGATCGGGCAGCGCATCGGCCTGTCGACGACGCAGACATGGATGCTGATCCGCGATGCAGCGCCTTTGCGAGACAATGAACCTCGGCTTCCTCTACGCACCGCACTCGGAATCGCTGCAGGCCCTGTCGCCCGACCTGTTCCTCGGCGCTTTCGGCATCGGCGCGCCAATCGCGGCGCTGGAGCGGATCGCGCCGGTCATCTCGATGCCGATCCACGCGGCGGGACCGACAGCTTCCCGGCCACCGAGGCGCCTTGCGCCGAGCCGGCGCAGTCACCGGCTCGATCATACGGCGACCGATGTCGACCGCGAAGACGACCCCGCGCCCGCCAGCGTCATCTCGGCAGCTTCCCGCTTGACGTCCCAGCTGCGACGAAACAGCCCATCCGCTGATCACCGCGGGGCCTCGGCCCGATCCGCGTGACCATGGATGGCACAGATGCAGGATCTGTTCCGCCGGTTCGTCGGGCAGAGTGCATGCTGGCTTTGGCCGACATGGTATTCCGCGAGGATCTGGCGCCTGAATTCATGCAGAAGTTTCGGTGGCGTCCTGGCAGGGGATTTCTTCCTCTCGAAACCTGGATGAGGTCGTTTCAACCGCCCAGTCCTGCGCGGTTTCCCGTCCCGGATGGGTGAAATCTGCCGTCATCTTGGTCCCTCCCGATGTTCAGCTTGCGTCGCGGCGCGGCAGGGCGTCCTGCCGGATCATGTCCGCCGCCTTTTCCCCGATCATGATGCAGGGCGCGTTGGTATTGCCCGAGGTGATCGTGGGCATGACCGA